>JAWUYA010000011.1:0-72390 GCA_034111045.1 Colwellia sp. | reverse complement strand
TTATTTTTAAGTCACTCTAGATCAAAATGACTGGACGATTAGCTCAGTTGGGAGAGCACCGCCCTTACAAGGCGGGGGTCACTGGTTCAAGCCCAGTATCGTCCACCACTTATTTTGACTCAAAAAAATTATCCATTATGGACGATTAGCTCAGTTGGGAGAGCACCGCCCTTACAAGGCGGGGGTCACTGGTTCAAGCCCAGTATCGTCCACCATCATATTGATTCAATTACAAATAAAAATTTATTTTTGACTAAATTCCAGCCTCGAAATATGAAGGTTATATTTCATCCTAAATTGACACTATATACCCTATTAAATGGTAGCTCTTTAATTTCCCCTACCCGAGTAAAACATTAAGATATAATTAGCTGCTTTGAATTCACTGGCATGGTTTTCATTACTGACTCACCCTATGGCCTTGATGGTATTTATTTGAGTTGATAAGGCTAATTTTATAATGACCTTTAAAGCACCCATAACCCTCTACCATCAGCCTCTAATAGGTAAAATGATGGCTGCCCTGAACTTCTTTTTTGCGGCATAAAATTAAAAAATGGTTATGTACTTCCTGGAGATATCAATACAAATTTACTTTGCATCTATTAATTGAGCATAGCCATAACAGGTGATGTAGTGAAGATTTTAAGCTGATTGCTTTGCACTTCACATCAACACCATGAGTTTGGAAATAAAAAACCTAAATACATGTTTTATTTCATTTCATTTTATTCTAATATATAATATTCAATGCTAATACACATACACATACACATACATACACATACACATACATATACATATAGGATGTTTTTGATGAAAGTTAATACTCAAGGTGGTTTCACCCTAATTGAATTAATCGTGGTAATCATAATTTTAGCGATTTTATCGGTTTTTGCGATTCCTAAATTCATTGATATAGAAGATAAGGCTAGACTTAGTGTGGTTAAAGCTGTGGCAGGCTCACTTCGGACCGCTTCAGCGTTAGCCCATGCCCTGACTTTAGCAAATGGTAATGGCAGTGATTCAAATACAGACGTGATTATGGAAGGCAATAACGTGGCTATGGCAGCTGGCTATCCAGATAGAAATGGTATAGCAGTGGCAGTTACATCTGATTTAACGCCCACTACAACTGCAACTGCAGCTGTTTATACACTTGCTACTTTATGTACAATCACATATACAGAAGCTACATCTCCCAACGCGCCTGGTATAGTCACTGCTACCTCTGGTTGCTAAAATAAGGTTGAATATAGTGAGATAGAAATAAGCTCTTGGGCCTATTTCTATCACTAAAATAGATTGACTTGCTTGGCGCAAGAATTTATTTCCTTGTTCCACTTAAAAGCACGAGGCAGCTGATAAAACGGGGTAACTGCCATTCCAATGTTGATTGAAACTGATAGGCTGCAATAAGCAGAAAATTAAGGCCGTTAACTCAAACACCGCACAAGTCCCTCGGTCTTTAGAAGCACTGATGACAAAGCAATAAATAAAACGCCCATAAGTGAACAAACTGATCTTCCCCCGATCAAAGCCTTCAAATATTCTTGTTATTTACCGCTCAAACAGCCAAAAACTGTTTAAGTTATTGCTGTCACTACTCTAAACAAATCTCTATTGTTGACAATATTGGTCTTTTGAACTTTATCCACACTATGGTAACTGTCTGAGTGATATATCTAATTTCTATATGCCCGATCATTAATGATAATAATTTGATTTTTTCTTGATAATCTCTCCTTCCCTGTTAATATCGCAACCCTTTGTTGGCGGAGTTGATCAGAACATCTAGATAAAACATCATCGGTTAGCCGCTACCGTATTTTTAAAGGCCAGAGGCAATAAGTATTTTTCTTATAATTAAGTGGGAGCTAGGGTAGTTAATGATAGACAGTCTGAGTCAATTGCCACGCTATTATGATGATCACGGCTACTTTGTCATTAGGGATTATTTTAATGCGTCTGAAATTTTATCTCTGAGAAAAGTAATATTAGCATTTCATCAGTTATGGAAAGATGACAACACAAGTTTCTATCAGCAGGAAGCTTTCAATTCTTCTTTAATTACTGGTAGTAAATACTTAGGAATAGACGATCGGCTACTGCTTTTTAATTTTATCAGCTCAAAAAAAATAATGAAGGTTGTAGAGTCGGTTATACCGGCTAATCCAGCTTTTATGAATACCCAATTATTTTTTGACCCCTGTAATTCTCAGCAAAATAATTTCTGGCATAGAGACTGTCAATATGATCATGGTGTTGAAGTACAAAAAAAAGTCATTCATGACACTCAAGTATTACACCTTCGGGTCCCCTTATTTGCTGAACTAGGAGTGGAGCTAGTGCCTGGAACCCATAAGCGTTGGGATAGCGATGAAGAAGAAGCTGTGCGACTAGAAAAAAATAAGAGAGTAAGTAGCGAAAGTCTCTCAACTGGAAAGGAAATTGGGTTAGCCGCAGGCGACTTGTTAGTATTTTCAGCTGATATGATCCACCGAGGTCTATACGGATTGGACCGATTAGCCTTGGATATCTTAGTTTTTGATTCGTCAGCCAATTTTGTTGACTATGTCGATGACGATTGTTTGCCTGATATACCTATGCTAGAGAAAATTGACGACCCAAGGTTATTTGTCAATACCCTGCATTTAAAGTCTAAGGGCTGAATTTTACAAACAGTAACAAACCCACTGAACGTGGGTTTGTTACCCATTGATTACTTATAAAAGTGCTAATATATTTAAAAAATAAACTCTTCGCTTTTAAGCGCCATCATTGAACTCACCCCATTGTCAATACAAGCCGCATGCCCTTTTGCCCTTGGTAACATACGTTGAATAAAGAACTGAGCTGTTTTAATTTTTGCTTCATAAAAAGCACTATCGGTTGCCCCTGCCGCTAGTTTGTCTTGAGCCACTTTTGCCATTTTTGCCCAGAAGAAGGCTAGCGTAACGTAACCGGCATACATTAAATAATCAACTGAAGCGCCACCAATTTCATCAGGATTTTTAACTGCTTTCTCTCCAATACTAACGGTGATTTCATGCCACTCTTTTACATAAGCCATGATGGGATGAATAAATTCAGCCATTGCTTGATTATCAAAATTTTCTTGACAAAATGTGGTAACATCTTTAGCAAATGGTTTTAATATTTCACCTTTAGTACCAATCACTTTACGTGCCAGTAAATCTAATGCTTGAATACCTGTAGTGCCTTCATATATACAACTGATTTTGGTGTCGCGCATCAATTGCTCCATGCCCCACTCTTTTATAAAACCATGACCACCAAATATTTGCACGCCATGACTGGTACATTCAAAACCAAGTTCAGACAGAAAAGCTTTAGCTATCGGCGTTAATAAGGCTAATTTAGTTTCGGCATCCGCTTTTATGGCTTCATCTGGCTCCGCATGGCCAATATCAACTAACTGGGCTAAATAACTGACTAATGCACGACCGCCTTCAGCGATAGACTTTTGAGTTAACAACATTCTGCGTACATCTGGATGAACAATAATAGGATCTGCTGGGCCTTCAGGATTTTTAATACCGCTGATTGATCGCATTTGTAAACGATCTTTGGCATAGGCCAACGCCCCTTGAAAAGAGGCTTCAGCCGCGGCAACACCTTCATTTGCCACACCAATTCGTGCCGCATTCATAAAGGTAAACATGCATTTAAGGCCACGATTAGGTTCTCCAATGAGGTAACCATTGGCGCCGTCAAAATTAATAACACACGTTGCGTTAGCATTAATCCCCATTTTATGTTCAATCGAGCCACAAGTAACACCATTCCTATCAGAGATGGTGCCGTCATCATTAACAGTAAACTTAGGAACAATGAATAAAGAAATACCCTTATTACCTTCAGGCGAGCCGGGAATACGAGCGATCACTATATGTACAATATTATCAGATAGGTCGTGATCACCTGCAGAGATAAAAATTTTAGTGCCTGTTATTGAATAACTGCCATCTTCATTTAATTCAGCTTTGGTACGTAACATACCCAAATCAGTACCACAGTGAGGCTCTGTTAAACACATAGTTCCGGTCCACGTACCTTCAACAAGTTTAGGCATAAATTGCTGTTTCTGCGTGTCACTACCGTGAGCTTCTATTGTTGCTAATGCCCCATGACTTAGTAATGGGTACATAGCAAAACTGTGATTAGCACTAGAGAATAATTCAGCAATACTAATATTTAATGAATGTGGTAAACCTTGACCACCAAATTCTTCAGATTGAGATAATGTTGGCCACCCTCCCTCTACATATTGTTTATATGCATTTTTAAAACCATCGGGCGTTGTTACAATACCATTATTCCAACTACACCCTTGTTGATCACCTATTTGGTTGATCGGGGCAATAACTTGTTCAGTTAATTTAGCGGCTTCACTAATAATGGCATCAATCATATCAATGCTTGCATCTTGATAGCCCAAGTGTTGATAATGGTTTTCACAATCGAGTAATTCTTGCATAACGAATTTAACATCTCGGATTGGACTTTTGTATTCAAGCATTGATTAGCTCTCCAAATAATATGAATTAATCTTGTATGCTAAATCAATCAATTATATTATCCAAATGAATAATACTTATACCTAACTATTCACTATTAATATGATTAAGATGCTTTTAATCAAAACCTATTATTCCTCATACGAATAGAATCCCATAAAAATAATTCATTGGTTTAATGTTACAACTGCACTTAGCATGCTAAAGTCATATAAAGATAGCAAGTTAATGCTACAGATAAGTGTTGCAGCTAGAAGCGCAGGATAAATTCATCCGTTATAGCATCATCCCTATTGACATAAAATTAATTTTTAAGTAGATATATATTTACTTACTACAAAAAACCCTTTAATTTTAAACTAACAACAAAGCAATAAAAACAAAAAACAATAAAAAACAATACATTAAAAAAACAATTAAAAAACAACTCAATAATTATCAGTAAGCACTGGGGAAATACATGAATAATAACAAATCAACATTCTTTAAGCATTCTTTACTCGCCTTGAGTATTGTCGGAGCTATGGGCTCTACAGCACAAGCTGAACAAGAAAATCCAACAGTACAAAATGATGAGCAAGAAATAGAACGGATAATGGTAACAGGCTCTAAACGTCTTAAAGGTTTACAACAGTCTCCCATTGCCATCACAGTCATTAGCGGAAAAGCTATAGAACAAGCCAAAGTAATGGACATTGAAGATTTACAGACACTGGTGCCCACACTTAGAGTAACACCATTACAGCGCTCTACTAACACTAACTTCTCTATTCGTGGTTTTGGTAACGGTACCAATAATACTGGTATTGAACCTTCTGTTGGCGTTTTTATTGACGGCGTATATCGCTCTCGTGCTGCTGCTCAAATTGGCGATCTGCCAAGACTTCAACAAATAGAAGTCCTTAGTGGTCCACAAAGTACCTTATTTGGTAAAAATGCTTCTGCTGGTGTTCTCAACATTCGTACTTTGGCGCCATCTTTTGATTTAGAAGGTAAGATTGAAGCCGGTCTTGGTAATAATAATCAACAAACAATGAAAGGTTATGTCACCAATGGGGTAACTGATACCTTGGCGTTAAGCTTATCAGGAGGCTTTAACACCCGTGATGGCTATACCGACAGTGTAACTGGCTTAAGTAAACTCAATGACCGTGACCGTTGGAATATTCGTGGCCAAGCGCTTTATGAAGCAACAGAAGATGTTACATTACGCTTTATTGCAGACTATAGTGAAATAGATGAAGCCTGTTGTACCGTCTCTGATGTCATTAATGGAGCAACAACCGGAGCAGTCCAATATTTAGGGGGTATCGTTAATAGTGACGAAGACCCGTTCGCTTATCAATCGTCCCTCAATATCGATCCCAATAATACCGTAGAAGATGGCGGAATATCCTTGCAAGTAGACGTTGATTATGACGGTTTTACGTTAACCTCTATTACCGCTCAACGAAGTAATGACCAGACTTGGATACACGATGTTGATTACACCTCATTGGATATTGTTAGAGAAAGTGGTGACATTAAAATTGATACCTTCACCCAAGAACTCCGTCTAACCTCTAGCGGTACTAACAAGGTTGACTGGATGGTTGGCGGTTATTACTTTAAAGAAGATGTCGATGCGGTTGACACCTTGTTTTATGGTGATGACATGAGAAATTACTTTGATACTTTATTTGCATTCTCTGGTAATCCTGCAGCTGTAGGTTTAATCGGTAACATAGAGCCACTCTATGGCCTTGCGCCTGGTTCGTTTTTTTCTGACGATACTGATGTTGCCACCCAATTTAGCCAGGCAAACACGGCTTATTCTATTTTTGCTAACTTTGATTATCACCTAACGGATGATTTTACCGCGACATTAGGTGTTAGTTACACCAATGATGAAAAAGATGTGACTGTCGCTCAGCAAAATAATTCAACGCTTTCTGCTATTGACTTTGCCACAACAAATACCGTTTTTGGTGCGCCAATTGGCTTAGTACTACCCGCGGCACAAGCAGCAGGTACTATTGGAGCTTTAAGTCCGGTACAATTTATGCCGCCTATGCTTGACTTACCCAATGCAGTGGAAGATGGCAAAACCTCAGATAGCAAAACAACCTGGTCAGTACGCTTGGCCTATGAGTTAAATGAAAATATTAACTTATTTGCGACTTCGGCGACTGGCTTTAAGGCGTCTTCATGGAACTTGTCTCGTGATACTCGTCCATTTACCAGTGATCAAAATGCCCTTGAAGCTGCAGGTCTTAACCAGCCAAACCAAAGCTACGGCGGTCGATTTGCCTCACCAGAAGAAGCTACAGTTTATGAATTAGGAATGAAAGCACGGTTTAAAAAGGGCGCGTTTAATGTCACCCTCTTTGACCAAACCATTCAAGGCTTCCAATCGTCAATCTTTATGGGTACCGGTTTTGTTTTGGCTAATGCAGGCAAACAAAGTACCCAAGGTATCGAATTTGACTCTGTCTATAACCCAACAGAAAATTGGGCACTGACCTTAGCGGGTACCTTTCTTGACCCAGTATATGACTCTTTTGTCAACGGCTCTGGAGTCAGCGGCACACTAGACTTATCAGGTGAAAAACCTGCCGGTATTCACGAGCAAAGTATTACTGCTGGTATTACTTATAGCTTCGAACTAGAAAGTGGCGCCTATGGTTATGTTCGTACTGATTATTTGTACGAAAGTGACGTTCGTCTAGTAGAAAATGTACCTGAGTCTTTATCTCGTGAAGTTGGTACCTTTAACGCGAGTGCAGGGTTAAACCTTGAAAACGGTATTCATTTACAAGTATGGGCACGCAATTTAACTAATGATGAATATTTCCTTTCAGCTTTCCCAACACCGATCCAGTCGGGAAGCTTTAATGCCTATCCAAACCAACCTCGTAGTTTTGGTGCAACCATTTCATATGAGTTTTAAGTAAAAATGGTCTGGGGGAGTTATGGTGACAAATGTCACTGTACCTCCCTTTTTTACTCCTTTAACTTAAACATTCTATACATTCTAAAAAACCAAACGAACACGTTATATTCTTGTTTACATAATATTTCATTTTTAATTCACCTGTTTAAGAGTTTTCACTATGTCTATTGAATCGATATTGAAAGAACGGACCTCAGTTCGTGCATTTATTGACAAGCCTGTACCCCAAGCAATTTTAAAGAAAATTTTTGACCATGCGCAGCTATCCCCATCAAATTGTAATGTACAACCTTGGCAAACTTGTGTGGTTTCGGGGCAAACAAAAGATAAGCTAAAAGAAAAGTTTATTGCCTTACTCATGAGTGGTGCAACGCCTAATCCAGATTTCAATTGGTTGCCTCAGTACAAAGGTATCCATCGTGATCGTCAGTTTGGCTCGGCTAATGCTTTATATAATTCACTCGGTATTAGCAGAGAAGATAAAAAAGCAAGACAAATGGCAATGATACGCAACTGGCAATTTTTTGATGCCCCCCATGCAATATTTTTCACTATGGACAAATATTTAGATATTATGGGCGCAGTTGATTTAGGTATTTATGCACAAACACTGTCATTAATTATGGCCGAACATGGGCTATCAAATTGTATGCAAGGCGCGTTAGGGCAATTCCCTGATCCCGTTAGAGATATATTAAAATTACCTACAGAGCGTGGTGTTTTATTTGGCATGTCTTTTGGTTATGCCGATACTAACGCTGCAGTAAATAAAACCCAAACAGAGAGAGAGTCTCTAGCTAACGCCGTGACTTTTTTTGATGGATTAACAACAGACTCACTTAACATCACTTAACATAAACTAATTTACCTTCAATGGGACTGAATATGAGACTGGAGCATAAGTTTACCTTAGTCGATGACGTTAATATTCATTATGTTGAGTCTGGCTCTAAATCAAAAAATAAAGAAACGATAACAACAATTATATTTCTTCACGGTTTTCCTGAGTATTGGGGAACCTGGATCAAGCAATTAACTTATTTTTCACCTAATTATCGCGTCATTGCCCCTGATTTACCCGGTTATAACTTAAGTGATAAGCCCTCAGACCTCAGTTTTTATGCCCTCCCTAAGTTAATCACTTTTATCGCACAATTTATTAAAGTGATCAGCCCTGATCAAGCCGTTTATTTAGTTGCGCACGATTGGGGTGGTGTTATCGCCTGGCCTCTTGCAGCTTTTCATCCGCAATTAATTAACAAACTTATTATTCTCAATGCAGCGCATCCGAGTACGTTTACTAGAGAGATGGCCAACAATCGGATTCAACGTCAAAAAAGTGCTTATATTCATCAGTTAATTAGTGCATCTGGGCAGTCGTTATTATCGAAGAATAACTATAACTACCTCAGCGAAAAAATGATGGTAAGTGCTAGAACAGATGTATTTACCGATGAGGTAAAAGCAAAGTATCGTCAGGTGTGGAGTCAAAAAGGTGCGATTAATGGCATGCTGCAATATTATCGCGCCATGCCACAACTCGCAGCCAATGATACCGACAATAACGTGCTAGAGTCGTGTGAAGAAGACAAGTTCAGTGATACATGGACAGGGCCGGTTAAAAATATTTCAATGATAAAAGTGCCCAACATTCGAGTCAATATACCGACACTGATTTTATGGGGAGAAGAAGACCAAGCCTTTGTTAATGAAAACCTTGACGAGATCGAGCAATACGTTCCTAACTGCTCACTGGTCCGTTTTTCAAACACTAGCCATTGGCTACAACATGAAAAACCGGCAGCGGTCAATAATGCCATTGCTAAGTTTATTCAACATTAATTTAAGACATTAACTTTAGACATTGATCAAAGACGATTATTAATATAAAGGAACTTCATGACTCTATCTCAATCTTCCGTTAACCAAACACTTGTCTTTGAAGTGACTAAGTCTGAGCTACATAAAACACGACTTGTGCCTTTTAATATTGACCAAGCATTGAAAGAAAATGAAGTGCTGCTTAAAGTCGATAAATTTGCCCTAACGGCAAATAACATTAGCTATGGTATTACTGGCGATATATTGGGCTATTGGCAGTTTTTTCCAACCGAAAATCTCTCAGAGCTAACACAATGGGGACGCTTACCAGTGATGGGTTTTGCCGATGTGATTTCATCAAATTGTGAGCATATTAAAGTGGGCGAACGTGTGTGGGGTTTTCTGCCCATGGCTACACACGTAAAAATACTAGCGGGGCGAGTTTCTACTTCTCGATTCTCTGATGTTAGCACTTGTCGAGAAAGTTTATCGCCGTTTTATTCCAGCTTTGATCGGGTCAAAAAAAATCCTTTTTACCAAGCTAAGAATGAAGATTACGACATATTGTTGCGTGGTTTATTTACCACCGCTTGGCTTGTTGATGACTTTATGTTTGACCATCATTATTTTAAAGCCCAGCAGTACTTGATCACTAGCGCATCGAGTAAAACCAGTATTGCCCTAGCCTTTGCCATTGAACAGCGCGGTGAACGCTCAGCCATTGGTATTACGTCTGACACTAATAAAAACTTTGTAGAATCATTAGGCTGTTATCAACAAGTGATTAGCTATAAAGAAATCGCTAGCCTAAACGCTAATATTCCTTCTATGTTGGTCGATATGGCCGGTGGTCACAAAACACTATCGGCTATCCATCATCATTTTGCCGAACAGTTATGTTATTCCTGTCAAATTGGGGCCACTCAACACCAGGATATTAATGTCAATGACACCCAACGTTTTGACAATTTACCCGGTGCAATCCCTGAATTCTTTTTTGCCCCTAATCAATTAAAAATGCGCTCAGTTGAGTGTGGGACACGCGAAACCATGAAGCAAATAAATAGCTCGTTACTGCGTTATATTAAATTTTGTCGTTCAATAATGACCATTGAGCATACTAAAGATATCAACCAAGTTGATGCAGTTTATCAAAACGTATTAGCAGGAACAGCTGACGCTTCGGTTGGACAAATTATCACTCTATAAAAAAGATGATGTAATAAGTAATTTTAATTGACCGAGTAATAGGTCACCACTACATGAGGTAGTTATGGAAAGTATCGAATTAGTTACGTTTGTAAATTCACAAGTCATTCCTGTGTGCATATTTTTTATTATGATGGGCATGGGTTTATCACTTGTTTTTGCTGATTTTAAGCGCGTATTAAACTATCCAAAAGCCGTTGCTATTGGTTTAACCAATCAATTATTGTTATTACCCATCATAGGGTTTGCATTGGCTAATATTATGCCTTTAGAACCAGAATACGCTGTTGGTGTGATGTTACTGGTGCTGTGTCCCGGCGGAACGACATCAAACATGTTTACTCATTTAGCAAAAGGTGATGTCGCGCTTTCTGTGACCATGACCGCTGTCGCAAGTTTAATCACAGTATTTACCATTCCTATTGTGCTAAATTTATCATTAGTTCATTTTATGGGGCAAGGTAACGAATTTAATTTGCCTATCATTGCCACCATGTTTAGCTTAATGAAATTGACTATCATACCCATTGCCCTAGGAATGATAATAAAAGCCTATTATCCTAAGTTTGCTAATAGTACCCAAATCCATGTATCGAGATTTGGTATCTTGTTTCTCACCCTTTTAATTATATTTTTAACCTATATTCAACAAGATATCGTTATTCCTGCCTTAATTGCTACGGGTCCAGTATCTTTATTATTAAATCTTTCAACAATGGCACTTGGTTATTATTCAAGTAAATGGTTGGGTTTAACTAACGCCCAAAGAACATCCATCACCATTGAGGTAGGTTTACAAAATAGTACATTATCAATGTTTATGGCTTTAACTCTATTAGCCAATTATAAAATGTCTTTTACACCGGCTATTTATACATTAATAATGTTATTTACCGCAGGTATTTTAGTGAAGTTGTTACGCGTTAAATTTAAATCATCACTTGAAAAAAGTAGTGATACTCCGCTAAATGTTGAACAAATTAATCAACAACAATAAGCGACATTGGCTAACCTTTAGGAAAATAAAATAGTATGATAACAATTCATCACTTAAATCAATCCCGTTCAAAAAGAGTGATCTGGTTACTAGAAGAATTACAAATACCCTACACATTAATCAATCACCAACGTGATCCTATTACCAATTTAGCACCTAAAAGCCTACAGTTAATACACCCATTGGCTAAGGCTCCTATCATGGTTGATGGAGAAATAAGTATTTGTGAGTCAGGAGCGATAATGGAATATATTATCAATCAAGGCACATCTCATCAATTAAGACCTGATAAAAATACAGCTCAGTATTACCAGTATTTAGAGTGGTCACATTTTGCTGAAGGTTCTTTGGCTTTGCCTGTAATCTCTTCATTATTAATGCAAATGGAACCACGTGATGGCAATGCCCCACTTGATAACTACATTGCTAAAGAAATAGCGTTAGACTTTTCATATATTGATGATACCTTAGGCAAACAAGTTTACTTTGCTGGAGAAGCATTTTCTGCGGCCGATATTATGATGACGATAATGCTAGAAATAGCAGACAAATTAAAGCTATTGCACAATAAAAATAATATCAAAGACTATCTAGCCAATATCCAACAAAGACAAGCCTATAAAATAGCGGCAAGTCACGGCTAATACCCTGGTCAATGTTGTTTATAGTGAGTTAACACTCAATATAAACAACAACACACCATAAATATTAAAAATACACAGATGGGTAAAAAAATGGAACTGATCACAGTAGAAATCAAAAATAACGTCCATATCATTTCGTTAAATAACGGTAAGGTCAATGCAATATCTCATCAAGTTATTACTGAGGTTAATAACGCATTAGATCAAGCCGAACACCGAAACGCTATGGTGATATTAACTGGCCAAGCAGGTATTTTTTCTGCTGGTTTTGATTTAAAAGCGATGAAAAAAAGCTCTGACTCTGCCATTGCACTGGTGACCGAAGGCTCTAAATTAGCCCGTAGAATGTTAGCCTTCCCTACCCCTATTATTGGCGTATGCACTGGTCATGCTGTTGCCAAAGGTGCCTTTTTATTACTCTGTTGTGATTATCGAATTGGTTGTGCAGGTAACTTTAAAATAGGATTAAACGAAGTAGCTATCGGTATGACTATGCACAACGCAGGTATTGAAATTGCGCGCAATCGTATCCCCAGAAACTACTTAACTCGTTCGGTCATTAATGCCGAATTATTTAGCCCAGAAACGGCGATATTGGCCGGTTTTCTTGATCAAGTTGTTCAAACCGAACAACTAATGAGTACTGCTCAAGCAGTAGCTGAGCAAATGCAGTCACTTAATATGACAGCCCATCATGGCACAAAACTAAAAGAAAGAGAGTCAATACTAGTCTCTTTAGATACCGCTATACAAACAGATGCGCAAAGCATAATAAACTTATAGGAGAAGGTGATGAGCGATGCTACCAACTACAAAAGCTTAACCTTAAAAATTAGTGATAAAATTGCACATATCACACTTAATCGTCCTCAGGCTTTTAATTCAATGAATCTCGACTTTTGGCAGGAGTTCCCTAAAGTTATCGATGAAATTAATAAGGAGTGTGCCGCAAGAGTTATTGTGATTTCATCAACGGGTAAACATTTTTGTGCAGGTATGGACTTAGCCGTATTTTCACAAAATAAAGTAGAAAAAAATATAGAGTCAGGACGTAAACATGACCAATTACGTCGTACTGTTTTGCAATTACAAGCATGTTTCAACCTGTTAGAAAACGCACGAATGCCGGTATTAATGGCTATCCAGGGTGGTTGTATTGGTGGTGCGGTTGATATGGTTAGTGCTGCTGATTGTCGTTATTGTACAAGTGATGCTTTTTTTAGTATTGAAGAGACAAAACTTGGTATGACCGCGGACTTAGGTACGTTACAACGTTTACCTCAATTAATTTCAATGGGCTTAGTGAAGGAGTTAGCCTACACCGGTCGTAGAATGCCAGCTATTGAAGCTAAAGAAGCTGGCTTAGTCAATAATGTTTATGACTCGCAAGAAAGCATGTTAACTGCCGTGATGGCAATAGCGGTCGAAATTGCGGCTCGATCTCCACTAGCGGTAACCGGCTGTAAGGAGATGATCAACTATGCTCGCGATCATTCAGTTGCTGATAGTTTAAATTATATGTCGGTGTGGCAAAGTGGGATGTTTCAACCACAAAACGATATGATGGAAACATTCACCGCAAAGGCTGAAAGCCGAGCCCCTGAATTTGAAGAATTAACTAAAATAGACCATTCAATTCTCTTTTAATTACTGTCAACAAAGTACAATCTAGTTAAACAATGATGATAAAAAAATTAATAATAACGCTAAGCCTAATTACCACGACAGTTTTACTCGCTGCCGCTTGGTATTTTTCATCGGTAATCCTGCAACTAAGTATTGTCGACTGTAATCAAGAGCATTATGTTTTTTGTGGTGAGCCAAACACGCAAAACATTAATTTTGAAGACGTGAGCTTTACTAGTGAAGACGGTTTAACCCTACCTGGCTGGTACATGGCCTCTACCGATAATGACAAGGCGATTTTACTTGTTCATGGACGTGGGGCTGACCGCACTGAGGGCATGCGCTACGCCAAACCGCTAATAAGCGCAGGCTATAATGTGCTAGCTTTTGATATGCGCCACCCTCGCCAAGATCCAAACATCATATCGACCATGGGTTTCCATGAGCAAAAAGACGTGACCGCAGCGTTAAACTTTTTAGAACAAGAAAAAAGCATCACCCATATTGGTCTAATGGGTTTCTCCATGGGGGCAGCCACAGGCATCATTGTGATGGCAAAAGATAAACGAATAAAGGTAGGCGTATTCAGTGGTGGTTTTGCTCACGGTATGGATGTATTAACCGAGCAAGGTAAAAAAAACCACGGGCTGCCACGATATCCATTAATGCCCATTGTTGAAAAACTGTTTGAATGGCGTGGTAATATAGATACCAATGAAATTAATCCAGAGACCTACATTAGCCAAATTTCGCCACGCCCTGTTTACATCATGCACGGCACTGCTGATCAAACCGTGGATTTCAGTCATGGACAACGTTTATTTTCCGCGGCTAAAGCGCCTAAGCAGTTTTGGCAAGCTCAAGGCGGCAGGCATACCCGTTTATGGCAACACGATAAAGAAAAAGCCGAGTCGAGTGTGGTTGAGTTTTTTAACCGTTATTTACATCAATAAAGTTAATAACGACATCAGCTAAAGACTCTCCTTGGTCTTCCTGTAAAAAATGGCCACCGTTTATAATGGTTGTGTGCTTTTGACCTTTTGTACCCGGTATCAATTTCTGTAATAATTTAGCTCCCCCTGCGGTGATAGGGTCTAAATCACTAAAAGCAGTCAAAAAAGGTTTTTGCCACTGAGATAACACTTTCCATGCCGCTCGGTTTTTTACTGTCGCCGGATCATTAGGGGTGATAGGAACTAACAACGGAAATTGGCGAGCTCCTTCCTTGTATTTTTCTTCTGGAAAAGGTGCATCATAGGCGGCTATTACCGCTGGCAACAATGGCGTGACTGTACCTTTATCAATCACCTTTCCTGAAGGAAACTGCGGCACTGTCTGTGAGTATTTTTGCCATTGCTTGAATGCTTCACCGGGGTCATGATCTCCCGTTGGCAACATAGTATTGGCGGCAACAATGCGGGCATACCTTTGGCTATCTTCAGCGGCTAGACGTAATCCTATTAACCCGCCCCAATCTTGACAGACTAGCGTTATGTTTATCAGTTTGAGCTGTAAAACTAAAGATCTCATCCAATCTATGTGGCGTTGATAGGTATAATCTGAGCGTTTACTTGGTTTATCTGAACGTCCAAAACCAACCAAATCAGGAACAATTACCCGATGACCTGCTTGTACAAGGATGGGAATCATTTTTCGATACAAAAAGCTCCATGATGGTTCACCATGGAGCAATAATATCGGTGCTGCATTTTTTAAACCCTCGTCAAGATAATGAACCCGTAACTGCCCTCCTTCTTCATCGTCAACCATTAAGTAGTTAGGTGAGAAAGGGTAATCAGGTAAATTGTCAAAAAACCTATCGTCTGTTCGTAAAAAATCCATGCATCTCTCTCTGCTTATTCAGTGGTATTAATTAGCCAAATTTTACCCGTACGAATACGTTGAGGATGATCGCCTACAGCAATACTAGCTACCTCTTTTTCTTGTTCAAATGAGATCACAGAAACTCGGTCTTGTTCACTCACCGAGATATAACAAAAGCGGCCATCCGCACTTTCTGTTGCCCAATAAGGTTTAGCACCTAAAGGCGTATCAGAAAGATTTATAGTGGTATATTTAAAACTTTTACGATCAATAATGGCAGCGTAACCTGACATAGTTGCCGCGACGCAAAGCTTACTCCCCTGATGATTAATTGCCAAACCATGATGAGCAGAATTGAGCTGGTAATCACTGTAATCCAAGGCCTGAATTTCAAGTGGGACGGGTAGTTCTAGTTTTCGAGTTATCTTTTCAAGCGTCATATCGTACTCGAACAAACCATGAAAAAATGAAATTTGCAGATAAACAAAACGATCATCTGGTGCTATCGCCATTGGCCTTATTGATTTATCAATCCATGGGCTACCGAATTCTTCTAGCTTTATGCCCATATCTATCCGTGATAATACTTTCATTGTTTTAGCATCGACGACCTGAAACCAGCGATCACCTTTTAGCCAATCTAACCAGGGAGATGAAATAAATACTTTACCAATGCTCGCATGATAAATGCGTTTGCCATCACGAGAATAAATATTCTCATGCGGTTGATCTCCAGACTCAAATTCACCAATAACCTGGCCTGTTAAGGTATCAATAGCTTGAACTTTTCGTGCAGTAGAAGCAGACACTAAAAAAGTGTTGCCATCGGGAGATAGCGCCGCATGATCAGATCTGTCTCCTTCTACAGCAGTGCGCCAAACAATTTCTCCACTGTTAACATCGATCGAAATCACATCAGAGAAACTTGGTCTTGACGCATAAATAAAGCGTCCATCTTTAGACAAAAACATATCATCAACCAATTGATCATGGCCTTCACCAATGACCTTGTTGATAAAGGTCGATTTTAACCAACGCAATCCAAATGAATATATCTCTTCAAGGCGGGCTGCTTTGTCAGGAACAACATTAAGTCGTTTAACTAACTTAAAACTATTGGCATCAATGATATCAATCATACCATCCCAATTATTACCAACAATAAGTACATCGCGTAAGGTACCCTGATGATTAAATTTATCTACAGAATTAGCAAAAACAACGCCTGAAGTTATCGTTATTAACAAGATTACATAATTGAGTAATGAAGTAAGTTGCTTTTTATTGATTATTTTCATCTAGCATTTGCTCTTTCTATGATTTTCTAATTTACGGTTTTACTGCATCAATCTAGGCTATCATTTGTAAACTTTCCTTAACCCTTATTAGGGCCAGGAAAAAAAATATTAGTTGTTTGTTGATACTTTTTATATTCGGGGCGCTTTTGCACCGAATAAAACTCTGATGGCACAGCCCCAGTATAATAAACTAAGGTGGTGTACATCATCCTTGAGGCAAATAAAATGCCTATGCCTAATAATCCCCAAATGATTATCGACTCTTGCTGGTATAGCGCCAACCATGATGGAATTGAGGCGATCACTAAACCGTTCCAAACCATCCATTCAGCAAAGTAATTAGGGTGACGGCTATACTTCCATAAACCGATATTACAGACGGTATTTTTCTTTCCTTGCTTTTTCATTTCTCGTAAGAAGGCAAGTTTTTGGCTATCAGCAACACTTTCCATAACAAAAGCACCGAGCCAAACAATCATGCCAATAATTTCAAATATCGAAATATGGGCATCAGGATTTGTCGCAATGACAAAAGCAGGTATAGCCAAAAAAGAGGCATTCGCTAAACCTTGTAATATGGCTTCAACTTGCATGGCTAACGCCGTATTGGTTTTTCCCGCTTTTTGCCAACGACTCTTTTGATATTCATAACGCGGAAATTCTGTTTTTAAATAGCCTAACCGCCACATTTTTAATGCACCTAATCCCATACGACTACCCGCAAAAATGTAAGCGATACTCACCACTGCAACACGAGTAGCATCACCATCACTATAAAACCAAGTTAGTATGCCAATGAGGGTTAAACCCCATGGCCAACCAATATCAACGTATGACATTCGCCCTGTGCGCCATGCGGGCAGACAGACGACTAAGGCAAACAATAGCAATTGTAATAGTCCATTGATTAAACCGATTGAAACTAGGTTATCGGACAATAATAATAATATCCAACCAGCGATAAATACAAATAATGGAGAAAAATACTTCATCGACTCTACTCTACTTCAGTTCTTTTAAATGATAAGGCTTAAACCACTCGCTTAAGCTCTTTTTATGGCAACAGGCGTACCATTAAATGCCGCATTACCGGTTAAGGTATCGACTCTATTGGCATCGGTTAAATCATTAATACTCACACCGGGCTGTTTAGAGGCGACTGACATTTCAGTGCCTTTTTGATTGTGTCCCCAGCCTTGAGGCATGCTAACAACCCCTTGCTGAATATCGTCAGTGATCACCGCTTCAATGTTAATTTCACCAACAATTGAACTTACCGTTACTAGCTGACCTTTAGTGATGCCAAGTTTTGTCGCATCTTCAGGATGAATTTCTAAGGTACAAGGATTTTTACCTTTCACTAATCGTTCAGAATTTTGTGTCCAGGTATTATGACTTTTTACTAATCGACGACCAATTAACTCAAACGGGTAACTTTTATCACTGGCAGGTTTTGCCATTAAGGCATCTAAGCGCGGTAAATCATCTAGATATAATTTCGGCAGTAAATATACTTTGCCTTCTGCCGTTTTTATACGCTCTTCTATACAGGGCATTAATGGCCCAATATCAATGCCATGAGGGTTATCAATAAGTTTTTGCAGACTCATGCCATCTTTGCCATAGGGGCCACTTTTTAATTCCATATCCAGCACCATCTCTGGCGTTGTTTTTTGCATCTGAGGGTCAAAAGGTCTATCGGTCATTCGTGCCGATATTTCTGTTAATATTTGCCAATCACTGCGTTGTTGTTGTTCTTTTTCAAAGAGTGGCGGCGAGTACTTGACGGTATTTCTCACTGAAAATGAATTAAAGAAAATATCAAAATGTGAATTTTCAACGCCTGTGGTGCCGGGCAAAATAATGTTAGCGTGCTTAGTGGTTTCATTTAAATAAATATCAACACAAACCATGTAGTCTAAGCCATCAAAGGCTTGGGCTAATTTATGACCACTCGGGGTTGACAGCACAGGATTACCGGCAACTGTGATCAAGGCTTTTATTTGCCCTTCACCTTCCGTTTGTATTTCTTCTGCTAAGGCGGCCACAGGAAATTCACCATTAAAAAACGGTAACTTTCTCACTCGAGTCGCATGTTGACCAAAAGATGTTTTGTGACCTCTTTTATGATTTCTCAATAAATCAAAAGCAGGTTGCGGAAACATAGCACCACCAGGGCGGTCAAAGTTACCGGTAATAATATTAAGGACATTGGTTAGCCATAGGCACAAACCACCAAATGTTTGCGTAGAAGCGCCCATACGGCTATAACAAACAGCAGAATCTGCGGCCATCATGTCATCAGCTAAGGTACGTATAGTGGTTGCATCAATACCAACAAATTCCGACACAGCTTCTGGCGAATATGATTTCACAAGCTTTTCTAAATCATCAAGGCCTTCAACCATATTCTCTAGATGACGTAAATTAATCTTGTTGCTAGCAAATACACAATCAATAATAGCAAAAAGTAACAGCGCATCTTTTTCAGGGCGAATAAATAAATGCTGATCGGCAATTTTAGCGGTACGTGTTCGTCGTGGGTCAACGACCACAATTTTGCCACCACGCTTTTGAATGGCTTTCATGCGACCAAGTACGTTGGGAGCTGTCATCATGCTACCATTTGAAACCACAGGGTTAGCACCAATAATTAACATAAAATCGGTTCGATCTATATCAGGCACCGGAATTAACATACCCTCACCAAACATAAAGTTAGACGCCACATGATGTGGCATTTGATCAGTAGAGGCTGAACTAAAGCGGTTGATAGTGCCTAATGACTTCATAAAAGGCTTCAATAGCAATGCATTACCAAGGTTATGCGCGTTAGGGTTACCCAAATAAACAGCTAATGAATTTTTTCCATGCTGGTGCTGAATACCTTTAAGTTTTTCAACTATTTCAGTAAAGGCTTCCTCCCATGAAATATCTTCCCAACCGTTAGCGGTTCGCCTGATTGGCGTTTTCAACCGGTCTTTATCGGTATAAAAGTCTTCCAATGCTAATGCTTTAGGACAATTATAACCTTTACTGAACGGGTCTTTTTGGTCTCCCTTGATTGATATTATTTTTTTGTCTTGATATTTAATTTCCAAGCCACACATGGCTTCACAAATATTACAGTTTCGATAATGTGTTTTAATTTCGCTCATATTTTTGTCAACTTGGTAAATGAAATATCAATAGAACTTAGTGCCGTTCTGAATAGGTATTAAAAAAGGTCTTCAAACCATTTTTTAGTTAAACCTATGCGCACCATGGCGTTAAGTTTAAAAAGAGCCATAGTGTCTCCGTCTTCAGGTACCGCATCACCACAACGAGGGTCTGAACGTTGAAGAGCCCCTGTCATACTATGGTCGATTGGAATAGGGTCGCAACCATGGTCAGATTCACAGATAAAGTCCCACTGCTCTGCTGCTGGTAGATGACAGGTAAAACAGTTACCTTCAAAACGGTTAATGACATCAACAAAACCTCGTTTGACAATTGTCGTCCCTTGTTTATTGGTATCTAATTCAAAAAACTCCCAATCGCCCGTCGCAGGAAATGTGCCGGCCTCACGTTTGACCATGACTTCGTTCGGCACAAGTTGTACCACCGAGCCTGCTGGGTATTTTTTCCCTTTAGGTGCATTGGCAACAGCTAAAGTACTGTCAATATCACCCAATAGGTTATCAACATAAAAATGTCGTACTGGCGTCATATCTCTGATACAACTAAAGCTTGTCTCATCGATATCGACAACGCTTATTTCAGTGACTGTTTGACTAACAGCCTCTGTCTTTGCAGTGCCTTCAATTGTTTCAGCACTGGCTGATAATGACGTCAGACAAAACAGCATCATTATAGTCATCAATTTACTTTCACATTTATGGAACATATTCATATTAATTTCCTTTTCAATCGCTGCTAAACCGAGAACGCTATTGGCAAATTGTAGCGGTTCACATTGATAGTATGGTTAAAATTTAATCGACTAACACACTTATAGTTTGACGATTAACTTGCCTTTGTTTTGCCCAGTAAAAAACAAGTTTAGACCTGTCATTGCTGATTCAAGTCCGTTTAAAACATGGGCACGATGCTTAATTTGTCCTTTCATGACATAAGGGCTCAGTTTGGCTAAAAGTGCTGGCACTTCAGCAAAATGATCTGGCATGGTAAAACCTTGTATAGTTAAGCGTTTTTTTATAATTGGGATCCAATTAGGGGCTAAATCTGGTGTTGCCTTTGGATAATCCGCAATTAAACCACATACCGCAATACGGCCATGAGCGTTCATTCGGGCAAAAACATGATGTTGTATTGGACCGCCAGTATTTTCAAAATAAACATCAATACCTAGTGGTGTTAATTCAGCTAATTTAGAGGCTAAATCATCGGTTTTATAATTAATAGCGCCATCAAAACCTAAGTCGTTAACAATCCAGTCTGCTTTTTCATCACTACCGACAATACCAATAACAGTTAAACCATCAGCCTTAGCCAATTGACCAACAATCGAACCAACAGAGCCTGCAGCACCAGAGACGACTATGGTTTCACCTTTTTGTGGTTTACCTATACTGTAAAGTCCTTGAGTTGCGGTTAAACCAGGTAAAGCAAACACCGATAAAATGGCTTCATCTGGTAATGGCGCTGTGACTTTATTTAGGCCGACACCATCAGTTAAAAAGTACTCTTGCCAACCCATCATCCCCATAACACGGTCACCGACACTAAAATCGGGATGATTACTTTCGGTGATTTCGCCAACACCTGAACTACGCATAACGGTGCCTAATTCAACGGGGGGTATGTAACTTTCAGTATCAGGGCTCATCCAACCAAACATCGCTGGGTCAAGTGACATATGGTTTTGTTTGACTAAAAATTGTCCTTCGCCTACGATCGGCATTTCTTTTTGCACGACTTCAAATAATTCTGGACCAACAGGGCCACCAGATGGACGAGCGATTAAATTTATTGCAGTATAAGATGTCATGTTCTTTCTCTATTATTTATAATTGTAAGTGTTTTTAATGACCAGTTTTGTCTTTCTATTTGTGTATTATCGTTAATAATTCTAGGCCCATAATGAGTTAATATTTTGTATTTTATTAATATCTTGGTTTTGATAAAACTCGGAGAATTCTTCTGCTAACTGCTCACTTTTTACAAAAACTTGTTGCCAATACACAAGTCTTTGTTGGGGTGTCATGGTGGTGAAATCAGTTCTGTCTGGAATTTTTCCATAAGGGAGTGAATCAATAAATTGTTGAGACGGACAAACGAGTACCGTTTTATCGTAATGTTTAGCTCGCACATTTCTCGACAGTTTTTTATCAAACCAACCGGCTTTGAGCGTTGAACCAAAGTGGGGATATAGGGTTAGTCCATCATTTTTAATTTCAAAATCAAAGTGATAATCAACAATCCCGCCGTCTCGATACATACCTTTTGGGCAATCAGCAATATCCTTTATACCTTGCATCACCATAGGTATAGCACCGGAGGCAAGCAATGCCTGTTTAATATTATTGTCAGAGAAAGCTAAACGGGTTGTTAATATATTATCAGGATCATGTAGGCTTAATTGACTTGCTTTATGTTGAAAAACAAAACGTTCATATTGGCTTTTTATTAACGAACGGCTAACCGTATTTCTTAGTAAGCTCATCAACAAACCAACACCTTGAATCAGTTTATTTTCAGAGGCGACAAAACCATTACATTTAGCGACTATAAAGTGGGCTTTGAATATTTCATTGTTCATTATTTCTGTTGCACCTGAAACACCAAAGACAGTGTCTAACAAGGCTCTTGCTTTAGTTGTTATCTCATGGGGAGTGGCATCATTAGAATAAACCGTTTCACTATAGTTTTTTGCTAATCTCTCTATCGCTGCTACGGGATCATTCTGGGCGAAACATGCGGTTCTAAATGCCCCTGCACTTGAACCGATTAAATTTAATGGCAGTTGTTTATCCTTAAAAAAATCGCCAAAGAGACATTTATCTAATCCATACAAAACAAACCATTTTGGGCCGCCACTGGCGCCCAAAAAGGTGCGAAAGAGATCAGGCGAAAACCCATGGTCTCTGATGGTTTTTAAAGCGGTGTCTCCTGCGTAAATCTCTAACATTTTTTATTTATACAATCCTAATTATTGGCGGTGGTTGGTATTTATAGGCACAGTAACCGTTCTCTAGCGAAGTTCTTTTCGCAACACTTTACCGACATTGGTTTTGGGCAATTCATCTAAGAAAACAACAACTTTGGGTCGTTTGTAGTTAGTCAGTAACTGGCGACAGTGATCAAAGATGTCTTGTTCTACTAGATCAGGGTTTTTACGAACAATAAAGACTTTAACCATTTCACCGGTCACATCACTCGGTGCAGCTACTGCAGCGGCTTCTAATATACCTTCATGAGTGACGAGTACTTCTTCAATTTCATTGGGGAACACATTAAAACCTGAGACAATGATCATGTCTTTTTTACGGTCTACGATTCTAAAAAGTCCCTTTTCGTCCATCGTAGCAATATCACCTGTTGCTAACCAATCGTCTATGAGTACTTCGTCAGTGGCCTCTTGACGATTATAATATCCTT
Organism: Colwellia sp.; assembly: GCA_034111045.1. GTDB lineage: Bacteria > Pseudomonadota > Gammaproteobacteria > Enterobacterales > Alteromonadaceae > JALJPB01. The sequence continues at coordinate 48,898 of JAWUYA010000011.1, read as the reverse complement.
TCATAACCTGTGGGCCTTTTACCCACATTTCACCCGGCTCTCCGATTGCCACTTCCTCACCATCATCATTGAGCAAACGAATGTCTGTCGATGATGCAGGCACACCTATGGTGCCATCATAACTTTCTTGATTATAAGGATTCATCGTCACCATAGGCGCACATTCAGTTAAGCCATAACCTTCCAACAAACGAACCCCTGTCACTTTTTCCCAAAGCTCGGCAACGGGACGTTGTACTGACATTCCACCGGCAAAACCTAGTTTTAAAGCGCTAAAGTCAAGCTTTTCAAAACCTGGCGTATGAAGTAAGGCATTAAATAAAGTGTTAACACCGGTTATTGCAGTAAAAGGATATTTAGCTAATTCTTTAACAAAACCAGGCATATCGCGAGGATTTGTTATGAGTAGATTGACCCCACCATAAGCCATAAAACACAAACAGTTAGAGGTTAACGCATAAACATGATATAGCGGCAGTGCTGTTATCATGATCTCTTTACCTGCTTCAAATACGTGTCTGGTCATTTCATTAGATTGGACAAGATTAGCGACCATGTTTCGATGTGTTAGCATCACGCCTTTGGCAGGTCCGGTTGTACCTCCGGTATATTGTAAGAAGGCGAGATCTTGCCCCGTTACTTGTACCGGATTAAACGTTAGTTTACTGCCTTTGGCTAATACTTGATTAAACTTAATGGCATTAGCGATGTTATAAGCTGGCACCTGTTTTTTAACATATTTGAGGACACCGTTAATTAATGTGCCTTTTAATTTAGCTAACCTGTCACCTACCCCGGTCGTAATAACATGTTTCACATCAGTTTTATCTATAACTTTTTCAAGGACATGAGCAAAATTTTCAAGAATGAGTATGCCTTTCGTCCCTGAGTCTTTGAGTTGATGTTGCAGTTCACGAGGAGTGTAAAGTGGATTAATGTTTACTACAGTTAATCCCGCTTTAAGTACACCAAATAAGGCAATAGGATACTGCAAAATATTGGGGATCATTATTGCAAATTTATCACCTTTTAATAATCCTAAGTCTTGCTGTAAATACGATGCAAAAGCAGTAGCTTGTACTGCTAACTCCTGATAAGTGAGGCTAGTCCCCATATTAATGAAGGCGGTATTATTTTGATAAAGCTCGGTATACTTATCAAACAAATTGACCAGTGAGCTGTACTTATCCGCATCTATTTCAAAAGCAACACCTGGCGGATAACTTTTTTCAAGCCAAATTTTTTCCACAGTACTTTCCTTTATTTTAGCGTCAAAGCAGCTAGCTGCTTACACTTTATTAATTATTACCGGATGAAAATTTAAATTTATAACACCTCAAATAAACCTGCTGCACCTTGACCACCGCCAATACACATACTGATCACAACATATTTAACATTGCGACGTTTTCCTTCGATAAGTGCGTGCATCACCATACGAGCACCGCTCATTCCATAAGGATGGCCAATAGAAATTGCTCCTCCATTGACGTTCAATTTATCTTCAGAAATTCCGAGTTTTTCTGCACAATAAAGTACTTGTACAGCAAAAGCTTCATTGATTTCCCATAAACCAATATCATCAATGGTTAGGCCATTTCTCTCCAGTAACTTGGGAATTGCGAAAATAGGACCAATGCCCATTTCATCTGGTTCACAACCCGCAACTACCATACCGCGGTAAACACCTAAAGGAGAAAGGCCTCGTTGTTTTGCAAGGTCACGTTCCATAACAACAACGGCTGCTGCACCATCGGATAGTTGTGACGCATTACCACCAGTAATTGTGCCACTTTCTTGCACGGTTTTTAAACCAGATAAACCTGCTAATGTTGTTGAAGAACGATTACCTTCATCTTTAGCTAATGTCACTTCTTCTTTAGTTATTTCACCTGTTGCTTTGTCCATCACTAACTTAGTACAGGTTACTGGCACAATTTCATCATCAAACATACCTTGCTCTTGTGCAGCGGCAGTGCGTTGTTGAGATTTTAATGCATAAATATCTTGTTGTTGGCGAGAAATTTGATAACGCTTGGCGACCACTTCAGCTGTATCAAGCATCGGCATATAGGTTGCTGGACGATAAGCCTTCACACTTGGGTCAACCGCGCGGTGCATATTCATTTTGTCATTTTGCACTAAGCTGATTGAATCACAACCTCCAGCAACAACAACTTGTGCGCCATCACAAACAATATGATTGGCCGCAGTGGCAATAGCCATTAAGCCAGAAGAACATTGACGGTCAATGGTCATACCCGGTACTGACACCGGTAATTCTGCAGCCATTGCGACTTGTCGCCCAAAGTTCATGCCTTGGTTACCTTGTGTTAATGCGGCACCAAAAATACAATCTTCAATTTCACTAGGGTCAATACCGGCTCTTTCTACGGCAGCTTTAACTGCCACCGCAGCTAAAGTAGGCGCTGACAAGTCATTAAATGCTCCTCGATAAGCTTTACCAATGGGCGTACGGGCGGCTGATACTATAACGGCTTCTCTCATGACTATTCCTAATTTATTTAATAATTTTAATTATGCTTATCGTTTATAGGTCATAACTATTATTGCTGTGATTTCATAAAAGCCATGGCTTTCATCACAAATTTTTCACCTTGTTTGGCACCCGATACTAATGTTTTTTGTCCTTCTTGAGCCGTTAATTGGTTCCAATGCTCACGAACTGTTTCTGGGTTTTGTGATGTTTGAGGAATAAAGCAACCTTCGGTTTCAACAAGACTAGCACTGGAATATCCCCCTGCACCAGCACACAAAATAAAACGATTAGGCGCATTGTCATCACATAAAGTAAGCATGCCTGCGGTTACAGCTTCTGGGGCAAACGCTTTAACTATTTCTTCTGGCATTAAGTCTTCAGTCATGCGAGTGCCTGCCGTTGGGGCAAGGGCATTGACATATATATTATTTTTTGCACCTTCAAGTACTAAGGTATTCATTAACCCTAATACTGCCATTTTAGCCGCGCCATAATTTGACTGACCAAAATTACCGTACATGCCACTTGAAGACGTTGTCATGACGATACGGCCATAATTTTGTTCACGCATTATTTCCCATACCGCTTTGGTACAGTTAACCGAGCCCATAACATGCACATCCATCACGAGTTTAAAATCATCTAATGACATTTTACTGAATGATTTATCACGTAAAATTCCGGCATTATTGATTAGAATATCAACACGTCCCCACTTCGCCATGGTTTTTTCAACCATGTCTTGTACTTCATCAAAATTAGCAACATTGGCACCATGGCTGATAGCTTGGCCGCCCATTTTTTCAATTAAACGCACGACTTCTTGTGAAGCTTCACTTGATGCACCGCTACCATCACGCGCACCACCTAAATCATTAACAACTACCTTAGCGCCACGCTCAGCAAGAGCTAACGCATGTGAACGCCCTAAACCATTACCTGCACCTGTAACGATGGCCACTTTACCTGCAAAACTGATTGTCATGTTATTTCCTTCTAATGCTTCAGTGATTAATTTTTAACTTAACTTAACCATTTGTACTGAAATCCACTGGGCAACAAGTGCAGGCGTATTGTCCCCTTCAATTTCAATCGTTACCTCAGTACAGAAACGAAATTGCCCTGGTTTTTTTTCTTCAATGGTTAGTGTTTTCGCATGCGCTCTGATACGACTATCTACGGTAACAGGTTGTAAAAATCTGACTTTATCAAAGCCAGCATTGAGTCCCATATAAAAACCATCAATAATAACACTGAAATTTTCAGCAAAATGAGACAACATAGATAACGATAAAAAACCATGAGCTATGGTTGAGCCAAAAGGGGTTGCTTTCGCTTTTTCTTCATCGACATGAATAAATTGATGATCAAGCGTACAGTCAGCAAATTGATTAATTTGGTCTTGGGTAATTTGGTGCCAATCAGTTGGCTCTGCTTGATAGCCGATAAAATCGGCTATTTCATTACTATTAATTACTTTAGGCATCATTCCCTCTTTTTTTGTATCGTTGACATAACGTCAGATAAATTAAATTTAACCAATGATTCATGCTAATCGGCCCTTAAAAATTAAACAAATGAATAGTTTTAATATCTCACTATTCACTCAGCGAATAGTTAATGGATTGATATTAACTTACGTTTGTAAATAATATCGAAATAAATCATCCTCTAAAAGATCGATAACGTTTAATATAGTTATATTCTTTTAGTTTTTGATAGGCTTTTCCCTCTACCAAAGTCAGTTAAAACCATTCAGCCTTCATCTCAAAACTGGTAGGGTCAGTACTGGTGAGAATAGTTGACCAGACAGCGATTTTTGTTAATTCAAACCGATAAAAATACTGTAGTGTTTGTAATTTACCCTGATAAAAGTGTTCATCTTCTATATGTGGGTGTTCAGCTAGAGCACGTGTCGCAACAATACCTTGTTTTAACCACAACCACGCAATAATAACGTGGCCAAACAGCTCCAAGTACTTTACCGAATTGGCTAAGGCTAAATCAATATTTTTGGTCGACATTGCCGTTAGCACTTCTTGTGTTGTTAATTCTAAGCACTTAACCGCCTCTTTTAATTGAACAACAAATTCACTTAAACTATCGTATGGCTGAGCGACTTCGATAGTGTTAATTATTTCATTTATCGTTGCCGTGTAACCCTTCATTTTATTCATCGGTACTTTGCGGGTCATAAGATCTAAGGATTGGATCCCCGTAGTTCCTTCATGAATAGGATTTAAGCGATTATCACGATAAAACATCTCTACAGGGTGTTCATTGATATAACCATAGCCGCCCATCACTTGAATAGCATATGAATTAGCTTTAGGTCCATATTCAGACGGCCAGGTTTTAATTATTGGCGTTAAAAAATCTAATAAGGTATGAGCGTATTCTCGCTGCTCTGGTGTGGGTGCCGTTCGTTCATCATCACTTAACTGTGTACCATATAACACTAATGACAGCGCACCTTCTGCATAGGATTTTTGTGCTAATAACATTCGACGAACGTCTGCATGTTCAATAATGTTAACCATGGGTGAAAGCGGGTCTTTACATGAAGGCGAGCGCCCTTGTGGCCGATTCTTAGCATAATCAAGTGAATATTGATAGCCGGCAACAGCAAGAACTGCAGCGCCAGTACCCACCATAATACGGGCTTCATTCATCATGTGAAACATGTATTTCAGACCACAATTTTCTTCACCCACCAAGTAACCTATCGAACCGTTTTTCTCTCCAAAGCTCAGTGCTGTTGATGTTTGAGCGCGGCCGCCCATTTTGTGAAACAAGCCCGCCAAAGCGACTTCATTATCTTCACCTATGGAGCCATCATCATTAACCAAATATTTAGGTACCACAAAGAGTGAAAGGCCTTTAACGCCTTTGGGGCCATCTTGTAAACGCGCAAGCACTAAGTGTACTATATTTTCACTTAAGTCATGATCGCCACCCGAAATGAAGATTTTATTGCCGGTAATACGATAAGACCCATCTGCTGCTTTAATAGCTTTGGTGGTTAAATCGCCTAAACCTGAACCGCTTCCTGGCTCAGTCATCGCCATGGTGCCCATAAACCGGCCTTCTCGCATCGGTTTTACCCATGTTTCAATCAGCTCATCACTTCCATGTGTTTGCAATAAATTGGCGTTAGCCGTGGTTAACATAACGTAGCCCATGCCCAAACCACCGGCTACAGAGAGGTAGGCACCTGCAGCACTGGCAATAATCGGAGGCAGTTGCATTCCACCTAAATCATAATCGGCCGTTGAAGACCCAATACCAGAGTTGATTACCGCTTCAATAGCGGGTTTGAGTTCTGGAATGAGATGAACATTTTTCCCATCAAAGGTCGGTTGATGGGTATCAAGCTTTTGCCGAATAGGCAAAAAGTGCTTTTCTGCTATGACTTTTGCGGTATTCACTACTTCATTAAAGGTATGGCGGTCATGATCTTGATAACGTTCTCTGCTAAGTAACGCTTCACTATCAAACAGTTCATAAAGCATAAATTCAAGGTCACGTTCATTCATTAATGTTGCAGGCATATTATTCTCTTATTCTTCTTTTTGTCTTATTAAATAAGGATGAAATTAAGCGGCACTGTTAATCTGCAGTTTCTTAAGCTGCGGATACACCGCCATCTATTGCGATACATTGACCGGTCATGTAACTATTGGCCGGTGACAACATCATCAGCATCATGGCAACAATCTCTTTCGGTTCACCTAATCGTTTCATTGGTGAACCTTGGCTCATTTTAAGCTGCATGTGCTCATCAGCCATATCAGTGACCATTTGCGTTAAGGTAAAAAATGGGCAGATGGCATTGATTCGAATATTGTGACGACCGTATTCAACCGCACCTGTTTTGGTTAGGCCAATAACCGCATGTTTAGCCATAGAATAAGCGCCAACTTTTGCTGCACCGCCAAGGCCTGCCATTGAGCTGACATTAAGAATTACTCCACCTTCTTGTTTCAACATTTGCTCAATTTGATAACGCATACCAAATTGCACCCCTTTAACGTTGATAGCAAACTGAGCGTCCATTAATGCTTCATCAATTTCATGTAATGCATGAAAGCCATGAGCAACGCCCGCATTGTTTACGCCAATATCCACACGACCAAAATTTTCAATAGCAGCGTCAACCATGGCTTTGCAATCATCATTGTTAGAGACATCACATTTTAAGGCAATAATTTCAGCGCCTGTTGCTGCAATATCAGCAGCAACCTTAAGAACAGCCGACTCTTTAATGTCGCTGATCACTAATTTAGCACCACGTTGCGCCAATGCCTCAGCAAGTAATTTTCCAAAACCTTGGGCAGCACCTGTGATAACAGCAACTTTACCTGTAAAATCTAATAACGGGTCCATGGGATAACTCCTTTCATTTTGGTCATGGTTTTTATATTTCATCTTTACACTTTTTCTTCAGCAATAACCTGTAAAGCCATTTTCGCTAGTGGCTCGACGAAAGAACCCACTTTATTGGCATTTTCATTTGAAGCATTTCCTTGGGTAGCACGTTTAGCAACACCTTGTACTATGGCAGCCAAACGGAAAAAACTAAAAGCCAAATAGAATGTCCAATTATCAATACCTGCAATACCCATTCGTTGACAATATTGAGCGACATATTCGGCTTCACTTGGAATACCCAAACTTGCGCGGTCAACATCTCTTAAACCGTCTATACTGCCCATTCCTGATGGCATACGTAATTGCATACATTGATAAGCCAAATCAGCATAAGGATGGCCTAAGGTAGAAAGTTCCCAATCTAGAATAGCAATAATTTCGGCTTTATCTTTACCGAACATCATGTTATCTAATCGAAAATCACCATGGACTAGACAAACCCTGCCGTCATCTGCAGGTAAATGTGCTTCTAACCATTGGCTTAACTCATCCATGGCGTTAATTTTTTGTAGCTCGGTTACACGGTATTGTGAGGTCCAACGCCCTAATTGACGTTCAAAGTAGTTCCCCGCTTTCCCGTAATCACTTAATCCAACGACACCAACGTCAACACTATGTAAAGCAACTAGAGCTTTATTCATCGCATCATACATTTGAGCTCGACGTTTATTACTGTCAATTTCAGCTAATGAGGCACTCCAATAAACAATGCCATCACAGTATTCCATGAGATAAAACATTGAACCTATGATGCTGATGTCCTCACACAAGTGGAAAACTTTTGCTACTGGTACATTGCTGTCTTTTAGGGCATTAAGGACTTTATATTCACGGTCAACAGCATGTGCCGATTTTAATAATTTTCCTGGAGGCTGCCTACGTAAGACATAAAGGCCTGACTGCGCAGACACTTTAAAGGTAGGGTTTGACTGTCCACCAGGGAACTTATCAAGCGTTACTGGACCTTTAAAGCCTTCAACATGTGCTTCGAGATAACCGGTTAACGTTTCAAGATCAATTGCTAAAACTTCTGACATTAGATAACACCCTTAAGATAAAACATTCTTACTTGGAAGATTGAATTAACACCCAAGTTATTAATAACGTTAGCGACTGATTTTTTTCACTAAATCACGCCCTAATTGCATCATATGAACTTGGTCTGGCCCATCCGCTAAACGTAAAGTACGTTGCCCAGCATAAGCATGGGCTAAGAAAGTGTCTTGACTGACACCAACGGCACCATGACATTGAATAGCGCGGTCGATAACATCAAGGGACATACTTGGTGCGACAATTTTGATCATCGCGATTAAGTCTTTAGCGGCTTTATTACCATCAGTATCCATTTTTTGTGCCGCTTTAAGAGTCATTAAACGGGCTTGTTCAATCTGACACGCTGATTTGGCAATATCTTCTCTTACCGATTGTTGTTTGATCATTGGACGACCAAAAACAATGCGTTCATTAACACGTTTACACATTAAATCTAAGGCACGTTGTGCAACGCCAATCGAGCGCATGCAATGATGAATACGTCCTGGACCTAAACGACCTTGGGCAATTTCAAAACCTTTGCCTTCACCAACAATAATATTGTCAACGGGGACACGAACATTTTCAAAAGTGACTTCCGCGTGTCCCTCGGGTGCATCGTCATAACCAAATACTTGCATCGGACGTACAATAGTGACCCCCGGCGTATTCATCGGAACTAATACTTGAGACTGTTGAATATGGCGATTGCTATTTTCAGGATCAGTTTTACCCATCACGATCATAATTTCACATTGTTTACGGCATGCGCCACTGATGTAAAACTTACGTCCGTTGATCACATATTCATCACCGTCTCGTTCAATACGCATTTCAATGTTAGTCGCATCACTTGAGGCAACTTCAGGCTCCGTCATCGCAAAAGCAGAACGAATTTTTCCTTCCAACAAAGGTTCTAGCCATTGTTTTTTCTGCGCTTCGTTACCGTATTTAGCCAATACTTCCATATTACCGGTGTCAGGTGCTGAACAATTAAAGACTTCCGGTCCCCACATCACTTTCCCCATAATTTCAGCTAAGGGTGCATATTCTAAATTGGTAAGCCCTGCACTATATTTTCCGTAAGCAACAGGTAAAAATAAATTCCATAAACCTTGCGCTTTTGCTTTGGCTTTTAACGTTTCCAGTAATGGGGGTGTTGACCAGGGATGAAGACTTACCTGCTTATGCATGGCTTCTTCATTAGGGTAAACATGCTCCTCCATAAATGAAGTAACTCTATTTATCAGTTCTTTGACCTTGTCACTGTATTCAAAATTCATCGGATATCCTCTGTTAGCTTTTGCTATTTTAAATTTTATGTTTTATGTTTGATATAACGGATCGCTTTTAACTTAATTTCATCAATGCATCTTTGTTAGGGCCTGTTGATTGAACAACAGACCTAATTATTGATAACGTCACTACCGATTAGCATTAACCTCTTAGGGATTAACCAATCAAAAAACCGCCATCAACATTAATGGCTGTACCTGTTGTATAACTCGATGCCTCAGACGCTAAGTACAATACAGTACCGGCCATTTCGTCTGGTTGTGCTATACGTTTCATTGGAACGTGATGTAGCATGTGTTCAAGAATTTCGGGATTATTCACTAGGGTTGAAGCAAACTTAGTGTCTGTTCCACCGGGTAATAAAGCGTTTACGCGAATATTAAATTGAGCGCATTCTTTGGCAAACGCTTTGGTCATAGAAATAACTGCGGCTTTTGTTATAGAATAAATGCCTTGAAAATCACCAGGAATAACGCCATTAATAGAAGCAACATTAACAATGGAGCCGCCACCATTTTCTTTCATTAACTTTGCACCTGCGCTGGACATAAAGAAGTAACCGCGAATGTTAACGTCCACCGTCTTTTGAAAAGCACTTAAGTCCGTATCGAGTATGTGACCAAAATACGGATTTGCCGCGGCATTGTTGACTAAAATATCGAGCTTACCGTGCTCTGATGAAATTTGATTAAATATTGACTCAATTTGTGCCATTTCACCGATATGACATGTCATAGCTTGAGCACTACCACCAGCATCAACAATACTGTCAACTACCTTTTGACAACCTTCAATTTTACGACTTGAAACAATAACGTGGGCACCATGATGGGCCAAAAGTTTGGCGATACTTTCCCCAATACCACGGCTTGCACCTGTAACCAAGGCTATTTTTCCCGATAAATCAAATAAATTGTCTTTACTCATGTTATTTTCCACCTAAATTTTAGTTAATTGTTTTGACTATACTAGTGATGTCACCTAAACGTTACCCAGCTATCGCCAGCCTGTTCTAAATGACTGTAATTATTAAAATAATCAACACTCAACATATTTTCAGAAAAAAGTAGTTTAGTGACACTGGTATTTCTTGATTGTTGATTAATTTGTAAAGCATGGTGGTCAGTTAATTGTAAAATGTGTTGAACAATAACCGAAATAGTTCCACCAGAGGTAAACACTAAAATATCTTTAGCTTTTTTTTCATCATTTAATCCACAGACCATTTTTCGGTTATTCGCTAATTCTTGGTCAATGACATCTTGCAGTGCACGTAAACACCGTGTTTTAAATTGAAGCCAGCTTTCTTTATATTGGTGATCGTTATCAGCGGTTATCCAGCGTTCTAAAGCCTTTGAAAACTCTTTTTGAAAGGTTCTATTTGGATCTTTAAATTGATTAATTTCTTCACTCATTTTTGAGAGATTAAGCCACTTAGCATTATAGTTAGTAAGGATATCGACATGGTCAAATTCATTAAAACCTGAATGGATAATGATAGGCGTTTCTTCGCCTTTATACCCCTCGGCAAAACATTTTAGTGTTTGATTATGGCGTAATAAATCTCCAGAATAAAACTTGCTAGGTACCACATTTGATCGCCAAGACTGACCTAAAATCACGCCTTGTTTACTACCTTTTTCCGATAGCAAATCATACTCAGCGCTCCCAAAAGACGCTTGACCATGTCGAATCAAATAGATTGCCGCCATTTTAGAACCTTATATTCACGAAAAAATTAGCAATCAATACAGACATCATTAAATAGTCGTCTTTTATTGTTTGACTTATTGTATTTTTGATATGAACAACCATATTCACCCCTTCGTTCAACTGATAATAGCTAGCGTGTCAATTTATTTACCCATATACCAAAGATACTTGACTATGCTAAGCCCACACTCTAAATTAAACAAATGAATAGTTCTAATAACCTACTATTTGAATATTGAATAGTATAAACGAATTAGCTAACACTATTGTTCAGCGTTTACCACTGGCAACACAAGAGTAATGAATAAGTATGAAAATAGATTTAAATTTATTTGTAGTCTTTGATGCAATATATTGTGAAGGTAATATAACTAAAGCGGCCTCTGTGCTAAATTTATCGCAACCTGCGGTCAGTCATTCATTAGGCAAATTACGCACCTATTTTGATGATGCCTTATTTATTAGGCAGGGTAATGAAATGCGACCAACCCCGGTTGCAAAAAACGTCATTGCTGACGTTAGAGAGGCATTACATCAACTGCAGGTTTGTTTAGTGCAGTCTCGGCAATTTGAACCACTTACCTCGCGAAAAAACTTCGCACTATCATTACACGGCTCATTAGAGCCCTACTATTTACCTATACTTATGGAAAGTTTATCAAAAGAGTCTCCCTCTATAAATTTACGTAGTAATGTCAGAGTACGCCGAACCGAATTGGAAAATAAGTTAGCAAGTGGAGATATTGACTTAGCAATAGATGCATTATTTCCTGTCAGTAATAATATTTTGCATACCCAACTTGAACAAGACCAACTGGTGGTTGTAGCAAGAAAAGATCATCCTGATTTGTCTAAAAGTTTGGATTTAAAAACCTACCTTGGTCTTGACCATGTATTAGTTTCGTCTCGCTCTAGCGGCCCTGGACTTGAAGATTTTGAGTTATCACGATTAGGGTTACATCGCAATATTGCTTTAAGGTGTCAGCATGCCTTAGCCGCGTGTAGAGTCATCATAGGTAACGATATGTTATTGACTTTACCAAAAATTGCAGCCCAAATGTACAGTGAAATGCTCGATATTTCTATTTTTAACATGCCCGTTGAATTAACCGATATTGATGTTCATTTGTACTGGCATGTCAATGTAGATAAAGACCCTGCTAACAAGTGGTTGAGGAACAAAATGCTGATGGCGGCATCACATACAAAAATGACAAAGTGATTATTCAAAAACAGCTAATAAAAATAGTGGAGATATTAAAATCGTATTAAGAGGGATTTATTCATCTAAAACGGTGCGACCAACGTATGCTATAACCCAATAGCTTACTACCTCGTAAATCAATTAAACTTACTGAGGTAGGCATGAAAATTCCAAACTTACTTAACCATGATTCTAAGGATTAGCACTTTGGAAAGCATACGTTTGCTTAACTTTATAAGTGCTGCATCCGTTTTTTTAATCTTTGTAAATCAATTGCGTTTGAGCGTACGGTGAGTTTAATATGGCTATATTCATACTCTTCTTTGGTGACACTCATACTGGATCTAATTTCACCTATAACGCCTTTAGCGGTATAAGGAATAATAATCTCCTCTTCAATCATCTCGTGCTCAGCAATACCTACTATATATTTATGTAATTTACTGATATCTAGGGGGTTATGAGCTGAAGTCATCATAGCATCAGGAAACTCTTCCATCAACGCTTGTTGCTGCTCAGTGTTAAGTTGATCTGATTTATTCAGTACCAATAATTTTTTACTGTTCTGTACACCGACCTCTTCCAGTACGTCGTGCACTACATCAAGTTGTGAACGAAAAGAAGGGTCTGAGGCATCGACCACATATAACAATAACGCAGCGTCATGGGCTTCTGCTAAGGTTGAATGAAATGAAGCGACCAAATCGTGAGGTAATTTTTTAATAAAACCTACCGTATCTGACACTAATATTCGAGGTTGAGTGATTGGATGTAACGCCCGTACCGTAGTATCAAGGGTTGCAAAAAGTTTGTTCTCACCGACGACATCACTACCGGTAATCGCTCGCATCATTGATGACTTGCCTGCATTGGTATAACCGACTAAAGCGACACAAAAAAGCTCTGAACGTTTTGTTCGTCGTCCTTTCATCTCCTCTTGAACACTCACCAACTCGCGCTTGAGCTCGGCTAATTGGTCGCGTACTTTACGGCGGTTTAGTTCTAGCGTTGTTTCGCCAGCGCCTTTACCCATTTGACGTTCTTTATCACCACATGATGTCTCACGCAGTCGTGGCGCGACATAATTAAGGCGAGCAATTTCAACTTGTAATTTCGCTGTTTTGGTGCGGGCATGGCGACTAAATATTTCAATGATAACGCCAGTACGGTCAAACACCTCTACGCCTAATTGATTCTCAACATTACGAAGCTGAGAGGGGCTTAAATCACAATCAAATACCACCACATCGGCGCAGCCAAATGGAAGATTGTCTGCTGGGGTAGGTGCAAAGTTAACGATCAATTCCGTTTCATTTGTGATCTCTTCACCTTCTTCTGCACTGTCAACTACGCCCTGGTTACCGGTAAGATGGGCTATTTCTGCCAGTTTTCCTAAACCCAATACATTCACTTTTTTAGTCGAGCTCTGCTTTTGTGACTGGCTGCCGACTACTTTAAATCCTAGCGTAGTGACTAAGCGCGACAGCTCTGCCAATGACTCTGTTGCCTCATCACCTTTAAACTGAGGTGTACAAATGGAAATAAGTAAAGCGTTAGTAAGTGATGCTCTTGCTGTTAGTTGCATAATTTTTTATGTGAGTGCACCTGAGTGCAGACCTCAATTTTTATCTAAAGTGAGCTGATCCTACGCTTTTGTAGCTCAGCTTTATAGGGCAATAGAGGACTAAATACATTTATCAGAAAAAATGACGATTTATGGAAGTGTCAAGTTATTAATTATTATGGATTTTAGACCCGTTATCTACTAATAAAAACAAATTAGAAGTACTGGTTTACAATATGTTCTGCATATTCACAAGTAAAGCCCACGCAGCTAAAATTAAATATTTCTCCAGCGTAATATGTCCGCTGTTTACCTTGTATTTGTTCAAGTTTTTTATAAAAACCATTGTTCATTTGCTCGGAGTCAACATGAGGAAAATATTTCCAGTGAATAAATTGATGAATTGATTCAATTTCTGCCCCCATATTAATGACAAAATTGGACAAGTTATTGATCACCTTGGTCTCGTTGCGAGCTAGAATATGGTTAACAACTCTTGTTTCGTTGAAGACTCTTGTTTCGTTGAAGACTCTTGTTTCGTTCAAAATATCTCCTCCACTACTCTCTTTTTCTGTTAACACATAAAAAGAATAAACAGGTTGTCCTGCTTGTTGGTAATACCAAAACACAGGATGGCCTGCCCGTTCTTTAATAAAGTTTTCAGGTACGTAGCCCGTTTTTTCAACGAAGTTTTTAACAGTACAAAGAATAGATTGATAATCCAGATACATGATTTTGTTAAATAGTGCATTCTCTTGCACGCTCAAACTCATAAACAACGACATTTCATCTAGAGGCGTTGTCACAATAAGCCTGTCGAATTCTTCTGCTCCTGACTCTGTATATATTGTAATGATATCTGTTCTGTTAATATCAGTAATAGTCGTCATAAACCGAATTGTATGCTCTTTCGCCACTGCCGCCCACAGTCCTTGTATACCTTTTGGGAATACATAAATTTGTTTTTTAAAGTAAGCGACAATGGTTTCCCAGCTAGCGTACTTAAGTACATAAGCCGCTGGCACATGATCAGAGTAGCAATAGCCAAAACCGGTGAGAAATAAACTGAAGACATTAGCTAAGTCGGTAATTTTATTTTCTTTAGCAAATTGGCCAAATGGCAAGGTCACATAAGGGTCAAGGTTGTGAAAGCCGGGTAATGAGAGCTCTTGATATTTCTTTAAAATACGCCGATAGCGAAAAATAAGCTGCCAAAGTACTTTGAGCTTTACCACTAAAGACTGCTTAGGAATTGGTTTGCCACTTTTATTAACAAATATACTGTGACCAAAATTTGCTGGTTGAAAAGCAATCCTGTATTTTTTCGCCAACCTAAGCGGCACTTTATTGTTTTTAGTTAAAATTCCTGCGCCAAGCTCATAAACTTTTGATTTTATTTTAACACTTAAGCATTTCCCTCCGGCATGGTCGGTGCGTTCAAATAGGGTTATATGCTTGTAGCCCTTGTTTTTTAGCGCTTCAGCGGCACTAAGTCCAGCTGCACCTGCGCCCAAAATGGCAATGCGTTGATTGAGGTCTACTTTATTTTTTTGTTGACTTTCCATAGTAGATGCTTCTTTAAAATTGTTGACGCGCACAGCAGCCCAGCCATAGTACCGCCAAAAATACTAGCTGTAACAATATCTTGCCCTGAAAGAAATAGATTTTTTACTGGCGTATGAACGCGCAGAAATTTTTGTTGAAAGCGAAATGGAGTGTGGGCAACACCATAAATTTCACCTTGTTTATGGTGAGTAAAGTGACGAGTACTTAGCGGTGTAGAAACTTCATAATAGTCTATTTTTTCTTTAAGTTGTGGGGCAACATGATATAACTTTTCAAACATTTGTTGAGCTAATTTTTCTTTGAGTGTTTGATATTCTTCATCACGTTGTTGCCATGTTGACGTTTGCCACTGATTAAACCAGTCATAGGGCGTTAGCATAATAACTTCTGCAGTCGCTCTGCCTTTATGGGTTTTTTCTGCTAAAGGGTCTTTAACTGAAGGAAAGGAGACAAAAGCAACCGGTATTGTGGAGTTGAAATTCTTATAATTTTTTCGTCCTAGATCGTGATCATATTGTTGAGGGAAAATCCAATAATTGCATTTTTTCAAGTTTAACGCTTTAGATGACTCCTTAATGCCGACATATAGTCCTACATGGGATATTCCACGTTCTAGTTTATTAAGTAATTGAGCTAACTCATGACGCTTGCTTACTTGTTCTGGAAGTAAATGTGAAAACGTACTAACAATCCCAGCGGCACTGATAATAGTTTTAGCGAAAAGCGCCTCGCCATCTTTCATGCGAACACCAATGGCTTTGTTTTTTATCACTATAATTTCATCTACTTCAGCCTCCGTAAGAGCCATTCCTCCCGACGCTTCAATAATTGGAACAATACACTCGGCAAATTTTGATGCACCACCTACCGGATAAGCTGCGCCATCGATATAATGATTAACAAGCAGTGCGTGCATGTAAAAACTGCTTTTTGACGGCTGCAAACCAAAATCACCATATTGGGCTGTAAGAACGCCAATTAATGTCGGGTTGTCTGTGATCCCCTTTAATACATTTAATGTGGTCTGATCGGAAAACTCAAGCGTAGGACGACGAAGTATATTACCAAAAATTTTAGATAAAAAAGGTGGTAAGGTTTTTTCAACATAGAAACCGTTACCAATATGTTGAATGGCTTCGAGTAATGAAAAGTATTTCTCTATTGACATCCTATCTTTTTCATTGGGGAAATATTCTTTTAACTTGGCTTTAAGATTTTCTCTTCCTTTGGGAAATTCGTATTCTTTAGTGCCGAATACAGCCCGGTCGTAAATGTCATCAAGCGGTGCCCATTTCAGTTTATCTTTTGAAATATAGCGAAAGACCTTATTCGCGACACTTCCTTTGATATGAGCTTGACCAACATAGTGCAAACCAACATCCCAACTATATCCATTACGCTCAAACGTATGAGTATACCCTCCTATGACATCATGTTGCTCAAGCAATAGTACACGTTTACCTGCTTGAGCCAAAAAAGAGCCAGAACTCATACCTCCGGTTCCTGAGCCAATAATTATAATATCAAAGGTTCTACTCTTCCTGGTTTGAGCCGACATAATATAATTTTTGTATCCATTGCTGATCATAATGTGCATCCTACACGTTATTATTTAACTTAAGTTACAGCCCTAATTTAATTTACATGATGAATATATTTACCAGAACAGTCTAAGTGAGCATTCGATAAAATGACCGCGTCAATTATTGCCAGGTTGAAGAAGAAGTTTTCATTATCCGCCTGTTAACTGCTTTATCATCTTGGTGAAGACCATAATAGAATAATACTTTTCCAAGCATGGGGATAATAGATAATGGTACAATTCGGTCATTTCCTGTGCTGCCTCATAAAATGTGATAGTCACCATTGAGTTCCCCTTTTTGAAAATTATCACCAACCTGTTCTACTGTTTACAAACCGTGATAAATATCACTCTGTATTAAAGTGTAGCAGTAGAATCTATAAAGGTGACATAGGATAGATGTAACGTCGAAACCAAAGTTTAATTGCACATACACGGCTGCATTTTTTGTAAAAAAGGCACAAAGTAACCTATAACTCTGCGTTTAGATGTGGTCGAGTTCAATCTTAAAAACGGGTGAATGTGAGATAGGCAGTAATAAATTTATAGCATGGCCTTGCCATTTAAACGATCTTATTAGATTTTTTTCCGTCAACTTATCTGACCGTAAGTTGACCCAAATTTATATCAACAAAAAAGACACTGTCAAGATTGATTAATCACTAGTAGATTGTTAAATTAACCCTTATGACAAATATTCCAATAAAAGTGAAATATCACCACGGTGATTTACGAACAAGCTTACTTGAAGTTGCTAGCAAAATGCTTAATGAAAGCGGCATTGAAGAAGTTTCATTGCGTAAGTTAGCTAACCGTGTTGGTGTTTCAAGAAGCGCGCCTTATCATCATTTTAAAGATAAAAACGCTTTACTTTGTGGGATTGCTGAGGAAGGTTTTAAACAGCTTTATCTGATGAATAAAAACAGCTTTAACTCTGACAGTAAATCAACCAAGGAAAAATTTTCGCTATTTATCCATCAATATGTCAAATTTGCAAAAAGTAATCCTGAACTTTATGAATTGATGTTTGGACGAGCTATCTGGAAACCACAAAACAGTACAAAAGCATTACGTGAAATCGCTTATCCGTGTTTTCAATACCAAGTTGAAATGACCAAGAAATGGCAAAAACTTAAATTACTTAATCACAGTGAAGAAGATAATGCGTTGAGAGCTTCACAAGTACTGTGGGGAACGGTACATGGTATTGCCAAATTACTTATCGACGGTATTTATACTGATGACAGCCATGTTGAAGAAATTTGTGATTGCGCCGTAGATATGTTTTTAGCCCGCTAACGTGTTTATGGTACTTTTTTGTTAACCGTTTTCATGCTAATTAAAAATGTTATCTCACAATTTTTTTATTAGTGTAAAACGCCGTTTTTTGAAACTGTCAACTTCACTCCTTTATGCTCATTACGCACTGGTTTAGCTTATTTTAATATAACTAAGCGACGGATGAGCAGAAGCCAACTGTATTTTATCCTTATTGAACCACTTGTCGCCTGTTTTTATATTTGCTTTGCTATTAACTTTGAAATGTCAAGTTCATGAGCATCACCTTTTGCGGAAAGTGCCTCAACTACACCAAGCTGATTAATTTGAGGCTGGTTTTGACTCAATTTCCATTGACCTTCAATAGCATCAATGGAAATTTCTATACCGACGATTGCGGGTAGCATTCTTTTTATATAAAGTTCTGGCGCATCAGTTAGAGACCAGGGTAACTCTTGCTTGGATTCATGCAGCTTAGTCAAGGTGTCGATCATGTTATAAATCCATTTTTCATCGTGAATAAATGAAATTAATCCTCTTACGTGAACGACGACATAATTCCAAGTGGGTACCGCTTTTCCTGATTCTTTTTTAGTTGGGTAATAGTTTGGCGAAACGTAACAATTGGGACCATTAAAAATAAGTAATATCTCAGTGCCTTCTTTAACCGACTCCCATATTTTATTCGCTTTAGCAATATGGGCCTGAATGAGGTATTGGCCTTCAACTTTAGCAAGGACAACAGGTAAGTGAGTAGCCTCTAGACCCGTTTTAGAATGTGTGACTAATGTCGCAAATGGATATTGACGCATGAGTGCTATTAACTGGTTTTCATCATTCTGTTTAAATTGACTCTGAATATGCATATTCACTCTTTTATGCTGACGAGGCTTGCTAATTGCTCGTTCTTATATTATTTCTTAATCCTAACGGGATTACTTTTTGATAACAATCAAAAACGATGATGTTTTCGATGATGGTTGGTTTTACTATTGAAATGATCGATAACTATATTATTAGGGCAATATTAATGGTTATAGAGATCAAAGAAACTGAAGGCTTTGGTTTGACTAATACCAGTGATTTTAACTTAAGTAAGCCAAGGGTGATTACTTTTTCATTTCA
The DNA here is from genome assembly GCA_034111045.1 of Colwellia sp. Taxonomy (GTDB): domain Bacteria; phylum Pseudomonadota; class Gammaproteobacteria; order Enterobacterales; family Alteromonadaceae; genus JALJPB01. The sequence goes on along the minus strand of JAWUYA010000011.1, from coordinate 29,604 downwards.
TTGGCAAACTCAATGGAATGAAACATCTTGAGTGCAAGGTCTAAATTGGGTGTTCCTACAAACCTTAATTGTAGCGCGAATTTAATATTATTGTTCATTGCCGGGATTGGTTTTACCTGCGCTATCCGAAGAGCAATAACCTGACCAGAAATGAGTATATCTGCTTTAAGATTATCAACAATAATCGCGCTAATATTGGGTTCAGGTAAGAATGAAAAATTTGAAGAATATAATCCCAAGTCATAATCGACTTCCAACAAATCACTTTGTAAACGACCAACCGTTGAGTCAATTACCTGCTGTGATATCGGTCGTAGTTCTGGTGGGTGTTCAAAACAAAACTGCTGTGCTGGACATAAACGCGTCCAGTCATTATCCGAAGCCGCAGATATATCACAACCGAGTAGAGCTAAGATAATAAAAACACTCAGATAATATTTCATTTATTCCTAAATTGAACGACGCATGCCAATCGCACACAAACCAAGTATTAACAATATCATAGTCTTGGGCTCTGGTACTGTGGTGGCAACAGCTACGATTAATACCGGAATGATATCAATGTAAAATGTGCTTGCAGTGAGATCCCATTGTACTAATGGACTTAAGTGAATGCTATCGACCTCAGAACTTAACAGTGTAGTCCCTCCATTAATAAAAGGATCCATTAATTCGGTATCAGTTCCGTCGTTACGATGCAGCAAACCTAGGTTATGTCCTAATTCATGGGACAGCAACTCTGCATTTAAACCGCTATTTGCAAAGACCGATTCAACCACGAAATCGTTACCTGGTGTCTCTCCACAGCCAACATAGTTGGCATTAATGTTACCGCACCAAGAAAGATCATCAAGAAACCAAAAATTGACGGTATTGATGCCTCCAAAATGATTCCCGTTTATTGAATTAAATTTTGTACTGGAGTCCATATTGAGCAAATTGGCGTCTACGTATTCAACCGCTGCTCCGAGTCTAATATCAATAGGAGCATTACCAAAGCTTGTTTGGGAAAATATGGCATCCATTCCAACTTCATCAATAGTGATAAGTGCGGCATTGACGCCCAATGAAAATACACTGTACATTATTGCTATTGCCGCGAGTAAACATTTCATATAAACCCCTCAAAAAATAAAAGTCATTTGAGGATTTGTATCATTATTTATGCCACAAGTTATTAGTGCTTATTTTTCATTGTGATAGATAATGGACATTGGTTGGCACATTGAAAGTTGCATAAAAAGCTGACAGTTAAGTCGCCCGAAGTTAAACATAATATTTTAAACTACATTCTTATGTTAGTAACCTCAGGTCAGTTTTATTACATCGTCCTACGTATTAGGGTCACACTGGAGAGTTGTAACAATCGCCAGCAGCTAAATAAACCAACAATACCAACAAAACTAGCACCAACACCTATCCCTAATAACCAGTAGCTAAAATGAAAACTTGCCGACATATCAAAAACTTGTGTTTGTAAAAAGTAAACCGCAATTTCCATAGCAAAACTGGCCATTAAACCAGCAATGGCCCCAAGGGCAACAAACTCAAACAACACACTATTACGCAGTAATGATCCCTTCGCACCTAAAGTTCTTAATATGGCTAATTCTCGCTCACGCTCTTCCATACTTGCTTGAACTTGGGCTATTAATACTAATGAGCCGGCTAACACTACTAAAATCAGGATCAATTCGATAGCAATGCTTACTTGTTCGATTACTTGATAAAGTTGCTTTAAAATTGCCCCAAAGTCCATCATAGTAATCGTTGGGAATTCCCTTAAGAAATGGGCTAAATGATCCTTGGTTTGCTCAGGAACCATCCATGCGGAGATGTAAGTCGCAGGAAAATTTTCTAAGACGCTTTTATTAAAGACCATAATAAAATTAAGTTGACGAGACTGCCAATTGACTTCACGAATACTAGTGACGGGAACTGTGAATACTTGACCACCCAAGTCAAAGGTGAGCTCGTCACCTAAGACTATAGATAAACGCTCTGCAATAGCGCTTTCAATTGAGACTTGTCCTTGTTGATCTTCAGGTTGCCACCATTGCCCTTCAAGCAATTTATTTTGATAGGGAATTTCGTCTCCCCAGGTTAAACCCAACTCACGGCCCATGCCTTGACGAGGTGTATTTTCCTTTTCAGTTGTTTTTGTTTTATCTTGCTTGTCTGATTGAGTCTTTTCAACACTTGCTTCATCACTCATTTCTGTGTTGAGAAGGGATTCACCATTTACCGCTGACAATCTACCTCGAAACACTTGGTAAAACCCTTGGCTTTGGATATTATTTGCATTGACAAAACTATCAATTGCCGAAAGCTGATGTTCTGCAATATTCATTACATAATGATTAGGGGTGTTTTCAGGGAATTGTTGCTGCCATTCTGAAATGATTGAATGCTTCATCACAGTAATAAGGAGTAGTAACTTAATCGCAATGGTAAAACTGACTAACTGAACGCTGTTTTCACTAGCACGACGTTTTAAATTTGCTAATGCTAAATGCCATGACTTACCCGCTTGAGAGCCAACGGTGCGACCTGCACTCATTAATCCTTGCCCAAAAGCTAATAACACGGCCGACACAAGCATCCCACCAATTAATAATGAAAGACTCATCGTTAAATCTTGACTAAAAATCATCAGTAACGCAAAAAGTGCAAGTATAGGCGGTAATTGGTGTAGGCCGAAACGTGGTAGTGTTTCGGTACTAAAACCTCGAATAACCGACAACGGAGAGGTGTTAATTAAACGTTTAATCGGTTGGATTGCAAAAGCGATCGCGCATAAAAGCCCAGTAACAACGGAAATACTCAAAGGTTTATAACCTAAGCTGGTATTTTCTAAAGATAAATAATGATCCATTGCACTAGTGCCTAACAATAGCAAACAATAACCAACAATTAAGCCGATGCTAATACTGATCAAACTCAATAGTGACCAATGTAAATAATAAAGCTTTCTAATATGCGGTAAGCTTGCACCTAAGGCTTTAAATACAGCAACCATAGGTTGATGGCGCTGCCCATAACGACGGCTAGCCACAGCAACAGCTACCGCGGCTAATACTATGCCTAACATACTAGCAAGCGAAAGAAATTTTTCTGCTGTTGTTAGGGTATTAGATAATCGAGACTGTGCTTGTTTAGCATCATAAAAACTTTGTGTATCATTGAGTTTTGGTTTTATCCATTCTTCAAATGATTTAATTGCGTCAATGTTGCCAGCAAATAAATATTTATAGGTTAACCTGCTGCCCGGTTGAACCAACTGGGTTTTTTCTAAATCGGCAATATTTAAAATAATGGTTGGTCCGGCAATAAATGCACGGTAAGACCTATCAGGAATATCAGTGATTATACCGGCAATCACAAATGACGTAACGCCTATTTCAACCTGATCACCTATATCAATGTCTAATCGGCTTAACACACTTGGCTCTACCCATACACTGCCAGATTTAGGTGCATGTTCAACAGTGGGCACTTGCTGCTCAGCCATTTTGATAACTTTTAACTCACCTCGTAATGGATATAAATCAGAAATTACGCTGAGTTCTGATAACAACATATTTTCACCAGCAAAAACCATTGATTCAGTTTCAACTTTCTCTGCCATTTTCAAGGTATATTGCTGACTTTTTTCGATAATCTCAGGGGCAGCTATTCGGCTAGTGCGTAGCACCCGATCTGCGGCAATATAAGATGAGCTATTGGTCAGTAAAGCCTGTTTTATTTTTCCTGAAAAACCAGATAATGAAAATACCGTGGCGACAGCCAGTACTATCGCTAAACATATGATAGTTAACTCACCACGACGAAACTCATGGTGCAATAGACGCAAAGATTGCTTTATCCACAAATTGGATTTATTCATCGCTCTTTTATCGAGAAAATTAGCTGACATATTTATCCTACTTTATTCACTGTGGAGGCGCATTCGTTGAGTTGATGTGGAACAGTTTTTTCAGTCAAAACGCCACTATCCATTTCAACCTGACGCTCACAACGGCTGGCAAGTTTTTGATCATGAGTAACCAAAACAAGTGTGGTTCCTTTTTTCTGATTTAATTCAAATAATAAATTCGCTATATGTTTGCCTGTTTTATTGTCTAAATTACCTGTGGGCTCATCGGCAAATAAGATATCAGGTTCAGCAATAAAGGCTCTAGCAATAGCAACTCTTTGTTGCTCGCCACCCGAGAGTTGTGATGGGTAGTGATCTGCTCGCTCTGAAAGCCCTACTTGAGCAAGGAGCTCTTTACCTCTTTGCCTCGCATCACTAATATTGGCCAGTTCCGCAGGAAGCATAACGTTCTCTAACGCCGTTAAACTATTAATTAACAAAAACTGTTGAAAAATAAAACCAACATGATTGGCTCTTACTTGACTACGTTGTTCTTCATTAAACTGGTGTAATGCATGGTTTTTAAGATAAACTTCACCAGTGGTAGGTAAATCAAGACCTGCAAGTAAAGATAATAAGGTTGTCTTTCCTGAGCCTGATGAGCCAACAATAGCGAGGGTTTCTCCTGCGTTAATGGTTAACTCTAAAGGTTGCAGTAACTCTAAGGTCTTATCTTCTAGTTGAACTGATTTAGTTAATGCGTGTACTTTTAAAATATTGTTGGGATCTAACTTCATGAAAAAATATCCAGTTTTAGTTTTACTATTTATAATATTAAGTAGCTTAATAAATTTTCGCCCTGCTTTTGCGACTAACTCTATTCTACTACTAGGTGATAGTATCAGTGCAAGTTATGGAATGAAAAAAAATGAAGGCTGGGTGCACTTACTAAATAGACAACTTAAGCAACAAGGGGCTTCATATTTCATTCATAATGCTAGCATTAGTGGTGAAACTACAGGTGGTGGATTATCTAGGATTGAAGGTATTTTAGCCACAGAAAAAATCGATCATTTAATTATAGAATTAGGGGGTAATGATGGTCTGCGAGGTTTTCCACCTAAGTTAATAAAAAACAATTTGTTACAAACGATTACCCTGGCACAAGAGCAAAGTATCAAAGTTTCCTTAATCAAGATAAAAATCACGCCAAATTATGGCCCTCGTTATAATCAAATGTTTGAACAAGTTTTTATTGATGTCGCTAAAGAAACAAATGTTGAACTCATTCCCTTCTTTATGGAAGAAATTGCCATAAAACCTGAACTAATGCAGGCTGATGGTATTCACCCCAATATAAAAGCCCAACCCTTAATTGCTGATATTGTTGGAAAGCAATTAAAGCAACTTATTTTACAATAGATTAAGAGCGGATTATATTTTATGGAATTTATTTGGATAGTTTTTGCTTTCCTTTGTGGTCTTAGCGCTAAAAGTCTTAATTTACCACCGTCAATTGGTTATTTGATCGCTGGCTTTATTTTGCATTTTTTGGGCTATCAAGCCAATGGTAATTTACAGGCAATAGCTGATTTAGGTATTACTTTAATGCTATTCACTATCGGCTTAAAACTTAATATAAAGGATTTATTAAAAACTGAAGTCTGGTTCGGTAGCTTAACCCATACGAGCATTTGGTTAGCGGTTACTTTAGTGTTTATAAAGTTGCTGGCTATCACCTCAATTGCCTTTTTCATAGATTTAGATTTCACTACTGCTGTACTCATTGCCTTTGCATTAAGTTTCTCAAGTACTGTTTGTATCGTTAAATTACTTGAAGATAACGGAGAAATGAAAACCCGACACGGAAAGCTCGCGGTGGGAATTTTAGTTATTCAAGATATTATTGCCGTTGGCTTTTTAGTCATCGCTACAGGTAAAACCCCTTCAGTATGGGCATTTTCATTGTTGGGGTTATTTATCTTAAAGCCTCTAATTAGTAAAGTGATTAACTATGCAGGGCACGGTGAGTTAATTCCTCTAATGGGCTTTTTTATGGCTTTAGGTAGTTACGAATTGTTTGAATTATTTAGCATAAAAGGAGATTTAGGTGCGTTGTTAATTGGTATGTTTTTCGCTTCGCATTCAAAGGCCAGTGAAATAAACAAATCGTTAATGAGTTTTAAAGATCTTTTTTTAATTGGCTTTTTCTTATCTATTGGCTTTACCGCACTTCCCAATTGGCAAATGTTGGGGCTCGCCGCATTATTAACCTTGTTACTGCCAATTAAATTTGTTTTATTCTTCGCTTTGTTTAGTTTATTAAAACTACGTTGCCGTACCGCTTATTTAAGCGCATTAATACTGAGTAACTTTAGTGAATTTGGTTTAATTGTAGCTGCTGTTAGCGTCAAAGCGGGTTGGTTGAGCAATCAATGGTTAGTGATCTTAGCCTTAACGGTTTCACTTTCATTTATTATAACCAATGTAGTTTATCGTTATGCTCATCAGTTATTTACTGCTAGAAAGGATTTTTTCAAAAGGTTTGAGCGCGATGCTGTTTTAGCTGAAGACAATTTTGCTCAACCTTGTAATGCCACCATTATGGTCATTGGTATGGGCCGAGTTGGGATGGGAGCATATCATGCCTTGGATATTCATTTGGATAAAAAAGTGTGGGGGCTAGATGCTGATAAAAATAAAGCTGTATGGCTAAAAAGTCAAAATATTAATGCCTATTATGGGGATGCTCAAGATACTTATTTTTGGGACAGCCTTGACTTAACAACCCTCGAGCTTGTATTGATTGCAGTACCCTCAGTGCAAGACAGTATGAATATAGCGCAGCAGTTACAAATTGCTAATTATAAAGGAAAAATAGCAGCTATTGCCCGCTTTGATGATGAAAGAGAACGTCTACAAAAGTCAGGTATAGATAAAGTCTTTAATTTTTATAATGAAGCGGGTGTTGGTTTTGCTGACGAAAGTTTGGCGATGATCTCAGCAGATAAACTTGATTAAATGAAATATTGACGGCCCGGTTTGAGTTGTTATTTCACATTCGTGTGATGATAATAGATTGACTTTCCTGTCAATAAAAAAAACCGGCATAAGCCGGTTTTTTATATCACTATTTTCACTTTGAGTAACTGACCTTAAAGGCCAATTAAAATAAGTGGCATCCCTAAGGGGATTTGAACCCCTGTTACCGCCGTGAAAGGGCGGTGTCCTAGGCCTCTAGACGATAGGGACACTAAAGTTTTTTATTGAATAACTTCAATAATTGAAAAAAGTATCATACAAAGCGAACTTTGTTTTTTTAACATTAACTTTCGTTAGTGCTAAAGGAGATAATAGGACCTAGCTACTATACCCTTTTCTTATTTTATCTGATAATAATATACTATCGGTAATAATAAGTGGCATCCCTAAGGGGATTTGAACCCCTGTTACCGCCGTGAAAGGGCGGTGTCCTAGGCCTCTAGACGATAGGGACACTAAAACTGGTTATCGAAAAACATTCGATATGATGATGAAGCAGTCAGTCAAAAAATCAACAGCTTTACACTTCACTAAAATTCAATTTAAGTATCAAAGCAAGAACACTTGCTTTTTTATAACCCTAACATACGTTAAAGCTAAAGGAGATAACATGACCTAAGTTGCTATACCCATTTATTATTTGCTATAAATAGCGAATAAGTGGCATCCCTAAGGGGATTTGAACCCCTGTTACCGCCGTGAAAGGGCGGTGTCCTAGGCCTCTAGACGATAGGGACACTAAGGTTTTGTATCGACAATTTATAATAGTAAATCAACAATACTTCACAAAAGTATCAGAGCAAGATAACTTGCTTTTCATAACCTTAACATACGTTAAAGTTAAAGGAGATAACATGACCTAATTGCTATACCCTGTTTTTACTAATAGCTATATAAATAGCGAGTAAGTGGCATCCCTAAGGGGATTTGAACCCCTGTTACCGCCGTGAAAGGGCGGTGTCCTAGACCTCTAGACGATAGGGACACTGAAACTATCTATTACAGGTTTATAAAATAATGATAAACACGTAAATAAAATTTGGTGGAGCTATGCGGGATCGAACCGCAGACCTCTTCGCTGCCAGCGAAGCGCTCTCCCAGCTGAGCTATAGCCCCACAAGTCATTAATATAAGATGGTCTAGTACCTTAAACTAATTAGCTCTCAAAAAGCTTTAACACTTGTTGAAAACGAGGCGCATTCTAAGCAGAGCCCCGGTTTGTGTCAACCCTTATTTTAACTAATATGATATATTTATCGAAGAAATACGCTAAGTGTTCACTTAAGCAACAAGTTGCTTATTTTTTATCTGAAAATCATAACTATCAACAACAATATAACTCCTTAGCCTTTTGCTTCTTTATTTTTTGATAAATTAAAGCTAAGGTTGATCTATCATTTATCGTTGGTTTTATTTTATTGATGCAACTTAAAAAACTGAACGTAGTAGCCATTGGTGGTGGACACGGCTTAGGGCGAGTACTATCGACGTTATCTTTTTTAAAAACTCAACTTACCGGTATAGTAAGCACAACTGACGATGGGGGATCAACGGGCCGATTAAGGAAGCATAGTAGCTCTATTGCATGGGGCGATTTGCGTAACTGTTTAATCGAACTTGTAGACGATGAATCAATCGGCAGTCAATTATTTAATTTCCGTTTTAACGGGTCCGATGAACTAGGTGGTCATAACCTCGGCAATCTTATTCTATATGGCTTAGCACAGATACAATCACGCCCTTTAGATTCTATTAAGTTAATCCGTCGGTTACTAAAAGTTAAAACCTCTGTTTTACCTATGTCGGAAACCCCAACCGACCTTATGGCATTTTATCCTGAAGGGCTTTGCCGTATTGGTGAGTTATCTGTTGATGACATGGCCATTATGCCTGAAAAATTAATGTTAGCCCCGTTAGTAAAATCTCTTCCGGATTGTGTTGAAGCCATCATTAAAGCTGATCTAATTATATTAGGACCCGGGAGTTTTCTTACCAGTATTGCCCCTCCCCTTTTAGTGAGAGATATAGCTAATGCATTAAATCAACGCAAAGGCCACTGTGTGTTCCTAGATAATGTTGTTGAAGAGCAAAGTCCTGCAGGCAAGTTAACCATTGATGAAAAGCTTAACTGGATTGAATATAATGTTGGCTGTATGCCAATTGATACGGTGATAACACAAAACATTAAAATGCATTCGGATAAAGTAACCGTAATTCACCATGCAATGTCTAATGATGAGGTGCACCATCACCATGATAGAAAAAAGCTCATTGAGGCATTAGAAATATGCATTAATGAGCTTTCAAAACCAGTAAATTTAAAAGTGTCTAGTTAATTTTAGCTTCCAACAACTATTATCGACTATTCATTTAAGAAAAAAATAATGGGCATTATTTAGTCGTTTCATCTTCACTTATTCTGCTAGCAACAGCGCCTTTTTGTCCTTTGTACTTTGCATCCTCACGTTTATTGTAAGGGCGTAATGCAGATGTCGACATGGTTTCAAAGTTCAAGGCAGCAATTTTCATTTTAGGCCGTAAAGCTAACGGCAATTTTCCACTGTTATAAAACTCCAACACAATTTGACCTGCCCAACCGGGATCGATCCGATGTGCGGTAGCATGCACCATTAATCCTAAACGCGCTAATGACGAGCGACCATCTAACCAACCGACAATATTATCAGGTAGCGTTACCGACTCGAAAGTAACCGCTAACGCTAACTCTCCAGGATGTAAAAAGAAGGCTTCTCCGTCTTCAATAAAAATTTCTTCACTCATCACCGCATTCATCGCATCTTGCATTTCAGATTTAGGACCACTTAAGTCAATAAATGGTGCAGTATGATCTTGAAAAACTCTAAATTCATTACCTAAACGAATATCAACACTAACACCTGAAATCATTGCTTGATCTGGTGTTGGTGTAATCACTATTTGTCCTTGGGCCAAGCATTTTTCTATATCTTGATCAGATAATCTCATAATTATTGTTCATCACTGTGGTTAGAGTCGATAGAATTATCATCACTGAGCGAAATTTTTGCGGTTTGAGGGCTGCGCCTATCAAGTTGTAAAAATAATTGTCCAGCAACGTTGCGCGCTATCTTACGGTACAATTGTGTGAGTTCACTAGTGCTATTTTCAATAATAGGTGATTTTCCAAAATCGGCATCTTGACGAATACTAATATCTAAAGGTAACTGTCCCAATAATTTGGTTTGGTAGGCATGGGCGATATCAGCCCCTCCTCCTTCACCAAACAAATGAGATTGATGCCCACAATTTTCACATTGATGATAACTCATGTTTTCGACTACCCCTAAAACAGGCACTTGAACTTTTTCAAACATAGCGATACCTTTTATCGCATCAGCCAAAGCAACATCTTGTGGTGTCGTAATAATAACCGCAGCAGCTACTGGCACTTTTTGAGCAAGAGTTAACTGGATATCACCGGTTCCCGGTGGCATATCAATAAGTAAATAATCAACCTCAGGCCAATCTGTTTCGAAAAGTAACTGGTTGAATGCTTTACTTGCCATTGGTCCACGCCAAACTGTCGCATCATCTTCAGGCACGAGAAAACCAATAGACATAGCATGTAAGTTATAAGCGTTTAATGGTGTCATTAATTTACCATCAACGGATGATGGCTTTTGATCTTTTATACCTAGCATAGTGGGAATAGACGGTCCGTAAATATCAGCATCTAAAATCCCCACTTTTCCTCCTTCTGCGATTATCGCATAAGCAAGGTTAACTGCTGTAGTCGACTTCCCTACTCCTCCTTTACCCGATGCAATAGCGATTATGTTTTTAACATTTTTTATTGGATGTTGCCTAACAGCAATCACATCTAAATGTAGGGTAAAAATCACCGCAATTGATAGTGCCTCAGTTAAGCTATTAGCTAGCAATTCAAACTCGCCTTGACACGGAAAAGGTGTGGTTAAGTTAATAACAATTTTGTCTTTTTTGATATTAAGGTTAAGGGCAGTACAAAAGGGGAAAACACCATCAGGAAAAGTTTCAGATTGATAATTAATCAGCATTTGATGAATTGTTTTTTCAACATTATCATCTTGTTTATTATGGTGATTAGCAATTGATGAAGCCGAATACTCTGCTGAAGAAATCGACTTTGATGACTGACGAGAAAATAATTTTTTAAACATTTGAATAAAGAGTCACATTATTAATGAAAATACACCTCAAATTCTGTACTATCCTACTCATTATTACCATCAAAAAAAATTGTTAATGTCAATGCCATCAGTAAATACAGAACTTGAAGCAAATATTGCAGCAGATAAAAAACGGAAAATCCTTGTTACTTGCGCTCTCCCGTACGCAAATGGCTCTATCCATTTAGGCCATATGCTTGAACATATTCAAACAGATATTTGGGTTCGCTTTCAACGTATGCGCGGTCATGAGACTTATTTTGTTTGCGCTGATGATGCACACGGCACCCCTATTATGCTCAAAGCTCAAGAGCTTGGGATAACACCAGAAGAAATGATTGCCGGTATTCGTGACGAGCATATGAGCGATTTTGCCGATTTTCATATCAGTTTCGATAATTACCATTCAACTCATAGCGAGGAAAACAAAACCTTCGCAGAAGAAATTTATAACCGTCTACATAGCAAAGGCTATATTAAAACTCGCACTATATCTCAACTTTATGACCCAGAAAAAGGCATGTTTTTGCCAGACCGTTTTATCAAAGGTACTTGCCCTAAGTGTAAAAGTGAGGATCAAAATGGTGATAGTTGTGATCATTGTGGCGCGACTTATTCCCCGACAGAAGTGTTAAATCCTCGTTCGGTAGTATCAGGTGCAACCCCGATATTAAAAGACTCCGAGCATTATTTTTTTGACTTACCTGCTTTTGAAGACATGTTAAAAAACTGGACTCGCAGTGGCGCGCTGCAAGAAGAAATGGCAAACAAGCTTGCTGAATGGTTCGACCAAGGATTGAGACAATGGGATATCAGCCGAGATGCGCCTTATTTTGGTTTTGAAATCCCTAATGCGCCTGATAAATTTTTCTATGTTTGGCTAGATGCTCCAATTGGTTATATGGGTAGCTTTAAACATTTATGTGATAAAAACCCTCAAATAGATTTTGACAATTTCTGGAATGAAAATTCCGATGCTGAGCTCTACCATTTCATTGGTAAAGACATCATATATTTCCATAGTCTATTCTGGCCTGCAATGTTAGAAGGCGCCGGATACCGTAAACCTACATCCGTATATGCGCATGGTTTTGTCACAGTAAATGGCGCAAAAATGTCTAAATCAAAAGGCACTTTTATCAAAGGTCGTACCTATTTAGACTATTTAAATCCTGAATATTTACGTTATTATTATGCGGCTAAGTTAACCAGTCGTATTGATGACCTAGATCTAAATTTGGAAGACTTTGCCCAACGTGTCAATTCTGATTTAGTCGGTAAGGTCGTTAATATCGCCTCACGTTGCGCAAGTTTTATTACCAAACGTTTTAATGGCATGTTGTCAACTCACATTGATGACCAAGCACTTGCTGATGAAGTCATCAACGCAGGTGACTCAATCGCTGCTTGTTATGAAGCAAGAGATTTTGCCCGAGGTATGCGTGAGATCATGGCGCTTGCTGACAAAGTAAATGAATACATTGCAGTAAAAGAGCCATGGCAATTAGTCAAAGATGAAACTAAACAGCAAGAAGTCCAAGATATATGCTCTTTAGGTATTAATATGTTCCGTACTTTAATGATTTATTTAAAGCCAGTATTACCGGTATTAGCAGAGAACACTGCCGCATTTTTAAATGATGAATTAATCTGGGAAGGTCATAAAACCTTATTAACGGATCATAAAATCAACAAATTTAAAGCGTTATTACAACGTGTTGATATGGATAAAATTAATGCCATGGTAGATGCGTCTAAAGACAACTTAAGTAAAAAAGAAAACGATGTCACTAAACAAATGACAAAGAAACCAAAACAAACAAAAGGGATTGATAATACGGCCGCTATAAACGATCCCTTAGCGCACGATCCAATCAGCGAAGAAATCAACTTTGATGATTTTAGCAAAATTGATTTACGTATTGTTAAAATAATCAATGCCGAGCATGTGGAAAAAGCAGATAAGCTATTAAAGCTCACTCTTGCACTCGACTCTAAAGAAGAGGGTGAAACTCGTCAGGTATTTGCTGGTATTAAATCAGCTTACCAACCGGAAGATCTTATTGGAAAACACACAGTAATGGTTGCCAACTTAGCCCCAAGAAAAATGCGTTTTGGCATGTCTGAAGGCATGGTCTTAGCTGCAGGTCCCGGTGGTGAAGATTTATGGATATTAAACCCAGAAGAAGGTGCCATGCCAGGCATGCGCGTCAAATAATAATCCGTCAATTGGCTCTTTCATCACCTAGCTTTAAAAAGTATCATTGATAATCATCCACTGGTTACTTTTTCTTACTAAAGCATGAAACAAGGTTGAGGGCGAATCATTGTGGTTGGTTATTTTGATTCTTAAAAACAACTAAACCACATTGTAATCAATACAAGCACTGGATTTACGTTCCAGCGAGCAGAGGAAATAAAATGTCAACTTATGTAGTTAGCGCACTATACAAATTTATTCGCCTGGAAAACTTCGAACAACTGCAAAAACCTTTACTGAACCTGATGGAAGCAAATGAAGTTCGTGGTACCCTACTATTAGCTCTAGAAGGTATTAATGGTACTATAGCGGGCTCCGAAATAGGTGTTAGTGCTGTACTTAATTGGCTTAAAAGTGATCAACGATTATCAACTATCTCTCATAAAGAATCATATACTAGCAATGCCCCGTTTAAGCGCAGTAAAGTCAAACTTAAAAATGAAATTGTTACTATGGGCGTTGAAGGCATCGATCCACTTCAGGTCGTTGGTACCTATGTTAAACCAAAAGATTGGAATGCGCTGATTTCAGACCCCGAAGTCATGCTTATTGATACTCGAAATGATTATGAGATTGCCATTGGCGCTTTTGAAAATGCGATTGATCCCAACACCAAAAGTTTCCGTGAATTCCCGCAATATGTTGGCAAAAATTTAGACAACAAGAAGCATAAAAAAGTCGCTATGTATTGTACCGGTGGTATTCGTTGTGAAAAATCAACTGCATATTTAAAGGAGCAAGGTTTTGAAGAAGTTTATCATCTTGAAGGTGGTATATTGAAATACCTTGAAGAAGTCCCACAAGGAGAGACAATGTGGAAAGGCGAATGTTTTGTTTTTGATGACAGGGTTGCTGTTGATCATCAGCTAAATAAAGGTAAATATGATCAATGTCATGCTTGCCGTATGCCGATTACAGAAAAAGACAAAACGCATACGCATTATAAAAAAGGGGTCTGTTGTCATCATTGCATTAACAATGTCACCGAAGAGCAAAGAGCACGTTATGCAGAACGTGAAAAACAAATGACTTTAGCCAGTCAACGCGGACATGCTCATATTGGAAGTGATGCAGCTAAAACGTTACAAAGCCAGCGAACGTTAAAAAAATCAAGGATTGATGCACAAAAGGCTAATGTAAACAAAAAATAGTTGCTGATAACCTTCCACGGGATAACAATCCGAGTCAATATTTAAGTTCACTTTTAATTACATTTGAAATACATTGTTATCATTAATAATTACTGTAACCTACAAAATATTCGTTATGCCCTTTGTCCTCGACATTTTGCTTAGCGTCAATTTATTGAGGCAAGCCAATTACAAATCTACGCTTATGTTACCAAACAGTTGAGTTTGGTGAAATTGATATTCACTTGTGTACCTTACGTGATAAACAAGAGTTTCATGACCCTGTAGGTATTGCTGAAAATCTTGGTATCTCCTCTGCATCATGGCCTATTTTCGGGGTGATTTGGCCATCGAGTTTAGTACTTGCTCACTTTATTAATGGTTACAAAACTGACTCAAAGCGCATATTAGAAGTTGGATGTGGTATGGCACTTTCCAGTTTACTGTTAAACAAAAAATCCGCAGATATTACAGCAACCGATTATCATCCAGAAGTACAGAATTTTTTACAAAGAAACACCTTACTCAATGGGGATAGTCCCATCTCGTTTGAACAAGTTGATTGGACCAGTAAAACTGACAGCCTAGGTCTTTTTGATCTGATCATTGGCAGTGACTTATTGTATGAGGACAGCCATGTGCAATTACTGTCAAATTTCATTAAAGCTCATGCACAAAAGACCTGCGAAGTTATCATTGTTGATCCTGGCCGAGGAAGAAAAAATAAATTGAGTGCAAAAATGGTAGAGCTCGGTTTCACTTCATCTCATCAAAAACCAAACAACAGTCATTATCTCGACCAAAAATTCAAAGGCTATATTCTCAAGTTCCAACGTTAAACTTTCATATTTGACAGGTATATATCACCGCTAATAATAATGTTATTCAATGCCTCGTTTCAAAATTGGTCATGTTATTTCAATTGATAACTGATACTCTGTCTTAAGCACCGTTTAAATAAATAAGTTGATGTTCCTTTTATGCTAAAACTAATCACCACATTATTTGACCGTATCCTTTTTACCTTAAGTTTTATTCTAGGATTACAAGCTCCTGAATTTATGCAGCAATATATTCAACGCTTGTCAGGACATCTTGAAGAAGTAAAGTACCAATTGCTAAAATTCCAAACAATTGCTGATTTACAATTCAATGGTGATTTGAATTTTATGATAGCGCGTTATCGGGAAAACACTGATTCAGCTATTGCTCAAACAGGAGAAATTATTGGCGCTATGAACGATAGATTGACCGGTTTTGAGCTCCAACTGAGTCAATTACAAAACAATGATTATCTTACTCAACTTTATAACTTTGTTCGTCAAATAGATTTACTGATGGCGCAAGCCACCTTAAATAATTTTGAATTAGCTGTGCCTTTAGAAATAGGCGCCTTATCAACAGGTGCAATTTTTGCTTGTGTAGTTTTGTTGTTAAAGGCGAGTACTATTGGCATATTGAAAAAAATTATAGGTAAACTTAGGGCAAAACCAACAAGACAATTGATCTATCCTAATAAAAAACTATAACTAACAAAACAACTGATTCAACAAGTAACCCTGTTGTTGAGTTAAAAACTAATAATGAGCAAGCACCTCATTAAAACGCTCAAAACCTTTAGTTAAGTCCTCAATTAAATCATCAACATCTTCAAGACCTATGTGTAAACGTATTAATGGGTATTGATAGGGCCAGGTCGTTACGGTGCGAATTGATTGCACATTCGAATTAGCTAAAATTAAACTTT
Organism: Colwellia sp.; assembly: GCA_034111045.1. Classification (GTDB taxonomy): domain Bacteria; phylum Pseudomonadota; class Gammaproteobacteria; order Enterobacterales; family Alteromonadaceae; genus JALJPB01. The sequence goes on along the minus strand of JAWUYA010000011.1, from coordinate 13,382 downwards.
CAAATCCACCCCATGAATAACCCATTTTAAAGTGTGACATGCCATCAAGTAATGCCGTAATAGCGGCTTTGTTTCCCTTGTTTAACACAAAAGAAAACAATCCATTAGAGCCACTAAAATCACGTTTAAAGAACTCATGTCCCGGGCATGACTCAAACGCAGGATGAAGAATAGTTTCAACCTCTTTGCGTTGTGACAACCAATGAGCGACTTTTAAAGCACTTTGTTGATGCTGTCTCAATCGAACACCTATGGTGCGGATACCTCGAAGTGCCAAATACAAATCATCAGGAGATGTGCACTGCCCCATGAGATAACTGTTATCTCTTAGTTGTGGCCAATGTTCAGCCGTCGCTGTTGCCGTGCCTAACATTACATCTGAATGACCCACAATGTATTTAGTTGCCGCTTGTATTGAAATATCGACACCATAGTCAAATGGGTTAAAGTTTATGCCTGCTGCCCAAGTATTATCAAGCATAACGATACAACCATGTTGGTGAGCAACCTCAGCAATAGCGGGTACATCTTGCACTTCCATAGTGATTGAACCCGGAGATTCAAGAAAAATTATCCGAGTATTAGGCTGTATTAGTGTTTCAATATCAGCCCCTATCATAGGGTCGTAGTAGGTGGTTTGCACGCCAAAATTAGTTAAAATCTTATCGCAATAATCTCGTGTTGGCTCATAAGCACTGTCGAGCATTAAAATATGATCGCCGGTTTTAACAAAAGACAGGATCGCGTTAGTAATAGCAGCAGTGCCTGAAGGATAAAGTGCACAGCCTGCACCACCTTCAAGCTCGGTCATGGCCTCACTAAATGCAAATGCCGTGGTTGTCCCCCGTCGGCCATATACCATGGTATTATTGTTTTTATTCACCAGAGCATGATTCATCTCTTTTACAGTATTAAAAACGACTGTAGAGGCACGCACAACGGCGGGGTTTACCACACCATTACTAAATTCAGGTTTGCGACCTGCGTTTACTATTTTAGTATCTTTGTTAGTCACTTTTTTAGTCACTTTGTCCCTCTTTATTCAGATTAAATTTATTTGAAATAGGCATATCGTTGCTTTTATAGCGTGAAAGTAAAAGGGTTACACCTTTTATTTTGCAATTTAATTGACAAGAAAAAGAATAATGTAGCTCTTATCATACTCATTATATCAATCAGTTAGGTACTCACATAGCGGTAAACTTACCAAAAGTTACCCGATAAAATTACCCAATAAAGTCACGACAAAATTTTCTTTAGATAAGAAGTTTAACTTTCAGTCGCTAGCTTTGCCGATAAAACGTTAAAACAAGTCTAATTGTTTACCCACTATCTTATCAAAATTTGTGCTGATAAAAGGTAATATATCGTTAGCAACGGTTTTTAATTGTCTATCAACGTAAAAGTCATAATCTAGCGTTGAATCAACATACTCTTTAGCTTGAGGGCCATTAATAGTGATCAAATACTCAATCCAACCTTTATTTTGATATTTTAACGGTTTATTAAGCGTTTCATTAATGGCATCAGCAATGCGTGCAGCTTTTACATGGGGTGGCACATTTTTAACATAATCTTTTAATTTTCTTCTTATGCGCTTGCGATAAATCAGCAAATGATCAAACTCACCATTTAAGGTTTTATTGACAATTTCTACAATATAACGTTCAACCGGCTCACCTTTAAAAATTCGTCGATAAAGCTCTTGCTGAAAGACTTTACTAAGCTCTGTCCAATCACTGCGTACGGTTTCGAGTCCTTTGAAAATAAGCTGTTCGCTGTCACCAGAAGAGACTATACCTGCATATCGTTTTTTTGTACCCACTGAGCCACCATGATCTTGGTTTCCGCCTCTAACTGTTGGCATCAAGAATTGACTAAAATGAGTTTCAAATTCTATTTCTAATTCACTCTCCAGATCAAAATCGTTCCTCAGCACTTGATGCCATTTTTTATTAATGATTGCTTGTAACTTTTGTCCTAAGTCTCTACTTTCTGATGGCGACTTTTCACTGCCAATGTGAACGAATATTGAGTCAGTGTCACCATAGATAACTTGATACCCCTGATTTTCAATCCAGTGTGACGTTGTTTTTAAAAGCTCATGGCTGCGTTTAGTTATAGAGCCTGATAAACGGGGATCAAAAAAACGGCAACCGGTTGAACCAAGTACACCATAAAAACTGTTCATAATAATTTTTATCGCTTGAGATAAAGCGCCATTCTTTTCTATTTTAGCTTTATCACGCTCTAACCATAAAGACTTTATAATATCAGGTAAAAAATGTTTTTCTCTCGAAAAATACGCGCCATCAAAACCTTTAATTTGTTGTGCTGGATTGTTTGATAGTAAGCCTTCAATCAACCCCATGGGATCAATTTTAAACGTTCTAATAATGCTCGGGTACAGGCTTTTAAAATCAAGAACTAATACATTTTTATAAAGGCCCGGGATAGAATCCATTACATAACCACCAGGTGAGATCAAATCAGACTCCCCATCCCCCATATTAGGAGCAATGTAACCACTACGATGTAACTTAGGTAAATACAGATTAGTAAAGGCGGCAACAGAACCCCCCACTCGATCTATTGCTAAACCTGTTAATTGTGCCTTTAGCATCGCAAACTCTAACAATTGAGTTTTTTCAAATATTAACCATACCAATCTGCAGTCTTCAAGATTATAGGTGGCTAAAGCCGGTTTATTATGATTAAAATTGTGTGTAATTTCTTCCATACGGTTATCAACATCGTCTACTTTCTTACTTTTACCCAGCAGAGCATTAGCCACATTATCGAGTGAGAAACTGGGAAAGTTATAAGTAGCTGTCTTAAGTAGATCGATACCGTCAAGAACAACACGGCCGGAAATTTCTAAATAATATTGTTCCGTGTTCTTATTTTTTCGCCAATAAGGGGCACTGTTATCACGGCCGATAGAAAATTTAATGCCATATTTATCACAACGTTTTTGCAACAAAGACATATCAAAGTTAATGACGTTCCAGCCAATAATAATATCGACATCATGTTCTGTAAACCAAGCAATAAAGGCTATAATTAATTGTTTTTCATTTTCAAACCAAGAGATATAAGTTAAATCATCATATTGAGTGCTCTCCCCTACCAATGAAGATCTTACGTTAGCTAAATTACCTATCATGAAGACTTGTTGATAACTCTCACTATAAAAACCAATTGAATAAAGCTCTCCTTCCATGGAGCATTCAATATCAATTGATATCATGGATAAGTTGATATTCGTTGTTTGAGGTTTACATTTCACATTACTGAAGGATATATATGGTTTATGATTATTAACTTTTTCATCACCAATAAAATGAATACCGGCCGTAATAAAACGCTCCATTAAATACCGTTCATCAGGACGGAAGTCATCCTCATAACATTTGACATTTTGCTGTTTTAAACTCTCTCTTGCTGCATAAAAATCACGCATAAAATCAAAGTAAAAACCACACACCTTTTGTTGAGTAAACGTTTTAAGGTTGAGCGAGGTGACTTTGCTAACGGTGACCTTTCTTGATAATAAAACGGCTTGGGCATACTCAACTTGATCTGCTTCCACAAAAAAAACGGCTTGTTCATTTAAGATATCGAGCTTTACAGGACCCTGATCGGTTATTATCCATAATGTGACCTTAATACCCGTACTGATATCTTGTGATTGTTTAGTTAATATAAAACCGTGGTGTATCTTATTAAGCATCTTAATTTATAATAATTGATAAAAAGGGAGAAAAATCCATACAGTAGTGTATACAGTATTTATAGACATAAACAGAATTTAATGTCACCATAGCTAAATTTTTGAATTATCAACGTTCTGGAATAGTATTACTGACATGTTAAGTGACAAAATCAAACAAATTATTCGTGGTGCCTATAAAACCATCGGTGAAAATTTAACAAACTTCAACCCCAGATCACAACAAACTTTTCTTATCGCTGAAATTGCCAAAACATTAGCCGGTGAATATTCAAAGGAGAGAAAGATTATCACCGTTGAGGCTGGCACCGGTACTGGTAAGTCTCTCGCTTATTCTTTGGGGGCAATTCCACTGGCGCTTTCTCGTGATAAAAAAGTGTGTATTTCAACAGCAACTGTCGCTTTACAAGAACAACTAGTCGATAAAGATTTACCTTTTTTAAAAGAACATTCAGGGCTTAACTTCACTTTTACCTTAGCTAAAGGTAGGCAAAGATATGTTTGTCGTCAAAAATTATCGCAAGCGGTTTCATCAAATGCAAGTTCAGCATCACCTCAAACAGGGTTTACTTTTGCTGAAAAACCCAAAGCTGTTGATATACGTTCATTAAATTCAATGTATAAGGCATTAACTGATGGAAGTTGGTTAGGTGATATAGACTCCTGGCCTGAGTCTATTCCTCATCAAATATGGCAACAGATACAAAGTGATAAACACAGCTGCTTAAAACATCTAGCTGAGCATTCTCATTGCCCGTTTCATAAAGCCAGAGAAACAATGGAACAAGCCAATGTTTTAGTTATAAATCATAGCTTGTTATTGGCTGATCTTGAATTAGGAGGGGGTAGAATATTGCCTTCACCTGAAGATACCTTTTATATCATTGATGAAGCACATCATTTACCCAAGGTAACCCGAGATCATTCCAGTGCCAGTGTCACCTTAAAAGGTGCGGTAGATTGGTTAAATAAACTCAGTGAAACCGGTGATAAAATGGCTAAATTAATTAAGTCACAAAGATCAATATCACCTGCACTAAAATTAGGCGATGACTGTCAAGATTTATTACTTGAAATACAAAAGGTCATTAGCTTTATAGAGAGTAATAAAAACACCTATTTCCCTTATACTCAAGAGCAAAAAAATGCCAACGGCTTTAAAAAAGATGATCAACAAATATATCGTTTTGAAAATGGACTGATCCCCAGCACCTTAAAAAATTGGGCAGTAGATATTCAAGCACTTGGTAAAAAATCACTTAGCCATGTTAATAAACTTTATAACTTTTTAATGGAGTCTGTTAAAGATGGTGAGACACAAATGTATTTGGCAGAGCCTTTATTAGCAGAAGCTGGATTTTTAATTCAACGATTAGAGAATTTAACCGCTCTATGGACTATGTATGCCAAAACCGACAGTGATAAGGGTGCTCCTATGGCCAGGTGGCTGGAAATCATTGAAGGGAAACGTCAAGATTATTTGATAAGTGCATCGCCGATAGAAGTAGGATTTACTTTGGAAGAGATGCTTTGGAGTAAATGTGAAGGCGCTGTTTTATGCTCAGCAACTCTACTAGCACTTAACTCTTTTGATCACTTTCGCTTTCAAAGTGGCCTAAAAAATAATGATGGTAGTCAATATCAGCAAGTTAGCTCACCATTTGATTACCAAAACAACGCTCAGTTGGTCATTGCTAAAATGGACAATGAACCGAGTTCACCACAATTTACTGACGAGTTAATAAAAAAACTGCCACAGTATATTGAACAAGGCCAGGCAAGTTTAGTGTTGTTCTCTTCTTATTGGCAAATGGAGAAAGTCGCTGAAACATTGCGTGATAGAAACAAAATGAATATTCAAATTCAAGGGGAACATTCACGTCAGCAGATAATTCAAACACATAAGAAACGTTGTGATAAAGACCAATGTAGTATTATTTTTGGCACACAAAGTTTTTCAGAAGGGCTTGATTTACCCGGTAAATACTTAACTAATTTGATTATCACCAAACTCCCTTTCTCAGTGCCAACCTCACCTGTAGAACAGGCTCAAGCTGAATATATTATCGTTAAAGGAGGCAACCCCTTTATGTCATTATCCGTACCCGAAACCTCTAAAAAACTAGTGCAAGCGACCGGCAGATTATTAAGAAACGAACAAGATGAAGGCGTGATAACGATAATGGATAAAAGGCTCATCACCAAGCGCTATGGTAAACAGCTACTTGATTCACTTCCTCCCTATGAGCGAGTAGTTGAATAAATAGTGTAAACTTGAATAATAAAAATATAAGGTACAGAAAAATGATTATATGTGGAAAATACCAACACTTTAAAGGTAACTTTTACCAAGTTATTCATATTGCTAAACACAGTGAAAATGAAGAATTTATGGTCGTTTATTTCCCCTTAGATAAAAAGGATGATGATAACAAGAATAACCAAGATATTTGGGTAAGACCTTTGTCTATGTTTGATGAAACTATTGAACGAGAAGGTAAAATACAAAAGCGCTTTGCTTTTGTTAGTAAAGAGATATAAAGGTAGCGGTGATTGTTACTTAGTTAGTCACTACAAAAGCTAAAAACCTCTGATAAGCATCTACTCCTTGCCATCTTAGTATCTATTGATAAGTACAGCCGCTATGGTTCAGTAGCGGCTAATTTCGTATTTATATAGCGGTATATAAACGTCGACGTAAACCGGCAATTAATAAAGCAAATAATGATAACAAGCCAAAACTTGCCCCTTGACGGATAACTTTACCTGCCTCTTCAGCAGTGCAAATCTGACCATCTTCTTCCATGGGCTCTAATCTCACAGCTCGAACCACATCTACCATTAAAGGCTCACCTTGATCATCAAAAATCAACTCACCTTTTGCATCTTTACGCTGAACTTTATAGATAGCAGAAGCAGAAATAACATTGTTTTCATTGATATCTCGAGCCTCGATGATGCTGTATTGGCTATTACAGGCAGTTAAGTCATTAAGGTCTTGAAAAACATCATTGTTAAGGTCATATAGAAAAGCATGTGTGCGTCGTGGATTTTGAGTACTATCAGTATGTGTTTCAACTTCACCTTCACCGACAATAAAGCCATTTTCATTTATTGCTCTTGCAGTACTCGATGAGCTATCAAAAAAGTCAGTCGGTATTATTAATTCCATCTCATCGACATTGGTGGTATCAATATAATAAAATTTTGTCCGTGATTTTCCACTTATTGCCATGGTCACATGGCCAGTGGCAATACCGGCATTATTGATGTCGTAAGCACGAGAGTTAAAGTGTTCACCATGGTCTTGAGCCAAAGAGATAACTTCGCCCTCTTTAAATACAGCAGCGTATAAACTTCTTGATTGATTAATCGTCGGTGTTGTTTGGCTTTCATCAACCCAAGCATGTGAGTAGCCGACCACGACACCCTCATTATTTACTGCTTGAGCATAGCTTTCAAAGACTCTTTCATCATCTTCATGCGGAGTAATTAATAAACCTAAATCTTCAACTGTACTCTCTCCACCTCCTGTTAATGCGGCTTTAAATGCTCGAATTTGATATGAGTTAGCAGTACTTTGATCACGGTAGGTTTGAATGCAAATTTTTGAAGGTATATCTGCTATCAAGTCAGGATTAGCACAACCTTGATCCTCAGTAGCAGATTCAATAACTTCTTCAATACTATTGATTATCTTAGTACTCATAAAACCAGCGGCAATGTATGTCTCACTGATATCTAAAATACCAGAGACACCACCATAATTTTTATCCGGATCGGTATTATTTTCACTTGATGGCTTAATTTGATAAATATTGACACCTCTGTCATCAGAGAAAAATGCTCTATTAGCAAACTCACGATACCAAAAAGTGTTATCTACATCACTGCTATTAACAAAACTCTCTGGTAGATAAGGAGCCGAGCCGCTTCCGTATAACCAACCGTTATCAGTAACACCTTTAACGATATCAATTGTTGAACGAGATTGAGGTATAAGTTCATTATCATCAAAAACAGTAATTTCTGCGTTACTATCACCTGAGCTGATCATAGCCAGTGTGCCACCGACTTTTTGGTATAAATAATCTGTAGCTTTTGTTTGTAACCATCGAACAGTCCAAGCTAAGTCGTTGGCTGTTGGATTACCGGCTTTAAGGGCATCAATATTTTCAATGGGCTCTAATTCATCCAAACTTAAACTGGTTACTGCAGCATAAGCTTCAATAGTTGTAAAGTCATCATCATCAAGATATTGAAATTGGACAGGAAAATTATACAGATCAGTGCCTGAGAGCACCATATCGCCATTATTATTGGCTTGCTGCGCATAATTATTTTTCACGTTAACCGCCCCTTTGTCAATCACTTTATAAGTGGCTGCATTTACTAGGGGTAAAGTCATAGCACTGGTCATTGAGAGTGCCAACATTGATTTAACAAATATATTCATTTAACTTCTAAACTCTTTATTGCTTATTTATGGCTTGTTTTGCTTAACAACGGAAATAAAGATTTGCTGTTAACTTAACGGGTTATAAAAATGGGTGATTATTCATCTAGCTCTTGCCATCTTTTATAGATAACGTCGAGTTTGGACTCACTTTCTGCTAGCTGGTTCAATATATTTTTAGTTATCTGTTCATCTTGACTGAAAAAATCAGCTGCATTAACTTGTATTTGTAAAGCTTCAATAGAATGCTCTATGTCATCAATCATTGCAGGTAACTCTTCAAGCTCTTTCATTTCTTTAAATGACCGCTTTTTCTTTTGCATCACGTTAGTCACGACGGGATTATTTTGTTGCTGTGTTTTTTTAGCTTTACCTCCCCCTCCTTCTTCCAACGATTGACGTTGTTGAGTTTTATGTGCTAAATAGTCATCAACATCATCATAACCGCCAACGATTTGGTTTATTTGACCACTTCCATCAAAGTAAAGGCAAGTATTGATACAATTATTAACAAAGTCTCTATCATGGCTAACTAAAATAACGGTTCCTGCATAATTTGCAACAACTTCTTCTAATAGCTCTAAAGTTTCAATGTCTAAATCATTGGTTGGCTCATCAAGAATAAGTAAATTACTCGGACGTAAAAATAGTCGAGCAAGTAATAAACGGTTTTTCTCACCACCAGACAATGCTCTTACAGGTGTTCTGGCACGTTTGGGGCTAAAAAGGAAATCTTGCAGGTAACCTAAAACGTGACGAGGCTTACCGTTGACAATGACCTCTTGTTTACCTTCACCAACAATCTCTTGCACTGTTTTATTGAGATCAAGTGCTTCTCTGTGTTGATCAAAATAAGCAATTTCAAGATTAACACCTGAGCGCATTTGTCCGCTTGTTGGCTCAAGTTTTTCCATGATCATTTTAATCAGGGTTGATTTACCTGTACCATTGGCACCAATCAGCGCTAAGCGGTCGTTTCTTGTTATCAACAGATTTAACTTTTCAATGATAACTCTTCCATCAAACGCTATGGTTAAGTCTTCCGCTTCAAATACTAGCTTACCTGAACGATCGCCGTGAGTAATATTCATCGTACTTTGATTGCGTACTTCACGACGAGCATTTCGCTCCAAACGAAGTTTTTCAAGCGATCTTACTCTGCCCTCATTACGAGTACGTCTTGCCTTTACTCCTTGGCGGATCCAAACTTCTTCTTCGGCAAGTCGTTTATCAAATAACGCGTTCTGTTGATCTTCAACCTGCAAGTCATGCGCTTTTTGCTCTATGTATAAATCATAATTTCCCGGATAGCTTTTCAATTGTCCACGGTCTAAGTCAAGAATACGTGTTGATAAACCTCGTATAAATGCCCTATCATGACTAATAAAAATAATGGTGCCAGCGAAGTCTATTAAAAACTTTTCTAGCCATAGCACACTTTCAATATCTAAATGGTTGGTTGGCTCATCAAGTAATAATATGTCAGGTTGAGTAACAAGCGCTTTAGCGAGCGCCAGCTTACGTAACCAACCACCTGAAAGGTCAGCTATTTTATCATCGGCATTAAGTGATAATGTACTCATCGCCTGTTCAATACGCTGCTCATCTTGCCATGCGTTAGCTTGCTCTAGTTGATCTTGCACTTTACTGAGTTTATTAAGGTTTTTTTCTGATGGATCTTCGGTGACGTCATGAATCAGTGCATGATAACGGCGAATTAAGTCAGCATTTTCTTGTACACCTTGGGCAACATAATCAAATACAGTACTATCAGAGGACTCTGGTGGGTCTTGCTCTAGCATTGCCATCTGCATAGTGCTTGATTTTAAGATTTGACCATCATCTAGGGTCTGTCTACCCATTAATATTTTCATTAATGTCGACTTACCCGCTCCATTACGACCAACTAAACAGATACGTTCACCTGTTTGTACACTCAGCTCGGCTTTGTCTAATATTTTATCTTCACCAAAAGCGAGTTCTGCGTTGGCAATTCTTAATAATTCCATAAGTATATATAACTTCTTTTAACTGTTTTTCTTTATAATTAATTGAAGTAACTATTATTCCAATAGCTACTGATAATATTCTGCTTGATTTTTTAACCCTTGGTCTAGACCAATAGCTGACTCACTTGATTTGCGGTAAAAGGCCAAAAGAGTTTTTTTGTCTCATTGGTATCATTGGCATTAAAACGTTCGAGAACAGGTATATTGACACCATAAAGTGCCACTAATTTTTCATCATCAACAATATCGACAATGCTCAATTTGTCATTGGTGATTAAAGGCTGACAAATGGCCAAGGCTAATTCGCATAAGTGGCAGCCTTCACTGCTGTATAAATTAAAACGTATATTCATTTTACTTTCCAAAGTAGCTGTTCCTAAAAATCTATCAGTAAAGCCAGATGTTAATGGCGAATGAGCGACCAACTATTATGTATGTGTTTGTTTCGAGCAAAGTCTTTATCACGGGTTATCTCTGTCATTGGTTTAACCGTTAAACCCAGTTGAAGCATAGCCTCAACATCCATTTTAAAATTACGCTTGTTATTGGTAAATATTATTTCACCTTGAGGGGCTAAAGCGTTTAAAGCGTCAGTAATTAATGACACATAATCACGCTGCACGTCAAAACTCTCTTCCATACGTTTTGAATTGGAAAATGTGGGGGGATCAATAAACACCAGATCAAATGGTGTGTTTTTAGTCGCATCAAAATCCTTTAACCACTGTAAACAATCGGCTTGAACAAATTGGTATTTATGGCTAACGAGTTTATTGAGTATAAAATTATCTTGTGCCCAACTAAGGTAAGTGTTTGACATGTCAACAGTGGTTACTGAATTTGCACCATTAAGTGCCGCTTGTAAAGACACTGAGCCCGTGTAAGCGAACATGTTCAGCAAAGATTTTTTGTTCGCTTTTTTTGCCACTATTTGTCGAGTTTTACGATGATCTAAAAACAATCCAGTATCAAGATAATCCCACAAGTTGACTTTCAACTTAGCACCGTATTCATTAACAACAATAAATTGCTTTGATTTATCAACTTTTTGGTATTGATTGGCCCCTTTCTGCTTCTGCCTCGTTTTTAATACCAGCTTGTCGGTGCCAATATTAAGCACTTTAGGGGTCCAATAAATAACTTCTTGTAAGCGTTTTGCCGCCTTGTCTGCATCTATGGTCGATGGCGCAGAGTATTCATGAACAACAACATAGTCACCGTAAACATCTACAGCAACATTATATTCCGGTATATCGGCATCATATAAACGATAACACTCAATTTTTTCTGCTTTAATCCAGCCTTTAAACTTCTTAATATTTTTATGTAATCTGTTAGCAAAGTCTGAATCATTTTGTTCACCAAAATCTGTGTTTGGATTTACCGCATCTTTCGCAAGTTGCTTGTCATTTACCTCGTACAAAGCTAATTGACAATCTAAAGGACCATTTTTAAATTTGTAACGTTTAAAACTTGAGAGTTTTAACATCGCTAACATATCGGTGTTAGCGGTTAAAATAGCTAAACGCCAAGTCAAAAACTGTGTTTTAAGCGTTTGACCAAAAGTGACAAAGTTTTCTACTAATTCAGGTAATTCTCCAATACGCTCACCATAAGGTGGGTTAAATAACACTGTGCCTGATTTGCCAAAGTTATTTGCTAGTTGATTAATATCCTTGCAAGAGAATTCGATAAATTGCTGTAATTGGGCATTTCTAGTATTTTCTTGAGCGGTATTAATAACACGACTATCAATATCATTGCCAAAGACTTTAACTTTCGTTAACCCATTTAAGCCTTTACGTGATTGTACCTTGGCAGATTGTAACTGCTCTTGCCATAGTTCTTCTGCATGATGAAGCCAATGAACAAAACCCCATGACTGTCGTTCAATCCCTGGTGCTTGACCTGCTGCCATAGCAACCGCTTCAATCAAAATAGTGCCAGAGCCGCACATTGGGTCAAGCAATGGCTTACTGGTGTCTTTTAACCAACCAGAACGTTGAACCAATGCTGCCGCTAAATTCTCTTTTAATGGTGCAGCACCGCTGTTTTTACGATAGCCACGTTGGAAAAGTCCTCTTCCTGAAAAATCTAAATAAATAATCACTTGTTGGCGAAGTAAGCGCGCTTGAAAACGTAGATCAGGGGAAGTTTTATCAACCGATGGCCGTTCAATACCTTGGTCAGTAAAATGGTCCACTACCGCATCTTTTACGGTTAAACCACCAAATTGTGTATTTCGAATTTCTTCACTAACACCAACAAAATCAATAGCGAAAGTAGAAAAAGGTGAAAAATGTTCAGACCAGTTAATTTTACTCGCCGTGTTAAACAACTGTTCTTTGTTATTAGCATCACCTTCACCTAGCTTTAACATCACGCGGGTAGCCATTCGAGTCCACAATGCGATGTGATAGCCTTTGTCGAGGGAAGCATTAAAATAAACGCCTTCAGGTTTTTGAACCACTTGTTCACCACCAAGAGATTTAATCTCATCGGCAAGGAGCACTTCAATGCCAAAGGATGTTAACGCTAAAAATTGATGCATTTTTGGTTCCACAAAATAATCTAAAAATTGATCTTCTCACACCATCTTTATAAGAGAGTGGAAATAGTTGCGAGATTATAAACAAAGACTCTCTGCACTTAAACTATTAACTATTAAATGGTCGTTAATAGTTGTCTATATTGCTTTTTAAAGGATAATGTTGATAAAAACAGGACAATAAGTATATTTTTAAATCGTTTAGTCGACCAATTGTACAATAGGTAAATTAATTGACAAAACAAGTTGCAATCTACCTAAGGTATCCTTATTATACGCTCGTTTTCAGGGTATTGAACTTTGATAATAATTCTTGAGTTTGAATTAAAAAAAACTTGGCTTGTTTAACTTTACCTTTTTGGTAATACTTAAACCATTCGGACGCGGGATGGAGCAGTCTGGTAGCTCGTCGGGCTCATAACCCGAAGGTCGTCAGTTCAAATCTGGCTCCCGCAACCAATTCTTTAATAACAAGAATTAAAAATGTTATTGACTTACTTCTTAATTTATTGAGAAGTTCATTCGGACGCGGGATGGAGCAGTCTGGTAGCTCGTCGGGCTCATAACCCGAAGGTCGTCAGTTCAAATCTGGCTCCCGCAACCAATTATTTAATTTTTATAGAAAATAATTAGCTT
>JAWUYA010000010.1:0-9412 GCA_034111045.1 Colwellia sp. | reverse complement strand
CTGGTAGCTCGTCGGGCTCATAACCCGAAGGTCGTCAGTTCAAATCTGGCTCCCGCAACCACTTCTTTAATAACAAGAATTAAAAGTGTTATTGGCTTTCTTCTTAATATCTTAAGAAGTTCATTCGGACGCGGGATGGAGCAGCCTGGTAGCTCGTCGGGCTCATAACCCGAAGGTCGTCAGTTCAAATCTGGCTCCCGCAACCAATTATTTAATTTTTATAGAAAATAATTAGCTTCAAGTCCCTATAAAGAAAGATTTAAACTAAAATTTTATTTAAATACCACAAAATTTTTTCGCGTCATTTAAATGCATATATAATCTATATGCAACTAAGGTTTACCCAGTGATAATTTATCCTCATCTAATACTTATTATAAGCCAATGACTCAATCAAATTATTAGAACCTAATCGGGTAGTTTATTGCTCTCAATTCTAAATCAAAGTTGATTCAGAACTTTTTTCATAGTGTAAACGAAGTTTAATTAGCTTCATGATACAGTTCTACTTTGGCAACTAAATTAATGATATTACTGCCATTATAATAATAGTCGGAGCAGATAAAGCCTTGAAAACTGGGGTTCAGGCTATTTGTAAAGAATGGTCATTTAGCATAAACCATGCGAAGATAAAATCTCTCGGTGTAAAATCACATAAATAGTCGCTAACAGTTCTGATCTATTGCTATAATTCATGAGAAAAATAAAAGTTAAGCTATTTAAATAATCACTAGTTGAGTTACTAGATCATATCGTTTTGTTAGCATATTATCATGCTAAATCAACTTAAGTAGTAAGACGAATGAAATCTGCAACAGATAAACTTTTACAGCAACATAACAAACTTGTCCATACTGAAGAAATAAAAGTTGTCTCTCATGTACAACGAGAAAAAGACGATTGGTTTCTTAACACATTAATGTTAAAAGGCATTAATGTCCCTTTTAAATATAAACGTAAAAAATTGTATCGAACCTTACAAGATAAACAGGTCAATATTACCTATTATTTAGCAACAGAATTAATAGCTGGTTTAGAAATAGAGATAATGAAAGTTGTCCGAGTAAAAGTGGCCTAATTTTGATTAGTGATAATTTTTCAAAATCAATCACACTTATATATACCTTTCTTTACCTTTTTTAAATAACTAAAAAAACAAAATAATAAAAAAATCAGTCACTTTCGATATAAGAATAAATTATATCACCTATTTAACGGCTCTTTAACAAACAAGTCTTGACGAATGACTCGCCTTCTTACATAAATAACCTATCGTCTAAATAATTAATATAAAATAATACAGTCGACACAAGTAATCAACGGAAAGGTACACCTCCGATTGATATATTATCGGGGAAATAGAGGATAATTTTTATGATCTTAAACCATATATGGGGGCTTTACGCTCACCCTAGAGATGAATGGCAAACAATTGAAAAACTTCACGAAAGTTTAATGTACTCTTTAGTACATATTTTAACCGTGGCCCTTATTCCGGCCATTTGTGGCTATTACGCGGCAGCTCATATTGGCTGGACTATAGGTGCAGGAGACCCAATAAAGCTCACTCAACAAAGTGCTATGATCATGTCAGTAGCTATGTACTTTGCTTTAATTGGTGGCGTTTTTGCGTTAGCTTATTTAATACATTGGATGGCAAAAACATTTGATTCAACACCTAACTTTACCCAATCGCTAGAATTAGCAGCCTACACTGCAACACCATTATTAATGGTTGGCATTACCGCGTTATATCCGGTGTTATGGTTTGTCGCAATAGCGGGGATTGTAGCAATGAGTTATTCTGTTTATTTATTATATTCTGGTGTACCCATTATGATGAATATTGAGGAGGAGAAGGGGTTTATCTATTCAAGCTCTGTAGTGACTTGTGGTTTGGTACTCCTGGTAGGTATTATGGCCTTGACTGCTGTAATGTGGGGGCTTGGCTTTGGCCCAGAGTTTATCTCTTAATCTCGCTATAAACTTTATCTTCTAACAAAAAAGGCACCTAAGGTGCCTTTTTTTGTTAGAAGGATAATATCTAATTATTCTTCACCTTCATTGTACATATCAAGAATAGAATCTGCATTTTTATCCGTGTTATCTTTAGAGGTATTGTTTCTTAAAGCATCAAGCCTCTCTAAATAAGCTTGATCGATATCATTGGTAATGTAACGACCGTCAAAAACTGAAGTATCAAATACTTTAACCTCTGGATTGCCTAGACCAACAGCAGTAACGAGATCTTCAATAGTTTGGAAGATCAGTTTGTCCGCACCAATTAAACTACAAATATCATCGAGCTCTCTACCGTGGGCGACAAGTTCATTGGCACTTGGCATATCAATGCCATAAACGTTGGGAAAACGAACTTCAGGCGCCGCAGAAGCAAAGTAAACTTTTTTTGCACCAGAGGCACGTGCCATTTCAATAATTTGACCAGAGGTCGTTCCACGAACAATTGAGTCATCAACCAACAAAACATTTTTTCCAACAAACTCAGCTTTAATGGCATTGAGTTTTTGACGAACAGATTTTTTACGCTCCTCTTGACCCGGCATTATAAACGTTCGGCCAATATAACGATTTTTTACAAAACCTTGACGATAAGGTAAGTCTAACTGTTGCGCTATTTCAAGGGCAATATCACAAGAGGTTTCTGGGATAGGGATAACAACATCAATATCAATGTCATCCCATTGTTCCGCTATTGTCTGTCCTAACTTTTTCCCCATTTCAACACGTGAGGCGTAAACAGACATTTTATCCATGGTTGAGTCTGGCCGTGCAAAATAGACAAATTCAAAAATACATGGGCTATAAGTCGGGTTCTCTGAACATTGTTTACTGTGTAAAGCACCATTTTCGGGAAAGAAAATAGCTTCACCAGGAGCAACATCACGAACAAAGTCAAAACCACAGGCATCAAGTGCCACTGACTCAGATGCAACCATGTATTCTACTCTATTTAGATATTCACGCTTACCAAAAGCTAATGGGCGAATACCGTTAGGATCTCTAAATGCAACCAAACCGTGGCCTATTATAAGTGCAACAGTGGCATATGCCCCACGAACGCGTTTATGCACATTGGCAACCGCAGTAAAGATATCGTCTGCTGTTAAATTGTTACCTGAATGCTGTAATTCATGGGCAAGAATATTTAACAATAACTCAGAGTCTGAGGTTGTATTAACGTGACGATGTGCTTCTTCACGCAACCATACCTTCAATTCCTCGCCATTTGTTAAATTACCATTATGTGCCAACGAAATACCAAAAGGTGAGTTGGCATAAAATGGTTGAGCCTCAGATGAACTTGATGTACCCGCAGTTGGGTAACGAACATGACCAATGCCAATATTTCCCTGCAACCTCATCATATGGCGAGTATGAAAAACGTCTTTAACTAAGCCATTGCCTTTTCTCATTCTGAATGTATCATCATTAATAGTGACAATACCTGCAGCATCTTGACCACGATGCTGAAGTACCGTTAAACCGTCATATATTAATTGACTAACAGGTGATTTACCGACAATACCAACAATACCACACATGAAATTTTCTCCACAAAAGGGTTAGATAACCAATGACCTTGTCACTGGTATTATTTCAAAAAACTTGATGATTCTTTTAAATAGTCAAAGAACCATTCAACAACAAGAGTAAATTCAGGAATCAATTGCGACGATTGCCACCATTCAGAAGCTGCTGCGGAGCTAAATGCATCCATAAAAAACAACATGGCGCTAACGACAAGAGCACCTCTAAGCGCACCAAAAGCAAGACCAAGTACACGGTCTGTACCCGAAAGTCCTGTTTTACTAACTAATTGACCAATCAAGTAGTTGACTAAAGCACCAAGGATTAATGTTGATATAAAAAGGATAGCAATTGCGGCCGCATTACGTAGAAATTGTTCTGCAATATTGGTTAAAAGAGTCGCTAGTTTTGCATAGAATGTGCTTGCAATAAAAAAGGCAGTAAACCAGACGATAAGCGATACGGCTTCTTTAACAAAGCCCCGTACTAAACTAATCAGTGTTGATATGCCAATAACTGCCAAAATGGCAAAATCTATCCAAACCATAAGTAGAAAATCTCAATATAATAGAGGCGCGAATTCTAACAGATCAGTTAAGCTTAGCGCTATTTTTTTATCTAATTATTAGCTTGGTAACGTGCAACTTTTCCTTGCACGTTAGTTAACTTCTTCAGTTTAGTTAATTTTTTATCTAAAGATGATTTAATTAACTCAGGCCCTACAAACACTTTAGTTAAGTAACCATTTTTTGTTTTAATCGGTCTTGTATAAGCTGTATAACCATTCTTCTTTAATTTTTCGAGTAACTCTTTTACATTTTGTTTATGACGGAAGCTACCTAAGTGAATTACCCAAGCTCGGTTTAGTTCAGCCTTTTCAGGTTGTTTTTTTAGTTGTTTACTCTTAACTGTGTGTTGAGCTGTTGACGCTTTATTTTTATCTGAGCGTTTAGGCTCGTTATTTGTGACTATGGTTTTATTTTTAGATAAAACTGCAATTTTAATATTACTGTTATCTAATTGATTAACCGTCTTACTTGTTTTATCAACATCTACTTGGGGATAATCGTCAACGGCAGACTCTGAACTAAACTCTTTTTTGGGTAAACTTGTTAATTTTTTATGAGGAAATGCTTTGTTTATTTGTTTTTTTTCAAAAGCTGGTGCAGCAGAAATCTCTTCAAAATCTGCTTGATATGACTTCTTTTCACCGTCAAGAATATCAGGCAAAAAGATAATAATAGCCGCAGAGACAATGATGGTTCCGACTAAGCGATTTTGGAAAGGTGTAGACAAGCTGTGCTCCTAAATATTAACTTTAACTCAGTTAATTAAACGTCTAATTTCAGCGACAGTATAAAAAGATCCAAAAACAACAATTAAATCTTTTTCATTGGTATTTATACTAGCCATTTTAAATGCCTGAGTAATATTGTCAAAACAATTAATTAACTTACCGTTAGTTGATGATTTACTGCAAAGCTTATTATTAATATGCTTGTAGATATTTTCAGCACTGGCTGAACGAGGAACTGATAGCTGACCAATATACCAATCATCAACAACTGCTATCATAGGCTTTAAAGTATTATCGATATCTTTATCAGATAACATACCAACCACAGCAATTACCCTTTGATAGTTATCTTTTTTCTTGATTTTTGACAGATGTTCAGCTAAATATCTTGCCGCTTGTGGATTATGGGCAACATCTAATAAAACATCACAGTTAGATTTAAACAGCTCAGTACGACCAGCGACTTTGGTCACTTTAATTAATTGATTAACTTTTTCATTAGTCAATTTAACTTCAAGTAAATGTAAAACCATCAGTGCAGTTGCCACATTATCTTGTGGAATATGAGGTTCATTGAGTTTATCAAGGACTAACTGTTCAAATGAACAAGACCAGTGATCACTAAAATTTTCGACGATGAAGTCTTGTTGACGAATTTTTAACTGGGCATTAATCTCTTGAGCATAATTAATTATAGACGTTGTAGGGTCTATATCACCCAGAACTGCCAGATGGTTACTGCGCATAATCCCCGCCTTTTCAAAGCCAATAAGTTCACGGGTATTACCTAAGAAGGCTTGATGGTCTAAATCTATGGTAGTTATTACTGCAATATCTGCATTAATCATGTTGGTAGCATCTAAGCGACCACCAAGACCAACTTCTAAAATAATGATCTGTGGGCGTACAGTCATTAGCACAATAAAGGCCGCTAACGTAGTAAATTCATAATAAGTTAATGAAATATCACCTCGCGCTTTTTCTATTTTCGCAAAAGCATTGATGAAAGCAGCATCTTCAACATCAACCTTATTAATACGTAATCGTTCATTAAATTTTTCAATATGAGGCGAAGAATATACCGCAATAGTTTTATGCTCACCTAGGAGCGCATTTTCAAGAAAAGCACAGGTTGTGCCTTTACCATTAGTGCCAGCAACGGTGATCACTTCGGCAAAACTCAAATCGATATTAAGTCGTTGAGCGACGATAATCATACGGCTCAAACCTAAATCAATTTCAATAGTATGAATGGTCTCTAAATAACAAAGCCACTGCGCTAAGTTATTTCTTGGCGAGTGGCTTTTACAATGTTCTGACATAAAGGTTATACCAAGTGCATTAGTTGATCAAAGAATAAACACTAATACTTAACTGATTATGAAACAGGTTTTACAGGACTGTCTTGCCCAGTAAATTTAGCGAGCATTCTAGCTAGGGTATCACGCATATTGCGGCGATCAACAATAAGGTCAATGGCACCTTTTTCTAATAAAAATTCACTACGTTGGAAACCCTCAGGTAATGTTTCACGAACGGTTTGCTCAATAACACGAGGTCCAGCAAAACCAATTAACGCTTTGGGTTCGGCAACATTAATATCTCCTAACATGGCTAAACTCGCCGATACCCCACCCATAGTAGGATCAGTAAGTACCGACACATAAGGTAGACCTTTTTCGCTCATTTTAGCCAACGCAGCACTGGTTTTGGCCATTTGCATTAAAGAAAATAGCGCTTCTTGCATTCTCGCCCCCCCACTGGCTGAGAAACAAATAAACGGTATATTATGTGCCAAACAGTAGTCAACACCTTTTACAAACCTAGCACCAACAACTGATGCCATTGAACCACCCAAGAAAGAGAATTCAAACGCAGCAACTACAACAGGTAAACCATGGAGCTCACCTTTCATCACTACTAGGGCGTCTTTTTCTCCGGTATTTTTTTGTGCGGTAGCCAAACGATCTTTATAGCGTTTTGAGTCTTTAAACTTTAAAATATCTTGTGGTTCAAACTCTTCACCTAGCTCAATACGTTCACTTTGATCTAAAAAACTTTCGATGCGTTTACGAGCACTAATACGCATGTGATGATCACATTTTGGACAAACATATATTTGTCGCTCTAATTCGACTTTATAAAGCACCGCATTACAAGACGTACACTTACTCCACACCCCTTCTGGAATGTTTCGTTTTTGTGTCGACTTTGCTTTAGGGAGAATTTTTTCTATCCAACTCATAATTTAATTTTTGCCTATTGCAACGAATAAAAACCAATTTTTGACGATATTTCCATCATCAAATTTCAAAGACTTATTTCAAGTACTTATTTCGAGCACTTAATAACAATACATATATCCACTGATTAAAACACAGTTTAGTATAGTTTGAATATAAAAAACTGGTCTGTTTTGTTAACTTTAAATAGCTATTAACTTAAAAATAGCGGTCCTAACTTTCTTTTAGGAAGATCAAACTCTTCAGGGTAATCTACATCAACAAAATATAACCCCGCAGAAGGTGCAGTAATTCCGGCCACACAACGGTTTTTCGCGTCTAAAACTTCTTTTAGCCAAGAAACTGGTTTTATTGATTGTCCTATCGCCATTAAACTACCTGCAATATTTCTTACCATGTGATGCAAAAATGCATTAGCTTTAATATCAATAATAATAAATTCATCATGTCGAGTAACATTGCAATGAATCATGGTTCGGTTGGGAGAGTGGGACTGACAATGCACTGTACGAAAGGAGGTAAAGTCATTGCGTCCTAATAAAATTTGAGCCGCTTGGTGCATTAAATTTTCATCTAGAGGATAATGAAAATGGCTGATGCCGCTGCTAAGAATTGCTGAACGAAGCCTAGTATTACCAATAATATAACGATATCGCCTCGCCGTTGCACTAAAGCGGGCATGAAATTCATCACTGACTTCTTTGACCCAAGTTACCGCTATATCTTTAGGTAAATGGGTATTAACACCTAAAGTCCAAGCAAGGTCCTTTCTAATTTTGTCGGTTTCAAAATGTACAACTTGATTGGTAGCATTAACCCCTGTATCAGTTCGGCCAGCACAGACCACTTCAATTTTTTTATCTGCTATTTTAGATAGAGCACGCTCAAGTGTTTGTTGAACACTAACAACATTTTTTTGCCTTTGCCAACCATAATAGTTTGTACCATCATATTCAATCCCTAAGGCGTAACGCATGTAACCTCTTTTATAAAGAACAGTTTATTTCCGGCGCATTATCTATTATTACTCCCTTCTATGATAGAGGCATTATCGCTTTAAATCAGTGAGGGAAATTGAAAAAATATAAAAATGACAACAACTTTGATAAGTATTTACCATTATATTTTACAGCATTTAAATCAACTTTATGATTTAATCTCACCAAGTAATTGTTCTGCTGTTGCTCGTTGTTGTTGATCACCAAGACTAACAATCTCGTTCAAAATAACTTCGGCATTATCTAAATCTCCAATTTCAATATAAACTTTAGCCAGATCTAACTTTGCATCAAGTCCTTGGTCATCTAAATCAACATCAATTTTATTAACATCAGATGTGAATTCAGGGAAATCATCTAACCCCACATCTATATTGCCTTTATCATAAGGCTCATCTACCAAATTATCATCAAGGCTATCAGAGAGCAAAGAGTCAACTGAAACAAAGTTTTTTTCTGATTTATTAACTTTACTTTCTTTGTCTGGTAAAACATCCTTCACACTTAACTGATCTTCTATATTAAGTGTTTCATCATCTGATGTTGCAGAATACTCTTCTTCAATATTGGCTAATAACTCATCAAAATCTAAATGTTCTAACTCTTGAATATCGTCTATTTCTGAGGCTTTAGTAACCTCATCTTTTTCAACATCATCATCTAATAATAAATCAGCTAAAACATTTTTATCGGTAAAGTCTGGTGATAAATCCATGCTATGTTTTTCATCATTTAATAACTGGGTCAATGTCGACGCATCAAAGTCAGATGATATGTTTTCTGCTTCTTCATTAGTAGACTCAATATCTGCAAGTAATTCATCCCCAATATCTAAGTCAGTATCATCACTTGGCTGTTCATCATTAATTTGAGAAACTAATGCATCAATATCAAGCTCATCTTCATTGAAAGAATGATCTTTACCCGCTAGTTCCTCTTCAACAATATCTTTACTGGAATTAATATCACTGAAGTCTGCATCTAAAAATGGTGTTGCATACTCTTGAGTAAAACTTTTAATTTTGGCTGTATTATCATTTATTGACTTGCTTGAATCCTTAGTAGGTTCATCGAACTTATGGGCTTGGTCACTAATATCAGACGCATCAATATCATCTGGGTCTGTTACCTCTATATCATCAGTGTCATCATCGGATAAGTCTTCGGATAAGTCTTCAGGAGGCGTTGCGCTCGCTAATAACGCAGCAATGTCATCTGGGTCTGTTAACTCTTTTACCTCTGTATCATCAGTATCATCAGATAAGTCTTCGGATAAGTCTTCAGGAGGCGTTGCGCTCGCTAATAACGCATCAATCTCATCTCGG
>JAWUYA010000009.1:0-35476 GCA_034111045.1 Colwellia sp. | reverse complement strand
TCAGCCAGTGTTGACTTTGGTGTGGTGGTGATTAATGACGATAATACCTTAACCTATAAACCGAGCGAGGGTTTTAGTGGCACAGCGACGGTTAGCTACACCATTGATGATGGGCAAGGTGAACAAGCGACAGCCGAGGTGACGGTGCTAGTTGAGGCGTATGAAACAGTGACGGTTAAAAGCGAGGCTAAAGGAGGGAGTATGGGTTTAATGCTTCTCGGACTAGCGGGGTTGGTATGGTTACGCTTACATCGCTATAGCCAAAAGGCTAACAGCGCGTTAGTCAAAGGTATTGCCTTGATCTTGTGTTTAACATTAACTGCCTGTAGTTCGCCCGATGATGATGAACCTGTGGTCATGGTAGTTGAAGATGTTTCGCCCTTGTTGGCAGAGGCACGAAAACTCAGGCCGCTGTTGATACAGCCGACTTAGCCATCGCTCCTTTAACTAACCATGAGGCGGTTTCGTCGACATTGACTACGCCGAGTATCAACGAAGTTGAAACACCATTGCCTAAGGTAACGGTGCCGATGACAGATAGGGTTGCAGATAGCGTGATAATCACCAAGGCATCTAACGAGGTGTTGTTAATCGAGGATATCAACGAGCCAGCAAGTAAGATAACCAATAGTAGCTTAGAGGAGTTAGCCATATATCAGTGAGTTAAAGAAGGGCTATCGTTGAAATTAATTGAGAAATAATAGCCTTAACTGGGCAGCCAAGCTAATTGCAGTGCATTTTTGTTGAACCCATTGTTGACTTAGACTGCCATAGTCGCAGGTGTAAATAACATCGAAGCACGGCGAAAAGCCATTTCACGTGCACCTTCATCAGGCTTAAAATTGAGTGTTGCAATTGCCGTGTTTATCTTTTTCTTTGTTGTATCTCGTACGTTAGGCCGAGCGTTTAATACTCTTGAAACGGTGGCAATTGAAACCCCAGCTAATTCAGCCACTTCGTTAATCGTTGCATTTTTCATTACTGGTATCCCTATTTTTATCAGCTTTAAATAACTAACGCTTTAATCAATGCCTGTAAATTACCTGAATGGAAAGCCGATAACAAACGATAAAAATTGACGGGATAAGTGAAACTATTTCATCTAAAACTGCCGCCAAAGCGTTGATTTATTTCATTGAGATTAAATCACAAGACTTTGAATTATAGGCTTTTTGATGATGGACCCTTGAATTAAAATAATATATTTAGGTCAGGCAAGTGCACGTTATTCCAACACTATTATCTTTTAGGAGTCAACTGTGTCTCAGGGTCATTAAATATAAGTGCCAATAAACAACTGGATTCAACAAGACTTTTAATCCCTATCTGTATTAAGGTAGTAAAAGTATCAAACAATTAACTAACCATAAACCGCCAAAAGGATTTAACACAGATGCAAAAATTATTTACTTTAGCACTGATAAGCGCTGTAGTTTTTATTAGCCCATTAGCTTTGTCTTCATCGGCAAGTGATAAAATTAACAAAGATTATCAGCAACATTTAGCGCCGTTGTGGGATCATTTTCACCAAAATCCAGAACTTTCATTAATGGAATTTAAAACCGCTAAGCGCCTTGCCAAAGAGTTACGCGCTGTTGGTTTTAAGGTCACAGAAAATGTTGGTGGCACCGGCATTGTGGCGATAATGAAAAATGGCGAGGGCCCTACTGTGATGGTTCGCGCTGATATGGATGGCTTACCTGTTGTTGAAGCGTCTGGCTTAGCTAATGCGTCAACAGTCACTATGAAAGATTGGAATGGCGACACTGTGGGCGTTATGCATGCCTGTGGTCATGATGTGCATATCACCAGTTTAGTGGGTACGGCTAGGCATATGGCTTCAATTAAAAATCAGTGGTCGGGCACTTTAATGCTCATTGGCCAGCCAGCAGAAGAAATGGGCCCTGGTGCCTCAGCTATGATGGCTGATAACCTGTGGCAACGTTTTGGTAAACCTGATTATGCTTTCGCTTTTCATGTTGGCTCTGGAGCTGAGGCAGGAAAAATTATTGTCGATGAAGGTTCGCCATACGCGGGTGCCGACACGGTTGATATTATAGTACATGGTATTGGTGCTCATGGTGCTTATCCTCATCGCGGTAAAGACCCAATAGTTATTGGCGCGCAAATAGTAAATAATTTACAAACCATTATCAGTAGGGAATTAGCACCTCGTTACCCCGGTGTTATTACCGTAGGGTCTTTTCATGCCGGCACTAAACACAACATTATTTCTGACCGAGCACATTTGCAGTTAACTGTCAGAAGTTTAACACCCGAGGTACGTGAGCAGTTATTGGCGGCAATAAAACGCATTGCTATTGGTACCGCGCGCACCGCAGGTATACCAGAAGACAAATTACCGGAAGTTAACATTAGTGAATTTTCTTACCCACCCACCTTTAATGACAAAGGCTTAGCCAAACGTTTGAAAGCAGTGTTGACTGAAAAAATGGGCGAGTCAGTGTTAATTGAACCAAATGCAACAGGGATGGGCGCTGAAGACTTTGGCTTTTTTACCACCAAGCCCTACATACCCAGCGTTTATTTTGGCGTAGGTGGCACACCCGCCGCAGACTTTAAACGTGAAGCAGCAGGAGGGACAGCAGTACCTAGCCATCATAGCCCCTTGTTTAAAATATCTCCAGAGCCTGCGATAAAAACTGGTGTTGAAGCTAGTGTGCATGCCTTATTAGATATAATGAACAAGTAAAAATAAAAGTTCAGCTCAGCCGAGCGTCTCACTTAAAAGTCGTCCAATGAGGCGACTTTTACCTTAACCTTAACGTTAAGTACTTAAAATGAAAAGCCAGTGTTATTGCCATTTTGGTAATCCATACCAGCCAGTATCCTTAGCCTATTTTTCAACAAGGAATGTTATGCCTCTCTACCGCTTTATTTTGTTCATTGCTTTATTAGTCTTTACTGAAATTGTTTCAGCAGATGAAATCCTACCTATTGACGTTTACGGCGATTTGCCGGAGGTCAGTATGATGGTGATCTCCCCTAGTGGAGAGAAAATAGCTTACCGTCAAACTCAGCAAGGTAAAGACTATATTAGTGTTTACAATCTAGCGGATGAAAAGGTACTGGGCAGTATTGATGTCTCTCAGATTAAACCGAGTTATGTTTACTTTATTGATGAACAAAGATTAATACTGGTGGTGAAAAGAAGTTCTAGATTATGGGGCTATCGTGGTCGCCATGAGGTCAGCTCTGCTTATTCTTATAACCTAGCAAATAATAAAATGAATCAACTATTAACGCTAGGTTCTGGTATTGATGAAGGTCAGACACAAATAGGCACAATAGTTGGTCTTTCATCCGATGGCAAAAGCGTTTATATGCCCGCCTGGATAAATGAAACTTCTTTCAGTTTAATGAAAACAGCATTAGATAAAGCCAAAGTGAAACGATTTAAGAGAGGCAGTGCAGATGTAATCGACTACTTTGTTAACGACGGGGATCAAATTTTGGCGAGAGAACTGTATGATAATGAAGAAGACTCACATCGAGTTGAAGCCCAAATCAATGGCCGATGGCAAGAGATTTTCAGAGAAAAAACAGCAGTTCGCAGTAAGTCGTTTGTCGGCCTAACACCAGACTTTAATTATTTAATCATGTTAGATGAAAATGCTGATACTGACCGTGTTGCCTATTACACCATGCGGTTAACTGACGGAAAAATAAGCGAGCCTATTTTCAGCCAAGCCAACAAAAGTGTTGAGTCGGTTTTGACTGACATTAACCGAGTGGTTTATGGAGTAAGGTATGGCGGTTTTAAGCCAAGTTATAAGATTTTCAATGAAAAAATTCATCACTTGGTCGAATCACTGATCCAATCGATGCCAAACAACAGCCTAAGATTAGTGAGCCATACGCCTGATTGGAAAAAAATAGTTTTTTTAATAGCCGGTGATAATGCCAAAGGTGACTATCTCATTCATTCTGAGGGAAAGTTTTCCTTAGTGAGCAGTCAAAGGCCAAGAATTGCTGCGACAAAAGTTCACCAAATATATCAAACTCAATTCGAAGCGAGAGACGGCCTGAAAATACCGCTATTGTTAACCTTACCAAAGGCGACGTTAAAATCGTTACCCGCTATTGTGATGCCGCATGGCGGCCCAGAGTCATACGATGAAATCACGTTTAACTGGATGGCTCAGTATTTTGCCAGTCGTGGTTTTTTGGTTGTTCAGCCGCAATTTAGAGGCTCAGACGGTTTTGGTGGTGACTTTATCTTAAAAGGACGAGGAGAGTGGGGTCGAAAGATGCAACACGACTTAACCGATGCAGTGCAAACCTTAATTAAGTTGGACTATGTTGATGCCAACAAAATATGTATTGTAGGTGCCAGTTATGGGGGGTATGCCGCATTAGCGGGCGCAACGTTTACACCTAAATTGTACCAATGTGCGGTGTCGATTAATGGCGTTGCTGATGTTAAACAAATGCTAGAAGATGAGGAGCACGACTATGGTGAAGACCATTGGCTGTTGTCTTATTGGCAAAAAAATATCATCAATGGCGAATTAGCTAAAGACCATTTAGAAAAAATATCGCCGATAACTCATGTCAAGGATGTGCAAATTCCCATATTACTGATTCATGGCGAGTATGACCTGGTGGTACCATTTAGCCAGTCAAAAAATATGTATGAAAAATTAAAAGAGGCAGGTAAGCAAGTAAAATTGGTTGAATTGCCAGCAGGTGATCATCATTTAAGCAATGGCATTAACCGCTTGGAAGCCCTAAAAGCAGTTGATACTTTTATTATGAACAATATCGGTGCACATTAAGGGCGTTGTTTAACGTCCAATTCGCTGTTTGGCAGGAGGTATGACCTTGTATAGTTCAGATTATATAGCCTTAGGTTATTGGCTAATCATGGCCTATTCAGCCGCTAAGTGTTTGCTATACATAGTGATGTTCATACGGTTATGGGTCAATAGCGGCCTTTATACAATCGCGCCCCGAAGCTTTAGCTAAATACATAGCGTCATCAGCACGTTTAATTAAACTCGCTTGATTGATTGTTTTATTGGGAATTACACTAGCAACCCCAGCGCTTACCGTAATGATATTATTCACACTTGAGAACTCATGCGGGATACGCTGGGCTTTAATTTGAGTTAGTAACTCTTGGCCAATATGCATAGCACCTTGTATGTCGGTCTCAGGGAGCAAAACAATAAACTCTTCGCCACCGTACCTTGCTACTAAATCATTAGGGCGCGATAGGTGCTCACTAATTTCGGTAGCGATAGCGTATAAGGTTTGATCACCAAGTTGATGCCCGTAGTTATCGTTATAGGATTTATAAAAATCAATATCAACCATGATGATGGCTAGTGATTTTTGGTTACGTATGGCACTTAACCACTGAGTATCATAGATTTGTGAAAACTGTCTTCGATTGGCAATTCCTGTTAACGGGTCAATAGAGGCAAGTTTTAATAATTCATTTTGGACATTTTTACGCTGGGAAACTTCAAGCGTCAAAATTTCATTAAGTTGTTGAGATTCAGTATGACTTACTCGCAACCTATGCAAAACAAAAGCGATACACACTAAGCTAATAAATAAAGTGGAGATCAAAATATAGCCGGTACTAGCGACCATTTTGTGAGTAAGAAAAGTCGCAGACTCAATTGGTAGGGTAACTTCAAGAATGCCACGTAAATCACCGACCTTCCAATTTTTTTTAGGCGAGCTTGGATGACGGTTATGGCAATCAATACAATCTTGTTTCAGCACATCAGCGGTGGCAAAACGTAGCGACTTACTACTGCCAACAGTCTCTATAGTAAAGTAAGGTTGTTCTACATTAGTTTGTAATGCTTGCCAAGCATCTTTAGAAAATTGATCACGAAGGCCACCCGTCATTAACCGCCATGGAAAAGGAAAGGGGCTATATAATTTGCTTTCTATCCCTGATTGTTGAAAATTTAAACGATCACCGAGTAGTATGGTTAACGTAGCAGGTAAGGGTAGCGTGTTGAGTTTGTCTTTATAGTCATGACCAATGAGTAACCCATTATTTTTTGCCGTTATGACAACTTCTGACGTATATAACGAGCGAAATTCACTTAACACTTTAGTAAACGCACTGGCGGTTTGTATCGCGGTTGCTTGCACTTGTTGTTCTGCAAGGTTGTTTAAATGAGTAATAATAGTGCTTAAACCGACGCTAAATATTATAAATAGTACCGCTACCGTATGTTGTAATAAAAATGTATAGAGAGTTCTCATGAAGCCATCTCTTAATTGAAAATATCATTCACTATTAAAAATAGCAGAATAATTAAACTTTTCTAGGCCATGGCGACATTCACGGTGAGCCGAGGTGTGACTGTTGAAATGAGTGCCTGCTTAATACGATAGCCATACTAATTTTGCGAAGCTTATTTTACTATGCTTATTTTGCCATCCAGAATAAGGTGTTTCATTCTGATAAAGTTATTATGTAACTAAGGTCCGCTTCATCGTTCAAAGTGATTGTTAACAAGGTTACTGGCATGGCAATTTTTTACCTGTAAATAAATAATAAGCTGGTATGCTATAAGTTGTAACTTTAACAATGGAAATAAACTTAATGAAACTAGAATCAATAGCGTTACATGAAGGCTATAAATCTGAAGATACGACTAAAGCGGCAGCTGTTCCTATTTATCAAACAACCTCTTATACCTTCGATGATACTCAGCATGGTGCAGATTTATTTGATCTTAAAGTTCAGGGGAATATTTACACACGCATTATGAATCCAACGACCGATGTGTTGGAAAAACGTGTAGCCGCGATGGAAGGGGGTATTGCTGCGGTCTGTGTTGCTTCTGGTATGGCTGCAATTACTTACGCGATTCAGTGCATTTGTGAGACGGGCGATAATATTGTCAGCACTAGCGAACTTTATGGCGGCACTTATAATCTATTTGCCCATGCTTTACCTAAACAAGGTATTGAAGCCCGTATGGTCAAACACGATGATTTTGAGGGTTTTGAAAAAGCTATTGATGAAAAAACTAAAGCGGTATTTTGTGAGTCTATCGGCAATCCTGCCGGTAATGTAGTCGATATCTCTCGCTTAGCCGACATTGCACATAAACATGGTGTTCCTTTGATTGTTGATAATACCGTTGCTACACCTTACTTATGTCGTCCGTTTGAACTCGGTGCTGATATTGTGGTGCATTCACTGACTAAGTACATTGGCGGCCACGGTACATCGATTGGTGGTATTATCGTCGATTCTGGACAGTTTGATTGGGTTGCCAACAAAACCCGTTTCCCGGTGCTTAATGAGCCCGATCCCGCTTATCATGGTGTTGTTTACACAGAGGCTTTAGGGGCAGCGGCCTATATAGGGCGTTGCCGTGTGGGGCCACTGAGAAATACTGGCGCGGCAATATCGCCAATGAATTCTTTTCAAATTTTACAGGGCCTTGAAACCCTTGGTTTACGCATGGATCGTCATTGTGAAAATGCGCAAAAACTTGCTGAGTACCTGCAACAGCACAGTAAAGTAGAATGGGTGAATTATGCCGCATTACCCGACAGTCCTTATAATGCAAACTGCGAAAAAATCACCTCAGGTAAAGCGTCTGGAATTTTAAGCTTTGGCATTATCGGTGGCATTGAGTCTGCAACCCGCTTTATTGATGCGCTTGAAATGATTTTGCGATTAGTGAATATAGGTGATGCAAAATCGCTCGCCTGTCATCCAGCCTCGACAACTCATCGGCAGTTGAACGAGAAAGAGCTGGCAGCTGCAGGTGTGAGTACTGACTTGATAAGAATATCTGTTGGTATTGAACACATCGATGATATTATTGCTGATGTTAGCCAAGCTTTAGATAAAGCATAAAAAAAGTCAAACAGACGTGTAAACACACGTCTGCTTTTAGACGCTAATCTGCGAGCGCTAATCTGCCACCCATAATCGACGCTGCCACCCTAATCTGCCACCCATAATAACTTGTATAAATTTCATGCAATGAACTAGGCTTAAATAACATTGATTAAGCTTGGTGATTGTTATGCCCAAACCCCGTTCTCAACAAATTAGTTTAGTAGATACGCCGTATTATCATATTTGCAGTCGCACCGTACGAAAGGCATTTTTGTGTGGAGTAGATAATGACACAGGGGTGAGTTACGAGCACAGGCGTACCTGGATTGAACAACGCATTTTTAAATTAACACAAGTGTTTGCTATTGATATTTGCGCGTATGCGGTGATGCATAATCATTTACATATCGTATTACATGTTGACAGTGAGCGAGTAAAAAGCTGGTCAACTGGTGAGGTGCTTGCACGTTGGCATCAACTATTTAAAGGCACGTTACTCACGCAACAATATCAAAACAAACAACCGCTTGATAAGTTTCAGTTGGCTATGGTTGAAAGTTCGGCGGCTATTTATAAACAACGGTTAATGAGTATTAGTTGGTTTATGCGCTCGTTAAACGAGCCGATTGCTCGACAAGCGAACCGAGAAGACAAATGCACAGGGCACTTTTGGGAGGGGCGTTTTAAATCACAAGCGCTACTTGATGAAGGTGCATTGTTGTCATGTATGACATATGTTGATTTAAACCCGGTACGAGCGGGTATAGCGCGTACACCAGAGCAGTCAAACTTTACCAGTATTCAACATCGAATAAAGGCCGCGAGGGTAGGTGAGCAACCCTCCAATTTATTGCCATTTATTGGTAATGAGTATCAACAAAAGACCACAGGCATTCACTTTAGCTTCAAAGATTATTTAATCCTAGTAGATGAAACAGGCCGTGTTATTGGTGACGATAAGCGCGGGGAAATAAGCCCAAAAACAGCAGCCATACTAGCTAGGCTAAACATTAGCGACAACAGTTGGTTAAAGCTGGCCACACAATTTGAAACTATATTTACCGGAGCTGTAGGAACAGCTGAGCATTTATCTGAATTTACTGAGCACGTAGGTTTACAGCGAGTACATGGTAAAACGAATGCTGAGGCATGTTTAAATAGCGCATAAGTCTTTTCCTTATCAATTTTAAGCTACAGTTATTGCCTAATAACGGTATTAACTCAGCTAAAACTCCAAGGTTTGGTAAATATTTATGGTAAACAGCTAACAAGCACCCATTTATTGTATCAATGGGTGTTTTATTACACTAGAAAAGTAACGATAAACAAGAGTGGTCCAGTTATTATTGTTTGTTGTTAATAACAGTTAATATGGGTGGCATAGTTAATAGTTAGCATAGTTAATAGTTATAGTTGATATGGTTAATAATATGTATTGCTTGTAATTAATATGGGTGGCATAGTTAGCTTACAATCAATATATAGTTAACATGAGCTACATAGTTAATATGCAATATTTAAAGAAGGTATATAAATATGGCAGACCATAATTTAGAGAAATCTGTTGCAATATTAAAACAAACTATTCCGTTGTTACTGAAGCATAAAATTTCTGCTGTTCCTACCAACTATGCCCTTTGGTACACCTATGTTTCTAACGAGTCTCCTGAGTTAAAAGTTGCTATTGATGATGTCTTAGATAACAAAATGCAATTATCAGAGGTGAAAACAAAAGCACTTTATCGTCATTATGTCGCAGCCAATGAAGAAGTTTCTGCGTGGGAATTGCGTCAGTCTTTAGAGGCCATGCTTGTTGAACTGTCTCAGTCAGTTAAAGATACACGCCTAGAAACCACCAGCTTTAAAAAAACCATGGATAGTTGCGTTGATGACCTAGCTAAAGTCGAAAAAGAAGGATTGCCAGTAGAAGAAGTTATGGCCTTAGTACGTAATTTAGTTAAAGACACACAATACATCCGGAATAGCACCATCAGCTTTAATAACGCCTTAACAGACGCACAAAAAGAAATAGAAGCACTTAGAGATCAGCTTGAACAAAGCAAGCAAGAGGCCTTGTATGATGCGTTAACAGGATTATGTAACAGGCGTTACTTCGATGAAGAGCTGGCGTCTCAGTCTTTAAAGCCAAATTTATGTTTAATGATGGTTGATCTTGATCACTTCAAAAAAATCAATGACAACTATGGACATATCATGGGTGACTTAGTTTTAAAAGCGGCAGCGAAAAAAATCCAAGCTACATGTCGTGACGGCGCACAAGCCTTTCGCTTTGGGGGGGAAGAGTTCGCTATCATTGTGCCTAACTCAAACTTTACTAAAGCATGGAGCATGGCTGAATCGATGCGCAAAGCGATTGAAAAAATGGCTGTAAAAAACAAGCGAACAGGCGAGGTGTTATGTGACATTACGGCTTCAATTGGTGTGGCAGAACTGACAAAAAGCATGAACCCATTAGCACTTATCGAAAAAGTCGATAAACAACTCTACGAAGCAAAAAGATTAGGCCGTAATCGTGTAATGCCGATGATGTGATCGGCAGCTCAACACACTTTTTGTTGCTACTTTTTAATTCTCATTAACCTTGCTCTGTGCTTTTTATTTAAAAGTAAGGCATAAAGCGTAATGCTTTTTGGGATGATTAGCTAAAAGAGATAACAGCTAATATGAAGGCGGCTATCCAGATGGTTTCAACCAACATCAAAATAATGGGTTTGAATCCTACACATTTTAATTGGGCAAAATTTGATTTCATGCCTATTGCGGCAATGGCAGTCACTAGGGCAAAACGAGAAATACTAATGGATGGATCAATCACTGACTCGGGTAGATTAAAGCAAGAATTTATGATCATCAGCACCACGAATACTACTAAAAACAGAGGCACTTTTGCCGCGTTCGTCGTTTGCTTATGAGTGTCGCTGAAGTGTTTAATAAAAAATAGCATCACAAGCACTACAGGCATTAACATACTTACACGAACTAATTTTACTAAGGTTGATATATCACCTGTGTGTTCAGAAACAGAATAGCCAGCGCCAACAACTTGAGCAACATCGTGTATTGTACCGCCTAAAAAAAGGCCTGACTGGGTTTCATCTAACCCCAAGTACGTCGCCAGAATAGGGTAAGCCACCATAGCAATAGTCGACATTGACGTTACCCCAATAACGGTTAATAAGGTATCGCGTTCTTTATTTTTATCATCCGGTAAAATAGCGGTAATGGCCATGGCAGCAGAAGCACCACAAATAGCCACAGACCCGCCGGTAAGCGCACCAAAACTTTTACTAAAACCTAATTGCCGCGATAAAAATATTCCAAGCACAATTGTGGTGGTAATGGCGATAAGCAGGGCCGCAATAATTTCCCAGCCTAAGCCTATTAAATCGTTAAATGCCAACCGTAAACCTAAGAGGGCAACGCCCACTCTTAAAATAAAATTTGAAGTAAATTCAATACCTTCTTTACAAGTGGTTTCTTGATATAAAAAAGACATAGCAATGCCTAACAATAAGGCAAATAACATTGCAGGTGCGCCATAATGCTCACTTAAAAATAATGCGGCTAGGCCGGTAATTATTGCAACGCTTATACCTGGAAGTTTTGTCCTGAATGACATTAAGTGACCTTGCCTTTTTATTATGTTATTTCCGAACCCAACACCACCAATACTTTACGTTTACGTTCTCCTGAATAGGGGCGCCGGCCATGCATGGCTAGGTTATTATCAACAACGACAACATCACCATTTTGCCAAGCAATGTTATAAGATATGGCTTCAGAAATATTAACAATGCTATCTAAATATGTTGTGCTAAATTCACTGTCATCGCCAAAACATAACGCTTTAGCTGGGTGTTCTTTGACCCCCGGCCAGCCCATATAAGCGGCTATAATTTGATTGAAAAATACCTTTCTACCGCCATCGAGTGTTCTAATGGCGGGTAATGCCGATGTTTGTGCTTTTAACGAACCGTCTTCAGCCCATTGCCATGAATACCCTAATTTACTTAACTTCTCTTCTGCTTCTTCAATGTTGTTAACACTTAAGGTGCTTTTCCAACTGCGACCCTGGCCTGACTCTGGTCGGTCTTCACTGGGCATACAGGTGGTGTATTTTACCCCAACCTCTGCTAGTTTATTGGTGAGTACTGGCTCCGTGGCCATTAATTGAGTGTAAATGCTATCAGAGCGACAAATAACAGTTTCACCACCTTGTTCTGCGCTGGCTTGGCAAAACAAAGAAATTCGTCCCGGATATAATGGCGTTTGCGCCATTTCATTATGCAAAAATATTTCTACCTCTTGAGGTGCTTCATTGGCGGTAAATACATAGTCGGTATGATTAATACGAACCGCATTGGAAAGCGACTCTTGATAAGTAAAGTTAGGATAGCCAAAGGCCGAAAAAAAGGCATCATAGGTTGGAGCGTCAATAACAGGGAAGCCTCTAAATAATAGAGCCCCGGTGCAATTTAATTCTTTTTCCAGTGTTGACACATTTTCCTTAATCCATGCCGTTGCCGCTTCAATGGTATTGATTGAACCGTCATTAACAATAATGGTGGGGAACTGATCTTGACTGTATTTAAGACCGGTAAGCATATTACTTATATAATGCATGAAAAAATTCTCCTAATCGTATATCGGGTAAAATTTATTGAAAGCCGCTGCACAAAAATCGCCGGGGTCATTAAACCGTCGGTTTTGATTAAGTGCTGAAATATCGGTCATTTCTTGCTCTGATAGGGCAAAGTCAAAAATAGCGATGTTTTCTTTTAAGCGTTCAATTTTACTGCTCTTAGGAATGATGGTGCAGCCACGTTGAACACCCCAACGCAATACTATTTGTGCCGGGGTTTTTTCTAGTCGTTTAGCTGCGCCAAGCACAACTGCCTGTGTAAGCACTGATTCACCGGCATCGGCCATTTGTAGTTCTAGGTAGGACAAGGCACCTAAAGGAGAGAAAGTGGTTACCGATAAACCGTAATTTTTGGCTAATTTAATCAACCGTTCTTGTGTTAAATAAGGATGTGACTCAATCTGTATCTCAGTAGGCTTAATGATGGCGTATGCCATTAAATCATTCAATAAGCCTGAGGAGTAGTTACATACACCAATACTTTTTACTAAGCCTTCATTAACCAAGCTTTCCATAGCATGCCATGTTTCATATAGCGGTACTGCAGCTATTTTCATTTCGGGTTCGCTGGCTTGAGGATCATAAAGCCACTCAGGCGGGTATCTTTTATCAAACGGCACAAAGGGTTGTGCGATAGGAAAATGGATCAAGTATGAGTCAAGATAATCGAGCCCTAAGTCTTTTAATGATTTCTCTAAAGCGGGCTTAACGTGTTCCTTACTGTGGTAGGTATTCCAAAGTTTTGAGGTAATACGTAACTCTTCACGGCTACATATACCTTCAGCTATGGCTTTAGCGATACCCTGGCCGACCTCAATTTCATTACCGTAGTCACAAGCACTATCAAGATGTCTATAACCTAATTTAATGGCATTATAAACAATGGTTGCACATTGCGAATTTGGAATTTTCCATAACCCTAATCCTATTTTTTGAACATCTTGGTTAGTCATTAATGCCTCTACGTTAATTATATCGGTAAATACAAATACATCTTATATAAGACATAAGTTTTGTCAATGAGTTTTTCTATACGGGGGGCGTCGAGGCAATGAAAAATATAAATTGGCTTAGATTGAGTCATTGGCTATCCTGGAAAACGCGACTTCACTAAAATGTAATCGCAGCGGCAGCGGTTATAGGCAGCCCTCAATAGGCTCAATAGGACAAAGGGCTATACAAAGTTTACTGTTAGCCACACAATTTACCAAGGGGAAGCCAAAGGCGTATCATTATGCTTAGGATAAGCTGACTAAATAATGATAATGATCAGAACGACAACGAGTAATGCGGTACTCAATCAGCTTGCCCGTTAACGACTTGGCTAACCGAGTAAACATCAATAACGGCTCATTTTTGTTGATGCCCAGCTGTTTTGCATCTAGGTCAGAGACAATAATCGCTTTTATTTTATCAGCAATATCTTGTACGGTATGGCTGTAATGTGATTGATAAAAATGATAAAGGGTATGGGGTATTTCAGGTTCTTCCATTAAGCCGTTGAAATATTTTTTCGGTAAATAAATATCTTCTAGTATACAAAGCTCGCCGTCTATATTTCTTTTGCGAGATAATACAATAACTTCCTCAGTTTCTTTTAATTGAAGGTTTTCAGCAACCTCACCCTTGGCAAATTCAACTTTGCGAGAAATTGTTTCGGACATGGGTAATTCGGGTTTTTTTCCGTCAGCCACTAACGGGAAAAACCGATACAAGGCATGCTGATCTGTGTGTTCAGAAACGAATGTACCCACCCCTTGTTTTCTTCTGAGTATGTTGGCATCTGTTAAGGCATTAAGTGCTTTACGCACCGTGCCCTGACTAACATTAAATTCATCAGCAAGGGTAAATTCACTGGGCAGCATATCACCGGGCTGCCAACGTTGCTCTACAATTAACTGAGTAACATATTCTTTAACCTGTTGATACAAAGGCTGATATGAAAGGCTATTAATACTTAGCTTGTTTTCGAATTTATTATTCTTCATTGTTAACTTTTTAATTGATTTTGACGGTTTACGTCGCACTATCACCGATAACGGTTAGCAAGTAAGGCTTTACAACAACAAGGACACATCACAATTTTCATTAAAAAAGCAAGGTAACCGAGTACTGACATTATAACTTTACAGATTAATAAAATTAGTTATCAATGTAAATGTTTAATCTATGAAATAAATATTGACAGCGCATTAATAACACGGGTATCTTTTATGTCTTATATAAGATATGTTTTTTTGAATTTTTTATTCTCTAATTGAGGTTTTTTATGTCAGGTTTTTCTGTAAACATTCCTTTGTGGAACAATATCCCACAGCTTTCTATTATTGGTGTAGGGGCATTAGCAGAAAATAATCAAGTAACATTACCCACCGAGCACGGACATTTAATCGTCTCGGTGTTAGCGATTGGTGTGCGATTTGAGATAGGTCAGAAGCGTAACTTTGACTATCAAATGCTAAAATCTGTTCCTGCTACTCAGCCAGTGTCAGTCACTTTTTCTGCCAACAGCACCATTATTAAAAGCCAAAGCTACACCTTAGCTATTGAACATTCGCCTTTTAACTTTACCTTACACAAGAACAACAAACTTGTGCAACGGACCCCAAAAGATGGCCATTTTGTCCGCGAATTTCGTCTCCCCCCTTTAGCAAAAGTAGATGATGGCTGGTTTATTTCGCTTGAATTAGGCTCGAGTGAGCCAGTTTATGGTTTAGGCGAAAAATGGGGGAAACTCGATAAACGTGGCCAACTCATTCGTTGTTATAATCATGACGCATTAGGGGTGAATGCCGAAATATCGTATAAAAATGTGCCATTTTCTTGGAGTCCAAATGGCTGGGGGGTATTTGTTCATACTCCGGCACCGGTCACGCAAGGTGTCGGCTATGCCCCTTGGTCACAACGTTCCTACGGGATATTGGTTGAAGACTACTGCCTAGATTTATTTATTTTGGCGGCGCCGTCTGGGGCAGAAATAATAGACGCCTACACCCAGTTAACAGGCAAAGCGCCCACACCTCCTGATTGGAGTTTAGGGGTAATATTATCTAAAGCTTATTATAAAGACGTGCCTGAATTACTAGCCACGGCCAAAGCGGTGCGTGAACATCACATGCCCTGTGACGTTATCACCCTAGACGGTCGAGCCTGGCAAGATACTGATTCTCGGTTTGCCTTTGAATGGGATAAAAGTCGCTATGAAAACCCTGCCGCGGTAATAGCTGAACTTAAAGCCATGAATTTTAAGATATGTATTTGGGAATATCCCATGATATCAATCAACAACCCACTCTTTGAAGAATTAGCAAGCAAAGGTTGGCTCATTAAAGACAAGCGCACCGGTAACGCCTATCAATATGATTGGGATATGAGCGCTTTTGGCGAAGTACTCACGCCATTACCGCAATCAGGCATTTTAGATTTTACCCACCCCGACGCATACGCATTTTGGCGAGACAGCCACAAACCGCTCTTTGATTTAGGCATAGATATGATCAAAGCTGACTTTGGTGAACAGATTGAAGACAACAATATGCTGGCATCTAATGGTGAAAGTGGTGATGCCTTACACAATGTTTACACCTTACTTTATAACCGATGTGTGTATGAAGCGGCACAGCTGTATAGTAAAAATGGGCCTTTTCTTTTTAGTCGTTCGGCATGGACCGGCTCTCAATGTTATCCTGCCCAATGGGGAGGCGATCCGCAAGCTGACTGGGGTGGCTTGGCGGCCAGCTTACGTGGCGGCTTATCGTGGGGGCTATCGGGCTCACCCTTTTATGCGACAGATGTTGGCGGATTTTATAAAGACACTCGAGACACCGAGCTTTTTGTCCGTTGGCTACAAGCCAGTGTTTTTTCAGCTCATCTGCGATTACACGGTATTGGCCAACGTGAACCTTGGACATATGGTAAAGAAGCTGAGTTGGCGGCAAACAAAGCATTAGCGCTACGTTATCAATTACTGCCCTATTTAAAAAACACCATGAAGCAGGCGACAAAAACCGGACTGCCAGTGCAACGCGCCATGGTATTAGCCTTTCCAGACGATAAAGCCGCGTGGCATTTTGAAGACCAATACATGTTTGGTGACGATATTTTGGTTGTTCCTTGTTTACAACCCGGTGGTGAAGTGACGTTTTATTTACCCAAAGGCCAATGGCTTATGTTCAATGGCGAAAAGGGCTTACACACCAATCAAGAATTTGAAGGCTCCCAGGTGCATTGTTTAACGTTAGCGCTTGACCAAATGGCGATATTTGTTCAAAAAGGTAAAAAAATCGCATTAGGGCCGAGTGTCGAATATACCGGGCAACTTGACAATATTGAAAACATTATTGGCTATTGGCCTTAATATAAAAATAAAATATAGAACGATGGGGACTTAACATATATGTCAGTAGA
Organism: Colwellia sp.; assembly: GCA_034111045.1. Taxonomy (GTDB): domain Bacteria; phylum Pseudomonadota; class Gammaproteobacteria; order Enterobacterales; family Alteromonadaceae; genus JALJPB01. The sequence continues at coordinate 18,554 of JAWUYA010000009.1, read as the reverse complement.
ACAACTTATTACTACCTTGGTATCATGCATTTTTTTTATGGGCATTGTCGCCTGGATCTCCTACCAAAAAACCAAAGGTGAGGTCGACTCAAAAGATGGCTATTTTCTTGCGGGCCGTGGGTTAACGGGCACTTTTATTGCAGGCTCTATGCTGTTAACTAACCTTTCAGCTGAACAGCTTATTGGCTTAAATGGCTCTGCCTATATGTATAACCTGAGTGCCATGGCATGGGAGGTCACTGCGGGTATCGCTACTATTGTGATGGCGTTATATTTTTTACCCCGATACTTAGCTGGGGCATTTACGACATTACCTGAATTTTTAAAATCTCGATTTGACGACTCGGTCAGACGGATGACAGTGGTGTTATTTATGGTCGGTTATGGTTTAGTGACCATTCCTTCGGTCTTATATGCAGGCTCTGTTGCGGTATTACGTTTATTTGATATCCCTGAATTACTGGGCACCAGTTATGAGTTAAGTCTGGTTGTTACCATAGTCGTTGTTGGCAGTGTTGGCGCCCTTTACGCTATCTTTGGCGGGCTGAAAGCGGTTGCCGTATCTGATACCTTAAACGGTGTCGGTTTACTCATTATTGGCATTTTAGTCCCGGTATTAGGTTTTTCACTGCTAGGGAGCGGCGATATTAGCGCCGGTGTTAATATTGTGATGACAACACATACCGAAAAACTCAATGCGATTGGTGCCCCTGACGACCCAGTACCCTTTGGCACCATATTTACCGGGATGATTTTCGCCAACCTATTTTATTGGTGTACCAATCAATATGTAATACAACGCACCCTAGGTGCAAAGAATTTGGCTGAAGGACAAAAAGGGGTGTTACTCTCAGGCTATTTTAAACTGTTAGTGCCTTTTCTCATGATGGTACCCGGTGTTATTGCTTTTCATTTATATGAAGGCACAACATTACAATCATTCGATTTGGCTTACCCTCAATTAGTCAAAGATGTATTGCCCGTTTATCTGTCTGGTTTCTTTCTTGCGGTATTGCTAGGAACAGTTTTTAGTTCCTTTAATTCGCTGCTTAATAGTGCCGCCACCTTGTTTTGTTTAGATATTTATATGCCCTTTAAAAAAGACAAGGTATCTGATAAACAGCTGATCCGTGTGGCAAAAATAGCCAGTATTGCGATTGCCTTATTCTCATTTATTGTTGCTCCGCTATTAATGTTTGCCCCTGAAGGGTTATGGCAAATAATTCGTATATTCACCGGTTTTTACAACATACCTGTTATTACCATTGTTTTAGTGGGTTTCTTCACCGCTCACGTACCGGCATTAGCGGCTAAAGTTGTCATCATATTTCACATCATCGCCTACGCAACCTTAAAATTCATTATTGATATTGACGTTAATTTCATTCATATATACGCGATTTTATTTGTCATTGAAGTCGCTATTATGTTGATTATTGGTGCGTTTATGCCAAGAAAAAGTCGTACAGTTTACACCGCCACCTCGACGGTTTCTTTAGAACCATGGAAGTATTCATTGCCGGTGGCGAGCACCTTAGTCTCGCTAATTATTGCCCTATATATTCTCTTTTCACCGATTGGACTGGTTGGCGGACTCAGTTCAATGTTCTGGTCGAGTATTATTATTCTTTTTACCATCAACACTATTTTATGTGTACTGATGCTAAAGAAGTGGAACAAGTCATACGCGCGTAGTTTAAAAACAGCGGCTAATATTTAAAACAGGATAAGCCGCGATAAAGGGGTATTACCCCTTTAGTCTGTAATAAAAGGGGAAAAAGGCTTGTGCTACTTTTCATGTTTTTTTATAAAAAAGACCACGAACAAATAATAACATACTGTTTTAATTGGTTATTTGTTAAAAGATGTCTTATATAAGATATTAGTTGTCTTATCAGTTTTATCTGTGTATTGTAAATAATGAAAACGAGCAAATTTTCAACAGAAAATAGATAAAAATTTACTATCGCATGAAAAAAGTAAACATAAAAAAGTAAACATAAAAAATTAAACATAAAAACTGTGGGGAGATAACATGATCAACAACAGATCTAGAAATAAATTGTCTATGGCAATTTTATCAGCATTAACCATTACCACTTTCGCAGCACCGGTATTGGCAGAAGTAGCGAAAGATGACAAAGATTTAGAAAAAATAACCGTTACCGCACAAAAGCGTACTGAACGATTGTCAGAAGTACCCATAGCAGTATCTGTTATTAGTGGTGATCAAATAAATAATGCCTTTTCAAGTAGTTTTGAAAGCTTACAAAGCTTGTCGCCGTCGGTAAGTTTCAAAAAAGGCACCACCAGCCGAAATTCAGCGGTAACGGTTAGGGGAATAGGGACCATTTCTTTTAGTGTCGCTGCCGAGCCTAGTGTGTCAACAGTGGTAGATGGCGTGGTTTTAGGCCGTTCAGGTCAAGCGTTTACCGATTTGTATGACTTAGAGCGCATTGAAGTATTACGAGGTCCTCAAGGGACTTTATTCGGTAAAAATGCCTCTGCAGGGGTTGTCAATATTATCACTAAACGACCTTCTGGAGAAACAGAAGGGATGTTGGAGGCGACCCTATTTCAAGGTAATGAGTATCGCCTAAAAGGTAAAATACAAGGGCAAATTACGGACAAAGCCGCCGGCAGTTTTATTGCTACACAATCAGCCTATGACGGAAACCTGTTCAATGTATATAATAACGAACAGGTTAATGGTTATGATAAACAAGGCTTTAGAGCCATGTTAGATGTTGAATTGTCGAATGATTCAAAAATGTTATTTATATTTGAAAATTCTGAATCAAACAGTGATTGTTGTGCCGACATTGAAGGTTTACCCAGTGGCCGTAACCCTAACTCAGCGGCTGCGCCTAATAGTAACGGTGTGGTTGATGGTGTGGCCGACTTTGATTTAAATCAACGGAAAATTGATCATGATTTTGAGTCAAGCACTATAGATAACAATACCGCATTTTCGATGCAGTTTGATAAAGACTTTGGCGACTATACTTTTACCTCAATTACCGCTTACCGTGAGTGGGAAAACATTGAGTATCGCGAAGGCGACTTTACCTCAATTGCTGGTGACTCTTCAGAAAAGGTGTTTGGTGTTCCTTTTCAGTTGCATGATGTGGGGCCTCAAACATGGCGCCAATTTTCTCAAGAAGTGAGAATTGCCTCGCCGGTAGGAGAAAAACTGGTGTGGCAAGCAGGGGCTTTCTTTTGGAAAATGGACTCCGAACGAAATTTTACTCGTGATGCCAGTTGTCAAGATAATAATGGCCAGTTCAACCAAGCGATCAGTCATTATTTAAATACTGAAGCCGATATTGAAAACCCTAGTGACGAACAAATTGAAGCGTTTATTCTCAGTGAAGGCTTAAGCTGTAATGCCAATGATATCCTAAGCGCAACGGCTTACATGAACACAGAGTTTACCAACTGGGCGTTATTTGGTGATGGTAAATATCATTTCACTGATGATTTTACGTTACTTTTTGGTGCACGTTATACTGATGATCAAATCGACTTTACTCATACTCGCGTCAGTAATGACCCCTATGGCCGACGAGCTGTTGGTGTAAAACCGGCGACCGAAAACACCAACTTTTCTGGTGGTACTAGTAACACCAACACCTCAATTAAATTAGGTGGCCAGTACAATTTAGGTGATGCCGGAATGGTATACAGCACTTATTCGCAGGGTTATAAAGGGCCAGGCTTTAATGTTTTTTATAATATGGGGGTCAATGACACCTTGCCTATTTCAGAAGAAACGTCTGATGCCTATGAGTTAGGGTATAAGTATGCGTCTCATGATTTTATGTTTAACGCTGCGATTTTCAGAACTGAAATTGAAGGATTTCAGGCCAATAACTTTGACAATTCTACCGGTGCAACAATCACGCGTTTAACCAATGCGGGTAATGTGTCAACCCAAGGTTTTGAATTTGACTTTGTTTGGCAAGCGTCAGATAATTTTACCCTCTCAGGTGGGTTATCTAAAATAGATGCTGAAATTGATGAGTTTTTCTGTCCGGTAGGGGAAGATTGTACTGACCGTTCAGGTTTAGATGTACCATTTTCACCCGATTTAAAATATTCATTAACCGCCGACTACGTGTCTGAATTAGGTTATATGAACATTTTCTGGAATGCGACTTATGTTTACACCGATGAGCAGGTAGCGACCTTACCTAGTAATACCGGTGAATTTAGCCCCGCGGTGCAATTGCCTGATTATGCCTTATTAAATGCCAGCGTTGGTTTTTCATTCGACGAAGACATGTATCGTATTTCATTAATTGGGAAAAACTTAACCGATGAACAGTTTTTCACTAGTTACAGTGGCGATGGTTTCCGTTATCAAGTCCCTCGCGATGCAGACCGCTATTTTGGTGTGCAATTTAGAATGAATTTTTGATCCTTTCTAAATAAAGCCTAAATAATGCGTAAAGCATTTAAATAGCCCCAAGGCCCCACTTTTTGCTGGGGCCTTTTTATTAGCTTCTAGGATGTTTTCTCATTATAAAAGCCCTGACCTTCTTTGTTTTTTACTAACCATTCATAGTGAAGTGGCCAACTAATGTTGGCAACGGATTTATATTTTTTAGCTCACGCGGCCATTGAGCTGTTAGGTATTTATCATTTAACACCGAAAGAGGTAAAAGATGATATTCCTCTGATATTCATCAATGAACGTCTTTGATTATCACGCTAAGCTCTGTGTTATTTATATCGCATCCTATCGATTGAAAACTAAAACTAAAAGGATTTAATATGGAGCACAGGGCGATAAAAAAACAACCAAGCATAGACTGCGAATCATTTCTGTCCTTAATCCAACCAAAACCCAAGAAGATAGCCCTAATTGTTGAAGGCGGTGGTATGCGCGGTATGTTTGCGGCAGGAGTGCTTGATAGTTTCTATGAAATTAGCTTCGACCCTTTCCATCTATATTTTGGAGTTTCTGCCGGTAGCTTCAATTTAATTTCACATTTGGCCGGACAATTTCGAAGAAACTATCGTGTTGTTATGTTTTGCGCCACCTCAGGACAATTTATCAATGGTTGGAAATACTTAAGAGGTGGACATTATGTTGATTTGGATTGGCTTAGCAATGAATGCCTTAAAGCGCACCCTTTAGACAAAAAAACGGCATTACAACGCCTTGAAGACACTGGAAAAAGGTTTGTTATTGTTTGTACTAACGTAGAAACCGGTCAACCTAATTATCACTCTCCAACTACAGAAAACATAAACAACATCTTGATAGGGTCTTGCTGCCTACCACTGTTTTACCGAAAACCGGTATATATTGAAGGCGTACGTGTTATTGATGGTGGTATTGGTGATCCCATTCCAGTAAAAAAAGCTTACGCAGACGGGGCTACCGATATTGTGGTGATCCGTTCAAAAGCAGAAAGTCACCGTGAAAAAAAATCGAGTATTGAAATAAAAATAGGGTCATTACTGTATAAAAACAATCTAAAACTGCAAAAGACGATACTCAACCTTCCTAACACCTACAATAATAGCCTGTCATTTATGGAAACATCGCCAGCAGATGTCAATATTTTTCAAATTGCACCGCAGTCGTGCTTAAGTGCCAATTTAACGACAACCAATACTCAATTACTTGAAATAGATTATTGGCTTGGCAGACACCAAGGTAAAAAGTTTGCCTTAAATTGGCCTGGTTAATCACAGTAATATGCACTTACTTTTATCAATGAAAGGTGGGGGACCAATGTTTAATCTACAGTTATTGTCAAATAACGGTATTAACTCAGCTAAAACTTGAGTGGTTGCTGAATATTGTTCATCAATAACGTGGCAGATTCAACTTACTGTAAAATTTAGCCACTTTATTGAACTGATAACTTCGATTTAATATGTTCTTATAGTTAATTGTTATTATGGCTGGCATAGTTAATGACTTAGTTAATGATTTTTTAATATATAGGTGGTAATTGAAGATGTTGAACGTAACCCATTTTCAGTTTAACGCTAATAAGCGTTATATTTTCGACACCCTTGAGGTTTTAGGATGTATGTAAGTTATAGAAAAGCTACAAAAGAAGATCTCAATAGATGTATCGAGATACGAGGCCTTACCAATGACAACGCCTTTAGTCAGAGTGAGTTGGCTACTATCGGTGTCACAGAAGCGTCTTGGCCACCTTTAATTGAGAGTGGCGAATTCATCGGCTTTGTTGCCCTACAAAGTGATGTTGTTATCAGTTTTTGCTTTGGCGATACCAATAGTGGAGAAATTCTTGTTTTAGCCGTACTTGCTGGATACGAAGGGCATGGTATCGGTAAACAACTACTTTCTCTGACCAGCAAGCAGCTCATCTTTCTTGGACATGCAGAATTATGGCTTGCTGCTTCAGCAACGGCTATTGTAAGAGCATATGGTTTTTATCGTCATCTAGGTTGGCAGACTACAAATAGATACGACGAAAATGGTGATGAAATACTCAAATATGGTGCAATATAATAAACGCATGCAGTCGGGTTGACAAATCTGCAAAAAGAAGTCATCACGTTCTTGATATTAATTAATGACATAAGGGCTGCTTATGAACTCCAATCAAACCTTAATTATTTTGGCTAAAATGTATTAAACATAGATAACCAAAATTATTGATATTATATGCCTGCTATTAGATTTGTTAGGTGATGCTCTCTTCAACTCTTAAACGATGGCACAGAGAACTATTGTTTAATCAATGTTGTCAACACTTGAGGGTTGTTGTGTAATGTGAGATGCACAGGGCAGCGCTCAGCAATTTCCATTAACCTGATTTTTTCTGAATCGTTCATCGGCCCAAACAGCTGAATTTTACGAATCAATGACTCTATTTTTTGATCATGTTCTGCAACATTACCCGCATCCTTCAAATAATTACGTTCGTGAGATAAAGAGACTTCTACATGCTCGAGAGGAATTTTTTTGTGATCAGCATACATACGAATTGTCATTGCTGTACAAGCGCCTAAAGCGGCCAATAAATGCTCATAGGGATCGGGTCCTGAATTTTTCCCACCTAGTTGTGTAGGCTCATCTGCATACCAGTGATGGTGGTCACTGAAGACTTCCTGCTGAAATTTATGGTCAAGCTCAGCCACTAAAACATGTCCCTTTGTGATTTTGTGACTAGATATTTCGGGCGCTGCAATATATCGGTTTGCCCATCCAGAAATCGTTTGCGCGACATACTCACTATCTATAGCTTTTGATAAAAGATGATCGGCAGTGTCTAGGCTAACGAAACTTTTAGGGTGCTTAGCAGCCTTGTAAATTTTCTCGGCATCTGAAATATCGACAGTTAAATCGATAGGAGAATGCAAAACGAGCAAAGCCTTATTGAGATGCTGTATATGCTCTGTCGTTTGATTACGTAAATCATCGAGAAACTGTTTTTTAATGGTGAACTCACGAGTACCTAAGCTCACTTTTGCTCGCCCGGTTTTTTCTATTGTATCGAGGTGAGCATCAAAGTTGTGTATTACATGACTTGCTTCATACGGTGCGCCAATTGTCACAACCGCTTTAACCTCTGGAAGTTGTGCAGCCATTGCTAAAACCGCTGCTCCACCAAGGCTGTGTCCAATTAATAATTGAGGGGCCTGATAATTTTGTTCTAGAAATTTTGCAGCTGAAAGTAAATCTTCAGTATTGGAAGAAAAATTTGTATTGGCAAAATCACCGTCACTATTGCCTAAACCTGTGAAGTCAAACCGAAAAACCGCAAAACCATGTTGCACAAGAAATCGACTAATTCGCGAAGCCGCTGCAACATCTTTACCACAGGTAAAACAATGGGCAAATAATACATAGGCGCGAATTGTTTTGTCAGGTGTTTCAAGCAAACCAGCCAAATTTTGTTGTTGACTAGGAAATTCTATTTTTGTTTTCATCGATTATATCTCTTATTTTTAATAAAATTTTGGACACAAATGCCACACAATGTTTTATTGTTTAATAGCAAAGCGGTCTACCATATTTTATATCTCTTTTAACTATGCACCCTTATATAGGCAATCAAAATTTGATGGCGGTTTGCCATTGTAATATTTGATACGTCGAGCTAATTTGGCTAAATTTTGCGCGAATGTGGACAGTCAATTTCAATAAAAACATCAACAGCTGTCTATTTTATGTGGGGAACTGATTGACGCTTGATTGTTCGTCGGTATGCATAAAGCGAGTTTTTTATCATTAACGTGATGCTTGAAGCGTGTTAATAGAAGCCTCAATTTTGGATGAATATAGGTTTTACAAAAAGGTTTATTAGGTGATTTATAAAGGTAATTGAGCAATTCATCCTTATTAGCCTTAAACGATTTAAATGGTAGTACCTGGGTGATAATTGGTTTAACAAAAGCAGGTTGTAAAGCATCTAAAACGTTATGAGTTTCTTGGTTTTGACTATCACTATAGGTATATATAGCTGATCGGTATTTTTGACGCATAGTGTGGTTAGATGTTGATGCATGAGTATGTAGATGAATCTCAATCAAGGTTTGTAAAGAAATCATAGATGGGTCAAAAGATACTTCAATAGCTTCAGATAATTCAGCATTATTGTCGATAGAAGCAATCCACCCTTGCTTGACCGCTTTAATACCGATAAGTGATTCAAAAATCCCTTCGGTACACCAATGGCAACCACCACCTAAACCCACCTTGCTGAAATTTTCAGTATGCATAGTATTATCTCTAGTCATTACAGAGCTTACTTTTATTGGCTCATTTTACTGAGGGTAATACCCAGTGACTTCGGGGAAAGTGACAAGTATAGCCATTTGGTATTCTTTGTAGATAATCTTGATGTTCAGTTTCTGCTTGCCAAAAATCACCTGCAAGTGCTAATTCAGTCACCACAGTTCCAGGCCATAAACCTGAAGCATTAACATCGATGATCGTTTGCATCGCTACCGCTTTTTGTTCAGCTGAACAGTAATAAATCGCTGAACGATACGACGCACCAAGATCATTTCCTTGTTGGTGTGTTGTTGTTGGGTCGTGGATCTGAAAGAACAATTCAAGGAGACTGCGAAAACTGACCACATTAGTATTGAATGATATTTCTATTCCTTCGGCGTGACTGCCATGATTGCCATAAGTTGCGTTAATAACGTCTCCACCGGTATAACCCACTCGGGTTGAAATGACTCCGGGAAGTTTACGTATAAGGTCTTGCATACCCCAGAAGCAACCACCAGCCAAAATAGCGCGTTCAATTGTCATATTTATACCTTATCCACTTGATTAACGTATTCGCCATAACCATGAGTGACCATATCATCACGAGGGATAAAACGTAGAGACGCTGAATTAATACAATAACGCAAACCCCCTGCACTTGTTGGACCATCGTTAAATACATGTCCTAAATGACTATTACCATAGCCCGAGCGAACTTCAGTTCGAGTCATGCCGTGGCTGTTATCATTAATTTCTTTGACATTTTTTGACACTATCGGTTTGGTAAAACTTGGCCAACCGCAGCCAGATTCATATTTATCCGATGAAGCAAATAGCGGTTCACCTGAAACAATGTCGACATAAATGCCCGGCAAAGTATTATTAAGATGCTCTCCACTACCCGCTCGCTCTGTGCCACTTTCTTGTGTTACACGATATTGTTCTTTGGTGAGTGCTGAAATTGCATCGGTTGATTTTTGATATGTTGTCATGACTTTATGTCCTCAGCGTTTGGTCAGCTGTGATTATAACACTATGATATTGAGTGTATGTATTAACGGTACTTGCTAGCCTATTTAATTTTTTGATGCCTTATTGCCGCACCCATATGACCGAGCAACAATGTAGGCACTGACCGGCAGAGAAAGAAGCATAAAATACAAAGTGTAATGCATTATTTTGACTGATAAATTTAGCTATACTTTGTTGGGCAATACACCCTTACTGACTATTTTAGAGAAACGGTCACGTAAAACCAACATAATGAGACTCAGTATCAATAGTAATAGAGTAAGGTTAATATGAACAACGAGTAAGTACCAATTCGCTACTTCAGTTTGTGTGGTGTACCAATATCGATAATAAGCAGTTAAGTAGGCCACTACAATGCTAAAGACAATACTCCAGTGTAATATTCTTACCATGGCCTGCTGCGTCAATGAGTTGATAACTATTTATTTAGATCTACCGTTTAACACTTCTCTATCTTTACCTCCAAGTGGTACATGACAACCTAAACACATCTCTGAACGGCCTGATAAGTCTACGCCTTGATAGTTGATGATACTGCCATCAGGGTTATACTCAGCCCAAAACCAATCACTGTTATTGGTGTCGTAGCCTTTTTCACGTTGAAACATAATAGTAAGCGCTACATAGTTATCGGCTTGATCAGCGCTATAGACTTTATGCGGTGTAAGCTCTTCTTTAGCACCATAGTTATGCTTAACGATCAGTTTCCCTTTTTGTCCTTCAATTTCAGCGTTAGTTGAGATCACTTCTTGAATACTGCCATGTGGTCGGCTTCCTACAAATGGGTAACTGCGTTTACGCCCGTCACCTATGAGTTTATTGTTAACCATGTATTGCCATACTTTAGCGGCATATTCATTATCGACCGCTTTACCTGATGATTTGTTGGCTGTTTCGGCCATAGTATGAAAAGGGAGTAGAAAGAGTATGACGACAGCCATCATTGATCGGCTAAACGGGTTAATTGAAAATGTGAGCATATTTGCCTCCGATAAAGGTTATTTATAACGCGATAAAAATGAGCCGATTTAAGGTTGACCTTAATAGAAAATCAAATAATAAAACGGCGCGATAAATTATATATTTCTTATTTAATGGGCTCAAGACTGTCTGAATATCCGCCACCAGCTTTCATTTTCATCCCTTTACCCTGACTTAATACCGGGTAATATTGAGTAAAAACAAAGTCATCTGCGGCAGCACCGGCATGGCATGCATTACACGCTTGTGGAGGAAATGCTTTTGCTGTTTTTGCTAGCGTTTTATGGTCGGCACTTGAGAAACTAAAATAGGCCCAGTTACCGGGTTCATCTTTAAAATGTTTTTTACTTTTAATGGTCGCTTCAAGACCGATAAAATCGCCCATAAAATAGCCGTTACCACTGACAGCAGATTTTGAGCCAACAGAAACTAGCTCTTTAATGATGATAGTACCATCACGGAATTCACCCTTGTTTTTCCAATGTTTCCAGCTCTTAGGATCAATATAAACATTATGAAGTTCAGGAAATGCAGCTTTTCCGTCATTCATGTCATTGGGGGTAACAGGTGTGCCGACGTAGATCCATTCTCGATAGCCGGTAGGACGTTCTAGTTCACCGTTTTTCATTGAAAACGCTTCACTTGCATAAGTCAATCCTGAAAAAATGACTTGCACAAACAGGAACGACACTGCTATTAATACTTTATTAACTTTCATAATATACTCTGTTTTGTTTCGTGTAACGTAACTATAGCAATCATTACTATCAACCCTTGGTATCTGAAATGCTCAAAAATGTCGCTGATCAGCTCAAATGTCCAACATCAGAATTTAATGTACTTGATGATGTCATAGATACTCTTCGTTTTCGTGGCAGTATATTCTTTCATTCGAGTCTTGCCGCTCCATGGGGAATGGCATTATCATCAATGCTAATGCCGAGATTTCATATTGCATTGGAAGGCGGTTTTTATATTGGGGCAGGGGCGAGCAACATTAATGTAGCGCCAATGGATATTGTCATGATCCCAGGCGGAGACGTGCACTGGATAGCAGATGATATTGGCAGCGAACGGGTGCCTAGTGAACAAGCGGGAGAAGCCTGTACTTTAGGTTTGTCGCTTTTTCAACGAGGTGAAATTACCAATAAGATTATGTGTGGAGTAGTTGAATACGATGAGGCTATTGAACATCCTATTCTCAGTGCATTACCTTCGATCATTCAACTTTCCAATATTCAATCAAATGATAATATTTGGATGACAGTAAAATTAATTGACGCCGAAATAAACAGAACCAATAATAAGAAGAGCAGCATTATCGACCGTTTAACTGAAGTTTTATTTATTCAATTACTGAACAGTTTTATTGAGAAAAATGATCACTTATCGGGTTTCTTATCAGCTCTTAAAGAGCCTCGTTTAAACAAAATATTACAGCTCATTCATCAGCATCCTCAAAGACAATGGACGCTAGATATTATTAGTGATGTGGTTGGTATGTCGCGTGCAACATTACAGCGTAAGTTCAAAGCGGCTATTGGTGTTTCGCCAATGGTTTATATAAGCCGTTGGCGTATGGCAAAAGCTTATCAATTGTTAAAACATTCAAATTTAGCACTTGAAGAAATGGCTGATATCATAGGATTTTCTGACGCTCGCACACTTTCACATGCCTTCAAAGATCACTATGGTGATACGCCTAGTCAATTCCGTAAGAAATTAAAGCGACCAATATAATTATTAATGCCGGGCTTTCGGTGTTGCTAGGAGTGTTAACTAGCTTTAGGTATATTTGGAGAATTATGCACGCTTAGTATGAAGCACTTTATAATTTTCAGCGCGTTAATAAGAATTAGATGAGTAAAGTTATGCGGCAAAAACTAAAAAATGCTTACTGTCTAGAAATGGATGAAGCTATTCGTTTTTATAAACTTAATGAGCTTGATTCTGCTTTTCATCATTTAGAACGAGCTCATATTCTTGCTCAAAATTATACAATACCTCATACGAAATCCCACTGGTGGATGCTTAAAGTTGGTGTGAAGAAGCATAATTTCAGGGAAGTATTTGGGCAGATAACCAGAATAATAGCTTCCGTATTGTTTTCTAAAATTTGGGTGCCTACAGGAAATACAGGCCGAGCTAATGTTAATCCATTGAAGCCAATGGCTATTCCCGAAGATTTAAAGACAGTTCTGAGTAAGTGAAACATAATAAGCAAATTAACAAGATCACACGTAAAGTTGGCTGTGGTCTATTTTACTGAGCCTAGCGGCAATGAATTTGCAGTTTGGTCTTTAATTAGCACATAAGCTTTGTCACTAGGGTAGTATGAATAACACAAAAGTAGTTGCGATCAGTGGCGTATCTGGTGCAGGTAAAACAACAATTGTAAAACAATTAGCTAACGAATTTAGTTGTCCATTTTTACTCTTTGATGATCACACGGATAAAAATACCTATCCTCAGAACATGAAGGATTGGCTTAAATGTGGAGCAAACGTTTCTCTTATCAAAACGCCAAAGTTTGTTAGGGCATTGAAGAGGCTAATTTCAACAAGTAGCAGTCGCTTTATTTTTATTGAAGAGCCTTTTGGTAAAAAGCGTGACTCTATGTCTTCATTAATCGATTACGTTGTTTTATTAGATCAACCTTTAGAATTATGCTTAACCCGCATTATAAAAAGGCATACCGAGCATTCGGTAGCATTAGTTTCTATTTCCAGTTACTTGGATAAATATGAAGACCACTTGCGAGAAATTTATATATCAACAGCAAACCAAGTGAGAAATAACGCTGATTTAATAGTTGAGGAAGTGGTTTCAATTAACAGTACAAGTAATTTAATTGGTAACTGGTTGAAAAGTAATACAGATTAACAAGGACGTAAACAGCTGGTTTTACTCCTTCGTCGCTAATTTTAGCCAACAATTTTTGCCCGTTATTGACAAAATTACACATCAAAAGACTCATGGTTTTATCTAGAAAAACGCTGAAATTTTATTTTGTAGACGACATAACTTTCCCAGATATTTTTTGTAGGTTATATTAAATTTTAATAAACTGAGCAATGAGAAAATCAAAGGAAGTGTTTCTGTTAAAGGTAAGTGTGGCTAACATTACTTACTATTTTAAGCAGGGGCATTGCTCATATTTTTATCATCGTGAGGTTAAATACTTGAAATATTCAATGCTTATTTTATCAACCTGCATGCTGTCGTCTTGCGGTGGCAGTGACTCTGGCGGTACTGATGTTAGTGGAGGCACTACAACCCCCACTACAGTATCAATATCAGCAAACCCAATGACTGTTATGGTTGAAGAATCTACAACAATCACTTGGTCAAGTACTGACGCATCATCTTGTACAGCTTCTGGTGCTTGGAGTGGCGATAAGTCATTGGCCGGCAGTGGATCCTTAGTTATGAATCATTTTGGCGAGCATAGTTTTAAACTAACCTGTGGAACAGCCTCTTCAACTATAACGGTTACCGTTAACAGTGATAATTCAGAAGGCTCTTGTGTAAATCCTCATAGCGCAGAAATATATGAGTCATACCTAGGTGACTATGAAGTTCCAATGCCACAGAACTTTTTTAGCAATGACAAAGTCAAAGCGATAGGCCTTAAAGATTATGGCGTTGAATGGGTTTATAATAATTACTCAGACAAAGCGACTTGGATTGCAGATTGTACTGAAGAGCAATACATTAAATTAATGTATAGAACGACGTTAAATAGATTAAAAAATCACGGTGTAAATACAGTCTCTATATATAATTTTGGTTATTGGCAAAACGCGCAAGCTGAAGCTTGGTTGCTTGACCATGATGCTAAGCATTTAGATGATTGGGTTATTGAATACATTGTAGCTGAAGCTGAAAAGTTAGACTTGAACATTCACTATGTTTGGCAATTCTTAGCAGTAGATACCCAAAGCGAATTTCTGTTCCCGTTTAATGGTAATGTTGAAGTGGATATGCCGCTATTAAAGAAAATTATGGATGCGCACCAAACCCACATTCTTTGGGAAGCAGAACGTTTAGAAACGCTTAGAGTAGGCACTATTTCAGCTGATTGGAGTGCTATGTGGATCTGTTTTCATTGTGGTATAGATGAAAATCATAGCCAGGAAGAAACTGATGAAGTCAAAGATTATTACATGGAAAGAATGGGAGGCATCATTGATAAAATAAAAGAAAAATTCTCCGGAAAAGTCTATGTTGGTGATGGACCTCAATGGAATGATAAACGCGTATTTGATAAAGTTGACGGCATTATTCTACCGTTCGGTCATCTACTAACTGATGATGAAGTGGCAACCGCTACTGTTGACCTGATACAAGAGCGAGCTACTCAGTTTATTGAAAACACTCATAAACAATGGAATTGTTTAGATGGGCAACCTTGTTGGTATAATTCAAGTGAAACTATTCCTAAAGTAATGTTCAACTTTTTTGGTCAAAGTCACACATCGTTTTTATCAACAGGTTGGATTGAAGATGGCTTTTGCACTCAAGGGATCATTGATGGTGTTACAAACGATTGTGTTCAATATGAAGTAAAAACCGATTTTTCTGCCCAAGCAATCTTCACCGAAGGATTATTAAGAGCAGCCGATACTCAGCTTTATTTTGATACGCTAGGTACAACAACAACTACTGGCTATTGGTTATCAGATACTTTGATACCTGATACCAATCAATTCCCTGCTAGTTCAAATACCGTAGAAGGTTTCCCAAATATGTCACAATCTATTCGAGGAAAATCAGCAGAAAAAATCATTAAATACTGGTACACCGGTGAATATGAAGCGTATGCACCAAAAATTATTGAGTAGGTGGCGATGCTACGCAAGACATAGCTGAAGTGTGGTGATAATGCTGCGGCTAGTACTTATAAAACTAACATAGTCACTAACATAGACACTCAAATAGTCACTCAAATAGTCACTAAATAAAGAAGGCACCCTATAGATTGTTCAGCCGTTATGGTGGCCCCAACCTTTAGGTAAAGTTAGGCCATTTTAAGTTAACGAAATTTGCACTAATTATTTAGCAAAACGAATGTTTGTGTTATTGACCTACGGTTCAAATTGGTCTGCATTTCCAAGGTTATCGGTTTATTCGGCTTAACGTAACAGGCTCTCTACCCTTCGCATGGGGTAGGCCGTTAGGTTGGCGAAAGAAAAAGACAAGTGATATTTAAAGTGACTCTGACCCTATTTCTTTATAGCCAATGCTTATCAACTATCAGTAGATTTAGACCATTGGGTTCGTCGTAGAATACGGATGTGCTACTGGCGACAATGGCGAAGGCCAAGAACTAAGGTCAGAAGTTTACTCAAGCGAGGTGTACCAGAAAGACTCGCGATAAGTTGTGGTATTACAAGCAAAGGCCCATGGAGAAGTTCTAAAACTAAAGGGGTCAACATGGCATTAACCAATCAATATCTCAAAGATGAAGGGTTAATTGCACTACGTGAACTTTGGATAAGAATACATCATGGTTAGTGAACCGCCCTGTGCGGAGCCGCATGCAGGGTGGTGTGGGGGCTGGAGGTTAGAGACCTCTGGCTACCCGATTAGCACTAGAATTTAAACCCCACACTAAATAGAGGTATAGATTTATCACTCATTCTTTTTAAACTCCAAATTGTATAACCAACTAATAAAGCATTAAAAGCATGAATATAGCCTCCAGCTCTAGCATATTGCTCAAGATCCCCTATTGCATGAGAATCATTTGTGTAATATTTATAAACATATCTAATATTGGTTACATGTGACGTAGCTAATACACTTTGAGCAAAAGGGTTTTTGTATAACCCATCATTTTGAATAATAACTTCACTAACTAAAGTAGTAGCAACTAACCCTGATACAGCAGTGACACGTTCACTTTCATATGTTCGTTTTGGCAATTTATAAGAAGTATTCCCACTTAACCAACCACCATCTTTTCTAGGTACATCAATATCTATATCATAACCACCATAATATTTAGCTGTTATGGCATGCCCTAGTTCATGAATATATATACTCCCATAAATTCCTGCCCCATATTGTAAAGCTTCAAAAACGTCTGATTCAGATGATTTTGCTGAAAAAGAAATAAATAAAAATATAAATAAACAACTTTTCTTCATGAGGATTCTGATTTCCATACTTAGAGTGCTAACGCCGTTTTAAGCGGCAAATTGCAGTTGGCTAAAATAAGTGAGGAACGAAAACAGCAAACTGTTTTTTGTCCTTATTAATTAGCTTGTTAGCTGGCTTTCTAGTACACCAAGCTTTTGTTCTAATATTACTTTAGTTACTAAAGATCCTAAAGCCATCCTTTCACTGGAACTGATTAAGAATCTTGTCAGTTTCACAGTTAAGCCAATTGACTCGATAAGTTCATCAAAAGTGTAAACGTATAATGCTGGTTGTTGGTGTATAAATGTATTTCTAATTGTCTGTAGTCGTTTAATTTGTTCAAGTTCAATAGCATTTTTTTGTATAGCTTTACTATCTACATACGGCAATAAGTCTGCATTTTGTAGTTTTTGATATAGCCACTCAATATTATCTAATTCACCATAGTTATCTTTATAAGATGACCGTTTTCGCACCAAAAAACTCGCTGATGTAATTAAAGATAAACACATAGCACTTTGTAATGCTGTATGCCCAAAAATCACAGCCCATTTCAAGTAACTGTGATTACCACCTTTGACCTTTAATAGTGCTTCAGAAATACTTTCTAGAGCCATTAGGAGATCTGATTCCAAATCAAAGCTTACTGCTAATTCTGCCAAATTATCCACCTGCACCGTAGCCAGCTAACGCCGCAATAAGCGGACTAAAATAGTGGGTTCTAATGCGTAACAAAACCTAACGCTTTGTTTTAGTTACATTTAATTACCTTATAGTTTATGCTACTAGCCTCTAGGTTGACATTTTTAATAAAAACAAACCTAACCCACCAAATAATGTTAGAAAAATCACCAACATGATTATTAACGTTTTAGATTCACCTAGAGATTGCATTAACCCCATTTCAGTAGGTAATAATTGCTCAAGTAGACTTGGCTCTTTAATTTTATTATTTTGCTCTTTATCCATGATACAAACTCCATATAGGACTAATACTGCTAACGCCTACTTAAGCGGAAAAATACAGTTTGGCTATAGTGCGCTAAGCGCGAGCCAACTGTATTTTTTCCGTTTGAAGTTGTTAGGTATCTATTTTGATATATTTAATGCAGCAATTTTGCTTTTTGAATCTAAGCAATGTTTTCTAATTACCGCATTAGGATCTATTTCAGAAGTCCTCTGATAATTAAATTCTGCATTAATGATTCTGTTGAAATTATTATTTGTCGTATGTTTTTTTAAAGCTATTTTAATTTCATCTGCTTTTTCAAGATTTCGAGATCTTTCATATGCTACATGGCATTTAGCCAGTTCTTTAAGTAATACATTTTTTGCATCACTTGATGTTGATGCAATACTTGAAAAAGATATAAGTGTAATTGATAAAGCAACGATGTTTTTCATTTTGATAGTCCTTGATAAAAATGATTTAATGTTAGTTATAGATGGAATTAGAAAATATTTATAGTACCTAACGCCTAAATAACAGGTAAAAAATAGTTGGCTAAAATAAGCGACGAAGGAGCAAAAGCCAACTGTTTTTTGTCCTTGTTGATTTTCTTGGTACGCCCAGCATGGGCATGAACTAATGAGGTGAAAGTCCTCTGTAGGAAGATCACCGTTTAGTTAACAGTTTGTTATTAAACGCTAACTACTAGCGAATGGCAAGGGCTTTTCCGCAAGG
>JAWUYA010000008.1:0-62606 GCA_034111045.1 Colwellia sp. | reverse complement strand
CCCATCGAAGTCCAAGCAAAGCAGCCGTATTGGTAAGGTTGTGGCGAGTCAGCGGAGTTATTAAGCAGTGGCATGTATGAAGAGATGCATTGAGAACTTGAGAGATCCAAAGGCGTTCCATAAGGACAATGGTAGGGAAGCTTAGCCAAAAGCAAAGCCAACGATGACCTTTTGCAAGTCAGATCAGCCCGTAGTAGTCCGCGCAGGGGAAATCCTTGTACATGGCGAAGGAGCTGACAGTTATATCTGAATTGTAACAGATACATGCACCGGACATGTAGGGCTGGAATGCATGAAAACTCAATTGCAATTCGTTACATTGAGACTGAGTCGTATCGGCAATTTAACGTCACTGGACAGAGGAGCGAAAGTAAGATGTTTTATTGTAGGATATGTGAAGGCAAGGTCTACACGAGTGAATATATAACTGAAGAGCTGGATGCGGTAGTTCCGCATGTCCGGATCTGTGTGGGGTCGGTCTGGCAACAGGCCGCTCTACCACGATTATTTTAGGAGTTAATCAGTATGAGTTTCGTTATAGATGTATTTGTATGGTTATTCATAGAGACTATATTTGGTTTTATTATTTATTTGACGGGCTGTTTAATTATAAAAGTATTTACCTTTGGTCAGTTTAAAATGGAGTTTAAGAATTTCGCCTCTTTTAAGGGTAGTAAATCAAAAAAGGTTAATTTAGTTTGTCTCTTGGGAATATCCTTTTACGTATTATTAATTGTTTTAATAGCGTATTTAAATAATTAAAACATATAAGTTGCTTAAACGGAAAATAATGGTCGGCCATCACTTTGATTATAGCCAACCATTATTTTGTGCTCCTCTATCGCATTTTAGGCGATTAACTCGATATAGGTAATGCATTTGCCACCCCTAATTTAGGGGGTGATTTATAAAAAACGAGTTATTCTACAGGCTCGTTAGCTCCTATGAACAATAAATTATGACAATTTTCACTACATAGTTAAAAGATTGGGACATATAACTTTTTTATTCAACAAAGTTGGGGTCCCGATCTTTTATAATAAATAAAGTAGATAAAATTAAGATGGTTAACTGATATGTTTTTTCTGCGCACTAAGTGAACATAAATTTTATGGCGTTATGTGCCCCAAACCGCCTTAGAACTATTAAATGTTATCAGACAAAAATCATAGAAATTGAATGACTGCTTTCGGTGATTTCAATTAAGTTTGCGTATTGATTTTTCAAGCTTCACATTGAAAAATTGGCACAACCTCATTACCTTCTGTAGTACTACTTCACCTTAAATAGCAGGCACAGTAATTTAAGGTGTCTATGACCGCTGTGGTTGCTTTTGAGACACATTAGTAGATATTATTTTTCTTTTTATAATCACTAAGGCTGACAATATTTTTAGGAAATGCAGTCTCTGTTTTGTGCTCTTCAGTAGGGTTGTCGGTAATGCGCTGGCAATAATCTAAGAACCGCTCTATAGGTACAAACTTTTCTTTTCTTTGCTTTATGAATTTATCTTGTTCATTGATATACATAGCCAAGTCTTGCGATAGGGTGAATGACAACGCATTATTTTTTTGTTGCTTAAGAGTATGTGTTACCCATTGAGTTGCATCAGTTATATGACCATTAATACTCAAGTCCGTATTTTTAACCCAATGGACATCAAAGTGTAGTTGCTCTAGATTACTTAACAATAAAATAGCATCACTATTTGGAAGCAGTCGATTAGCTAGTAACATTTCAACTAACAGTTGTTGCCATTGCATTGATAGCTGATGATGTAATTCTGTTAATGTTAGAGCCATTGGCGCAGGTATAAAGCAAGTAAAACGACTATACGCTTCTGTAGCGATTATTGTTTTCTCTCTTGATTTATAACTGTTGTCGATAATATGTAATTGCCAGCTAAAGGTGTCAGCATCAGTCGTAATGAAGTTTCTGCCTTTCTGAGTGCCTTCTAAGGTAGGTAACTCAGCTTTTAGCCATTTATCAAGGGCTTTGCTTGTAGAGTAAAGTAACTGCATTAAAGGTTAACCTTGGCTTTTTATTTAAAAGGGCTAGGAGTAAGTATTTTAGAGGAATTAAATAAAAATATACATTGAATATATAAAATTCCTATATTGGGTCTTGTAAAGCCCTGTATTTATGACTATAGCGAACACTTTGAATTAATCCCAATGAGAGAATTATTGGTTAGGTCAAATCTATGTATTTCGAAATACCCATAGTTGACGTAACTATTTGAAATAGCTTAATGTCAGCTTAGTAACAAACATTTGGTTGTTGAAACCATAATAATTATATTGGATAAAAATGATAAAATCTAAAAAGTTATTAATTTCTTTACTAGGGTTTAGTTTTTCAATAGCAACTCATGCTAATTCTTTATGTCATAGCTCATGCACCTTTGCTCTAAAAAGTGAACAGTCTGGTGAATACAGCATTATAAATCCCGAAAGAGCTGTTAAGCGAATGACACCTTGGTCAACATTCAAAATTCCACATTCCCTTATAGCTTTAGATACAGGCGTGATTAAAAATACTGAAGTAGAGCTTACTTTTGATATAGCGGATTATCCCATTCAAAAATGGTGGCCTAAAACTTGGTATGAAGCACCTATTTCTTTAAGGGAGGCTTATAAGTATTCGGCAGTTCCTATCTATCAAGATACAGCGAGTAAGATTAATAAAAAGAGAATGAGTCAATACTTAGCTGATTTTCAATATGGCAATCAAGATATATCATCAGGTATTGATGATTTTTGGTTGAATAAAAGTATAAAAATAAGTGCTAAAGAGCAAGTCGACTTCCTCCAACGCTTATATAATCATAAGTTAGCAGTATCGAAAAGTTCATTGATGCAGTTGAAAGACATCATGTTAGCTGAATCTACCGAAGATTATAAACTATATGCCAAAACGGGAGCTGGTGGGGTCGCTAAAGATAAAGCCCTAGGCTGGTATATAGGGTTTATTGAAACCAAGAAAGAAACTTATTATTTTGCTTTAAATATTGATGGCAAGTCTTTCAAAGAGGTCATCAAAACTCGGATTGATGCTGCAAAAGAGCAACTATCGTTAGCGGGAATAATATAACTTAATAATCACATAGCCCCTTCAGAATAAAATGCCCTGTTGGTACTAAGCTAGCATTCGTTTTATGATGAATGTCGGCAATGGTGGCATTGCTGACGTTAGCTATTGGTTGTTCTTTAGGTCAACTAATAGCCAAAAGCGGGCATTAAGCCTTTGCAAATCCATGAGCATATTTAGGGCAATATTAGCCAAGATTTTCTGCTCACTTGTGGGGCTTATTTAAGCTCATTGCTGCTGTTGGTATTTTATTTCTAAATGGCAAATGAGCGAAATAGAGATGAACAACCTCAAAAAGCCAATAAATCCCCAATATTGGAAAATACTTATAACCTAAAAAACTTTAAACGGTAGTTATTTATCGTTAAACGATAATAAAGTATTGACTAATGTTAAGGTTTGCATTAATTTAGCTAACGAATTTAATATTCTACTGGTACCACTAGGTTGATTAGTAAAAGAAGGAATTAAAAATGATTGCGTTTCAAAAGTACTGCCAGGTTCATCAGATCAAAATGTTATTCTTTACATCGTTTCTTGGCTTGATAACCTTTTGTATGTTCATCATTGGTATGATAACCATCATTAAAGAAGGTTTGGCTGAAGCAGCAAAAGATCCAATCGCTATGGCTGGTTTAGTGGATCTTCCCGCTAGTTTTCTACTTATTTTGTTGCTACATAAAATATTTAACTTATATATCCAAGGACACTTCTTCACAACTCACACATTGAAAGTGCTGCAAACCATCGCTAAGTTGTCCATTTTATTAGGCATAGTGGTAAAGCCTGGTATCGAGTTGAGCTTGCTTTATTTCACCTCAGAGCATAGTTTGTCAATAGTGAACTACTTTGGTTGTGTTGACTTTGCTATTGCCATCGTTGGTTACGTCTTACATATAGGAACAGCAGCTCATAAGATCTCTCGTGACTTAGAAAAAGAACAAGAGTTAACGGTGTAAATATGCCAGTTATAGTCAATTTAGACGTCATGTTAGCCAAGCGAAAAATGAAGCTTAATGATTTAGCTCATGCCGTGGGGATCACCGCACAAAATTTGAGTGTACTTAAAGCAGGAAGAGCTAAAGCCATTCGATTTTCAACATTAGAAACTATTTGCCAACATTTACAATGCCAACCAGGCGACATATTGGAATATCAGGAAGAAACGGAAGAGCAGGAATAAACAATGATAGAATTTATCTTCAATTATAATGACCAAGAAATAAAGTATTCTGTAGATTTGTTAGGGCGTGAGCGAGTGTATGTTGACACTCAACTTGTTGCAAAGCCTACTAATTGGTTTAACTCAGTAACTGAAGTAGATATTACCGTAGGTGAAGAAAAGTTAAAATTAAGCCGCCGTATTTGCTCTTATACTGAGGGTGAATACCAAGTAACATTGTCAAATCAGCAAAAAATTATTGATAAACAATCCAAGTTAGTGATCGACTTGTCTATGTCAGGACAAGAAACGGTTTACCGTGGTGAAGAAGTGGACTGGTTAGAAGAAGTGAAATTGCCGCAAGGCATTTTTCTTTGTGCGTGGGCGCTTTATTTTGGGATCATCATCAACGTGTTTATCAGTGAGTTTACTGAGAATGTTATATTTTCAGATTTTTCTGCTTGGGCTATTGTAACTTTTGCATCTGCTTCAGCTGGGTTGTTTTTCTATTGGACAGTAAAAGCACTGTTATCCAATCCTAAAGAAAATGACCTTTAGCTCAGGCTCTATTTTATACTCGTCGATAGAATTGTTATCTAATTCTATCAATACCTTTCTATCAACACCTTTCTAGTTGTTAATCTAGTGTATGAACGCCTACTTTTAGAACTTTAAAATCAGGTTTATACAATTTGTGACTGTCCGCTTTGGTGGCTAAGCGGACTATTTATTGTGATAAATATGAGTCTAAATTAGGTCTTCTTTGTGGCAGCTACTGCCCTTAGGGTTATATTTTAGAAATTAACTATTTCAAAATTTAATTAAATTTTTTGAAAGGTATTTTCGGTGCTTAAACGTATTAATTCCAGTTTCCGACTTTATTTAACGGTTTCCATCTTTATTTAGAAGGTTTATGGGCCAAAATTGTTGGTTGCCCACAGGCTATTTGAAGTGATCAAGGTAAGTGTTGAGCTTTATGATCTGCTACTGACCATAAAGCGGGGTCACGAATTACAAATTAAATTACAACTTAAAATACAAAGTCGTATGTTTCCATTTATCGATATCAACCGCAGTATTAGGCAAGTGCCACTGGTTTTATCGCTGTGATTTATTGAAAAATCAATTAAACAGTTGATTCTCCAGTGTTTTCCCATTAATTAATTGACGATAAATCCATTTGTTATCATGGCATAACTGTAATATTTGTATATCAATGGGTAAAAGCTCAGTGTTAAACGCTAAGGTTAACGCACTGCTTGGATTAATCTTCAGTAAATATTCTTTATCTTGGGTTTGAGTCACACTTGCAACCTGCTCTATGGCAAGTAATGACTGTTCAAATTGAGGAATGGTATGTGCCATTCTAAGGGTGATAAAGGTTGGTTGACTTTGACTCAGACCGTCATTACTGACATTTTGATGCTGACGTAAAACACCTTGCTCTAAAAATAACACTTGTTGGCATAAACGCTCTAATTCGCTTAAATCATGAGAGCTTAATATAAAAGTGGTTTCAGCTGAAAGGCTAGCCACTAATTGCCTAATTTGACGTGCGTGAATGGGGTCAAGCCCTGCAGTCGCTTCATCAAGCATGACGATCTCTGGCGTGCCAATAAGTGCTTGAGCTATAGTGACGCGTTTACGCATGCCATGTGATAGCGAGTCAGGCTTTTCATTAAGTACTTCTTTTAACCCTACAAGCTCTAAGGTGCGTTCTGCTTCAAACTGGCTTTTTTTCTTATTAAACCCTTGAAGTTGTCCATAAAAATTTAATTGATGAGCAATTGAAAAACGGGGATCTAATTGCGCATCTTGTGGTAAAGCCGCTAATTTTCCAAAAGTTGCAGCGCTACCCACTTGATGACCTAAAATGGATATTTGACCGGCACTTGGCTGTATATAACCACATATTAAGCTGAATAAGGTGGTTTTTCCTGCGCCATTAGGACCCACTAATGCAACAGGTTCTCCTTTTACTATTTCAAAGTCGACATTCTCTAGTACTTGTTTTGTACCAAAAGACTTACTTAATTGACTAACTTTAATTAACGGTGAGTTATTTGTAGAGGTTATCATAAAGCGCTCCTTTTCATGAAAATACTCGCCAGTGCTAAATAACAGCCCGTTTGAATGAGGGGAATTGAGTAGTGGACAAGGGTTAATTTATCTTGGCCAACAATGTCACTTAATTGTACCCCGGGAAATATATAATTAAGGTAGTGTGCAATCGATAAATTATAACTGATCAGCGAAATAAACAGCGCGCCTAAACCAAAGAACAATAAAGTAACAACACTGGTTAATTTTGCTGATCTTAAAAAACTATTAAAAAAGCTGGTCAGTGCTATAAAAGGCAATACCACTATGATTAATTGAACAAATAAATCGCTGGCCTTGAGCAATGCAGGCACGCCTAAGGCGCTTTCTCGCAACCATGCCATAGTGGTTGTGGCAAGTAGCGTCAATAATATGAGTATGGCAATGATCAATACTTGACCAATAAAGCGACCGAAGATAATTTCATTACGAGTGGCTCTAAGTGAGATAAATCGTAACGTGCCCCGGGTGCGATCGGCACAAGTTTGATCACTCGAAGCCCCTAATGCAAATATTGGAAAAGAATAAAGGGCAATTAGCCAATAAATGGTAAATTCAGCTACTTGCCATTGCAGCAGGGCAGACAATCCTAAAATACCAAAGGTATCTTCAGCCATGCCTTTAAAACCGTCAGAGGCAACAATAGTCACTGCAGAATTAACAGGGTAATAAAGAATAAGGAACCAAGTGGTGATAAAAGCAAGAATAGCTAACATGCCACGTTTCGTTAAAAACAATCTAATTAATTCAAATTTTGCCAAAGCCCACATGCGAAAAAGGCTTTGTTGGATATAGCTAGGTTTACTCAAGGTCAATACTCTATTTTTTATTATAATGTACACTAAACAGACCTAAACTAAATAGCTAGTGTTCATTTGTAAGTTAATTTGATTTTTATTTTACAAGACTGGAATGCAGATGACCATTTAATCTCTTCAAATTAGCTTCAAGTTACCGTTAGTTTTAGGTGAGGTGTGAACGAATACTGTTATAACGTGATCGTCGTTGCTTTGACCTTTTGTCTTTAATTTTAAAATGCCTCGTTAGTTATTCTTAGGGCCATTTAGCGTTTCGTTGTAAGGTATCTATGATATTAAAGGCAGCTGAATGGCAGTTATCTACTGTTTAGTATTGCTTTGAATTTAGTTATTGTTATTGTGCGGTTAACGGTCACCATCTGTTATTTAGTGATTTGCCGAGAAGATAACTTTTTTGTCTACACAATTAAGGCATAATAGCGAAAAATTTCTCAACACTTTTCTGAAAAATTAAGGGGATATTATGCCTACTGAGCAAGCATTAAAAGCACGTAGTAATAGCAGTTGTGAACTTTGTACATCTACTGACCACTTATCTGTTTACCCGGTGCCACCAACCAGTGACTTAAGTGCTCAACAATGCATTTATGTTTGCCAGATATGTCTTCAACAAATTGAAGGTAAGGCTGACTTAGCTTTTAATCATTGGCGCTGTTTAAATGACAGTATGTGGAGCCAAGAACCTGCAGTTCAAGTGATGGCTTATCGTATGCTGCATAAACTATCGGCTGAAAGCTGGGCACAAGATGCGTTGGAAATGATTTATCTCGCCGATGACGTGAGAACTTGGGCTGAACAGGGTATTGCCGCAGCAGAAGTTAGTGGGCCAACGCGCGACAGTAACGGAGCTGACTTACAAAATGGTGATGATGTTACTCTGATCAAAGATTTAGTGGTTAAAGGTGCTAACTTTACCGCCAAACGCGGTACGTTAGTGCGCAATATTACACTAACCGATAATCCTGAACACATTGAAGGCAAAGTGAGTGGCTCACGTATTGTTTTGGTGGCGGCGTTTTTGAAAAAAGCCTAATCCAGCCAAACATTAACCACTCTAAAAGTGATGTCAGCTTGTTAACTAATCTAATAAGCTGATGTTACTTTTGATCTAAATTCCAATTCCTTTGCATTTCAATAAAAAGAAAAGAAGCCGTCCAAGTAATTAACACTAATCCAGTGAGTGATTCAATACCGGTTAAATAACGTAAATTACCCAATGGGTAGATGTCACCAAAACCGACGGTTGTATAGGTAGAAAATGAAAAGTAGGCACAATCGAGTAAACTGCCATTAAAGTTACCCGATAAAAATCCCCATCCTTGAGTCTTAATCAGTGCATAGTAGGTAAGTGCAAACACCCAAACTTCTATAGCATGAGCAATTAAAGCGCCAAAAACGGCTAAAACAATTTGAAACCTGGCCGGTAACGTTAATTTGGGTAACCAGCGAGTCATTCTGTATAAAAATTCATAATGAATAACTACTGTTATTGCAACAACTAAAGAGTTGACAATAAATACGGTGAGCATTTTATCTCCTAAGAGCATAGTGTAGCGATCTTCTGGCTTT
The DNA here is from genome assembly GCA_034111045.1 of Colwellia sp. GTDB lineage: Bacteria > Pseudomonadota > Gammaproteobacteria > Enterobacterales > Alteromonadaceae > JALJPB01. The sequence goes on along the minus strand of JAWUYA010000008.1, from coordinate 53,867 downwards.
ATTTTTATAGGCCAAGTAATAGTGATTACAACTTGTCGTTAGCGCTCCTCTGTAGACATTATTTGAAAGTGGGTGATGTTAGCAATACAGATTGGAATAATGCTAAAAGCAGCAATGTTTACAAGATAGTTAGCTAGGGAAAATAGTACAAGTAATAAGGCTAAATACATTAGATTTCTGCAATAAGAGCGTAGATACCGATATCTATGCTATTACTTGCTTTTGCTGGTGACGCTGCATTGACCGTTGTTTACTAAAGCAACAAATGGTCAGTGCAGCTAATATAAAGGCTAAAAGTAGGCTTAATATCTTGATTTATTTTTATATTAAAATAAACAGGTTTAATTAAGGAGGGGGGTGACAAACGTTATCATTCTTATTATCACAGTAATGAAGACTTGCACCATAAGGGTTGTTTATAATGCCATAAAACCTCATGATAATAGATCATGAGCTCTCACCGTTAAGTCATAAGCGTATCAACGCCTTGCATTTCTCTATCGTTTTTATTTTATATGACAATTAGTTGAGCGGTATATTCTATGGTGATTTTTAGGTGAGTGTTCGTTATGATATGCTCAGTTAGTTGACCACGTCAGTGTGATTTTGTCACTTAGTGTGTTGTTAATCTATAACGCCCACACAGTCTCTTGGTAATGAATTGATAATGAAAGTAACGATAGGTTTTAGAAAGGCTAAAAAAGAAGATATTGATTTTTTATTATTATTACGAAAAAAATCAATGAATAAACAGTTGAAAAAAGCTGGCATTGTTATGAATAGCTCTGAGCATTTGGCGCGTGTAGAGGAGTTTTTTTATGACTCCCATATGATATTACGTAATCGTAAAGCCATTGGTTTATTAAAACTTGGGTTGAAGACTCACAGTTTACATATTCGTCAGTTTCAAATATTACCTGAATTTCAAAGTAAGGGTATTGGTACCTTAGTGATAAATGTTGTTAAAAAACGAGCATTACAACTTTGTTTGCCAATCACCTTAAATGTGCTGGTTAATAATCCCGCTAGAGCGTTATATTTACGTCATGGTTTTCAAATTAAGAATCAAAATAAATTTGAATATCAAATGTTTTGTCCGTTAGAAGTGGTTTCTGCTTAGTGCTCTATATTAAGCCGAAAGGCTAACTCACTCGGTTAATATATTAAGCCGTTAGCTTTAACTTTTGCAAAATCTATGCGTGTTGGCGTTACACTGCCATCAACTAAACCTTGAGTACCAAAGGCTAAAGATTGAATCACTTTAAACATTGAATTTAAGTCTAGGCTGGCTAAATCATCGGATACTTTATGGTAATGTTCATCTTTATCAAGCTCAGTACTACTAAAACTATGAGCAGGAACACCTAACCGTGCTAACGTGGCATTGTCTGAGCGGTAAAACAAACCCTGTTCTGGGTAGGGGTCTTGATGAATTTTAATGCCTTGTTCTTTTAAATTTTCATTAAGGAGCTGGCCTAAATTAGAACGTTCCATGCCGGTCATCCAAACAGAGCCAGCACCAAATTTCGATGGTTTACCTATCATTTCAATATTAATCATTGCGGTTATAGTGGCTGGGTCAAGTTGTTCAGAGAAATACTTTGAGCCAAAGCCACCTATTTCTTCGGCGGTAAAGGCGGCAAAAATTAACGTACGAGCGTTATCTCCTTTGCTAGCATAATACTGGGCGATATTAATCACCGCAGAAGTGCCTGATGCGTCATCATCTGCACCATTAAATATTTTATCATTAACCTTGCCGTTATCGCCTAGATGATCATAATGAGAAGAATAAAGTATCACTTCTTCTGGTTTGGTTTTACCCGGTAATACAGCAACAACGTTGGTTAATAACTTTTGACTAATCGTTGTACTGGCCTCTACAGATACACTGTCAATATTGTCATCATCAGTCAATACAATAACAATGGCACCTTGATGCTCTAAACTAAGCTTTGTTAAGCCTTGTTGAAAATATGATTGATAACGGATAAACATACTTTTGTGCTGAGTATTTAACAACACCAAATGCTGACCGCCTGTTTTATTTAGCTCAGATAACACTGAACGCATATTATCCTCATTGCCTATGATATGCTTTTTTACTGAGCCATTGTCGATATTAGCTTTACCCCAAGAGAGTTGTCCAATAGAGCTTGCCATCGCTAAATTTTCTTTAGCCACATCAATTGTATTGATTGTTACAATTAAAGACGTTGGCATAATGCTATGAATGGTAAATGTCTGTTTATATGAAGTGTTTTTTTCTACGTTAATTGGTGACAGGCCTATATCACTAAAACGTTGAGCAATATAACTTGCTGCTTGATCAATTTCAGGCGAGAAGTTTGCTCTACCTTTAAGTTCATCACTGGCTAAGTAGGTTACATCTTTGATGACACTCTCTAGTGTCAAACTCATTGGATTTGCCAAAACCTTTGGCATGATTATTAATAATAAAGATGTTATTAAGCTGAGGGTTATTATTTTTTTTTTCATGATTAAACTGCTTTTGTATATAATAAATTTCACATGATGATAGCAAAGAGTAACGTACATTTTGGTCGTTGCCGTTATTTGAGCTGTTACCGCTATTTGAGTTTTGTGGTCTCAATTAATAGTGTTTCATCTTCGGCGGTAAGCCATAATTGTCCATCCTGAATGCTACATTGTAATTCCATTGTTCTGTTAACTAATTTAACTAAAGCATTGGTTGTTTCTAGAGAAAACTGCTCAATGGTTAATAAGTCAAATTGCGCCATTTTACTTTGATTTTGTGACCACCATGTATTAACACTGCTTCCATAACAGTATAACTTTACCGATTTTGCTCTACTACAGGCTTTTTTAATGCGTTTGTTATCAATTTGTCCGAGTTCAATCCATAAATCTATAACACTTGAGTAGTTCACTTGCCAAATGACCGCTTCATCCTCATCACTCAATCCTTTACCAAACTGCAGATCTTCATGGGCATTTAAAATAAAAGCGAGCAGCCTAACCATCATACGTTGGTCGGTTTCAGAGGGGTGCTGAGCAATAGTTAAGTTGATGGTGTCGTAATATTCACGATCCATATCTGCTAAGTTAATGTTTACTTTAAAAATTTTCGCCTTAAGAGCCATGCTGAGTTTTTTTATAAGTTAAGTTAGCTAGATGATAACCCTAACGATAGCAATAAAGTAGTGAATAATTTCCCTGACTATAGGGTAATGGTAAAGCTTATTTAGTTTATGAATGCTCAAGATAACTGATTTGAAATGTATTTGAATTATCAATAAGTGCTAAGGTGAGCCCAGAAGTTGATTTTTCACTTTACTTTTATTATTTGGATAAATTATGTCATTTCAATCATTTATACCTCCCCACCGAACATTAATGGGGCCAGGGCCTTCTGATGTTAGTCCTCGGGTTTTATCTGCATTAGCTAGACCGACGATTGGTCATCTTGATCCTACTTTTGTCGGTATGATGGATGAAGTTAAATCATTACTTCAATATGCATTTCAGACAAAAAACACCTTTACTATGGCTTTGTCAGCGCCGGGCTCTGCGGGTATGGAAGCGTGTTTTGTTAATCTTGTAACTACCGATGATACTGTGATTGTCTGCCGAAATGGTGTTTTTGGTGCTCGTATGATTGAAAATGTGCAACGTATTGGCGCTAAGGTTGTCATTATTGATGGTCGTTGGGGTAGGGCTGTTGAACCACAACAGCTTGAAGATACCTTAAAAAAACACCCGCAGGCTAATTTCGTTGCCTTTGTTCATGCTGAAACATCAACAGGCGCTTTATCTGATGCTAAAACTTTATGCCAAATAGCTAAACGTTATCATTGTTTAACTATTGTCGATGCGGTTACCTCGCTCGGCGGCGTTGAGCTCAATGTTGATGAATGGGGTATTGATGCTGTTTATTCGGGAAGTCAGAAATGTTTATCTTGTGTGCCGGGTTTATCCCCTCTTAGTTTTAGTGAGCAAGCTGTTGCCGTGATGAAATCTCGAAAAAGTGCGGTTCCTAGTTGGTTTTTAGATCAATCTTTAGTGATGGCTTATTGGTCAGGGGAGGGCAAACGAGCTTATCATCACACCGCACCGGTTAATTCTTTATATGCACTCCATGAATCATTGTTAATTTTACAACAAGAAGGCTTACAAAATAGTTGGGCGCGGCACAAAGCCCAACATCAAAAGTTAGCGCTAGGTTTAGCTCAATTAGACATTAAATTTATTGTCCCTGAAAGCGAACGTTTACCTCAGTTAAATGCGGTGTATATTCCTGAAGGCATTGATGATGTCAAAGTTCGTCATTTTTTGCTCAATGAGTACAATCTTGAAATTGGAGCGGGTCTTGGTATGTTTGCTGGTGAAGCATGGCGTATTGGTTTGATGGGTTATGCGGCTAAAAATGAAAATGTTGCTTTGTGCTTGGCCGCTTTAAAAGAGGCTCTATATCGTTTTCGTTAACTTTACATCTTAAAATAACGACCAACAGTAACATGTTTCACGCTGAAGAAGATGCTGTCAATAGAGCGTTTTGTTAACCATAAGTGAGCAACGCTAGCCATTGAAAAACTAGTTTAAAAGGTGACTCATTAGTGACACCTTTTTTATTTATTCTTCTTCAATATCGGGGGTTTTAACTTGCCTAACGGTCGCTTTTGCAATCATTTCGATATAAAAAGAGGTTAAGTTTTCTTTTTGAGTTTGGTCAATCAACTGACTGATTTCAGATAAGTGAACCACTTTAGCCTCACTCTGCGTATTGCCAAATTTACAGTCAAAATCCCAAAAGTCGGTATCTTCAGGTAAGGTTTTATTACGCTCTCTTTTGACATACTTTTTAACTTCATGTTTTACTGCGTCTACCCGTCTTTCAAGTTTGATTTTTGGGTGAGTTAATTCAAATGTTTTTTTCATAATTGTCCAAATAAAGGTAATCACTTAAATGTGATTGTTTAAATTTCACATAAATCGTTAATGCCGCACACTTTACTTTAATTAACGTAAAGTAGCGACTGTCATTAATTATAATAACCTTCTATTTATTCATTTATTTAGGCGGGTGTATAATAGCTATAACTGCATCGAGGGCTTTTTCATAAACTCTAACGCTCTATTTACCGCAAAGTTCACTTTACTTTCCATGTCAAAGCGCTCAGGAGGAGGGAGATAAAAGGCCATGTCAACTTCATGCCGTATATAACGGGTTGGTAACTGGTTTAACACGATACAGATCAAATCAGCAATGAACTCTTGTGAATATTGTTCATCAAATTTGGCGGTATTAAAGTGTTGCAGTACTAACTTTTCGTAGTAATTATGAATGTCATCTGAAATTTTCATTAATTGCTCTAAATATACATCATCCTTGATTAAATCCTAATCTGAGTGAGTTAAAAAAGCTATTTATTTTTGTTATTGATTACATTTAACGCTTTTCAGCAAACTCAATATCTCTCTCTATTAACGAAATTGCTTTTCTGCAGCGCCCTAAACGTTGATGGAGTGTTAAAACCTGCTGAGATATCTGTTGTCTGTGGTCGGCGTTACATTTTGACAGTTCATCTTCTTTTTCCGTTAGCATTGTTAATAAACGACGTTCAAACTCATGGTGTTGTGATAACTTTTGATAGAGTTCTTGAGAGGTTTGAATAACGGCTGCTACTGCTTTTTTATATTGCTGAGCTTTAATTGCCGTTACTTTTACATCTAAACGAATTTTTGCATCGGTGTGCATGGTTTTATTGGCATTTAATGCGGTAATGAGTGCTTGTATTTGTTGCTCTATTTTTTCTAAAGCTCGCGCTGAAAGCTCAAATCGTTCGGCTTTAATTAAGCGAGATAAACTGTTTACTTTTATGGCTAGTTCATCAGTATAAGGGCCAAAGCAATCGCTATTGGTGGTAAATAAACTGGGTGAAAATAACGCATTGTTCTCAATCATGCCATGCGCTTTATTTTGGCTGTTAATCTTATCGGTTACAGCAGCTTGATGTTTTAATTGCTCGACGACGTTTAATAATCGTGTTAGTTGGTTTTCATCTATCACTTATTTATTTCCAAGCAATGTTGAATTTTCAAGTTAACTCCAAGCATCGAAGGCTAAGTTAATTGACATAAGTAGTACCACACTAATGAACACAGGCCTGATAAATTTATTACCGAACTTTATTGCTGACCTAGCGCCTATCCATGCGCCAATCATAATAAAAATGCCCATTGAAATACCAAGGAGAACATTAACATATCCCAAATAAAAAAAAGTGATTAATGAGCATAAGTTACTGACGAAATTAGTGGAACGTGCCAACCCAGAGCTTAATAATATGTTTATTTTGTACATTGCGGATGAAGATGCGGTCCAAAATGCGCCCGTGCCAGGGCCGGCAACACCATCGTAAAAGCCTAAAATAAGACCTTGTGATAATTGCTGACTCATTAGTTTTTTGTTTTCCTGAGGCAAAGTTAACTGCTCGCTATTCACTGATTTGGCAAAGAGGGCATAAATACCAGTTAACACAATGATTAGGGGTAAGAATTTATCTAAAAAACCAGTGCTGAGAATACTGACAACAAGTGTGCCAATTACTGCGCCAATAGCGGTTGAGATAAGCGAGTAACGCCAAAATATAGGATTGAACAATTTGTTTTTGTAAAAAGTGTAAGAGGCGATACAAGATCCAAACGTTGCTGCCAGCTTGTTTGTACCCAAAGCCATATGGGGAGGAAGCCCCACCGTTAATAGCGTAGGGACTGTTAACATTCCACCTCCACCTGCGATGGCATCAATAAAACCAGCGAGAAGACCTATGCTGCACAATATTATCCACATAGAGAGATCTAATACAGGTTCCATGTTTCGTGCTTACTCCAGAAAAAGTGAAGACAAATTATAGCACAAGATAACATTATCGACAGCTTGATAAAAATTGTAAGCTATAAGCTAGGGTCATTAGCAAAAATTACAATGAATAAAGATAAATTGTCACTATATCTTTACATTAATATTTTTTTATTGATATATTTTTAAAAAAATATGAACTAAATGGAATTTATATGTAACCCCTTTAAAAATAAGGATATTTATTTTTATTGATGATGATTGTTATAATTAGGTGTAAATTAAATAATTCATTAATTCATTACCATTAAATTTAAAATAAAACCTATTAAATCAAGTTGTTATTTTTTCTTGGTTTTTGTTTGTTTGTTTAAAAGGCGACTGTAAATTTTAAAGCGTTTAGGCAAATATTATCAAATATTATCAAATAGTAATAAATGTTTGTGGTGGTTCTGCTCAATAGGGTTTACTATCTGACTCGAAAGAGTGGATTGTATATTATAAAAAATATGCCATTCTAAAAAAACAAAGGCTTTATACCATTCTAAAAAATGGATTTATGCCGCGTTGAAAAATAAGAGACAATATAGTCTCGATTTTATAACACAAACTAAATCACAAATGTGATCCAGGGATAAACATGCGAAATAATTTTAAAAAAACGCTAATAGCAGGTGCCATTGGTACCGTAATTGCTATGAGCTCAACAGCTGTATTAGCTGGTAACGACAGTGGTAGCCTTCGAGGTCATATTGTTGATGGTAAATCAGCTGCCGTTGCAGGTGCTACTGTTACAGTTAATGACCCTAAAACAGGTTATTCTCGTACCGTAACTGTTAAAGCAGATGGTTCATACCATTTATCGTCATTACCAGTAGGCCACTATGTGGTCACTATTAAAAAAGATGGTTTTGAAGCTCTTGAAGAATCCAATGTACGTATTCAAATTGGTTCAACTAATTTAGATGCTCCTATATACCGCATTGGTACAGATATGGAGATAATCGAAGTTAGAGGTAATAGTTTTGCTACAATTGATGTGACTTCTTCTGAATCTGCATTGAATATTGGTGATGTGGAATTAGCTCGTTTACCAATCGCTCGTGATATTACTTCTGTTGCAATGTTAGCTCCTGGTACAACTAAAGGTGATAGCGCTTTTGGTAACCTAGCCTCTTTTGGTGGTGCTTCTGTAGCTGAAAACGCATATTTCGTTAACGGTTTAAACGTCACTAACTTCCGTAATGGTCTTGGTGGTTCAACTATACCATTCGAATTTTATAAAGAATTCCAAGTAAAAACGGGTGGTTACTCTGCTGAATTTGGTCGTTCAACTGGTGGTGTTATCAACGCGGTAACTAAATCTGGTTCAAATGATTGGGAATATGGCGCCAACGTTTACTTCCGTCCAGACGGTTTACGTGAAAACAATGATAACTTGCGTAATGCAGATGGTAGTATAGATGTATGGAATGAAGACGATAAATACAATAAGTTAGACGCTAATGTATATTTATCTGGTCCAATTATTGAAGATACTTTATTCTTTTATATGCTATATAACCCAAGAAATATTGAACAAGAATATATTTCTGATCAAGGTTTTACCTTGTGGGAAGACGAGCAAGATGACGCATTCTGGGGTGGTAAAATTGATTGGAATATTTCTGACAATCATGTCCTAGAGCTTACAGCCTTCTCAGATAAGCGTGAAACTGCTTCTACTAAATTTGATTATGATTATCGCACTGGCGAAAAAGTAGTTGTACCTGGTATTGCTACTTCATCTCGTGGTGGCGAAAATATATCTGTTAAATATACCGGTTATCTTACCGATGATTTAACCATTTCGGCATTATGGGGTGAAAACAGTGCAGATTTAACTGATTCTTCTCCAAATGATGAAACTTGTCCTGCTATTTATGATGGCCGATCAGGTAGTTTAAATGGTTTAGGGTGTTGGACTAACCTTACCGCAGACTCTGGTGAAGATACACGTGAAGCTTTACGTATTGATGGTGAATGGGTTGTTGGCGATCACGTAGTTCGTTTTGGTTACGATAGTGAAACCAACACCTCAACCGCTGGCACGTTCTATTCAGGTCACATTTATTACCGCTATTATAATTATGACTTAAATGAAAGTATTGATTCAATTGGTTGGACCTCTACTGCCGATGGAACTGAAGTTTCACGTACTCGCGTATATGAGTCAGGTGGTGAATTTGAAACTTTATCAAACGCATTCTATGTTGAAGACACTTGGTATATCAATAGTGACATTACAGCCACAATTGGTTTACGTAGTGAGTCATTTGACAATAAAAATGCTGAAGGTGAATCGTTCATCAAAGTTGATAACCAAATTGCGCCACGTTTAGGTATCTCATGGGATATTAACGGCAACGGAGAGTCTAAGTTATTTGCTAATTATGGCCGTTACCATTTACCAATTGCCGCTAATACAAACATTCGTATGGCTGGTGCTGAGTTATTTACAGCCGAATACCATATTCTTGAAGGTTTAAACGGCGATGATACACCTTTGTTAGGTGAGTCAATAGGCCTTACTACCTATAGCGATGGTACCGTACCCGATGTTGCCGAAGTTTTAGATACTACTATTGATCCTATGTATCAAGATGAGTTCATTTTAGGTTACCAAGCATTAATTAATGACCAATGGTCATGGGGTGTTAAAGGTACATATCGTGATCTTAAAAGCGTAATAGATGACATCACTATTGATAAAGCTATCCGTGCTAATGGCTGGGATTACAATGGTTCTAATGTTTATGTATTAACTAATCCGGCGACTGATCTTACTGTTTCTTACGATACAGATGGTGACGGTACGTTAGAGGAGGTAAATATTGCAGGTTCAGATCTAGGTTACCCTGATCCTAAGCGGATATACGCATCTTTAGATTTTAGTTTAGAAAGAGCATGGGATGATGTTTGGTCAGTAAACGCAACTTATACTTGGTCTCATAGCTATGGTAATGCAGAAGGTTATGTTAAATCTGATAACGGTCAAGATGACGCTGGTTTAACCACAGATTGGGATTTTCCTTACCTAGCTGATGGTGCAAACGGTAACTTACCAAATGACCGTCGTCATACTTTTAAAGTATATGGTGCTTATGCATTAAGTGAAGACCTATTATTAGGTGCTAACTTATTAATACAATCAGGTCGTCCTATCAATGGCTTTGGTGAAGGTTTACCAGTAGGTTACGGTGATGAATTTGACCAATATGCATATGGTCAAACATATTATATCGGTGATAATAGTGTTCCTCGTGGTAGTTTCGGTAGAACAGCTTGGACTGTACAGTTAGATTTAAATGCACGTTACAGTATGAAAATTGCTGGTGCGGATGTAACTTTACAAGCTGATATTTTTAACGTCTTAGGCGCTAAAGGTGTTACTAAAGTTAATGAAGCTGCGGAAAATGGTGGTGTTAATCCAGAATTCCTTTTCCCTACTTCGTTCCAAACTCCTCGTTACGTTCAATTTAGTGCTTCAATGCGCTTCTAAATTGTTACAAACAATAGTTTAAGAAAAAACCCTGCCTAGCAGGGTTTTTATTTTATAGTGAAGGCATTAATAATGCATAGATATCATTCTGTACAATCTTGCTTTTTGAATGTAGATTAAAATGTATTGTTACGAACATAATTTGAGATGAATTAATTATAAATAATGAAATATTCAGTAAGTAAATATGAAGTTTAAACTTGAGGGAATAAGATGAAAATATTTTTTTTAGCTATAGGTTTGTTTGTATGTGTAAATGTTACTGAGGCGGCTACTGTTCAAGTTGAATGGAAAGAGTCTGACAAATATACAGATATAATAGCAGGAAATACAAGATCACAAAGTAATTTTGAATCAGCATTATTTAAGGCTATTGAAGGTGAGTTTGAAACACAAGCAGCTAAGCTGGTTGACTCTTACAAAATGGAAGTTGTTATATTTGATATTGATTTAGCGGGTACTGTTGCACTAGGCCAGCCGATTAAAATTAGAAAAATTGACGATAGTTCCTTCCCAAGATTAAACTTTTATATGTTTTTATATGATAAAAACAATAAAATTATCTTTCAAGGAGCACAACGGTTAAAGGAGCGTAAAGCTAAACATAATGCTTTTAGAATGCATGGTAGCCAATCAGAATTTTACCTTGAAAAAGATTTAATTGAAAAGTGGTTTAATTTAGCCCTTGTTCCGGCACTAAAAGCACAAATCGCTATTAACTGATTCATCTATAGACTGGAACTAAATTGAGTACCTTTTATTTTAGTGATTATTTTCGACCTATTCCAAGCTAAACTGCTCAGCCAATCCTTTTGATTAAATCAATAAATTAAGGTTATAGACCTAGTTTAAAGAAAAGTAACTTTCACGTTAACTTTACATAAAAATAGATATTCTTGATTTATGTAATATGCTGAAATAATCTTTTACTTTACTGAAGAGTTAACGTTTAACGCAGTAAACTTAGCCATTTTTTCTCAGTGGCAGCTAGTTGATGCTGTTCTTTCCAACGTCTGTAAGATATGTAATATAAAAAACCTTGATAGGCTCTGATATCGGTAACATCGCTTACACTTGCCTGGTTGAGTTTGGGCGGATTAAATGGACGAGCTCATCAGTTTTGTAAAATACAGGAAGTTTTATCGTCTTTGATGCGTCGACGTTTTATCACCGATTTATACTCTCAATTTATACTCTCAATTTACACTTTTGCATATTTATAGCGACACCATTGACGATGTTAAGTTTAGCAGCCTCAGCTAAGTATTGTTATATCTACGTACTAGCATAGGTAACACCACCGGCTATATAAAACTTTTAATAATCAAGGTCAAATTACTGATTATATTTATTTATATTGAATTATATGGCACTTGTATGGCATTTAAGGGTTTTTTAACCAAGTATAAGAGCCATTACGATGCGAGTTAACCGTAACTTAATCGTAACTCAATAATAACTCAATAGTAACTCAATTATAACTTAATCGTGACTTGAAAAGTCGATACCTAGCTCGGACAGAAAAGTCATGGTGCCAACACAGATCAAGCTGTACTTTACTCGGTGTTGCTAGCAAAGTCCCTGTAATTTGTTTGCGAATATCTGATTCCTCCCCGACACGGTTTAATTGAGACTCAAGTTTAGCCATTTTTCATTAAACAGCAGATCCACTTTATCTATTGAGACTGTTTTGAAACAGAGCTATGCAGTGATATAGCGGTTTAGTACCGAATATCGAATATCGAATATCGAATATCTAATATCTAGCCGAAAAGCCCCTTGAGCAACTAAATAGTCAAGCTGGTAACTTGTTGAATTATTGCAATTTACCTGGTCACTTAGGGGGGGGGCGATTACCCTAAGGCGACCATAAACTTGATAAATAATTATTACCAAAAATAACAGAAAGTTAACAAAATAATGAATTAATGTTGACGTTTTTGTGCTATTGCGTTTATTATCCCCGCCGTTAGATCTAATTTTTAGATCATTTAATGTAAAACCACGAGGCAATATAGCCTCGAGTTTATAAAATAAATCAAATCACAAATGTGATACAGGAAGTAAATATGTATAACAATAGTAAAGTCGCTAAGGCTATTAGATTAGCCATGATGGTAGGCGCTACAGCCGCTATCTCAGCACCTGCATTTTCTGCAGAAGTAGATGCTGAAGCAGTTGAAGTCATTGAAAAAATTGAAGTTACTGGATCACGTATTAAACGTACTGACATGGAAGGTGCTAATCCGGTTACCGTTATTGGGCAAGCCGAAATAGCTAAAATGAGTGTCACTAACGTTGGTGACTTGTTAAATAACTTAACATCTGCTGCAGGTAATGCTGCTAATACTCAAACTAATAATGGTGGTGACTCAGCTGTTCGTTTCTCTTTACGTGGTTTAGGTGAGGAGCGTACATTAATATTAGTCAATGGCCGCCGTTATGTTGCCGGTGGCGGTGGTGCTAACTCTTCAGTTGATTTAAACACTATCCCTACTTCAATAGTAAAACGTGTTGAAGTTTTAAAAGATGGTGCGTCATCTATCTATGGTTCTGATGCAATTGCTGGTGTGGTAAACATTATCACTCGTGATGATTTCGATGGTTTTGAGCTTAAAGCTAACTATGGTCAAACTACTGAAAGTGATGGTGCTCAAACTGGTTTTGATTTAACATTTGGTGCTTCAGGTGACAAAGGTAATGTTGTTGTAGCGTTAGGTTACAACGAACAAGAAGATGTTTTTATGGGCGACCGTTCATTTTCTGAATTTGAACTTAGAGCTTATGAAGATGGCAGTACACAGCAAGGTGGTAGTTCTGCGCCACCATGGAATAACTTAGATGGTCCAACAGTAGGTGATAGTGATACCAACCAAAGTCGTGGTCCAGGATATGGCGATTGGAGAGATTATGACGGTTCAAATGATTCCTATAATTACAACCCAGTAAACTATTTACAAACACCAAGTAAACGTACCTATATTTCATTATTTGGTAATTATGAAATAACTGACGGAATAAGAGCCTTTACTGAAGCGAGTTATACCCAAACTCGTGGTAGTCGGTTAATTGCTCCTGAGCCTTTAGCGCCATTAGTCTTTTTTGGTTCTCCTGCACCTTATGCTGCGGATAACTATTACAACATGACACAAGGACCAAAAGACGCAGAAGGCAACAGCTATGTTATTAATGACTGGCGCCGTCGTATGTTAGAAACTGGTGGCCGTGGTAATTCTAGACAGTATTCAACTTTCCGTGTTGTTGTTGGCTTAGATGGTGATTTACAATTAGGTGATAATACCTATTCGTGGGAATTATCATATAACTACGGTAAGAGTGATTCACAGGAACAGGCATCTGGTTATTTTAATCTTGATCGTGTAGCAGATGCAGTAGGCCCTACAGGCTGGTTAGACGGTAACGGTGACTTAGGTGGTAGCCCAGGTGATCAACTTGTTTGTTTAGATTCAAGTAGTGCAGTTATTGACGGTTGTGTTCCTTTAAATATATTTGGTCAGCCAGATACTGATACAGCAGTAACTGCTGAAATGTTGCAATATGTTAGTGGCAACTATAATACCACTGATCTTGGTGATAACCGCCAAGAAAGTATTCAAGCAATTATTAGTGGTGAATTGTTCGATTTACCAGCAGGTGCTGTCGGTTTTGCTGCGGGTTACGAATATCGTAAAGAAAGTGGTTCATATACCCCAGACTCGCTTGTCCTTCAAGGGACTACAACTGCAGGTAGTGCAGTAGCGACTGACGGTGGTTATTCTTTAGATGAGTTCTTCATCGAAGCAACTTTACCCATACTGGCTAATGCCCCTCTTGCACATCGTCTCGAGTTAGATGTTGCCGCACGCTATTCTGATTACTCAACATTTGGTAATAATACCACCACTAAATTGGGTGTCCGCTGGATGCCTGTTGAAGATATAATGATTCGTGCTACGGTTTCTGAAGCTTTCCGTGCTCCTGGTACCCCTGAAATGTTTGGTGGTGCTGAAACCGCATTTCCTGAAGTAAATGATCCATGTGATGGTGATACTACTCCTAATGCTAACTGTATTGCCTCAGGTGTTCCTGTTGGTGGTTATGACTCAGGTGGTGTTGAGCAAGTACCGACTAAAATTGGTGGCTCTGCAAACTGGGCTGATGCTACATTAACTCCTGAAGAAGCTGATACATTAACTGTCGGTGTAGTTTGGAACCCTAATTTCATTGAAGGCTTCTCAGCAACAGTTGATTATTGGAATATTGAGTTAACTAATGCTATTTCTGAAGTGGGTGCCGACTCTCGTTTAAAAGGCTGTCATGATCGCGGCGAATACTGTGATAGTATTTTACGCTTTGGTGCTGAGTCACCGGTAGCGGGTTCTATTATTGAAGTCTATGATTATACAGTTAATGTAGGCGGTATTGATACCGATGGTATTGATTTTGACTTACGTTATGCTTTTGAAACCGATATTGGTGATTGGGTTGTACAACTCGATGGTACTTACTTGCTTGGTTATGAAAAGGAAATTGCTGGTGGTGAAGTTATAGATCACACGGGTCGCTTCGAAGTCAATCATGATGGTTTCTTCACTGAATTACGCAGTAATTTAACGGTTAATTGGTCAGTTGATGATTGGTCAGTAACCGGTACCGCACGTTATATTGGTGGTGTGACTGAGACTGAAGCTGGCTGGTGGACAGATCCCTTTGACCGTGATGTTGAGTCAATGACCACGTTTGATTTACAAGGGACTTGGCAAGCGATGGAAAATGTTGCTCTTACTGTAGGTGCAGATAACATTTTTGATAAGCAACCGCCATTTGTCTATTCAGCATTTGGTGCTAACACTGATGTTACTACATACAGTACGCTAGGCGCTTTTACTTATGCGCGTGTAACACTTAGTTTTTAATCTGCAACGTTTTTGAACGTTAGTTAAAAGGGCTCTTTAGAGCCCTTTTTTTATTGTAAGAATAAAGTCTGTAGATGAAGATTAAGCCAAGATTAAAAATGTAAAATGATTGGTCTGAGAATATTATTAAGGCAATTGCTATGAATGTAATATGAGTGATTTTTGCGTAGATTAAAATTGAGTCTATATTTGCAGGAGTAGTTAAGGGCCTATTGCAAAAAAAACTTTCAATTTAATATATTTATTTTATCGAAGGACTTAGTATGAATTAGTCTGAAATCTGTATAAGGGCAGTACTTTTTACATAGCTATTAAACCAAATTACTGGGTTATAATTTAATACTCGGTTTTTTAAGACAATAAGCCGCTATGCCTGAAATAACATTCAACACAAAGCCTGCCTCATTGTGATGTCGCCTATTCTCTACCTTTAACTGTTTGAAAATAAACACATCGAGGGTTCAATTGAGTTAACATTGTCTGCAAAAAACGGGTCTAACTTAACAGCATTGGGAAGTATTCTTGCCAATATTTGTGAGTTAACCTAATATAGAAGTTCTTGAAATTTAATGGTTTGATTGATGGAAAGCAATAATAATCAATCCGCTTCCCACACAGGTAAAGTTTATAGCAAAATTATATACCTCCCAAAAAATATATATTAACTTATCCATCAGCCACCTTTGTTGCTTTCGAATCGTCTTTAGTCGAAAGAGCTTATTGCTAGGTGGGTAATTAGTTCACTCGTTATCCAATTTTCAAATTAACACTATTTTAGTTGAAATAAGTATCCTACTTTTTATTCAACGCCGTAAACTTAGCCATTTGTTCTTCGGTCGCGGCTAGTTGATGGTTCTCTTTCCACTGGCTGTAAGGCATGCCAGAAAAGTCATGGTGATCAACACCGATCAAGCTGTACTTTACTCGGTGTTGCTAGCCAAGTCCCTGTAATTTGTTTGCGAATATCTGATTCCTCCCCGACACGGTTTAATTGAGACTCAAGTTTAGCCATTTTTCATTAAACAGCAGATCACTTTATCTATTGAGACTGTTTTTATACAGAGCTATGCAGTGATATAACGTTTTAGTACCGAATACCGAATACCGAATAACGAATATCGAATATCGAATATCGAATATCGAATATCGAATATCTAGCCGAAAAGCCCCTTGGGCAACTCAATGGTCACGCTGGTAACTTGTTGAATTATTGATATTTACCTGGTCTCTTAGGGGGTGTCGATTACCCTAAGGCGACCATCAACTTGATAAATAATTATTACCAAAAGTAATAAAAAGTTAACTAAGAAAATTAATTAATGTTGACGTTTTTGCGCTATTGCGTTTATTATCAACCTCGTTAGATCTGATTTTTAGATCATTTAATGTAAAACCACGAGGCAATATAGCCTCGATTTTATAAAATAAATCAAATCACAAATGTGATACAGGAAGTAAATATGTATAACAATAGTAAAGTCGCTAAGGCTATTAGATTAGCCATGATGGTAGGCGCTACAGCCGCTATCTCAGCACCTGCATTTTCTGCAGAAGTTGATGCTGAAGCAGTTGAAGTCATTGAAAAAATCGAAGTTACTGGATCACGTATTAAACGTGTAGATATGGAAGGTGCTAACCCAGTTCAAGTAATTACCCGTGCAGAACTTGTTTCATCAGGTATTACCAATATGGGTGATATTCTTCAAGAAATCCCTTCTGTTGCTGGTGCAGGTACTAACACTGCGATTAACAATGGTGGCTCTGGTGCTATCCGTGTTTCGTTACGTGGTTTAGGTGCTAGTCGTACTTTAGTACTGTTAAATGGTCGTCGTATGGTGGCATCTGGTACAGGTGCTAACAGCTCGGTCGATTTAAGTACTATCCCAACAGCCGTTGTTAAACGTGTTGAAGTATTGAAAGATGGCGCATCAGCAATTTATGGCTCTGATGCCATTGGTGGTGTGGTCAACATTATTACCCGTGACGACTTTGAAGGTTTTGAATTTAACACTTCTTATGACGTTGGCACTCAAGAAAATGATGGTGAAACTAAAAGCTTCGATATAACTGTCGGTGTATCAAGTGACAAAGGTAATGCGGTCGTTAACGCTTATTATGTTCAACAGGGCGCACAATGGTCTGGCGATCGTGATTGGTCAGCTTTTGAGTATTCTTTAGATGAGGCTGGCGACTTTTCTAAAGGTGGCTCTTCGGCTCCACCATGGGGACGTTATAATGGTCTTAACTCTGTAAATCCGGCTAACTTTACTCAGTTACGTCTTGATGAAGATGGCAATCCTGATTTAGATGACAATGGAGCTCAGCAGTTCGATTTACCTGATGGAACTTGTAATTCGTTCACTCATGGTGCTGGTGCTGGTCCTGGTCAATCAGATCCAACTAATCCTGCCAATGCGACGGGTTATGATTGTTGGGATTGGGATAAAGATACTTTTAACTATGCCCCTGCCAACTACCATTTAACACCACAAGAGCGATATGGTATTTACGCTTCTGGTGAATATGATATTACTGACTCAAGGCGTTTTTCTACTGAATTGAGCTTCAACCGCCGTACCTCTAAAACTAAATTAGCACCGTTACCTTTAGCGCCGCTAGCTTTCTTCGGTTGGACCGATGCGCCTTATTCTGCTGATAACTACTATAATCAACAATTTGGTCCAAAAGACATGAATGGTGATACAGTAGAAATTGCTGATTGGCGTCGTCGTATGGTTGAAACTGGTGGTCGTGACTCAGAGTTCCGCATAGAAACTGTTCGTGCGATGTTCGCAATTGATGGCGAGTTTTCAAATGGTTTAGGTTATGAGCTTTCTTATGTTTTTGGTGCTAATGACTCAGCCAAAAATGGTGCTGGTGGTGTTAACTTTGAAAAAGTAAGTTTAGCAACAGGTCCTTCATTTATGGATGACCAAGGTAACATAGTGTGTGGTACTGAAGCTGATCCTATCGCAGGTTGTGTGTCTTTAAACACTTTTGGTACCCCAGGTACTGATGGTGAAGTTTCACAAGAGATGATGGATTTCATCTTATTTGAAGCGCATGACTTTGGCTCAAATGAGCAGCAAATCATGTCAGCAAGTATTTTTGGTGATGCTTTTGAATTACCGGCAGGTACTGTTGGTTTTGCAGCCGGTATTGAGCACCGTGAAGAAAAAGGTACTGATTACCCTGATGCATTAATTGCTTTAGGTATCACTTCTGGCTCTTCTCGTACTGCTACCCAGGGTAGCTACGAAGTTGACGAAGTCTTTATTGAAGCAAACCTTCCATTATTAAAAGATGCACCTTTAGCTCAAGCATTAGAAGTTGATGTTGCTGTTCGTTACTCAGATTATAATACCTTTGGTGATACCACTAATCACAAAATTGGTGTTCGTTGGGTACCGTTTGATGGATTAATGGTCCGTGGTACGTCTTCAACGGCTTTCCGTGCTCCATCTACTTCTAATCTATTCGCAGGTTCATCTGACAATAGCCCTACAGTTATTGATCCGTGTAACGAAAATCCAACAGCTTTTTGTATTGCTGACGGGGTACCTGCAGCTGGTTTTGAACCCATTGGCGATCAATTGTCTTCAACTAAAGGCGGTAACGCAGAATTACAACCTGAAGAGTCAGATATCTTCACTGCTGGTGTGGTTTACACGCCTAACTTCATCGAAGGTGTGTCATTCACGTTTGATTACTGGGATATTGAGATAACTAATGCAATCAGTACACTAGGTGAACAGCTTATATTAGACTCCTGTGCGGCGACCGGTGAGCATTGCGATAAAATAATTCGTTTTGGTTCTACCAGTACATTGTACGGTAACTCTATTGATATCGATGATCGTACCGCTAACGTTGGCGGTGTGGATTCATCTGGTTATGACTTTAACATTCGTTACACCACAGACCTTGAAGGTGGTTCATTATCAGTAAATGTAGACTCTACATTTTATGATACTTATGATATTACACAAGCGAATGGTGATGTAATTGAAAATGCTGGTTACTATTACCAAAACAGTGGTGATGGTAACTTCCCTGAGTGGAAAACCAATGCAGATGTTCGGTTCACTACTGATGATTGGTCAGCTAGTTGGTCAGTGCGTTACATTGGTGAAGTTGATGAGCCTTTTGATGTTGATTCAGGCTTCCGTACGGTAGATTCGCAAATCATTAACGATGCGCGCTTTACCTACTTCATGGATAACATGCAAACTACTATCGGTCTGAACAACGTATTTGATGAAGATCCACCGTTTGCAAATACTGGTTTTAACGATAATACAGACCCACGTACATATAACACTGGTGGTCGTCATGTTTATGTATCATTAGGAATGTCTTTCTAAAATAGGTTTTTTGAATACTATTAACGAAAAATTAAAAGCCAACTAGATAACTCTCGTTGGCTTTTTCATTTTATCTAAGGTGTGTCAATTTATTTTTGCAAACGACAATGTATCAAATATGAAAAAGCCTCTAAAAATTCATTTAGAGGCTTTTATAATTTGGTTATTTTGCTGATTTAACTAGATGCTTGAACCGGCACTTGTTTGCCCTTTGCTTGCTTGTGAACGAAGTGCTTCTTGATTTATTCTTCTTATCTCTTCAGATAGCTCTTTCGCCATGCAAGTTCGTTTTTTTCTATGGCTACCTGTGGTTGCCCTATATTCACAAACCATATTCTTATCTTTGGCCATTTGTTGATATTTTTTATCGTTAGCTGCGGATTTTTCAGCATATTCAGGTGCCGATGAACTACATGCACTTACTAGTGTTACTAATGTCATCAATGTGATTATTTTAATCATCTTTTCCTTAAAACTATTATGTTACCAATCAGGTAGGGTTAGATTATTCATCCATGTGTTTTTCATTGTTAACTGAGCACTTTCTTCTGTTTAAATGTTCTGTTGAAATGTATAAATAGGGTCTTTAGTTGAGTTGAAAAACCAACAATATATTATCCTAAATAAACTGATCAAATCTATATTTATTGTAATAACAACACTGTCGAGTTACAAGTAGATACTAGGCTTAATTAACTCGCTTTGATCCCCTCTCTGTTGTCTATATTATTCAACTTTTTTATTTTAGCTGATATATAAATAGTTACCGACTGTGGCCTGTGGTTTTAAGCTATTATGCTAGATAATGTCGACGATAATACATTAGGTCATTGCTTTGCCGTTTTAAATCCATATATTGTTCACTGCTCTAACGATATATTGTTGTGTACGCTGTGCAGTCTCTTCAGTTAATGGCATAAATCACATATTTCATTCTTTCAAATTAACACTATTTTAGTTGAAATAAGTATCCTACTTTTTATTCAACGCCGTAAACTTAGCCATTTGTTCTTCGGTCGCGGCTAGTTGATGGTTCTCTTTCCACTGGCTGTAAGGCATGCCATAAACTTGCTCTCTTGCCTCATCAATATCAAGAATAACGCCTATGTTGGTTGCTTCACTTACTGTCCACTTTGAGAAGCAATTGCGGCAAAAGCCGGCTAGGTTCATCAATTCAATATTTTGTACGTCTTTACGATTATCTAAATGTTGGAGTAAGCGGCGAAAAACCGCGGCTTGAATTTTGTCTTGTTGCTCAGGTGAAATATTCTTCATTGTAATCTCTTTGGTTATTAACTATTAGTGAAGGGGGATATTATTACTGACTAATTATTACTGACTAATTATTACTGACTAATTATTACGGGCCAATTTTTTCTGGCTAATTTTTACTGACTAATTTTTACTTACTAATTATTGTTGAGCAATTATTGTTGACTAATTATTGTTGAGTCATCATTGTTTCCAATTCATTACCACTGGCTAGTGACGGATCGATTTCTTCTGGTTCTTCTGGTTCTTCTGGTTCTGCTGGTCTTTTATGCTTTCTAATTTGTACTATCATGCCAATGTAAGGGTGATCAAAATAATGAATTTCACCGCTGATCACTCTTCGGTTTTGCTTAAAGCTAATACTTTTCATTATGCTTGAGTCATTTGATGATGTTGTTTGCTCTTGTGATCGAGTGGTTAAACTCAACAGATTAAAGTCTGCGGTTATGTATAAATAATGATTAAGGTGTACTCTAAATAAGCCATCAAGTGTCCAGGGTTGAATTGGCGTTGATGGTTGTAATAACGGTGAGTTTGGTTGGCCAGGGGTTTGGGGACTAAGGGCAAGGGGTAAACTGTTATCATTGAGTTGCGCCAATATTTCTTGCTCATTAGCCGCTGAAATATGATTAATATCACTCAGAATGTTGTTGATTTTTTCTTGTACTTTTTCTTGTACTTTTTCTTTGGCTTGTTTGGCGTTAGTCGCTAACTCAAGGGCTTCGGCCTCATTTATTTGAGTGGCAGCTTTAGCAATAGCCTTGTTAATCTCGGTTTGTTGACGTTGTGCTTGATAAGCAAGTTGTGCTTTTTTATTGTTAAAGGCTAAGTTTTCACCAGCAAAAACACGATAGGCTGTGGCTTGTTCACGGCCTTGAGGAGCTTCTCTCCAACCCAGATGAAGAAGGGGCTTAAAATTTTTACTGCGTTTTAAGCTGGTAAGCACATCGTTAAGTTGTAATGAATTTTTACTGATTAAGTAGGGGTGTTTACTATAAATTTTTTCATTAGCGTCAACGGTGCCGGTAAACTTGATTGAGAATTGGTCATCAAAGGTATTGGGTAACTTACACAAAAAGGGAGTCGTTAACAGTTTACTGTAGGTCAATGTTAAGGGACTAAAGGCTAAGTCAAGGTCTGCCAATAAGGCAAATGGCGTTGTATATGAAGGCATTAATTGATTTTTGATGATGACAGTCGTATTAACAGTCGCGTCATTAAAAGTCGAGTCATTAAGAGGGGTGGAATAGCTACCTTGCCAAAAGCGGCTTTGATTAATTTGCATTAAAGATTTTAACGGATAAAACGGCGGGAGCCTGTTTGCTAACGCACCCTCATTTTTTTGTTCTGAAACATCATCACATTGAGGCAGCTGCAATTTTAAAGTGCTGAGGTCAGGGTAGAGATAAGGGGTGAGTAGGTCTTTAATTCGGCGATAATTGGGCAGGGTGGATGGTTGTTGCTCTTGGTCGGGAAAATATTCTTTTAGCTGTGTTTTATCACCCAGTTGGCTAAACAATATCACTTCAATTTCAAACCAACGTTGTTCTTGCTCCGTTGCTGAAAAGCTAGGTGCTGAAACTAGTATAAATGCACAAAAAAATGCCACAAACAAAGCACAGAGCTTTGATCTTTTGGCTAATAAATTGACTGTATTAACTCTCATGAATTTCATTCATTTTTTTATCCGTAAAGTGACTTTCTGACGCGTTTATATAGCGAATTAATCATATCAAATTTCCATCCATTGTACTGACTTGATTTTATTTGCGCTTAACGTTTAGCTAATTCCTTGAGCATATTGGTAATTAAAGTAAACCTTGCGGGGTTATTATTGGTTTCAATTTTAAATTTCAATTTATTGGCACCCACCATTTGATAGACTCTTGGTTGTTGCTGAATTAAACCAATAATAAACAAGGGGTCAACTTGAGTATTATTACTAAACTCTATCGCGCCACCGTCAGG
The DNA here is from genome assembly GCA_034111045.1 of Colwellia sp. GTDB lineage: Bacteria > Pseudomonadota > Gammaproteobacteria > Enterobacterales > Alteromonadaceae > JALJPB01. The sequence goes on along the minus strand of JAWUYA010000008.1, from coordinate 30,962 downwards.
CCCTGCATCTATACGAGCAATACCTATGTCTTGAGCAAGTAGGCGTAACTTGGCAATATGAACTAAGTTTTTAGTCGCCTCAGGCAATAAACCAAAACGGTCAATCAGCTCTACTTGAATTTCGTCTAATTGATTTTTGTTTTTACAACTGGCAATACGTTTATAAAGGCTGAGCCGTGTATTAACATCAAAAATATAATCATCGGGCAACAGTGAAGCCATACGTAAATCGATTTCTGTTTGGGTTGACATCATATGTTCAAGTGAGGGTTGTTTACCTTCTTTTAAAGCGATAACGGCTTTATCAAGCATTTCCATGTAAAGAGTAAAGCCAATTTGACTCATGGAGCCACTTTGTTCTTCGCCTAATAATTCACCGGCGCCACGAATTTCTAAATCATGACTAGCAAGGGTAAAACCTGCACCTAGGTCTTCAAGTGAAGCAATGGCATCTAGCCGTTTCTTTGCGTCCTTGGTGATCGCTTTTTCATGGGGGGTTAATAAGTAAGCATAAGCTTGGTGATGTGAGCGACCAACACGACCACGTAATTGATGAAGCTGAGCCAAACCTAAGCGATCAGCGCGGTCCATAATAATAGTGTTTGCGCTGGGTAAATCTATACCTGTTTCTATAATGGTGGTACACACTAACACGTTAAATCGTTGATGATAAAAGTCGTTCATAATACGTTCAAGCTCACGTTCACGCATTTGTCCGTGCGCTATTAATATCCGAGCTTCTGGTAATAAAAGTCGTAATTGTTCGGCAATTTTATCTATGGTATCAACGTTGTTGTGTAAGAAATATACCTGACCGCCACGCAAAACTTCACGCAATATTGATTCTTTAATCAGGGCGTCATCACGTTGGCGAACAAAGGTTTTTACCGCTAATCGTTTAGCTGGGGGGGTGGCAATAATTGATAGGTCGCGCATTCCTCCCATAGCCATGTTTAATGTTCTTGGAATAGGTGTTGCCGTGAGTGTTAAAATATCAACATTGCTACGTAGTTGTTTGATTTTTTCTTTTTGTTTTACACCAAATCTGTGTTCTTCATCAACCACTAATAAGCCTAAATCTTTATATTTTATAGAATTTTGTAAAAGCTTATGGGTACCAATGAGAATGTCGACATGCCCAGACTCTACCTGTGCAATCACTTTGTTTTGCTCTTTGGGTGTTTTGAAACGAGATAACACGTCAATGGTTACTGGCCAATGAGCAAAACGGTCTCTAAAGTTTTCATAATGTTGTTGAGCCAACAAGGTGGTGGGCACTAATATAGCCACTTGTTTACCATCGTTTACCGCAACAAATGCGGCGCGCATTGCTACTTCGGTTTTACCAAAACCTACATCACCACAAACTAGTCTGTCCATAGCGGTCGATGAAACCATGTCATTGACTACGGCTTTTATGGCTTTTTCTTGATCATAAGTTTCTTCATAACCAAAACTATCACTAAAGTGCTGATAGTCTGTAGAGTTTAATTTGAACTTGTAACCAATATTATTGGCTCGTTGCGCGTAAATATCTAAAAGTTCTGCGGCAACATCACGTACTTTTTCAGCGGCTTTTTGTTTGGCTTTGCTCCAGGTATCGTTGCCAAGTTTATGCAGTGGTGCATGATCAGCATCACTGCCTGAATAGCGACTAATGAGATGTAATGCGGATACAGGAACATAAAGCTTTGATTCATTAGCATAATTGAGTACCAGAAATTCAGTGATAATGCCGCTATTTTCAATGGTTTGTAGACCCATGTAACGACCAATACCATGATTGATATGAACAACGGGTTGGCCGATAGAAAGTTCAGCAAGGTTTTTAAATATCGCGTCAGACTCAATGTCTTGTTGTTTATTTCGGCGGCGTGTTTGTCTGATACGATCACCGAGTAACTCAGATTCAGTGATCAATGCAATACTGTTTTTCTTAGCTGTGCCGCTGCTTTGAAAAATAAAACCGGTAGTCAGCGCATTAACGGTGATACCTAACGAGGTATCGCTGTTGATAAAGTCATCAATATTATCGAAGTGTTGCGGCTTTATATTATCGCGCACTAATAACTCTAAAACACTTTCACGTCGTCCTTGGCTTTCGGCAACAAATAATATTTTATCGGGTGTTTGTTTATCTTGGATAAAAAGGTTAAGTAGCTCAAATGGTTGTTTGAGTTTGTGATCCACCGTCAAGTTAGGCAAGTCATCAACATTAAAATGAATTTGGCTCGACTTGTTGACAATAACATCTGCTTGTTCTAATGAAATAGCATTAGGGACGAGGGTGATGCGGTCGAAAGGTTTTAGTGCACTGTATACTTCTTCAGAATTTAAAAATAAATGTTGAGGGGGTAATAATGGCCGAGTGGGGTCATAACGTCGGTCTTCATAGCGGTAATCAATATCCGTCCAATAATGACTCAGGGCTTTATCAACATCACCTGAGAGTATTATTAAGGTTTGCTCAGATAAATAGTCACATAAGGTATTGGTTTGCTCAAAAAACAGCGGCAGATAATATTCAATACCTGCAGGTAAAATATTATTGCTTACTTTATGATAAATTGACTCTTTATCAATAACGCTCGTAAACTGGTCACGGTACTGTTGACGAAACAAGTTAATAGCGTCTTTATCGGTTGGAAACTCATGTGCAGGCAGTAAATTGATATTGGCTATTATCGTGCTTGAACGTTGGTTTTCTGGATCAAATACGCGTATTTCATCAACTTCATCATCAAAAAAGTCAAGACGAAAGGGATGGTTACTGCCCATTGGAAATAAATCAAGAATAGCACCTCGAGCCGAAAATTCACCATGTGCGATGACCTGATCAACACTGCGATAACCACTGGCTTCTAGGGCTTGTCTTAATTGATGTAAGTCTTTTTTATCGCCTTTTTTGATAATTAGCGAATTGGCTTCAAGGTATTTTTTTGGAGCTAAACGTTGTACTAAGGTAGTTACAGGGACAATGATAATGCCCTTGTCCATTCTTGATAATTGATAAAGTGTTGCTAGCCGTTGCGAAATAATGTCTTGATGGGGTGAAAAATTATCATAAGGCAGCGTTTCCCAATCAGGGAACAGGCAAATAGGAATATCAGCATCATTACCGCCATTAAGTGTTAATAGCTCTTGCTCTAAACGGATAGCCGATGGAGTATCATGAGTAACTAATAAAACAGGCCCTGGCGCTTTTTTAGCGCCGTGGTAAATGGCTAGGGTTGCACTACTGCCGCTAAAGTTTGTCCACGTTTTTTTATCGGCACTTTTACCACGCCTTTTTGCTAAAATAGGATCAAAAAGGTTAATTAGCTTGCTCATGTATTCTCAATTGGCTGTACTATTTTTTATTGCCTGTATTCTAATTAAGACCTCATCAAAGTGCTAGCTCTGCTTGTGATTTATCAGGTTTTTTTCTTAATATGTAAAAGTTAACCCTTGTCGTTTTCAAAAAACTCTGGTTGAATAATAACACTAGGTATTGATACAAATTACTACAGTATTTATGATTGCAATTAAAGTCAAGCAGCAGCTCTTAGCGCCGGTGAAACAGGTAATGCAAACCTTATTAGCGCATCAACAATTAGATCGTTTTTTTAATGCTAAATTTCAGTTGATGAAAACAGAGAATGAGGGTGAAATAGTCGGTGGTAAAGGGGCTGTTCGTCAAGTTACCATGGGTAAAATAGTGTTTAAAGAGCAAATTATCAGCGCCAATGATAACCATATTTGTTACCGTATTATCGGCAAAGGGCCAGTATTTAACCATCAAGGGGATATTTATTTAACACCTGATGACCTTGATAATAAGACAACGCAGCTCGATTATGTTATTCAATTTAATGGACCTAAGTGGTTGCCTGACTTTATTTTACTGTTTTTAGTCGAGCGAGACATACAAAAAACGATGAAGAAATTAGCGGTGTATTTTATATGAGCATTGAATTGATTTTATTAGCATTAAGCCCAATTTTTGTGGCTTTTGTTGCTTATGAGTTTGTTACACATTTTAAGCACTACGATATTAAAGACAGTCTAGCGAATACCGCTTTAGCCTTATTACACCAAGGCTCTGATGCCATTGCCTTGTTGTTATTAATGCCCTATTTTCATTGGTTACATCAGTTTGCTTTGTTTGATATTTCGATGAATATCGGCACTGTTTTCATTGCCTTTTTATTACAAGACTTTCTTTATTATTGGTTTCATAAAGCATCACATCATATTCACTGGTTATGGGCGGCACATGTTGTTCACCATAGCTCAACGAAATTGAATTTTTCAACGGCCTTTAGGCAAAGTTTAATGTACCCATTAGCCGGTATGTGGCTATTTTGGATGCCGATGATAGTTGTCGGTTTTGAACCCACTATAGTGTTTACTGTGGTGGCATTAAATTTGGCCTATCAATTTTTTGTACATACTCAACTAGTTGATAAACTCGGCTGTTTTGAAAAAGTATTAAATACCCCCTCTCACCACCGAGTGCACCATTCAACCAATAAAGCCTATTTAGACAGAAACTTCGCAGGTGTACTCATTATTTGGGATAAGTTATTCGGTACCTATGTTGAAGAGAATGAAACAAAAAATGGCCCTTGTCGCTTTGGTATTGTCGGTCAAATAAAATCGAATAACCCGATAAAAATCACTTTTCATCAGTGGATTTATATGGCTAAAACTGCTTATCGAGCAAAAGGAATTAAAGCTAAATGGCGGGCGCTATTTGCTTACCCAACAAGCTCAGTTGAAAAACTATAAGCCATATTTTTACTCGGTTTTTTACTCAAAAGGTTATAACCACAGGCATGAAATTGACATTCTCCGCAGGCACTAAGGGCTAATTTTTATTATTTAACGGCTAACGCTAATTCAGCAGTCCAGTCCTTGAGTTATAGGTAACTTCAACTCTTTTACCTTAACTATTATATTGTTGAAAGTAATTCTTAACTACTAAGGTCTTGTGTCTTTGTGTTTGTTTAATCATCATTAATGAAAACTGGGTATTAGGCTGAACATTTTGCACTAAAATACGCTGTTAATGGTGCAAAAGCTTAGTCGTTAACAATAATGAGCACTTTTACAAGGCTATTGTTGTTAACCGCTTCTAAAATTGAGGTGACAGATTAAGGCTTTAAAGAAGGCGGTCACCGTCTATAAATTATTTTATATCGAATAACTAACATAAACTAAAATAAACTAAAATAAACTAACAGCAGCTAATAATATCAGTTGTTGTTGATAAAAAAGGATAAACACCTTGAAATCATTATTAATTAAATTACATGTATTATTGAATAAAAGTCAACAAGTAGATTTTTTAGCCCCTTTGATGCTGAGGATGTATTTGGTGCCAGTTTTTTGGATGGCTGGCTCTAAAAAAGTTGAAGGTTTTGACGGTATTGTTGAGTGGTTTGGTAATGCTGACTGGGGTTTAGGCTTACCATTTCCTTTTATCATGGCTTTACTTGCCACCGCTACTGAATTTTTTGGCGCCATTGCTTTATTTTTTGGTGTTGCCGTTCGCTGGTTCTCCATTCCTTTGATGATCACTATGCTTGTTGCTGCGGGTACTGTGCATTGGGATAATGGCTGGCAGGCAATTACTGACCCAAGTGCCCCTTTTGCTAATGAAAGAGTCATAGAAGCCTCTAATAAATTAGCCATCGTTAAAGATGTACTGCAGGAACATGCCAATTACGATTACTTAACGTCAAACGGTAGTGTGGTTATTTTAAATAATGGTATTGAATTTTCAATCACTTATTTTGTGATGTTATTAGCGTTATTATTTATTGGCGCAGGACGTTATGTCAGTGTTGATTATTGGGTGGCGCGTAAGCTTTATCAACATATTGACAAATAACAACAACCCTATTCACTAGGCTAAAGGCGTGACTGGTGATTATTGATCACAGGTAATGTCACAGATAACATCATAAGTAGCGGTGCAGTCGTTATTGCCGGTTATCTGTCAGTGGCTTTGCTTATTTAGCTTAGGTTAGGCTGAGGTATTGAACCTCTAGATAAATTCGAAAGTGTGTCATAGTGAATAAGTTATCGGTATAATATCAATTAATTTATATCTGTTACTTTACCTAGGATACTCTTTTGACTAATAATGATGTGCTACGCCGTATTCGCTATACCTTTAACTACAACGATGAAAAAATGATGGCCATTTTTTTATCGGCAGAACTTGAGGTTACAAGAGAGCAAATCAGTTATTGGCTAAAAAAAGATGATGATAGCGACTTTGTAAATTGCGGTGATACTCAGTTAGCCATCTTTTTAAACGGCTTAATTAACGAAAAACGTGGTAAAAAATCAGGTGTCCAAGCAATACCTGAAAAACGTATTAACAATAATATTATTTTAACGAAATTGAAAATCGCTTTTAATTTAAAATCTGAAGATATTATCGCGTTATTTGCCAAAGAAAATTTAACTGTAAGTAAACCTGAACTCAGTGCGTTTTCTCGTAAACCTGATCATAAGCATTACCGTGAATGTAAAGATCAGTTCTTACGTAATTTTTTGCAAGGCTTAGACCATCTCTACCATGTTAAACGCCGTGCAAAAATACAGGAAAATAAAGACCAAGCTCAAACAGAGCACAAAGAAACGCCAAAGACAACTTATGGTACAGCTAAACCTAAGGCGAGTAACATTTATCTAAACCCCAATAGAACAGTGGTTGAAAAACCTAAACCTGAGCGTAAAGTTTTAAAATTAAAGCCTGAGCAAATTTGGGGTAAATAAAAGTAAGGCTTTTCAAAAAAAGCAATGGCAAGCACTAAGGCGTTTTGTTGTGTTGCTTAACAACAATGACAGTCAAGGTTATATTGACCAAAATATTAGCTGTTGCTTTCTCACAGTACAAAAAAATGGCATAAAGCCAGCAATAAGTCAGCATTAATGTCATGGGCACTGAACTCATGCTACGTTTTGGTTATCATCAAACTGTCGTTCATTGGCATCGCGCTTTTTACCTTTCTTTTTTATACACCCTTTTATATTCCATTTTTATGATTAAGTCTTGTTTGATATATATATTTGTTATATGAAATACTGATGTTAACTAGCAGGAAAAATAAGTATATGGCATTATAATATTAATTAATTTTTACCATAGTCAGTATTATATCCAATGAATTTAACCCACCTACAAAAGTTAGAAGCTGAATCAATTCACATTATTCGTGAAGTTGCGGCTGAATTTGATAACCCAGCCATGCTCTATTCTGTTGGTAAAGATTCTGCTGTTTTATTACATCTTGCCCGTAAAGCGTTTTCTCCCGGAAAAATTCCTTTTCCTTTACTTCATGTTGATACTGACTGGAAGTTTAAAGAAATGATTGTTTTTCGTGACCAAATGGCTAAAAAATATGGTTTTGAGTTACTTGTTCATAAAAATGCTGAAGGGATGGCAATGGGCATCAGCCCTTTTGTGCATGGCAGTGCTAAACATACCGATATAATGAAAACTCAGGCCTTAAAACAAGCCCTTAACCATTATGGTTTTGATGCTGCTTTTGGTGGTGCTCGCCGTGATGAAGAAAAATCTAGAGCGAAAGAGCGAGTTTATTCATTTCGGGATAAAAATCACCGTTGGGATCCTAAATCTCAGCGTCCAGAGTTGTGGAATATTTATAATGGTAAAGTCAATAAAGGCGAAAGTATTCGCGTTTTTCCTCTTTCAAATTGGACTGAACTAGACATTTGGCAATATATCTATCTTGAAGGTATCGATATTGTTCCACTTTATTTAGCGAAAGAGCGCCCCGTTGTTGAACGTGATGGGGTAATGATCATGGTTGATGATGAACGCATGCCCATTGAAGAGAATGAAGAGGTGATGATGAAAAGTGTTCGTTTCCGTACGTTAGGCTGTTATCCATTAACCGGGGCTGTTGAGTCAACTGCGACAACGTTACCTGAAATCATCCAAGAAATGTTGTTAACAAAAACCTCTGAACGTCAAGGGCGAGTAATTGATAATGACTCAACGGGCTCGATGGAAAAAAAGAAAATGGAAGGTTATTTTTAGATTTTAGGATAAGTACCCATACCTCCATTTGGTTCAATAACAAGGTTAATTGAACCATTACAAAAGCATATTTAAAGCTCAATAACGCTTTATAAAAGGAAAGAAAATGAGTCAACAAAACGACTTAATTGAAGATGATATTCAAGCTTATTTAAAGCAACACGAAAACAAAGAAATGATCCGTTTTTTTACGTGCGGGAGTGTTGATGATGGTAAAAGTACCTTAATTGGCCGATTACTTCATGATTCAAAAATGATTTTTGAAGATCAACTTGCTGCCATTACCCAAGACAGTAAAAAGTCAGGCACCACAGGAGAAGAAGTTGATTTAGCGCTTTTGGTTGATGGTCTGCAGTCTGAACGTGAACAAGGCATTACCATTGATGTCGCTTATCGTTATTTTGCTACAGATACTCGTAAATTTATTATTGCTGACACGCCAGGCCACGAGCAATATACCCGTAATATGGCAACAGGTGCTTCAACTTGTGATTTAGCCATTATTTTGATTGATGCTCGTTATGGCGTACAAGTACAAACGCGTCGTCACTCATTTATTTGTTCACTACTGGGTATTAAGCATGTCTTGGTAGCGGTAAATAAAATGGATTTAGTGGATTTTAGTCAAGAGCGCTATCAAGAAATTAAAAAAGAATACCGTGAATTTGCTGATGAGCTCAACTTTAATGATGTTAGGTTTATTCCGCTATCCGCTTTAAAGGGCGATAATGTTGTCGAAGAGAGCCAAAATATGCCTTGGTATCCTGGTGCAACGTTAATGAAACTGCTCAATACCATTAAAGTAGATGACGATGACAGCTTTACTGATTTTAGATATCAAGTGCAATATGTTAATCGACCCAACCTTGACTTTAGAGGTTTTGCAGGTACTGTTGCTTCCGGTCATGTGCGTGTTGGAGACAGTATTGTCGCTTTACCTTCAGGTAAAGAAAGTAAGGTGAAATCTATTTTCACCTTTGACGGTGATATAGAACGTGCTGATAAAGGCATGTCAGTAACCCTGACATTAGCCGATGAAATTGATATTAGTCGTGGCGAAACTATCGTAAAAAAAGATAATTTACCGACCTCATCAAAAGAATTTAATGCAACTGTGGTGTGGATGCACGAAAGTGAGCTTGAAGCCGGTCGTGACTACTACATCAAACATGGCTCTAAGCTGACTACTGGCCATGCCATAAAAATCAACCATCGTATTGATGTCAATACCATGGAAAATATTGATGCTTCACAATTAACATTAAATGAAATTGGTTTAGTTGACTTTGAAGTGGCTGAAACTTTACACTTTGATAGTTACAACGTGAATAAGTCAACAGGTGCCTTTATTATTATTGACCGTTTAAGCAATATTACCGTCGGTGCGGGCATGATCAATCAAGCGATTGAAGAAATAACTAAAGATGAGTTTTCACCTTTTGAACTTGAATTTAATGCACTTGTTCGTAAACACTATCCACATTGGGGTGCTAGAGACTTACTCAAAGTTTAAGGACAGAGGTTAAGGGCAAAGTGTAGTGAGTATTGAGGTCAAAAGCTCCATAGACTTCAATCATATTATCATTTTTTAGCTGTTAGCTATCAGTCACTTTGTCATAACTTACTGATAGTTTTTTATTAAGGATTTATCTCGATGACAGTTATACAGTGTTTGATGCTGGTTATTTTTCTGTTAACTTTTGTCGGTTTATTAAAATACCAACAAGTGCCTGAACGCGTATTTGCTGGCGCAACATTAGCTTGTTTAGCGGGCACCTTGGTCAACTCTGAAGATATTCTTGTTAATGCGGTTAACCCCGGATTAGTGACACTAATATTGCTTGTGCTGTGTTCTTTTTCTTTAGAAAGGACCAGCGTACTAAGAAGAATATCAGGGAGGATGATTAATACTGCAAAAACTAAATCAACGATAAAAGCTTTATCTTATACGGCGTTTGCCTCTGCTTTAATGAGCAATACTGCTGTGGTGGCGACTTTAATTGGTTCGATTAAAAAAAACACATTAATCAATCCCGGTAAACTCCTCATTCCTCTTTCTTTTGCCGGCATTCTTGGCGGAACCTTAACCCTGGTGGGTACTTCAACCAATTTAATAGTAAATAGTATGTGGTTGGATCAAGGCCAACAATCGTTAGCTTTTTTTGATTTTACTTTGGTCGGCCTTGTTGCCTTAGTGACGTGCTTGTTGGTGGTGTTTATTCGTATAAACTCATTACCCGATATGACATTAACAGATATAAATAACACCGATTATTTTGTTGAGGCTGAAGTGGATTTATCTTCTAAGTTAGTGGGTTTAACCGTTGAAGAAAATGGCTTACGTAATCTTGACTCTTTGTTTCTAATAGAAATTATAAGAGCTGGACGATTAATTTCTCCTGTTGCTCCCGATGAAGGTATTCAGCCGTGTGATAAGCTCATATTCAATGGTGATATTTCGAAGGTATTAACCTTACAGCAATTTGATGGTTTAACACTTTTTGCTGAACAAGATGGTTTATTAAGAGATAACCTAACCGAAGTATTGATTAAGCCAGATTCTGCAGTTATTGGCAAAAACCTAAAAACCGCAGGGTTTAGAGCCAGATTTGACGCCGCTGTGGTAGCCATCCGTCGTGATGGTGGTGCTTTGTCAGGTAAGCTAGGTGAAATTGTTATTCAATCTGGAGATTTTCTCGTACTGGCTGTAGGGCAGGATTTCACCTCTCGAACGAACCTATCAAAAAACTTCTTTATCCTTTCCGGTCACCAGCCTGACAACATGCTCGTTGGTTGGCGTGACAAGTTGACTGTGTTTGGTTTTATTGGCGTAATCGCTATCTCGGTAGTTAGCGATATATCATTACTTAAATGTTTGATTTTTTATATGGCACTTTTATTATTCACTGGTTGTTTAACGGTCAATGAGATTAAAAGGCGGTTTCCATTAGAAATTTGGATGATAGTCCTTGGTGCCCTTACTTTAGCTAAAGCACTAGAAACAAGTGGCGTTGCTGGTTTTTTTGCTCACTTTTTAGAATCAATGTTAGATGGGCAAAGTGCTTATATTGCGTTAATTGGTGTGTTTTTAGTGACTTTAGTGATCACCGAACTTGTGACCAATAGTGCTGCCGCTGCACTAATTTTCCCCATCGCTTATAATTTAGCTCTAGGTTTGGGCATTAACCCTTTACCTTTTGTGATGGCCGTAGCGTTTGCCGCAAGTGGTAGCTTTATTAGTCCTTATGGATATCAAACCAATGTGATGGTTTTTAATGCGGGCAATTATAAATTGTCAGACTTTATAAAGTTTGGTTGGCCGGTGTCACTCACTTATTCTATCGTGGTGTTGCTGATGATCCCCGTGGTTTTTCCTTTTTAATTGCGTTAGTCATCGTTATTTAAGGCCGTTGTTAGGAAGTAATTGTAGACACTAATTTTAGGGATTAATTTTAGGGATTAATTTTAGGGATTAATTTTAGACACTAATTTTAGACATTAATTTAGACATTATTCTGAGTAAAAAAATGAAAACAGAAAATACCGTGTGGCATGAGCAAAATATTAGTAAGGCTGAGCGTGCAAGTTTAAAAAAGCAACGACCTTGTTTATTGTGGTATACCGGATTAAGTGGCTCAGGTAAATCGACTGTCGCCAACGCCGTTGATGCGATGTTATTCGAGCGAGGTTGCCATAGCTATTTACTCGATGGCGATAACGTACGGCATGGTTTAAATGGTGATTTAGGTTTTAGTGATGAGGAAAGAATTGAAAACATTAGACGTATTGGTGAAGTGGCCAAGCTTTTTATTGATTCGGGTTTAATTGTATCAACGGCTTTTATTTCTCCCTTTACGGCAGACCGTGCTATGGCCGAAAAACTACTCGAACAAGGTGAGTTTATTGAAGTTTATATCGACACACCTATTGATGTTTGTGAACAAAGAGATCCCAAAGGCTTATATAAAAAGGCGCGAGCGGGTGAAATTAAAAATTTTACTGGTATCGACTCTACTTATGATGTGCCAGTATCTCCTGCTATTCATGTTAAAACCAATGAACAATCAATTGAGCAATGCGTAGCACAAATTATCGAATTTTTAATTGCCAAAGGTTTTATACCAAATAAGTTATAGAGGTTATTGTTGATGCATTATGATGTGTTTAACGGTGATGCTGATGGCATTATCGCCCTGTTACAATTACGTTTAGCTGAGCCCAAAGAATCGATATTAATTACCGGTGTTAAACGAGACATTAGCTTACTCAAGCAAGTCCCTGACAAAGATGTGAGTTCAGTAACGGTACTTGATATATCCCTTGAAAAAAATATTGACGCATTAAAGGCTTTATTAGCTAATGATGTGGATGTTTTTTATGTGGACCACCACCGCAGTGGCGATATACCTCAGTCACAACATTTAACAACGCTGATCAATACCGATGCCAATACTTGTACCAGTTTATTAGTGAATGATTTTCTAAAAGGGCAGTTTGTTCATTGGGCTATCACAGCTGCTTTTGGTGATAATATGCAACAAGCGGCTACAAAACTTTGTAAAACACAAGGCCTGAGTTTATCTCAACAACGTAAACTGGCAGAGCTTGGTGTCTACATCAATTATAACGGCTATGGCCGCAGCGTTGATGACTTGCACTTTAAACCTGCTCAATTATTTCAATTATTATTAGGTTTCCCTGACCCTTTAACATTAGTCAATGAAAAGGAAGGTATCTTTGCAACCTTAGCTTCGGCCTACCACCTGGATATGGCAAAAGCACAGTCAGCTAGTGTCTTAACAGATAATGACGTGTGCAAAGTGGTGTTGCTTGATGATGCACCATGGGCAAGGAGGGTAAGTGGTGTTTTTGGTAATGAGCTTGCTAATCACTCGCCAAATAAAGCGCATGCGGTATTAAGTTTAAATACCGATGATACTTATACTGTTAGTATCAGAGCCCCACTGCATAATAAGCAAGGGGCAGATGAAATCTGTAGTCAATTTCCTACTGGGGGTGGTAGAGCAGGAGCTGCGGGGATAAATAATTTACCTAAAGAAATGCTTGAGACTTTTATTCAAATAATGACACAATACTACCAAATCAGCTTATAATGAGCTTATAGATAGTCTCTGACTATCAGTTAAAAGGAATAACATGAGTTTATTGATCACCGGTGGTACGGGTTATATTGGTAGCCATACTGTAGTTGAATTACTAAAATTAAATAAAGATATTATTGTTGTTGATAATTTAGCTAATTCATCAATTAAAGTCCTCGATCGAATTAAAACCATTACCGGTAAATCGGTTACTTTTTTTGAGGCAGATATTTGTAATGAAGAAGCAATAGATAAAATATTTGCTCAGCACAATATTGAAGCGGTAATACATTTTGCCGGCTTAAAAGCTGTTGGTGAGTCTAGCCAAATACCATTAACCTATTATCATAACAATGTCACCGGTACGATAGCCTTGTTGAAGGTTATGAAGAAGCATAGAGTTAAAAACTTAGTTTTTAGTTCTTCAGCCACTGTTTATGGTGAAAATAACCCTTCGCCTTTAGATGAAAGCATGCCGACTTCTGCGACTAACCCTTATGGCCAAACTAAATTAATGATTGAACATATTTTGTTTGATATGGCTAAAAGTGATAAAGACTGGTCTATTGCCTGTTTACGCTATTTTAATCCTATTGGTGCGCATGAGTCAGGGGAAATCGGTGAAAACCCCAATGGCGTGCCTAACAACTTACTGCCGTATGTTGCTCAAGTCGCCGTAGGGCGTTTAGCTCAACTACAAGTGTTTGGCGATGACTATAATACGGCTGATGGCACTGGGGTGAGAGATTATATCCATGTGGTCGATTTAGCTTTGGGCCATGTTCAAGCGCTTGACAAACTTTCTAAAATTAGCGGTTGTAAGCCTATTAATTTAGGCACAGGAAATGGCACCTCAGTTTTAGAAATTGTTAATACTTTCAAAGCGGTTAGCGGTAATGATATTCCTTACAAAATTGTCCCTAGGCGTGATGGTGATATCGCAACAGTTTTTGCTGACGCAACCATTGCTAACGAGCTATTACAATGGCGAGCAACGCGTGATTTACAAATAATGATTGAAGATACGTGGCGTTGGCAGTCTCAAAACCCTAATGGTTTTGAATAATCGTTTAAACTGACTTATACCTAATAAAAAAAAGCGCTTATTGCCCTGTTTTTTTACATCTTGCTAAGTAGATAAATATTAGCTGTTATATTGGCTTTTATATTGGCTTTTATATTAGCTTTCTTGTTCATCAGGCTAGGCTAAAGTTCCATTATAATACTTTAACGTATTGTCTTTATTAGGTGCTAATTTACCGATAATAACCGATATTTTATCCCAATTTACATTTTCTATTAACTATTACCGTTGAATTCTAGCGGCTGTCCCCCCTCTTTTAGTGTTCAAGGTATCTTTTATCTCTTGGGTCAAAGGACGTTGAGCTAAAACAGATTCAATGTCTTCATCTAAAAGAGCATCTATTATAGTTAGTAAATCAGTTAAGAGGGCAAGTTAAGTATCAATAGGAAATTTGATTTCTCTGGCAACAAGGTCACTAAGTTTAGCTCACACCATGCTGGCTTTAATTAACTCTGTTGATTTATCAGGATGGATGTTGGTAGCTAATATTAAGCTAATAAAACGTGTTAGCTTACCTGAGTCTAATATAATCAAAGCTTGCTTGATTAAAGATATTTCATTGCAGGGTCTAAACAGGTTAATTGGTAAAGGAGGTCTAGCCGTATAAACCTAAATCATCCCGAGTACAGATTAACTACTAAAATGTACTGTCATTATTTTTCGTATAGCGGTGTTTTTGTATTGGGTACATACTGTATGTGCAATGTGATTCTGCCTTTTTATCATCCTTTTTTATCATAAATTATGTAAATTATGTAAATTATGTGAAATATGTGAAATATGAATAATTTACATAATTTAGGTTGATCTTGACTGCTTGATGATTATCGACGACTGTTATTTTTACTAGTTAGTTTACATCAAACATGATACAAACCTATGTAGGGATGCATTTATTATAAAACTTTTAACTTGGTTTATTTATCTTAGCTATCTTATTGATAACAAGGTTATTAGATATGTTAAATAATATGTATGGTCACTTATAAAAACAATAATTAATTTTGGAGTCAACTTTGGAAACAGGTACAATTATTTCATTGACGGTATATTTTATCGTCATGTTAGGGATAGGTTTTTATGCCTACAAGAAGTCAACCAGTGATATTTCTGGCTACATGTTGGGTGGACGTAATTTAAGTCCTTCGGTAACTGCATTATCAGCGGGCGCTTCTGATATGAGTGGTTGGATGTTAATGGGTCTTCCTGGAGCAATGTATATTACAGGGATCAGTAGCCTTTGGATTGCTCTAGGCCTAGTTATAGGGGCTTTTTTGAATTACCTCATTGTTGCACCTAGGCTCCGAACTTATACCGAACTTGCTAATGATTCGATTACCTTGCCTGATTTTTTTGAGAATCGCTTTAACGATCAAACACGTATTCTTAGGTTAGTGTCCTCTTTGGTTATCATTATATTTTTTACTCTTTATACATCATCAGGTATTGCCGCTGGTGGCAAACTCTTTGAAAGCTCTTTTGGCTTGAATTATGAAATGGGTTTATATATCACTGCAAGTGTTGTCGTTATGTATACGCTATTTGGTGGGTTTTTAGCGGTAAGCTTAACTGACTTTGTTCAAGGCTGTATTATGTTTATTGCTTTGGTGTTAGTGCCTATTGTGGCAATAAATGATGTTGGTGGTATTGAACAAATTAATAATAGTGTTGAGAGTATTAATCCTAACTTATTAAACCTATTCAGTGGTGTGAGTGCCTTAGGTATTATGTCAGCAATGGCATGGGGCTTAGGTTACTTCGGACAACCTCATATTATTGTGAGATTTATGGCTATTCGCAGCGTAGCTGATTTACCTAAGGCCCGGAGAATAGGAATGACATGGATGATAGTTGCTATCATTGGTGCTATGGCTACTGGATTCTCAGGTATTGCTTATGTTGCTAAAACCGGTGTTGAGTTAAATGACCCTGAAACCATCTTTATCTTATTGTCACAAGTATTATTTAGTCCATTAATCGCAGGTTTTTTGTTAGCGGCAATTCTAGCAGCCATTATGAGTACGATATCTTCACAATTATTAGTGACCTCTAGTTCGCTAACAGGGGATTTTTATCAAGCATTTTTAAATAAAGAAGCGAGTGAAAAAAGATTAGTACAAGTAGGGCGTCTCTCTGTCTTCATGGTAGCATTGGTTGCTATTTATTTAGCCCATGACCGTACTAATTCTATTTTGAGTTTGGTCAGCAATGCATGGGCAGGATTTGGTGCGGCTTTTGGTCCAGTTGTTATTTTAAGCTTGCATTGGAAAGGCATGAATCGAAACGGCGCTTTAGCTGGTGTTATAGCGGGAGCGGTGACCGTTTTAATTTGGATTTATGCGCCGATTGAAATTAATGGTCAAAGCCTCAGTTCTTTAATGTATGAAATAGTTCCAGGCTTTATTGCTTGTACCTTAGCAGTTGTTTTTGTTAGTAGGGCAACAGGCGGCGCTGACAGCGACATAGAAGATGTTTTTGAGCAGGTTGAAAATATTCATCGTTAAATTGTATTTTTAGACAAACGGATACACACGCGTTCATTATTTATTGGACGCGAGTGTATCGCGCAATAAGCTTAGTTTTGTAAGTAAACTAAAAATTTATTGTTAGAGGCTACATTGGTTAATAAACATTGGTTAATCAGTGATAAACATTACTACATCAATAACCGACCTCATCAATCAAAGGAGATGGATTGCTACTTTACAAACCGACTCAATCACCCCAACCTACAGATTCCTTTGTCGATAACTCCCAAATAAAAATTGCGACATTTAATCTATTTAACTACCTTGAACCACCCAACGCTTTTTATGATTTTGAATGTATTTATAGTGCTCAACAGTGGGTTAAAAAACAACTGTGGCTCAAAGAGTATTTGAGCGAATTTAAGCCTGATATCATTGGGTTTCAGGAAGTTTTTAGTAGCGAATCATTACGGCTACTAGTTTACGAACAAGGCTATAATTTTTTTCAAGTGGTTGAACAACCTAAAATAACAGACGAGTTTATTTATTCCAACCCGGTCGTTGCCATTGCTTCACGGTATCCGATAGTCGAAGTTGATAACGTTAGTGTCGATACAGAACTAGCTGTATCTATGGGCCTAAGTATAGATTTTTCTTATAGTAGAAATGTATTGCGCGCCACTATCGATATTCCTCATCTTGGTTTAACTGATTGTTACGTAGTGCACTTTAAATCTAAACGTTCGATGATAGATGCGGATATTAATAATAAAATGTCAGCTGAAGCTCTGTATACAGAAAAACTAAAGTCGGAAATTTCAGGGCGCTGGGCGTCAAGCATGCAACGAGGCAGTGAAGCCGCTTTGTTATTGATTCATATGTTTGCTAGAAGAGAAGAAAAAGGCTTTCCTATGGTGTTAATGGGCGACTTTAATAACTGTTTATCTGATGGAGTACTCAGGCATTTGCTAACTTATGATTTGTCAGGGTTAAAGAACCACAACAAAGGCACCTTTATTGATAAGTATTGGTTGAAGGATTCTTGGGAGTTGTATATTAATTCTCAGCAATGCAATTCAACACCTTTGACTCACCTAAAGTTAAAGGAGCAGAGAGTAGCAACTCACTATTATGGGGGAAAAGGCTCTGTGCTTGACTATATTTTATTATCTTGTGAGTTTGATGCCTGTTATCAAGGCAGTCTTTTCGGACTTTCATCATATCAGGTATATGATCGTCACCTAATCAACCCCATTTTTGAACGTGATGGACAAAGTACTGATCATGGTGTCGTATTAATTACACTTGAACTAAGAATTTAATGACTCTAGCTACGATTAGTTTGAGTTGTCACCGATATTATCTTTAATTTATAACTAAAACTATGCAAGACTCATCTCAGACTTGTCTAGCCTGAGACCAATACGTTAACTACTTAAGTATTCCATTGTATATTGCGATTAATTGAATTTTGCCATTTTTGTAATGATTCATTTTTATCAGTAACAATAATGATATTTGTTTCCTTGAAAGAATGGCTACTACCTTTGAATTTATTATCTTTGAATTGATCGTCAAAAGATAAAGCTTGATTAGCAGGTAATACAAATATTGTCACTATGTCTGTTTTCCCTTGAAAAACTAAATGGAGGCTTTTCATACCATCAAAGCGGCAATAATCTGCTGATATTAACTGACCAATAGAAGACAAAAATCCACCATCAAATGAAGCCATTTTTTGGTTTAATGAAGCAAGTGAAACCTTAGCGTCCATATTATTGTTATAATTATTTTCTTCGTAATAAACATGAGCCAGAGCGTAATCACCTAATGAGTCATAGGCACTAGAAAACTGGATGAAATTTAATGTTAATCCTATTGCCAAAGTGAACGATGCTGCGATTGCTAGATAAATTCGTTGTTTTCTTTTTTGTTGTTGATGACTAGCCAGTGTTTGACGAAAAATTAATTTATCTACTAAATCATCAGGTACATCCACAGACATTGCTTGTGATATTTTATTATCAAGCTGTATTATCTCTTTACTTAATTGTTTTTTTTCAGGGTCTGACTTTATTGCCAATAATATTTCGTCGGAAAAAGTATCATCATTATTGTGAGGGTCTGCATATATACCACGCCTAAATTGCATATCATCCATTATATTGACCTCGCATAACGGGTTCTTTTTCAAAAGCATCTTTTAATTGATTACGTGCTCTAAATAATCGGGTCATTACCGTGTTTTTATTGAGTTCTAACATCTTTGATATTTCTTCACCGCTAAACCCGCCAATAATTTGTAATACTAACGGCTCTCTATATTCTACTGGTAGCAGAGCTATTTTTTCTCTTAACCAGTTGTTTTCGATCTGTTGTTCATTGGTAATAGCACTGTTATCAGCAATTGACATTTCTTCATACTCTGACATCTCAAAACGCTTACGTTCAAAACGACGGGCGTTTTCTCGCCTTAATATCGTTATGAGCCAAGACTTAGCTGCCTTTTCCTCTTTCAATGAATCGAGTGCGCGCCACGCACGTAAAAAAGTTTCCTGCACTAAGTCTTCAGCAACTTGCTTTTCTTGACATAACCAATAAGCGTACCGATATAAATCAGTATGTAAGGCTCGAACAAGGGCTTCATACCTAACTTGTTTTGTTACCATGTTATAAGGGACCTGACGGGCGTTGGATTTATTTCCATGTGTTTTATTTATCATGATATCAGTTTTATTTTTTATATTAACGTTGGTATCTTTGAAGCATTAATATTGCCATCTATGGCTAAAAAAAGGGCTGAATATTTAACATATCAAGCCCTTACGTAATAATCTCTAAATATTGATCTAAAGTCACTAATTTTTAAGGATTTATATTGAGTTCACTTTGATTATTAATTGTTAGCCCTTGTTTATTGATACTTTTAATCAATAAAAGTAAGGAGCCACCTTGCCAATTTGATTGTGCTATCATCGGTTTTTTACCATAAAGCGATTGCTGTAATAAGTTGATCTCTATCGTTAAGTCTTTGTTATTTATGCATTTTATTGCTTCGTTAAGGTGAGTGACTGATTGGCTATTGTCAGACAGGCCATTCACCCAGGGGATAATACAAGACAGTACTTTTTCAGCTTGATTACTTTTACAAGCACTTATTAATACGCGGTAAGCATCGGTGATATTAGTATCACTCCTTGTCCTTTGATACTTAGTAGCCAAGGGTAAATTGTTAGTTTTTCTTTTTAAAAAGAAACTGATAACCCAAGCGAAAGAGGTTAACAACCACAAAGATAAAAATAGCCATTGGAGCCAATAGTTTTGAACAATCGAGGGATTCATTTTTGTAAGCTTAGTAACCTTTTCTACAGAAAGAGGTTTTATGGTGCTGTTACTCTCGATGATTGCTGGTTCTTCAGGAAAGTCTGCATTAGCGTGTACAATAATTTTTTGTGCGGGGAGTTGGGCTAATTCAATTTGATTGGTCACAATATTAAACCAAGGGATACTAATCACTGGCAAGTCATAGGATCCTGCTCGGCTGGCAACAATCGCAAAACTTTGTATTTGCTGAGAGACTAATCTGTCTTTAGCTAAACTTGAATGCAGTTCAGCCTGATCAGGATAAACTTTTAACCCCTTAGGTACTTCAACTGTTAATTTAGGTAATTGCTCTTTCGATAAGCCCGCAGCTGTTAAGGTGATGGTTCGAGTTATAGGCTCTCCTACTTTAAAGTTGCTTACATCGGGTAGCCATTCTTGATGGAGGGTTAATATTTCACTTGGTAACCACTGTCCCTGATAAGTCACAGGAATAGGGCGTACTGTTAAGGCAATATCATTACCAGCGATACTGACAGGTTTTGTTTCCGCAAAACTCAAAAAATTTGTGCGCCGAGCTGATTGCATCATAATTTCACCAGAAAATCGCGGTGATAATATTTTAAATTCGCCACTTTCTTGTGGATTAATGGCATATATACGCTCGATTACCCTAAAGCGTTTACCGTTAATTAATTGTTCACTTTCTTGGTCTTTACCTATTTGTAATATGTTTGCTCCATTAAGTGTTGGTTTAGATAAGTTGCCACGTTTTAGTTCTGCTGAGAAGTGTAATTTTACTGATAAAGTGAGTAATTGTTGGACGTAAATATTATTGCTAGAGATTACATTAGTGATAAAAATATCTTGTTGTGTTATTGCCTTTTTATCACTAGCGGCCAACACATTGATTTCAATAGGTTGAGTGAGTTTATTCTCTATGGTCAATGCTGGAATAGTTAGTTTGCCAGTTTTCTTTGCAATAAGCACAGTACTCCAGCGAGTAGTACGCGAAGTTTTAAAATTAATCATACTTGTTTGCGTACTTACCGAAGTACGGCCAACAATAAAGTTTTTAAGTAAAGCGGATGTATCTAGGGCGTTAGCCTTAACATCATCATCAGCGATAACGGTTAGCACTAGAGACTCTTTTATCGTTACCGGATTTTTATCAACACTGGCACTGACTAATGTTAACGCCGCAAGTTGTTGACTAAAAAATAAAGTCAAACCGATAACAACTAATGTGAGGTGTTTTATAATTTTTTCGACTACCACTGTTTGTTTACTCCTGAACGATAACCTTGCTGACGACGTTTTTTATATTCAAGTTGCATTTTATTTCGCAGCAAAAGATAAGGGTCATCGGTGACTTTATTTAGTAATTGTAGGTGTTTTTCTTGAAGTTCTTGGTCGAGTTTTTGTTGCTCTTCTGGTGTTAATTGTTGTGCTTGACCTTGTTGCTCAGATGGCTTTTTTTGATCATCTTGGGCTTGTTGATCTTGCTTTTGTTCATTTAAATCTTGATCCTTGTCTTCTTCTTTACCTTTATTTTGCTCTGACAGCTCTTTTTTTTGTTGATCTGAGTCTTGCTGCTGACTGTCGCTTTGTTGATCTTGATTTTTCTGCTCGTTGTTTTTGGTATCTTGACTTTGTTTTTTATCGTTTTGAGCGTCACCTTCTTGCTGTTCCCCCTTTTCATCTTGCGTTTTTTCTTGCTGATTATCGCCATCTTGTTGTTGCTGTTCTTGTTGCTTTTTCAGTGCTTCAAGCTTTTCTTTGTTATCTTTAGCGTCTGACAAATTGGGATCGATCTTTAGCGCTTTTTTGTAAGCCTCAATTGCTTCATCTACTTTATTTAATTGCGCTAACGTATTGCCTTGGTTATATAGTCCATTGGCTGACTTGTCTTTTTCAAAGGCGGTAAGGGCTTTATCAAACGCTTTCGCTTTGTAAAAGGCACTAGCTTGCCAGTTGCTGTTTTCAAATTGCTCTGCCGCACTGAGGTATTTTTTGTTGTTAAATTTCTCTTTGGCCTGTTGATCTTTTGTTTGCCATAAATTAGACCAAACCGACGCATAAACAGAATCTATCGGAGTCAATAAAAAGCAGATGGGTAAAATGGCTAAACTGATACCACGGCGAAAATAGGTCAAAACAAGCGGTAAAATAAGTAATACTAGATATGGTCCCATCTCTTGCCATTGATCACCTTGCTCTAGGCTATTTGTTTTTTTATTATCTATGTCATGATCTTCAGGTGAGTTATTAACTAAAGCAGTAATATCAGAAAAGTCATTAGTGATTGTTCGGTAACTACCATGCCCACGAGAAGCAACACCGTCAAGATAGCTTTTAGATAATTTAGGGATAACGATGGCGCCCGAGCCGTCTTTTAGTAATTCTCCGTTAGTTAGTTTGATTGGCGCACCATTTTTTGTGCCGATACCTAAAATATTAAGTCGGTGAGGTACCTCTCTTGACCACTTAGTGATATCTTGAATATCCTCACTGTCAATACCATCGGTTAACCAATAGATGTCGCCTTCAACATGTCCTGCATTTTTTAATAGCTCATCGGCAAGCATTAATGCAGATAGCGGGTTACTACCAAGCTCTGGCATAATATCAGGACTTAATGCGGGTAATAATAACGTTATATTATTGACATCTTCGGTAATTGGACTGATAACAAAGGCATCACCAGCGTAAGCTATTAGGCCTACATCACCATCATTAAGTTGCTCTAAAAGGTCATTGGCTTTATATCTGGCACGAGTTAAGCGGTTAGGCATTAAATCAGTTGCATACATTGAATAGGACATGTCCATTATTAAAACAGAGCCACGGTCTATTTGATACACAGGCTGAGGTAACTTTTGCCAAGTAGGGCCAGCAAGTGCAATAATGGCAAGTAAACCAATGAGTAACGGAATCATTAAATAATGTATTGTGTTGGTTTTTTGTTGGTTATTTTCACTGTTCCCTTCAAGTAACGCTGCAGTTAAATGACGAGGCAAAAACTGTTGCCAGCCAGACTGTGAACAACGATATTTTTTAAGTAAATATAGGGCGATAAACACGACAAAAGTCGCTATTAACCATAGAGGGCGTATAAAATGGAAATCATTCATGGATCTGTGCCTTCGATAAATGTTTATTTAAATGTAATGGCATACTTGGCTTGGTTAACCACAATAGATAAATAATGCTGAGCATAAATGCTGTGGCAAGTGGCCATTGAAAGAGGGCGGTTAACGGTCTCATTTGCTGTTGGTCTTGCTCAACTGGCTCCAACTGATCCAACAGTTGATATATTTCTTCCATGCCCTGACTGTCTCGTGCACGGAAATATTTGCCTTGAGTATCATTAGCAATTTTTTGTAAACTTGATTCATCAAGTTCGCTAGAAGGGTTGACTCGTCTGTTACCAAAAAGCGATTTCTGAATCATTGAGTCGGCACCAATACCTATGGTGTAAATAGTTATATTTTTTGCTACCGCTAATTCTAAGGCCTCTTCTGGGGTTATTTTCCCTGCGGTATTTTGACCATCAGTTAACAGAAGTAATACTCGATTAGAGTCTTTTTTATTATCAAAGCGTTTAGCGGCAAGTGCAATTGCATCGCCAATAGCGGTTTTTTCCCCGACCAAACCTAATACTGACTCATCCAACATCTGTTTGACCGTTTTTCTATCGTAAGTCATGGGAGTTTGCATGTAGGCATCGTCGGCGAATAGTATTAAACCCAATCGGTCGCCGACACGGCGCGATATAAATTGACCTAAGACTACTTTTAACATTTCAAGTCGATCTGCACTGCGACCATTGATTATCATATCTTTTATTTGCATACTGCCAGATAAATCAACGGCAATCATCATTTCACGACCTTCAGTGGGGATATCAACCGCATCACCTAGCCATTGTGGTTGAGCGGCTGATGTCACTAATAACAACCAAACAACTGATAAAACGAGCAGTGGAAATTTGCTCTTTTTAGTGACTTGCTCATTGGTATGAATGCCAGTAATTAACTGTGGTATTTTAAGTGCTGTTATTGAGCTGTTACTTTTAGCGGGTAGCCAATAAACCAACAATGGCAAAGGTAGAGCTAGCAGTAACCAAGGCAAAGCAAAGTTAATCATTGTTTTGTTCCTTGTTTTTATTGGTTACAATTTTTCTTGGTGGCAGGGCGTTCTTTAGCCATAGCAGACTTGCTTGATTTAATTGTTCGGTCATATCTTGCTCATTGGTTTGTTTATTTATTTGATCATTTTTATACAAACTTGCAAAAGCAGGTGAAGATAACGATTTGAATTTCTCTTGTTGACCCAGTGCTAAATTATTTAATAAAAATTGTTGGAATTTTTCACCGTACAAATTGGCTAATTTATGGCGAGGAAAGTACTGCATGGCTGCCCATTTCAATATTTTTATCGACTCATCAATACTAGGTTTTAACGACATTTTAGCCATTGCATTTTTTTGATTTACTCTTGTTTTTACATAACCTCGGTATTTAAATACCAAATAAATGACCGTAAATATAACCATTGCCGCTAAAATCCACCATCCCATGGCTATAGGAAAATCATTTATTTGCTCTGGTAAATGTATATCTATGAGATCAATACCAGAATGTTCAGGCATATCTTGCGCTATCTGTTGTGACGTTGGTTGATTCATCGAAGGGGGAAGCTGCTGCGGCAGTATTGGCGATGAGGTAGATTGTGCTAACGACTCCACGAATTAACTCCATTTTTTAACTGATTTTCCAGTGATTGACCTGCGCAAAACTCAACTACACGCGCCCCTGCTTGATTGAGCTCTTGTTCGCGTTGCTTAAATAAGGTTAATGCTTGTTGTTGATAGTTATTGATGGTGTTTTTATCACCAAGGGTAAGTTGTAATCTTTGCTCTCCATCAGTGAGAGCAACATTAAGTTTAGTTTGGCTTTGTGGCAATTGATGCTCTAATGGATCGGTGACTAAACAAACAACCAGTTCACAATGACGGCTTATTTCACTTAAATGTCGTAGAGAATCTTTAGATAATTGTTGTGCATCAGTAATTAAATAAATCAAGGAGCCAGGCCGAGCAAGTTGGCGTAGTCGAGCACAATTGTCTTCAAAAGCATTGTGTTGAATGCCGCCGGGTTCAAGCGCTTGCAGGTGGTTTTGTTCTTGTGCTGCTTGAGGCTCAATTAAAGTATCATTATGGATTTGGCACAAAGCATGCAAATAATGTAATACGCCTTCTTTTCTGCTTCGGGGTTTTAATTCACAATGGTTATTTTGGTTAAAAACAATACCACCAATACGGTCGCCACGAGACTTAACATGCCAAGCAACTAAGGCGGCAATATGAGCAGCTTGTACCGATTTGAATAATAATTGGCTACCAAATTTCATACTTTGCGTTAAGTCTGTGGTAATTAACACTGGGCGTTCAACTTCTTCACGAAAAAGTTTGGTATGGGTTTTACCTGTCCTAGCAGTAACTCGCCAATCAATCGCCCGAATATCATCGCCCGTTTGATAATGGCGAACTTCATCAAACTCCATGCCCCGGCCTTTCATTCGGCTTAAATAATTACCTGATAATTTATTGCGTAAATTTTTGGTCGCCATCAGATCAATCAATGAAGTTTTCGTTTGATAAGGGATCAGCTCTTCAATAGACAAATTTATGCCATTACTGTGTAATTCTATAAGTAGTTGAGTAACGTTTTGCTGATCTAACCCTTGTAATGCTTGTTTAAACCACATTAGGCAACGGCCACCAGACTTAATAAATGATCAAGCAATTGATTTGCACTAATACCTTCAGCTTCGGCTTGATAGGTCAGTAATATACGGTGACGTAAAACATTATGAAAAACGGCCTGTACATCTTCTGGACTAACAAAGTCGCGATCATTTAACCAGGCACGAGCACGAGCACATCGGTCAAGGGCAATGGTTGCACGAGGACTAGCACCGTATGCAAGCCACTTTTTAAGTTGGTCATCGTATTTTTCTGGTTGGCGAGTTGCCATGATCAAATCAATAATGTAGTTTTCAATGGCTGGTGCCATGTGAATAGTTAAAATTTCGTCACGAGCGGTAAAAATATCTGCTTGTGATAATTTTTTTAATGGCTGCTGGTCTTTATTGCTAGAATGGGTTAGTGCTTCACCTCGGTTAAGCTTTAATATTTCCAGTTCGCTGGTAGCATCTGGGTAATCAATTTCAATATGCATTAAAAAACGGTCAAGTTGGGCTTCAGGTAATGGATAGGTACCTTCTTGTTCAATGGGATTTTGAGTAGCCATAACCAAAAATAGTTCAGGTAAGGGGTAAGTTTTACGGCCAACGGTAATTTGACCTTCACCCATGGCCTCTAAAAGAGCTGATTGTACTTTTGCAGGTGCTCGATTAATTTCATCGGCTAACACTAAATTTCTAAATAAGGGGCCTGGCTGAAAAGAAAAGCTGCCATCTTCAGGGCGATAAATATCAGTGCCTGTTAAATCAGCGGGTAGTAAGTCTGGGGTAAATTGTACTCGATGAAAATCTGCTTCTAAACCTTGGGCTAGCGCATTAACAGCTCTAGTTTTTGCTAAACCTGGAGGTCCTTCTACGATCAAATGACCGTTTGCTAGTAAGGCAATAAGTAAATTCTCAACAAATGCCGGTTGGCCAATAATTTGTGTTGATAAGTGCTGTTTTAGTGATGAAAAATGTTCAATGGCCATAGATAGAGTCTTTATTAATTCTTATTATAAGGTGAAGTTATAGGTTTGTTTTCATTTGAGTCTTTATAGAGACCTCAAATATTATATAAGGTTCCTAAGTGAATAAAAAATCTCTATTTAGTTTAAATTGTAACAAATCTTATCACATCGATGTTATATAAACTCAATGACTAGCCTTTATTTGACAACACAATACTACTTTATATCTTGATCTGAAATTTTAATCATTGAAATATTGTTAATTATCGTTAGAATCAATGATTAGTTTTAGAGGTCAGACCTCTTGGTGGGGTGGTATTAATCATCAAAAACAGGTAATAAAGGAGAACAAAATGACAAAAGCACAATCTCTTACAACCGCCAAAGGCGAACGCATTGCCATTGTTGCAGGTTTACGAACTCCGTTTGCCAAACAAGCGACAGCTTTCCATGGCGTACCTGCTGTAGATTTAGGTAAAATGGTCATCAATGAATTGCTACAAAAATACGATATAGATCCAGACATCATCGATCAATTAGTTTTTGGTCAAGTGGTTCAAATGCCTGAAGCACCTAATATTGCACGTGAAATTGTTTTAGGAACGGGTATGAATGTACATACTGATGCTTATAGTGTTTCTCGTGCATGTGCGACTAGTTTTCAATCTACCGTTAATATTGCTGAATCAATTATATCAGGTTATGTTGATGTTGGAATTGCAGGTGGCGCCGACTCTACTTCTGTTGCTCCCGTGGGGGTTTCAAAAAATTTAGCCCGAACTTTGTTAGATTTCAGTAAAACGAAAAGCTTAGGACAAAAAATTGCCCTTATTCGTAAGTTAGGTTTGAAAGATTTAATCCCTGTTGCGCCAGGTGTCGCTGAGTATTCTACCGGTATTTCCATGGGGCAAACGGCTGAGCAAATGGCAAAAACCTATAATATTTCTCGTCAAGACCAAGATGCACTTGCTCATCGTTCACATACATTAGCTGCGAAAAGCTGGCAAGAAGGTAAATTAGCCGGAGAAGTTATGGCTGCCCACCCTGAGCCATATAAATCATTTATCGAAAAAGATAACTGTATACGTGAAAATTCAGTGTTAGCCGGCTATGCCAAGCTTCGCCCTGTATTTGATCGCAAACACGGCACAGTAACCGCGGCAACAAGTACCCCATTAACCGATGGTGGTGCGGCCATTTTATTAATGCGTGAAGATAAAGCCAAGGCCCTTGGGTATCAACCACTCGGTTATATTCGAAGTTATGGCTTTGCAGCCATTGATGTATGGCAAGATATGTTAATGGGCCCCAGTTATGCCACACCTATCGCACTCAAACGTGCGGGTATGACATTAGCTGATGTAGACTTGATTGAAATGCATGAAGCCTTTGCTGCTCAAGCGCTTGCAAATATGCAGATGTTCGGTAGTCAAAAATTTGCCCAACAACATTTAGGACGAGATAAAGCTATTGGTGAAATAGATATGACTAAATTTAATGTGATGGGTGGCTCTTTAGCTTACGGTCACCCTTTTGCAGCAACAGGCGCTCGTTTGATTATTCAAACTCTTAATGAACTAAATCGTCGGGGTGGAGGTGTTGGTTTAACTACGGCTTGTGCTGCTGGCGGCCTTGGTGCAGCAATGATTGTGGAGACAGATTAATGATTATTGATATGAATGTAGACGAAGAACAAAAAAATGCTTTTACTTTAATTCGTCAAGAAAATGGTATTGCTCATTTAGTGATGGATGTCGTTGGCGATAGTATGAATACCTTGAAAGCTAAATTTGGTGAACAAATATCACAAATATTGAAAGACATCAGTGATGACCAATCTATTACTGGTTTAGTTATAATCAGTGGTAAAAAAAATTCATTTGTTGCGGGTGCCGACATTAACATGATCGCTGGCTGTAAAACCGCAGAAGAAGCAATGGCTTTATCTCGTCAAGGACAGATGATATTCAGCCAGCTAGAAAATATGCATATTCCAGTTGTTGCTGCGATAAATGGTCCCTGTTTAGGTGGCGGCTTAGAGCTAGCTCTAGCTTGTCATGGTCGGGTTTGTAGTGACAGTATAACAACCTCATTAGGTATGCCTGAAGTGCAACTAGGGTTATTACCGGGTGGTGGTGGAACTCAACGTTTACCCAAGTTAATTGGTGTTCAAAAAGCATTAGATATGATGCTTACCGGTAAGCAACTTAGAGCGAAACAAGCGTTTAAAGCCGGTTTGGTTAATGAAGTGGTACCCAGTAGCATTTTAGTTGCCACGGCAGAGCAATTAGCGCTTGCAAACATTGGCTCCGGGGGGGTCAAAGAAAACAAACGTCATCAATCCTTTATTGATAAATTGTTAGACAATAATGGTATTGGTCGTAAATTAGTTTATTCACAGGCAAGAAAGTCTGTTTTGTCTAAAACTAAAGGTAACTATCCGGCACCATTAAAAATTATTGATTGTGTGCAAATGGGAGTAGAGCAGACATCAGCTAAAGGCTATCAAACTGAAGCTAACCATTTCGGTCAATTGGTGATGAGTGCCGAGTCGGAGCAATTGCGAGGCTTATTCTTCGCAACAACTGAAATGAAAAAAGAGCAAGGTGTGAATGGTGTTGAACCGTTTAAAGTTAATAAAACGGCGGTATTAGGTGGTGGTCTTATGGGCGGAGGGATTGCGTTTGTGACAGCGACTAAAGCTAAAATTCCTGTACGAATCAAAGATATTTCACAACAAGGACTCAGTCATGCCTTTAACTATAGCTTTGAGATATTAAATAACAAGGTTAAACGCCGTTTTATGCGTTATAGCAAGATGCAGCAACAACTTGCTATGATTACAGGGAGCGTTGATTACCAAGGCTTTAGTGATGTTGATCTGGTGGTTGAAGCGGTATTTGAAGACTTAACACTCAAACAAAAAATGGTCAATGACATTGAAGAACACTGTAACGAACAAACCATTTTTGCCAGTAATACGTCTAGTTTACCTATCGGGCAAATAGCGGCAAATGCTAAGCGACCAGAAAATATAATTGGTCTGCACTATTTCTCCCCAGTAGATAAAATGCCATTGGTTGAAATTATTGCTCATGAGAAAACATCAGACCAAACAATTTCAACAACGGTTGCTTTTGCAAAAAAACAAGGTAAAACTCCTATCGTTGTTAAAGACACAGCTGGTTTTTATATCAACCGTATTTTAGCCCCTTATATGAATGAAGCCGCCATGTTATTACTGAGTGGTGAGCCCATTAATCACATTGATAAAGCGTTAGTAAAATTTGGCTTCCCTGTTGGCCCAATGCAATTAATTGATGAGGTTGGTATTGATGTAGGTGCTAAAATAGGCCCGATATTAGAAGCTGAGTTTGGTGATCGTTTTGCCACGCCAAAAGCTTTTGAAAAATTACTCAGTGATGGTCGTTTGGGTAAAAAAGCAAAGAAAGGTTTTTATCTTTATGGTCAACAGGCCAAGCAGGGTAAAAAGCAAGTTGATGAAAGTATTTATACTTTATTAGCGTTAAAACCATCAAGTACACTCTCTGATAATGCCATTGCACAGCGCTGTGTTTATATGATGCTAAATGAAGCTGCTCGTTGTTTAGACGAGGGAGTTGTGCGAAATGCAAGAGATGGTGATGTAGGTACTATTTTTGGTATTGGCTTTCCGCCATTTCTAGGTGGCCCCTTTAGATATATTGATAAGGTAGGTGCTAAAAAAATTGTGGCCCAATTAACACAGTGGGTCAATGAGCATGGTCAGCGTTATACACCTTGTGATGCTTTAATCAATATGGCTGAGCAAGACAAAACTTATTATTAAGTTAGGCTTAATATTGCCACAAACTCGCAATAATTAAGGTATAAAGGGGGCACACATGGCCTCTTTATTTTTCCTCAATCTTGATAAAGTAAATATGAATGATTGATTCTTCAATGTTTACTGTATGGGCCACTTTGTTATATATCTAGATATCGCAGTGAATTTTGACTAATGATGCCTTGGACTTTTGACCTTTAGTTGGGTTGGACAAAAGTATTTATGCAAAAGCGGATGAGCAAGGCTATGAATATTAATCAGTTAGTTAGTCTGGTGTTAATTTTTGTAAGGTGTGTAGGGTGTTAGATGGTTTTTTATTTTAACACAGAGGTGCTAAATTACTGGCTCAGCTAGGTATTAGTTAGTGATAAAAAAACGCTAAC
>JAWUYA010000007.1:0-84190 GCA_034111045.1 Colwellia sp. | reverse complement strand
CGTCCTGAATAATACTCATCTTCAAAACCTTCAACGTCGCCAGAAGCGACTGAGTTGTAGTTGTGATCCATTAAATAATGACCAAGTACACCTGAGCTGTTGGCAATACCATTAGGGAATTTTTTAGAGACTGAGTTCATTAATATTTGTGTTGAACCAATAGTTGATGCGCAAACAAAAACAACTTTGGCAAAGTACTCTCGTTCACTTAAATCATCGTTATCGATAACCCGTACACCTTTTACTCGATTGTTTACTTCATCATAGATAAGGCTGTGTACAACGCTATTTGGTGCAATATGAAGGTTTCCTGTGTTAGCAGCAGCAGGTAAAGTCGAACTTTGGGTAGAAAAATAAGCACCAAAAGAGCAACCGGCATGACACTCATTTCGTGCTTGACACTTTACTCGACCTTGTGAAACATGTAATTCTGTCGGTTGAGTTAAATGAGCTGTACGTCCCATAATCATCGGTCGTTCAGGGTATAATTTGGCAAATTTTTTCTGTATCTCTTTTTCAGGTGCGGTCATTTCAAACGGAGGTAAAAATTCACTGTCGGGTAAATTGGGCAGGTTCTCTTTAGAACCGCTGATACCTGCATGTATTTCAACATGAGCATACCACTTTTCAATATCTTTACTGCGAATAGGCCAATCGTTACCATGACCATCAAGTTTATTGGCATTAAAGTCGTATTCACCTAAACGATAGGTTTGTCGATGCCATAACAAAGATTTTCCACCTAACTGATTCGCACGGATCCAAGAAAATTCTGTCCCTTTCTTAGTGGTGTAAGGTAAATCTCTATCATTACCAAAAAAGTGCTTAGTGGTGTTACCAAAAGCGTAACATTGCTTTTGTATATTATATTGTTGGTCAACTAAAATATTGTCAACTCTGCCCCTATGCTCTTGTTGCCACATTGGGCTGTTTTCACCTAAATAATCTTTGCGATGTTCTACAACTCGGCCGCGTTCTATCATTAACGTTTTATGACCACGCTCACAAAACTCTTTTGCTGCCCAGCCACCTGAGATACCTGAGCCTATAACAATTGCGTCATAAATTTCCGTGGTTTTATTTATATATACTTGTTGTTTCATTATTATCTCATCTTCAATAAACTGACCAAGGTGTTATTTCCATGCACTGCATTAAACGCTCAACTAGGCATTACTAATAAAACAAACCTTTTGTTGCCCATGAAGGATCAGACTTTTTATAAGGAATAGAACCTTTAAACCCCCCTGGTAAAGGGTCATATCGTAATTCTTGAGTTGCCCCCACTTCCGAAGTGTAATAACCGATACAAATAAGATTTTTCAACATTTTAAAAGTGTTACGTTGCGTTTGATTAAAACGTTTTACACCCAGATCAAGCTCGGTTAATAATTGAAATTGTTGTTCATCGATTAACTTAACAAATAAGGTAGAAAAAGACTTTTTAGCGGTATTATTAATCAAGGTTAGCAACTTCAGTGTTTTTTCTTGTTCGCCTTTTGTATGGCAATGAAAGAGTTGATTGTCAATAAAACCATGGGTATCAACTTCAGCAGCACCTAAGGTGTCAGTGTTAGGAATAACAATGGCGCAAATTTGTTTAAGTAGTATGAGATCAGCTTTATTAAAAATTTTACCATCAGTTAATATACGGTTACTACTTGGTACATAAGCCATGGCAACAGCAATGGCATTGCCCGTTAACAGCGAGCCTAACGCGGCACCACCAAGCAGGGTGGTAAGTCCTTTTATAAATAAGCGTCTTGTTTGCTCTTGTTTTGGCGTTACAGCAATCGGAACATTAGCTGAAGTCTGATCATTTTTCATAATAATTCCCTTTACCTTTGTCTATTTCTTTATCGTTAACATCTAATTTACAGTGCTAAATAACATATTAACTAAGCTCTGTGACTGTTTCAGCTGATGATTTCGCTTTACTAGTCGTTCTTTTACTCATATAGATGTACAAAAGTGTGAAGGCAATAATCAGTGTTGCGGGGAATAACGCAAGATTTGCGAGTACGCTTTGCCCGGCAACTAATTCCGGATTAACACCGGTAATCGCAGCAGCAGTCGCTTTTTCTCGGGCGCTATCAATCCAACTACCAATAACAGGGTTCCATAAACTTAAAGCAAACATACCTGCACCGCCAATCATTGACATACCTAAGGCACCACTTTCTGGAATGTTTTCAGCGACAAAACCAACCATGGTTGGCCAAAAGTACATTACGCCTATCGCAAATAATACGGCGGCAATATAAACCATGGAACCGGTTGCAATGCTCATAGCATAGATACCTATAGTGGCGACCACAGCAGAAAACAACAATACGCCAACAGGGTTTAAACGATGAATAACTGGTCCTGCAAAGTAACGGCCCACAGCCATTAACCCGGTGATTAATGCCATAATAAACATGGGGGATGCTCCTGAAGCGCCTAAAATTCGCTCAATCCATTGCTGTGTACCTAATTCGGCTGTGGTAGTCAACGTCATGCAAATCGCCATAAAAATAAACAGTGGCGAAAATAAGGCTTTAACATTATCACGGGTTGACGTTTGCAGCGCGACGGCTTGTGGAAATTCTTGTTTTAAGGTCATCACCCCATATACAAAGGCAGGAATTAACATTATCGCAATTTGTAATTGCCAACCTAAACCTGTATCAGTCATCGCTTTTGAAATAAGAGCGCCAATAACTATGCCACCGGGAAACCAGACATGAAAACGGTTTAACATTGTGGTTTTATTATTTGGATAGGTTTCTGCAATTAATGGATTACAACCAGCCTCTACCGCACCATTAGCAAAACCAATAAAGAAAGTTGAGATAAGTAATCCCCAAAATCCTTCAGCTGACATGGTCAGCAATAGTCCGGCTAAATGAAAGATAAAAGCAATTAGCAGTAATTTTTTAGCGCCAAGTGAATTATATAAAGCGCCGCCGATCATCATAGCAACAGGGAAACCAAGAAATGCCATCGCATTTACCCAGCCCAATTGACCATCATTCAACGCAAATTCCTGGCCTAGTTGACTTAAAATTCCTGCACGAATGGCGAAGGTCATTGATGTGACTAGCAAAGCTAAACAACAAATAATAAATATTCGTGAGGATGCTTTTTCGCTACTTAATTTAATCGCTGTCATCTTCTTTTCCCTTATTTTAGCCCTAAAAGGCGTTTGTTATGATTGTTATCCGTGGCTACCGCAGCAAAATCATCAAACGCTTTATCTGTTGGGTTTATGATGTGTTCAGCAATAAATTTAGCTCCTTCTTTAGCACCATTTTCGGGATGTTTTATACAACATTCCCATTCAAGCACTGCCCAACCAGTAAAGCCATATTGAGTAAGTTTACTAAAAATCGCTTTAAAATTAATTTGCCCATCACCTAAAGAACGAAAGCGTCCTGGGCGATCTTGCCAAGCTTGATAGCCGCCATAAACGCCACTGCGACCTGAAGGATTAAATTCAGCATCTTTAACATGAAAAGCTTTAATACGTGGATGATATAAATCGATAAAGGCAAGGTAGTCGAGTTGCTGTAACACAAAGTGGCTAGGGTCATATAAAATATTAGCGCGTGGATGGTTATTGACTGCTTCAAGAAAACGTTCAAAGCTTGCACCATCGTGTAAATCTTCTCCAGGATGCAACTCATAACAAACATCAACCCCCACATCATCAAAGGCATCAAGGATAGGTAACCAGCGATTAGCTAATTCTTCAAAGCCTAATTCAACTAAACCTAAAGGTCGTTGTGGCCAAGGATAAAATGTGTGCCATAACAAGGCCCCTGAAAAAGTTGCATGGGCTTTTAAGCCCAGACGAGCACTAGCCTTGGCCGCACACTTTAATTGTTCAATCGCCCATTGGGTTCTCGCGGCTGGATTATTACGGAGTTCTTTTGGTGCAAAACTATCAAACATTTGATCATAAGCGGGATGTACTGCTACTAATTGGCCTTGAAGATGGGTCGAAAGCTCGGTTATTTCTAATCCGGCATCAGTTACTATGGCAGTTATTTCATCACAATAACTTTGACTTTGTGCTGCTTTAACTAAGTCGATAAGCCTTGGGTCAGTTGGCAACTGAATACCTTTGTAACCCAAACTAGCTGCCCACTGACATAATGAAGGCAGATCATTAAATGGTGCTTCTTCTGCTATAAATTGAGCAAGAAAAATAGCCGGGCCTTTAATTTTTTCCATTGGCTTGTTCATAAAATTTTATTTATGCCTTATTTCGTATGTTGGTATGACTAGAGGGTATAGTTATGCTTTGCGGCTCTAATGAAAATTTGTGCCATTTCAATTCAGACTGGCTTGCAGCCACAACATTCTCAATAAATGCCATGCCTCTAATAGCAGACTCTATGCCGGGTACATCCTTCATTGCCGCTTCATTAATGTCGCTAGTGTCAGTAAATAATCTATTGCGTATTTGATATGAAAATTGGGTATAAATATTGGCAAAAGCTTCTAAGTAACCTTCGGGATGTCCTGCGGGTGTTCTCATGTTGGCTTGGGTTATCGCATCCATTTTACCAACACCAGCGCGGATCAGGTGACTTGGTTTATTCGAATACTTCATCCACAGACTGTTGGGCTCAAGCTGCGACCATTCAATACTTGCTGTTTCGCCATACACTCGTAACTTGAGGGAATTTTCTTCACCCACTGATATCTGACTGGCCTGTAAAGTGCCTTGTGCGCCAGAGTTAAAACGAAGTAATACTGTGCTGTCGTCGTCGAGCACTCGCCCAGCAACACTGCTAGATAAATCAGCGCAAATATCTGTGATAG
Organism: Colwellia sp.; assembly: GCA_034111045.1. Lineage (GTDB taxonomy): Bacteria > Pseudomonadota > Gammaproteobacteria > Enterobacterales > Alteromonadaceae > JALJPB01. The sequence goes on along the minus strand of JAWUYA010000007.1, from coordinate 79,378 downwards.
CAAGACCGGTCACATACTCTGCGAGGTTAGCGGCGTGAATACCGATATCGCCGATGCAGCAACTAATACCTGACTTTTTGGGGTCCAAACGCCATGCGGCTTGTTTATTGTCTTCGTCACTTTTATTGGCTAACCAACCTTGTGGATATTCAACAACCACTTTTTTAATTTTTCCTAATTGCCCTTGTTCAATACGTGCTTTCGCTTCTTTCACCATAGGGTAACCAGTATAAGTATGGGTTAAGCCATACAATAAGCCTGTTTGTTCAATAATACCTTGCAACGCCAAGGTTTGTGCTAAGTCTATGGTTGCGGGTTTATCCGACATCACATGAAAACCATGTTCAAGCGCCATTTTAGCCACAGGAAAATGTAAATGATTGGGAGTAACAATAGCGACCATGTCCATGCGCTTATCATCACCAAGTTTTGCTTCTTTAGCGAACATGTCTTGATAAGATCGATAACACCGTTCTTCGTCTAAATAAAGTGCTTTACCAGATGCCACTGCATTATCCGCATCGGAACTAAAAGCGCCACAAACTAGCTCAATTTGATTATCTAACTGTGCGGCTATACGATGAATAGCGCCGATAAAAGCGCCTTTGCCACCGCCAACCATACCCATTCTAATTTTACGCATCGTATATAACTCTTGTTTAATAATATCCCTAGTAAGCCAATAAAATGATATGTTTATATCAAACTCAAATCGCTATATCGACCAAAAGCTTTCATTTACTATAAAGATATTTTTCTGTTTAGTGTTAAGATAAAATCGGTTTTTTATGAAACAAAATCGGCGTTGTACTTAAATTAAACGTATATATTATTGATTAGGATTGCTGCGTTTATAAATACAGCAGTTGGCTTACCACTATTTAATCGGGCCAATGACTCAGTATTAATGAAAGGAGTGTTTGAATATCAATGGGGTGAATCAATGAGGTGACGATATGTAGAGCATTGAAAGCTGTGATCTTCGATTTCTGCTAAATAGTGCTTATCGTTCACTATATTGACTTTGTTATTCGGATCCAACTATAGCTTTTTTCAATTTTAAAGCTATGGCTCATCAGTTTTATAGTAAAGTAGATAATATGAAATCTAGCGAATGAAAAAGCAGTATGAAAATCTGTTTGTTAACACCATTATCTGAAATGTTGGAGCAGCCTTAGATGATTTTAAGATTAACCCTATCAAATTTTTTGATCGGAGCATTTATATTAATACTATGGATGTCATTTGACACTTTTGCCCATGGTGTAGATGAGACCACGCGACATTTTTTAGTCAACAACAGTGGCGTAAAAATGATCCCCTTTATGTATATTGGCGCGAAACATATGGTCACAGGCTATGATCATTTGTTATTTTTGATTGGCGTTTTATTCTTTTTACATCGCAGTAAAGATGTGTTGCTTTACGTGAGTATGTTTACTCTAGGTCACAGTATAACGTTAATGACAGGCGTGCTGGCTAATATTGAAGTGAATGCCTATTTGATTGATGCCATTATCGGCTTGTCAGTTATTTATAAAGGGTTTGATAACCTAGGCGGCTTTAAACGTTATTTAGGAACACAACCTAACCTAAGGGCTGTGGTGCTAATATTTGGTTTATTTCATGGTTTCGGGCTGGCAACCAAAATTCAAGAATTTAACCTTCCCTCCGAGGGGATGGTGTCGAATTTAATTGCGTTTAATCTGGGGGTTGAATTAGGGCAGTTTTTTGCCTTAATGTTTATCTTACTGGTGATCAATGTATGGCGTAGATATCAATCATTTTATCAATTTTCGACCGCCACTAATACGGCATTAATGAGTGCAGGGTTTATGTTAGTCGGCATGCAGTTAACCGGCTACTTTATTAGTTAGTGATCTTTTAGGACGTGTTCAATTCAAACAGCAAGCGAGTCATATAAATGGAACAAAATTTACAAAGTCGTTCGTTAGTCAAAGCGACAATTATTTCGGTGGTGATTGCCATTTTTGCGTTGATATTATTTATTTTGCCTGCAGAATATAATATTGATCCCACAGGTGTTGGTACCGTATTAGGGTTAACCGTATTTAATGAGCAGCCAAAAGCGACTGCAGTAATAAAAGCTGAGGATGATCAAGGCGCGGTATTGATTACTATACCCGCTGGCCGAGGTATTGAATATAAGCTGGCTATGAAGCAATTTGAAAAAGTGAGCTATCAATGGCATACCAACACAGGTCAAGTGTATGTTGACCTTCACGGAGAACCAAAAGGAGACACGTCAGGATATTTTGAATCTTATACTATAGCGGTTGTTGATACGATGAAAGGCAGTTTTACGGCGCCATTTGAAGGGTCACATGGTTGGTATTGGAAAAATAAAACGGATAAAGCGATAGACGTTCAATTAACCTTTAGTGGTCAATATATTATTGAAGGCGTTAAATAAAAAGCTCAGCCAGCTAGAATGACTGTAGTTCAACAGAGCGGAGAGAGTCAAATTCTAGCCGTGGGGTACTGCTTCATACTTCTTTTTCTAAGCTAGGTATCTAAGCCGCCCATACATAAATATTTAATTTCTAGGAAGTCGTCTAAGCCGTACTTAGAACCTTCTCTTCCATTACCTGATTGTTTAACACCACCAAAGGGTGCGGCGGCATTTGAAATTAACCCTTTGTTAATGCCAACCATACCGTAGTCTAAACCTTCGGCAACTCGCCAAATACGACCAATGTCTCGAGAATAAAAATAAGCCGCTAAGCCATATTCAGTATCATTAGCCATAGCCATGACTTGAGGTTCATCTTTAAATGAAATAATGGGTGATATTGGGCCAAAAATCTCATAACTCGCCACCGGCATGTCATTAGTAACGCCAGTTAAAATAGTAGGAAGATAAAAGTTTTCATTTTCCCCCTGCCTACCCCCTAATACAATTTTTGCACCAGCGGCTACTGAGTCGGTCACCAGTTTTGCCACCTCTTTAACAGCGTTAGCGCTGATCATTGGGCCAACGGTGACACCTTTTGTTAAGCCATTGCCAATACTTAGTGCACTAACTGCGGTAATTAACTTTTCAGTAAATTGGTCTAATACGCTTTCTTGAACAAAAATGCGGTTGGTGCAAACGCAGGTTTGTCCGGCATTACGGTATTTAGAGACCATAGCACCAGCAATAGCTGCATCAATGTCAGCATCATCAAATACAATAAAGGGAGCATTACCGCCTAATTCCATTGATACTTTTTTAACGGTAGACGCACATTGGCTAATGAGTGATTTACCTACAGGCGTTGAACCCGTAAAGGTGAATTTTGCAATATCTTTATGTTCAGTTAACACCTTACCCATACCGCGAGCATCATCACCAACCACCACATTAAATACCCCTGCAGGAATACCTGCCCGCTCAGCAAGTTCAGCCATTGCTAAAGCAGACAAAGGGGTTTGGGTCGCCGGACGAACAACAAAAGTACAACCTGCGGCTAAAGCCGCCGACGCTTTACGAGCGATCATCGCATTAGGGAAATTCCAAGGGGTGATTGCCGCAACCACGCCAATGGGTTGTTTGATCACTACAATACGGGTATCTCCTGATGGCGCAGGAATAGTATCACCGTAAACACGTTTACCTTCCTCGGCAAACCATTCAATAAAAGAGGCACCATAGACAATTTCACCTTCAGCTTCAGCAAGAGGTTTGCCTTGTTCTAAGGTTAAAATACGGGCTAAGTCTTGTTGGTTCTCCATTATGAGGTTAAACCAATTACGTAGTAATGTTGCTCGTTCATTAGCCGATTTGGCTGACCACATTCTGAACGCATTTTTAGCTGCTTTTACAGCTAGTTCTGTTTCAGTAATACCTGCATTGCTGACGGTAGCAACTAATTTGGTGGTTGCCGGATTGGTGACTTCAATATCGCTATTTGCATCAGTTAAACTAGGATGCCAGCTACCATTAATATAAGAACATTGTTTTAGCAGTTGATTATCTTTTAGACCGTACATTTTTTGTCCTCATTTTTCCATCTTGTATAAAAGCACAATCAATTTTAGCAAAAATCATTAAACAAATAAAAATAAATATTTCACTTGATTTTTCGCTAAGTCAGGTGGTTTCTACTTATAATTTTTTTTTATTTCTAGCATGATATTTCTTGTAAAATAGTTTAATAATTTTCTGGTAATAAGGTGTAAATCTGGTAATCTCTTACTTCGTTATTTTAGTTAGCTACTTTTCTGAACAAAAGTAAAGTAACAGAAATAATTTAATTATCCACAAAGATAAAATTAATAGCATTGTCCAGTAAAAATTTTCCCCTATTCATTTTTTTCAGTAAAATCAAAAGCGTAAAATAAATTTCCACGTCATATTTTTAAAGTTGATATCATGCTTACGTTGTTTGTCAACATAGTTATCCACAGATTTATTGATTTATATTCACCCAACTATGGAGTGATTTGATCGAATGTGGCATTCTTACCACACTTTTTGCCAGCCATAAATTTATCATGCCAAATTCTTCATTATCTCCACTCATATTAGTCGATGGTTCGTCTTATTTATTTCGTGCTTACCACGTGCCTTATTTACAAGCATTATCCACTGCTGATGGCCAACCTACTGGCGCGATTACCGGTGTGTTAAATATGATCCGTAGTCTTAAAAAAGATTACCCTAACGGTAATATCATTGCTATTTTTGATGCTAAGGGTAAAACTTTTCGTAATGATTTATATCCAGAATATAAAGCCAACCGTCCGCCAATGCCTGACGATTTACGCTCACAAATTGAGCCCATTCATCAAATTATTACTGCTATGGGTTTGCCGCTTATTGTTACCCCCGGAGTTGAGGCTGATGATGTGATAGGCACCTTAGCAGAGCAAGCAACAAAGCTGGGTATTGAGACCGTTATTTCGACGGGAGATAAAGATATGGCGCAGTTGGTTAATCAACATGTTCGTTTGATTAATACCATGACTGCTGTTGAATTAGACGAAGCTGGCGTATTAGATAAATTTGGTGTTAGACCCGATCAAATAATCGATTATCTTACGCTGATGGGCGACAAAGTTGATAACATCCCAGGGGTTGATAAATGTGGCCCTAAAACGGCGGTTAAATGGTTAGCAGAATATGGTACGTTAACTGAAGTTATGGCCAATGCTGATAAAATTAAAGGCAAGGTCGGTGAGAACTTACGTTCTGCATTAGAGCAATTACCGCTCTCTTATAAATTAGCAACCATTAAACTTGATGTTGAACTTGAACAAACTGCGGGCCAATTACAACCTAAAGAAGCGGATGTTTCAACCTTAACTGATCTCTACCAAAAATTTGAATTGAAACGATTACTGGCAGATCTACACTCTGGCACTAAAGAAAATACCAAAACTGAAAATGTGGATGATGATCTTAGCTCAGCCTTAGTAAACGAAAGTAACATTGAAACTCAATATGACCTTGTTTTAGATAAACAAAGCTTCGAGCAATGGTTAATTAAATTAAAACACTCAGCTTATTTTTCGTTTGATACTGAAACTACCAGTGTTGATTATATGAAGGCTGAGTTAGTGGGTTTATCGTTTTCTGTAGAGGCAGGAAAAGCAGCTTATGTACCTGTCGCACATGATTATATTGGTGCCCCTGAACAACTTGACCGTGATTGGGTCTTGGCGCAATTAAAACCCTTGTTAGAGAGTGTTGCACTGAAAAAGCTGGGACAGAATTTAAAATACGATGCCAATGTGTTGTCACATTACGGAATTAAATTACAAAACATTGCTTTTGATACCATGATCGAATCTTATTGTCTTAACAGCGTGGCAACGAGACATAATATGGATGCACTTGCGCTTAAATATCTAGCCTATAAAACAGTGCATTTTGAAGATATTGCAGGGAAGGGGGTCAAGCAACTTACCTTTAATCAAATTGACTTAGAAAAAGCCGGTCCCTATGCCGCTGAAGATGCAGATATTACGTTACGGTTGCATCAAGCTATTTACCCTAAACTCAGTGAAGTAAAAACCCAGCTTGCCGTTTTTGATGAGATTGAAATGCCATTACTGTCAGTAATTGCTGGCATGGAACAACATGGTGTACTGATTGACAGCGATTTGCTTGCTCAGCAAAGCAGTAAAATCGGTGCACGATTAGATGAATTAGAAATCAAAGCTCATGATCTTGCTGGTAAGTCTTTCAATTTAAGTTCACCCAAACAATTACAAGAGATTTTGTTTGATGAACTGAAAATTCCTGTTATTAAAAAAACACCTAAAGGCGCGCCATCCACTGCAGAGGAGGTGCTTCAAGAGTTAGCTTTAGATTACCCGCTACCCAAAATTATTCTTGAACACCGCGGTTTAAGTAAATTAAAATCAACCTATACTGATAAGTTGCCTTTGTTAGTTCAGCCTAAAACCAATCGTGTGCATACCTCTTATCAGCAAGCAGTTACTGCCACAGGGCGATTATCTTCAACCGATCCAAACTTACAAAATATTCCTATTCGTTCAGAAGAAGGCCGTAAGATTCGTTTAGCTTTTATTGCACCAAAAAATCATAAAATAGTTGCTATTGATTATTCTCAAATAGAATTACGTATTATGGCGCATTTAAGTAATGACCCCGGTTTAGTTACTGCATTTTCGGAAGGAAAAGACGTACATAAAGCCACCGCTGCTGAAGTGTTTGGTGTTAGCTTAGATGAAGTCACTAGCGATCAACGTCGTAGTGCTAAAGCAATAAATTTTGGTTTGATCTATGGTATGTCGGCCTTTGGTTTAGCTAAGCAGCTTAACATTGGTCGTCATCAAGCACAGGAGTACATTGATAAGTATTTTGAACGCTACCCTAATGTATCAAGCTATATGGACGATACTCGGCAACAAGCGGCTGAGCAGGGTTATGTTGAAACACTGTTTGGTAGACGCTTATATTTACCCGATATTAACGCTAAAAATGCGATGCGACGTAAAGGAGCTGAACGTGCAGCGATAAATGCGCCGATGCAAGGTACTGCTGCTGATATAATCAAAAAAGCTATGTTGGCAGTAGCACATTGGATTGAAGAGAAAAATGATCCCCGTGTGGTTATGACTATGCAGGTGCACGATGAATTGATTTTTGAAATTCATCAAGACATTGTTGAAGCAGCAACACTTAAATTAGTTGAATTGATGAATAATGCTGTTGAGTTGAGTGTTCCATTAGTTGCTGAAGCAGGTATTGGCGATAATTGGGAGCAGGCTCATTAAAACCGGCAATCAAGTTATTTGCTGGTGTTGAGTAGTTAGAGCTCGGCAGTAGGTTTGTTTCGGTCGCTATATTATAAAACTATATCAATTTCTTTCGACGGTTAGCCATAGGCATTTTCAGGCGCATATAACTTCTGGTCTTGTTGACCTTTCAATATTTTACTCTTGGTTTTACTCTGGAACAGCCGCTAGTAAGACACATTTATGTAATTAAATTACTTAAATGTAAATTAATTACAAGTTTAGCTTTACACAGTTAGAGTCGATGCTCTATAATATTTTCGTTTCCTAACGAATGCTTGTTGTAGTATTTAATTCTAGCTTCCTCATAGCTAATACACCGATAGTCTTGCTATCGGTTTTTTTTTGCATATTTTCTGGGTAAATAATGAAGGCAACGGCTTGAGTATAATATTGGTGATTTGCCTTAAATAATCTAATAACTTCTTCAATGGTACCTTTCTCTAACACTATGTTATCAAGTACAAAAGCTTGTTCATTTGATTCATATCTAACCGGTTTACTATCATGAGATATCTGGGCTGTAGTTTAAAAAATATAACCCGATCATAACGTTTAAACACAGTGGCTAATCTACTATTTATTCGAGTAAAACACGTGTTCAGACCGGAGCCATTAGGTAAACACCTGGGCGACAACAATCAGAGTCAATAAATCGATTTGGACAGATAGCACTTTAAAAATAGCAGGGCTAGGGTAAGTCAGATTATTCTAATCCTAGGCATGCAAAAAATACTGAACTACATGCTGAATATAGAGGAAGATAGTAATCTTTGCTGTTGTTCAGTTAGTAAGATAGTTGAAGTGAATAATGGATGGTCTTGACTTTACTAGACACTCTATTTATTTGTGAGGGTAAAAATACTTTTAGGGAACCGATGGCTATCACTAGAATGTAAATAAATCACAAGCATACACTCTCACAGAGTCCTTTATATTTTGGTTTACGCTGATAAGCACCTTTTCCCTTTTTGGCTTTTACTCGTTGCACCTTATACAACTTAGAAGTTACCAATGCCGCTAAAAAATTATCTTTAATATTTCCTCTGCCAATATCAATAACATATGATTTACTGTTAGCTTTATTCATTTTTTATTCTCACTTTTCATCTCAACATTTAAGATTATATTGAGGTGATATTATATCCCAGTTAATCCAATATTCAATTACCACTTGATAAAGAAGCTGACTGAATAGATAAAAAGGTGACTGATTAGTGATTATGGCACCAAAGGTAGATGTATTATTGATGCGAAAATTAAGCTGGTATCTCAGCGATATAATAATTGAACTAAAACGCGCAACAGCCAGATAATAAAAACAAAATACTTGTCTTTATTATCTGGCTGTATATACTTACAGTATATATAAATAAGATAATACAGGAATTTTATGCGCCCTTTAACGTCAAGGCAACAGCAAATATTTGATTTTATTAGAGATAAAATCTCTGATACGGGCATGCCACCTACGCGTGCCGAAATTGCTGGCTATTTCGGGTTTAAATCAGCAAATGCTGCTGAAGAACATTTAAAGGCTTTAGCGAAAAAAGGTTATATTGAAATGTTACCGGGTACTTCTAGAGGTATTCGTTTGGCAGAAGAGTTTATTGAAGTTGAGGGCTTACCATTAATTGGCCAAGTTGCTGCAGGTGAACCTATTCTTGCTGAAGAACATGTTGAAGATCATTATAAAGTAGATGGCAGTTTATTCCACCCCGCGGCTGATTATTTATTACGTGTTAATGGCGATAGTATGAAAGATATCGGCATTTTAGATGGTGATTTACTTGCCGTACACCAAACAATGGATGTTCAACAAGGTCAAGTGGTGGTGGCGCGCGTTGAAGAAGACGTAACTGTTAAACGTTATAAACGTGAGGGCAATGTAGTTTACCTTCACGCTGAAAATGAAGCTTATTCGCCAATTAAAGTAGATCTTGCAAGCCAGAATTTCACTATTGAAGGTTTAGCTGTTGGTGTTATTCGTGCGGCAGACTGGATGTAAATCTTCTTAATTAATGCTGAAAATAATAGTATGAGACTATAATCACCTTGGCTATGCTAAGTAGTGTTTTTTGTAGTGAATATTTTGAATAATGGCCTCTAAAAACTTCATAACGCAAGTTTAACTAAAATCGTTAATTTTTACTGAAAGTAGTCGCCTTATTGTTTTAGCGCATTTCTTTGTCAAATAAAGTAGATAAACCCTTGTATGCTGGTATTTTATCATCTGGTTAGAGTTAAAGCTCCACTGTAGTTATAGAGATTAATTTATTGTATACCTGAATTTTTAAATTGACCTAGATCAAGTTTTAATAGATTCTGTGTGCGAAATCAAAAGAAATCAGCACAAACAATAACAATATTGTGAAATATTCCGTTTTATGTTTCACAATACTAACAAAAATAATAATAAAATTGACAAAACATTTGTCCCAGTGGCACCAATTTACACTGCACCCTTGTTTTGTTTTCTATTTAAAAGAGGAAAAGGGGATGTCGAGTGAAAAGAGGTAACCTAGGTTGGCTGCTGTTGGGAAGTTTACTTTCCAGTACAGCTTGGGCCGATATGAAACTAAACTTAACACAAGGTGTTACAAAAATTAGTGAAGAAGTTTACGATCTACATATGTTGGCACTTTGGATATGTACTGCAATTGGTGTAGTGGTTTTTGGTGCAATGTTTTGGTCCATGGCTTTTCATCGCAAATCAAAAGGTTATAAAGCCGCAGATTTTCATGAAAGCACCACTGTTGAAATCCTTTGGACAGCAATTCCTATCGTTATACTTATTGCTATGGCGGTTCCTGCTACTAGCACGCTAATAAGTATGGAAAATAATGATGACTCTGATGTTACTATTCAGGTGACTGGTTCACAGTGGAAATGGCATTACAAGTATTTCGACGAAGATATTGAATACTATTCAGTTTTATCCACTCCTCGTGATCAATATGAAAACCAAAATGGTACCTCAGCGATAAAAGGTGAAAATTATTTACTTGAAGTTGATAAGCCCTTAGTTATCCCTGTGAACAAAAAAGTACGCTTTTTAATTACTTCCGATGATGTTATTCATGCTTGGTGGGTACCCGCATTCGCAGTGAAACAAGATGCAAATCCCGGTTTTATTAATGAAGCTTGGACTAATGTTGACAAACCAGGTATTTATCGCGGTCAATGTGCTGAGCTCTGTGGTAAAGACCATGGTTTTATGCCGATTGTTGTTGAAGTCAAATCTGAGGCAGATTATGCCATATGGGTAGATGAACAATACCAAATTGCAGCTCAAGCAGCTCAAGCAGAGAAAGAGGCGCTAAATGCTTCCGCTTCTATGGATGAACTAATGGCTTTAGGTGAAACCACTTATATGGCTTATTGTGCCGCTTGCCATCAACCTACGGGTTTAGGTTTACCTCCGGCTTTTCCTGCTCTTAAGGGAACTCCTTACACAACTGAAGGTTCTACCGATGATCACATCAAAATTGTTTTAAATGGCCGCGCGGGAACGGGTATGCAAAGTTATAGTAAACAACTGAGCATGAAAGAAATTGCCGCTGTAGTTACTTATGAGCGTAACGCTTGGGGTAATGATACCGGTGATACAATTCAGGCTTCCGATGTTAAAGCTGCTGCCGGAGGCGAAACTAAAACACCTGCGCCTGAAGTAAAAGCTGCAGTTGAAAAAACTATTATTGTTCCTGTTGAAGACTTAGTTAAAATTTATTCAATGGCAGAAATGATGGTAATGGGTAAAGACGTTTATAATAAAGCGTGTGTTGCTTGTCATCAACCTACAGGTAAAGGTATGCCTCCTGTTTTCCCAGCATTAGATGGTAGTGTCATTGCTACAGGCGATGTGGCTAAGCATATTGATATCGTGGTTAACGGTAGTGCGACAAATCCAGCAATGGGCGCGTTTTCATCGCAGCTAACTAAAACAGAAATTGCCGCAGTTGTGACTTACGAGCGTAATGCTTGGAGTAATAATACTGGCGATCTAATACAAGCTGCAGATGTCACTGCCGCAAGTGCGAATTAAGGGGTATTTAAATGACTACAGATGTTTTAAATGATCATGACTCGCACGAAGGTGAGCATCACGACGACCACAAGATGACTGGTATTAAACGCTGGTTATATACAACAAATCATAAAGATATAGGTACGTTATATTTATGGTTCTCTTTCATCATGTTACTAATTGGCGGCGCTTTAGCCATGGTAATTCGTGCAGAGTTATTTCAGCCCGGATTACAAATTGTTGAACCTGACTTTTTTAACCAATTAACCACAGTTCATGGGTTGATTATGGTGTTTGGTGCCATAATGCCAGGTTTTGTTGGTTTTGCTAACTGGATGCTACCGATGATGATCGGTGCGCCGGATATGGCATTACCAAGAATGAATAACTGGAGCTTTTGGATATTACCATTCGCTTTTGGTATTCTTCTCAGTTCATTCTTTATGGAGAGCGGAGCGCCTAATTTCGGTTGGACCTTCTATGCACCTCTATCAACAACCTATTCAAATGGCAGCACGGCATTTTTTGTTTTTGCTGTGCATATTATGGGCATCTCATCAATAATGGGCGCGATTAATATCGTAGTTACCATTATGAATATGCGTGCTCCGGGTATGACTTACATGAAAATGCCATTGTTTGTTTGGACCTTCTTTATTACAGCTTACTTGTTGATAGCGGTGATGCCCATCCTCGCAGGTGTGGTCACTATGGTATTGACCGACACTTATTTTGGCACAAGCTTCTTTGATGCTGCCGGTGGTGGCGACCCAGTAATGTTCCAACATATATTTTGGTTCTTCGGTCATCCTGAAGTTTACATTATGATCTTGCCAGCATTTGGTATTGTTTCAACCACTATTCCAGCATTTTCACGTAAAAAATTGTTTGGCTATAGTTCAATGGTGTATGCAACAGCTTCAATTGCCTTCTTATCATTTATTGTTTGGGCACATCACATGTTTACCACAGGGATGCCGCTGTTTGGTGAATTGTTTTTCATGTATTGCACTATGTTAATTGCGGTGCCTACCGGTGTTAAAGTCTTTAACTGGGTAGCAACGATGTGGCGCGGTTCATTATCATTTGAAACACCTATGTTGTTCTCTATTGCTTTTGTGATTTTATTCACTATTGGTGGCTTTTCTGGATTGATGTTGGCGTTAACGCCAGTTGATTTCCAATACCATGATACTTATTTTGTTGTTGCGCATTTCCATTATGTGTTGGTAACAGGCTCTTTATTTTCAATGTACGCAGGGGCTTATTACTGGATGCCAAAATGGACAGGGCATATGTATAACAAAACGTTAGCTAGCTGGCATTTCTGGTGTTCATTAATTTCGGTGAATTTATTGTTCTTCCCTATGCATTTCTTAGGATTAGCGGGTATGCCTCGTCGTATACCTGATTATGCGTTGCAATTTGCTGACTTTAACAAGTGGGTAAGCATTGGTGGTTTTGCGTTTGGTTTATCACAATTGATTTTCTTAGCTGTGGTGATTAAATGTATTAAAGGTGGCGAAAAAGCACCTGCAAAACCTTGGGATGGAGCTGAAGGATTGGAATGGACTGTGGCTAGCCCAGCGCCGTACCATACATTCTCAACACCACCAAAAATTGATTAATAATGAATAAAAGCCCAAAGCAAGAGTTGAATGATGAAGAGCAGCAAGCAGTTGTTAGCTCTTCGAACTCGACTAACGGCCAAGTTGTCAAAAAACTATTACTGATTGTCTTTGGTATGTTTGGTTTTGGATTTGCTTTGGTGCCTTTATATGACGTGTTTTGTGATATCACCGGATTAAACGGAAAAACCAATGACACTGCAGTATCTTATTCTGCTGATGGCGTTGATACTTCTCGCACAGTTACTGTGCAATTTATTACTCGTATGGCTAAGGGAATTCCTTGGCAGTTTGAGCCAGTAATTAATGAGGTAGAAGTTCATCCAGGTGAAGTTAAATTTGTTAAATTTTACGCTAAAAATGAATCTATGCGTGATATTGTTGGACAAGCCGTTCCATCAGTTTCACCGGGTATGGCCGCAGGCTATTTTCAAAAAATAGAATGTTTCTGCTTTACCCAGCAGCCATTAAAAGCTAATGAAGATGTTGAAATGGGATTACAGTTCTATGTTGATGTAGACTTACCTGCAGAGGTTTCCACATTAACACTATCATATACGCTTTACGATATTACTGGCAGCGCAGACTCATCCTCCTAAGGGGGTTAGTGTAAGCACAAGAAGGGGAATGAAATGACAACAAAAGAATATGAAAACTATTATGTACCCGATCAAAGTCACTGGCCTATTGTTGGCGCGGTTGCACTATTTTTAATTGCTATAGGCGCAGGAAACTATGTTTCTGATTTAGCTAACAATGAAAGTGGCTTTGGCGGTTTAATTTTGCTGGCTGGTATTGGCTTAATTATTTTTATGATGTTTGGCTGGTTTAGCAATGTGATCACTGAATCGATGGCTGGAAAATATAGCCGCCAATTAGACAGTTCGTTTAGACAAGGAATGGTCTGGTTTATCTTTTCAGAAGTGATGTTTTTTGCCGCTTTTTTTGGCGCATTGCTTTATGCAAGAACACTTTCTGTACCATGGTTAGATGGTGCCGGTAATAATTTTATGACTGGTGAAGTATTATGGCCAGACTTTACGGCTACTTGGCCGTTAATAAAAACACCTGACGGTACAGAAACCACAGCAATGGGTTGGTATGGGTTACCTTTACTAAATACTATATTACTAGTGACATCATCTATTACTGCTCATTTTGCCCATGTTGCATTAGAGAATAATAGACGTCCACAACTAAAGGCATGGTTAGGAATTACCATTTTGTTAGGTTGTGCTTTCTTGTTTTTTCAAGTACTAGAATATTCTCACGGTTATTCTGAAGAGATGCAGTTGTATTTATCGAGTGGTATATACGGCAATACTTTCTATCTGTTGACTGGCTTCCATGGCATGCATGTTACTTTAGGTACAGTAATGCTAATAGTGATGTTCTTTAGAATATTAAAAGGCCATTTTACAGCTGAAAAACATTTCGCTTTCCAAGCAACAAGCTGGTATTGGCATTTTGTTGACGTGGTATGGGTAATGCTATTCGTATTCGTCTATATCATATAGTTTTATATCACGCCTAATTGGTATGATTACTACGGTGAAAGTGCTCATTGATGTTTTTTCAATGTGGCGCTTTCACCTTTTACTAATATAAAAAGGCGTAGACTAAACGGTTAGAAGGCTTAATGAATTTACCATTAAGTTAATAAGGACGGGGGTTTGGCGTTATAACACCAGTTAGTAAACCAACGAGTAGTAATAAAACGATAGCGACAGAAAGGTAAAGTCGTCTACCAATATATTTTGTCATTGAAGGCTTATTGGAGTCGTTTTTTTTCATTAATATTAACGCTTTAAATAAGTTGTAAACCATAAAAGCCAGCAGGCTGACGATAACTATTTTAAATACCATATAAAAACTCTTCCTAAGTAGGATTGTTGTATTAAGGAAGTAAAATTCAAGTGCAAAACCGTAAATTTTCAACCACAGAACGAATTAAATTTAGCTTATCAAATATTAGCCTGCCGTGGTTGATCTTTACACTAGTTATTTTTTCTGGTTTGCTCAAGTTAGGTGTATGGCAGAGTTCAAGGGCCTTAGAAAAAGAGCAAAGGCTTGATCGTATGGTTAGTTTACAACAACAAAATTCACTTTCATTACCCAAGGTGTTAGCGTTAAAAAAGTCAAATACTCAAATTAACTACATTAATGATTTTCCGGTGACAGTCGAGGGTAAATTTCTGCCTGACATTGTATTTTTACTGGATAATCAAGTTAATAAAAATTCATTAGGTTACCGAGTTTATCAAGTCGCGCAATCGGGTGAACATGCTATTTTAGTCAACTTAGGCTGGATACAAGGGTCTATTAATAGGCAAGAAATACCAATAGTGACGGCATTAGTTGGACAGTTTCAGTTTGAGGGGCATATTCGTTTTATCGACCAAGGAATAATGCTGACTGAACAGAAGTTCGAATCGAATCAGTGGCCTTTGCGGGTGCAGCAAATAGAGCTAGATAAGTTTTCCACATTAATTGGCCTGAAGCTATTGCCATTTGTTGTCTACTTAGATGAAAATGAACCATTAGGGTTTGAAAAAAATTGGAAACCCATTGTCATGCCTCCCGAAAAACATCGGGCGTATGCGTTTCAATGGTATAGTTTAGCTGTTGCATGGTTATCTTTAATGATCTGGGCAAGCTATCGTTTTGGTCAAGATAACGATATTAACAATAAAGAAAAATGATAGAAAAGGTTGGGACGTATGAGTAGTAATGACACCTCAGTAAATAATGAAGCTAATAAGTCAAATCAATCAGCTCCTATCAATAAGGCAAAATCACGCCGCAGCTTTATTTTGCTGCTACTGGCTTTTGCTCTGCCTATTATTTTAGCTAAATTAGCTTTAGAGAACAACTGGCTAACCTATGGTGTTACTAATCAAGGTAAGCTAATTGAGGGTGAGCTTACGCTGAAAAAACTGGGCATAAATAAGACCGACTTTGAGCAACAATGGTTAATTCTCTTCGCAATGCCAAAAGGGTGTGACAACCATTGTGAGCAAACACTTGAGAGCGTGCACAATAGCTATGTTGCATTAGGCACAGAAATGCCAAGAGTTACTCCCGTTGCGCTGAGCCAAGGTTTGTCCTCTCAGCAGAAAGAACGCATAAAAGACAGTCAATGGCATTTGATAGCCATGCCAAGTTTAGCTAAAAAAATGTTGGGTCAAGCCCAAATATTAGTGGCAGATCCCCAAGGTAATGTTTTGCTAAGTCATCAAATTCCTGAAAATAACGCTGAGCTATCCGCTTTTGGTAAAAAAATCTTGGCGGATATGAAAAAATTATTGAAGTATTCAAGGATTGGTTAATATGTATCATCAAAAACAATTAACCATTAGAAAGCTTGTTTTTATCAGTATCCTATTAGCTTTAGTTGTGGTCAGTTTAGGTGCTTATGCACGATTAACACATGCGGGTTTGGGTTGTCCTGATTGGCCCGGTTGTTACGGGATGCTAGAGGTACCTCAAACAAGTGAGCAATTAATTAAAGCACAACAAAATTTTCCTAATGCTATTGTCGAACCAGAAAAAGCGTGGAATGAAATGATCCATCGCTATTTTGCCGGTACTTTAGGTTTGTTAATTTTAGCCATTGCATTTTTATCAATTAAAAATCGTAGTCAGGGTACGCCACTTCGCCTGCCCCTTTTGATTTTAGTTATTGTGACCTTTCAAGCAGCCCTAGGCATGTGGACAGTCACCATGAAACTAATGCCCATAGTCGTTATGGCTCATTTATTAGGTGGATTTACTACGTTATGTTTATTATTTTTATTGTACTTGAGGCTTAACCCTTATCGGTTGAACACTGGCGATTTTTCAGTGAGAAAATATGGTCGCTATGGTTTTATTGGTATAGTGATTTTAACAGCGCAAATAGCGCTAGGTGGCTGGACATCATCTAACTATGCTGCACTGACCTGTACTGAATTACCCATTTGTCAATCTGGCTGGATGGAGCGCTTAACCTTTGAGGATTCATTTGATGTTATCCCCCCAGAAAAAGCGACGTATGAATTTGGCCATTTGGATCATGATGAACGGTTAACCATTCATGTGGTACATCGTTTGGGCGCTATTGTTACCTTTTTATATTTAGCTTGGTTAGCGTTTATGGTGTTTGTAAAATCTAAAACAGCTTTTTTTAAAAATTCAGCAGCAATTTTAGCTGTTTTGTTGATAACGCAGGTAAGTTTAGGCATTAGTAATATTTGGTTTTCATTACCACTTGCGATCGCCGTCAGTCATAACGTAGTTGCGGCTTGTTTGATGCTCTCACTGATCATGCTGACTTACAGCCTTCGTCGAAAAATTTGAGATTTAAGGAATTTATATGAGCGACTCTTCAACATTATCAATTAATGTAAAAGATGAAACAAAAATTACAATGATGAGTAAATGCAGTGCTTATTATGAGATCACTAAACCGCGTGTAGTTGCTTTACTAGTATTAACAGCCGTTGTTGGTATGAGCCTGTCGGTACCTGGAGCACTCCCATGGCAGCTATTTTTGCCTGCAATGTTAGGCATTGGTTTATTGTCATCAGCAGCGGCAGCGATTAATCATATTGTTGACGAGAAAATTGACGCGGTTATGGGGCGTACCCATAATAGACCTTTACCTGGGGGAAAAATAACGACTAACAATGCCATTGTTTTTGCTGCAACAATTGCCATTATTGGTTTTGTCATGCTCTATAGTTTAGTCAATCCGTTAACGGCATGGCTAACTTTTTCTGGGTTAGTAGGCTATAGCTTTGTTTATACTTTGTACTTAAAAAGGGCTACCCCTCAAAATATAACTATCGGTGGTTTAGCTGGCGCTATACCGCCTTTGTTGGGCTGGACAGCAATGACCAATGAAATTCACCCGCATGCTTTATTGTTGGTTTTATTGGTTTTTACTTGGACACCGCCACATTTCTGGGCGTTAGCTATCCATCGTAAAAATGAATATGCCAAAGTTAATATACCGATGTTACCGGTAACCCACGGAGTAAATTTTACTAAAACTCAAATCTTGTTATATACCATATTATTGTTTGTTGTTGGCCTGCTGCCTTACTTGGTAGGGATGAGTAGTTGGATTTACTTAATTGGCGCGGTAGTGCTCAATCTAATCTTTTTCATGTACGCATGGAAACTTAAATTTAACGCCAATGAAAATACCGCAATGGATACCTTTAAATTCTCTATTGTTCACTTAATGGTGTTATTTATTGTCTTGTTACTTGATCATTACATATTGCCGTTAAGTTAAGGATAAGCCCTAATTATGAATAAATTACTTTATGTTATTGTCGCTCTAGTGGCACTTGCTGCCGGCTTGTTAGGTTTTTATAAATCGTTTTATTTGGCGAAACCAGACCATGCCCTCTATTATCAACAAGCTAGGGTAATAACACCTTTTCAGTTGACTGATCACCAAGGTAATACCTTTGCGAATCAGCAGCTGCTCGGTAAGTGGTCTTGGGTTTTTTTTGGTTATACTTCTTGTCCTGATGTTTGCCCAATAACCTTGCAAGAACTTAACTTCATTTATGATGAATTAACAGTAATAGCGGATAACCAAGTATTGTTAGTTTCTGTTGATCCCCAACGTGATAGTCAAGAAAAATTAGCGAAATATATTGCTTATTTTAACCGTGAATTTAAAGCGCTAAGGGGCGATCATGGGGCACTTTATCCCTTTGCTCGTAACATGGGATTGATGTACGCCATAACTGACAACGAAAGCGATAACAGTGATGCTGAATATTTAGTTGATCATAGCGCCTCTATTGTACTGATCAATCCTACAGGAAAAATAGCGGCTATATTTAAGCCGGACCAAGAAATTGGGCAAGTGCCCAGTATAGATGGCACGAAACTTATCAGTGATTTCGAAAAAATAGTGCGACTACATAACTAGGTTTACTTTGTTAATTGCGACACAGCTAGTATTGTTGAGTCTACAGTCGCCATTATAGCGGGTACCACTCCCCCTCTTTTAATATAAACCAAGGTTTTGAATACCAATAGTAGCGGCCCGGTTTACTGATACTCGGCGCAGTACAATTACACCTCACTCTACCTTTGGGTATGTCAGCATTAAAATTAATAGTAAAGCTATCATCTTCTTGCCAGTGGAGATCTTGACGACCTAGACCAGAGACATAGCAATTAAGTTGTGATTTATTGAAATCATCAATAACGACATCAAAGGTGATTGAAGTCATGACCTTATGCTCAAAAATTGTTAAAGCATTTTCACCCACTAAACGAAGCTCTAATGGTAGTGAGTTAAGTTTATCGCGAAGACCTACTATGGCATCATAGGGTTGTGAAACAGGGAATCTAGGAACTATGGATAAATCAGTCGCTAAGCCTACCGCTCCTGATTGTTGAGTAAAAGCGATAAAGTTATTGTCTTTCATCCATTGCTGATCTAATGGCGAGTATTCACCATAGGGGTATGCAAAATAACCCCAACTTTTCCCTGTTTTTTGTTCAATAATTTTTTCTGATTCAATTATTAGTTGACTATAATGCTCTAACCATTGGCCTTGACTCATTTCAACCGGCACTCTTGCCATAGAGTCATGGTTATAACCATGGTTAGCAATAATAACGCCTGCATCGGCTAAAGCCTTTATTTGCAGCCATGAAAGATAGCTTTTGTCGCCACGATTGATAATGCTTGGATTAATAAAAATAGTATAAGGATAACCAAATTTATCAAGCAGAGGCTTAGCAAAGGTAACATTATCTTGATAGCCATCGTCAAAAGTTATGGCAACGGTTTTATCTTTTAAGGGGTGTTGTTTTTTTATGGCATTCATTAATTGAGATAATGGCACTACGTTAAAGTTATTGTCTTTAAGATAATGTAAATGCACGTTAAATTGAGCAGGTGAAATACTGGTACTGTTTGGTGTGGTATCACTAACATGATGATATTGGAGAATAACGGCGGCAAAACTATTAAAACTTAGTGCATATAATAGCGGAATGAATAGGGTGTTTCGCATTGGGTAAACCTTAGGCTAATATCATCAAATCTACTGGTTTAAAAATAACGTTTTTTCAGCACAAAACATAGTATATTTTGCCCTGGATCAGCATTTAGTGCACATTTGAGGAAAATCATTGTTTACTATCAAAAATTCGGTACAACACAAAAATTTATTTTTACTGGCACTACCGATGATTTTTTCGAATATTACAGTGCCGTTATTAGGTTTAGTGGATACCGCTGTTATTGGTCACCTAGACCATGCCTATTATTTAGGTGGCGCTACGGTTGGTGCTATGGTTATTACCTTTATTACTTGGCTCTGTGGTTTTTTGCGAATGTCTACGTCAGGATTAGCAGCTCAAGCCTTTGGAGCACAAGATAATCAACTAGGCATTATTATTTTAGCTCGTGGAATTTTGGTGGCCTCTTTAGTAGGTTTCACCTTAATAGTTTGCCAAATTTTTTACTTAGATGGGGCTCTTTTTCTGGCTGGCGGCTCAGAGCAAGTTCAGTTTTATGCCCGTCAGTATAGTGATATTCGCATTTGGGGTTTACCAGCGGCACTGGCTAATTTGGTTATTTTAGGGTGGTTATTAGGTAACCATCAAGCGAAGACAGTGATGTGGTTATTGATATTTACTAACCTGGTTAACTTGGCATTAGATTTGTTTTTTGTGCTAGTGCTAGACTGGCAAGTTAAAGGTATAGCAAGAGCGACATTAATTGCCGAGTATTCAGGGGTAATACTGGGTATATTTGTGATAGTGGTTAAGTTTAACGAGGCAATCAACAGGGCATTCAATGTACCGAAACAAGTGATTAAAGCGGTGTTTGAACAAAACGAATTATTTGCCTATTTTAAGTTAAATCGAGACATTCTCATTCGAACCTTATGTCTAGAACTCTGTTTTGTTTTTATTACTTTTCAAGGAGCTAGATTAGGAGATAATGCGGTAGCGGCTAATGCAATTTTAATGAACTTTGTTTTACTTATCTCATTTGGTTTAGATGGTATAGCCAATGCTGTTGAAGCCTTGGTTGGCAAAGCTAAAGGGGCAAGAGATTATATTGCATTAAATACCATTGTCAGAATTTCATTATTTTGGACAGCAATATTTGCGTTGAGTTATTCATTGTTATTTGTCTTTGCAGGCAAGATTTTTGTAACCTGGATAACGGATATTGACGAGGTAATAGCCTTTACCAATCAATACATTTTTTGGATTATGATTTTACCTATACTGGGTTGCTGGTGCTATTTATTTGATGGTATTTATATTGGCTTAATGCAAGCTAAGGCTATGCGAAACAGTATGGTTATAGCCACCTTTGCTGGTTTCTTTCCATTGTGGTTTATTCTACAAGATTATGGCAACCATGCTTTGTGGGCAGCGTTATCACTATTTTTAATGGCGCGCGGGGTGACACTGGCTTGGCATTATCATCATCGCTTAAAGGTCAGTTTTTAACGCTATCTTATTAAGCAGCTTCACGATCTAATGAAGCTGCTGCCAAACTGATAGATAGTTATTAGAAGTTTGTAGTGAGCGCGGCAATTAAACCAATAACCCCGCCGAAAACTCCGCCCCAAACAACTAACCAGCCAAGATGTTTTCTAATCATCGTTTGAATAATTTCTTTCACTAACTCTGGCGTTAATTCATTTAACCGCTTTTCAATAATATTACTGACCTTGTCTTGCATACCATGTATGACATCAGGTTGTTCAAGTTCATCACGCAACATCGCATTAAATTCAGCACTTTGAGTGATTTCGGTGACGGTAACTTTCATTTTTTCAATAAAAGGGGTTTTTAAAGGTATCAAGGCATCGGTTCCACCCACCATAGCTAACATACCACCAAAAGAAGAATTTTCTATAACCTCGACTAGGCTATCAAATGCAGGAGCAAGGTCTACTTTAGCAATAACCGGCGATAAATCTAAATTACGGGCCTTACCTGAACTGTCAGATAAAAAACGATCAATATTTTCTTTCGTAAAAAATTGCTCCATCATTAAGCTACGGATGCCTATTTTAAAGTCCTCAAAGCGTGCAGGAATAACACCAGAGCCATATAAACCGGGTACTTTTTCAAACAACATATGCACAGCCAACCAGTTAGTAATGGCACCAGAAAGTGCAAACAAACCTATAGTAAAGACTAAGTGTTGATCCAAAAAGTAGCCTGCTAGCGTGCAAACTAAAGCGATAATGTTAGTGATAAAACTTTTATTCACGGTAGATCTCATCTTCATTGAAGTTATTATGTGATGCATGATAGCAAGAATAATTACCATTAAGAGGTTTTATTACGAATAACTACACTAAGGTGTATGTTGGTTGGCGACTGTTAAGTAAAAATATAAACAGAGCCATTGTGATTAATAATAACTGCGGTCACTAATGTAATCACTTACATTGATATAAACGGTATTATCTCCCAGACTATTTTATTAACATTCTTTTATCATAAAAAAGCAGAAAACTAAAAGCGTGATAATTTAACAGTGAAATATAATGTACGGTTAAATGTTTTTCTTGTAACAAATAGCAACCACATCAAAGACTTTTTCACCATCAGGAGTGAGTACCACAATTTCATCGTCTACTTGCTTACCTAATAAAGCTCTTGCCATAGGTGAGTCGATACTGATATCGCCCTGTTTAACGTCCCATTCATCCGGGCCAACGAGTCGATAAACTTTTGTTTCATCTTCTTGATTAATGAGTGTTACCCAAGCGCCAAAATAGATTTTGCCTTCTTGTTGCTTTTCAGGGTAAACGATAGTCAGGTCATCAAGTCGATTCATTAAAAAGCGGACTCTGCGGTCTATTTCACGTAATCGTTTTTTACCGTAGATATATTCTGCATTTTCACTACGGTCACCTTGGGCGGCGGCTTCGGAAACTGAACGGGTAATTCTTGGGCGCTCATTTTTCCAGAGAAATTTGAGTTCTTGATCTAGGCGCTCCCAACCTGCTCGGGTGATGTAGTTTGATTTTTTCATTAATCATTTGTAATAATAGTTAAATACAGTTGACGGCATTGTAAGTGCAATTGCCTATAGATGAAAGAGGCATGGGTTAGAGACGCACATCTATTGCAGCAATAATATTAATAATATCATCATCATTAATAGTGGCGGTATTATCATTTAGATAGTGTTGCTTAGCCAAGGCTACATTTCATTAAAATTACTGGTAGAATATGCTTAATTTAAAGATGACTAACCATGGATTTTCGATTTAATGATTTCAATCGCTGAGCAAATAGCTCAAGAACTTAATGTACAAACATCACAAATAACATCAGCGATCACTTTATTAGATGACGGGTCTACTGTGCCATTTATTGCGCGTTATCGAAAAGAGGCAACTAATGGCTTAGATGATAATCATTTACGCCACCTTGACCAGCGTTTGAGCTATTTGCGAGAGTTAGCAGATCGTCGCAAGCTAATTTTAACAAATATTGAACAACAAGGTAAATTGTCAGCCTTGTTAAAAAAAGCAATAGAACAAGCCGACAACAAAACACGTTTAGAAGATTTATACCTGCCTTACCGTCCTAAACGAAGAACTAAGGGGCAAGTGGCGATTGAAGCAGGCCTTGAACCCTTAGCGAATAAGCTATATCAACATTGGTTATTAGTACCCGCAGATGAAGCCCAAAACTTCATCAATAAAGACGCGGGATTTCTTGATGAAAAATCGGTGCTTGACGGTGTACTTGCTATTCTTATTGAACGCTTTGCAGAAGACGCTAACTTATTGCAAAAACTGCGAAAGCATCTCTTAAAACAAGCATACCTGAGTAGTAAAGTGGTTAAAGGAAAAAATCAAGAAGGCACTAAGTTTAAAGACTATTTTGCTCACTCAGAAAAATTAAGAACTGTGCCTTCTCATCGAATGTTAGCCATGCTTCGAGGTCGAAATGCCGGTGTTTTAAAGTTACATATTGTTGTTGACCCAGGGCAAGAAGCTAATAGCTATTCAAGTGCTGAACAGCTCATTAGTGAACATTATCATTTACGCTTTAATGCGCAGGCGAGTGCGCCATTTTTAACCAAAGTCGTTCGCAGTGCTTGGAAAACTAAATTATCTCAAATGTTAGAAACAGATTTATTGGGTAACTTGAGAGAACAAGCGGAAGTTGAAGCGATTAAAGTATTTGCCAGCAATTTAAGTGACTTGCTAATGGCCTCACCGGCAGGGGCTAAAACGACCTTAGGTTTAGACCCTGGCATGCGTACTGGTTGTAAAATTGCGATTGTTGACAGCACGGGTAAGTTAATACAAACCGCTACTATTTTTCCGCATGCCCCCCAAAATCATTGGGATAAATCTGTACGCACCCTAGTTAATTTGTGTCAGCAGCATAAAGTTGAATTAGTGGCGATAGGTAATGGTACAGGGTCAAGAGAAAGTGACAAACTTATCGGCGATGTCATAATAGCTCTTTCAGAAAAACTGGCTGAGCAATCACCAGATACAGCCGCGACTAAATTAACTAAAATTATTGTTAGTGAGGCCGGCGCGTCCGTTTATTCAGCATCAGAATTTGCGGCGAATGAGTTTCCTGATTTAGACGTTTCCATTAGGGGGGCAGTCTCTATTGCTCGTCGTCTTCAGGACCCGTTAGCTGAATTGGTAAAAATTGATCCTAAAGCTATTGGTGTTGGTCAATATCAGCATGATGTCAGCCAAAGTCGATTAAGCCAATCCCTTGATAATGTGATTGAAGATTGTGTAAATTCTGTGGGTGTTGATTTAAACAGTGCATCGGCAGCCTTGCTTACCCGAGTTTCAGGTTTAAATAAAACCATGGCGCAAAATATAATGAACTATCGCGATCAGCATGGCCGATTTAATGATCGCAAAGAATTGAAAAAAGTTCCACGTTTAGGGCCTAAAGCCTTTGAACAAGCAGCTGGTTTTTTACGGATAACTGCAGGTGATAATCCTTTAGATCTGTCAGGTGTTCACCCTGAAACTTACCCCGTTGTTGAAGCGATTATTGCCAAACTCAATATTGATATGCAGTCAGTACTTGGTAATAGTGAACAGCTCAATAAAATTGATAGCGCTGAAATTGCTGAGCAAATGATCAACAGCAGTTTTGGTGAATTAACGATTAAAGATATTATCAGCGAATTAGAAAAACCCAGTCGAGATCCCCGCCCTGAATTTAAAACCGCGGTATTTAAAGACGGCGTTAATAATGTTGCTGACTTAACGGTAGGTATGGTTTTAGAAGGGATTATTTCTAATGTGGCTAACTTTGGTGCTTTTGTTGATATTGGTGTTCATCAAGACGGCTTAGTTCATATTTCTTCATTAACAAATAAATTTGTTAGCGACCCAAGAGAAATTGTCAAAGCGGGTGATATTGTTAAAGTGAAAGTTGTTGAAGTTGACGCCGCTCGAAAACGTATTAGCTTAACAATGCGCTTAGACGATGCTAGCCCTACAAAACACAATAGTAGCGGTAATGACAACAACAAGCTGAAAAAGTCGACAAAAAATGTTAATGCACCTCAACCTAAACCATCACAAGAGCGTCCTAAAAAAGTGCATAAAGCAAAAGAGTCAGGAAATGCGATCATGGGTAATGCTTTTGCTGATGCATTTGCTAAGTTGAAAAAATAAAATCGCAGAGTTTAAGACGTTAAACAGCATATCCTAGTGTAATAAAGGGAAGCAATAAGCTTCCCCAACAAGCCTCAATAGAGGTCACTAACATCAGGTTTCAATTACATTTCGTATTTCACCGAAAACTGGTCATAGATAGAATCGGCACCGCAACCTCGATTTAAATCATTAGCATTGACCATTTCTAATAGACCATTTCAAATTGGCCTATTTCAACACAGCATAATAAATGTTTGATGTTTTTGAACAAATTTACGCCAACATCACGATCAACGTTATCACTTTAGGTTTTGGCTTCTCGATAATCAGTTGTAAACCACCCATGGTATAACGAACCTTCCCCTGACGAATAAAGCCTGAAGCCATTAAAGGACCTCAAAAGTTGGCGGCTTCGGCTAGAGAGCTGATATTTTGAAAAATTGTCCATGCTTGACCGACTAAAATATTTTTATATTTGATACAGGCTTGGCGTAAACGCAGATTAGATGAGTATGAAATGACTCGGTTGCCTCCGCCACTAAGGCCCCCCATAAAAATCCATTCCAATATAGGCGATACCGCCTTGAACATATATAAACGTTAATATTGACTCATTACTATAGGGAAGTACACCTCAATATAAAGTCGATAACTTGTGTGTTTTTATTGATATGGAATGCTGAAATTAGCCGCTATCACTTTGGTCTAGTAGGGCAAATATTGTGTTTGAAGTTGCGAAATAAACTATACTTTATGCTAATAAATAAATTTCATCATGGAACAACTCAACACCAGTGATAAGTCAACGAACAGGAGAATATAATGCCAATAAATGAAATTTTAATTAAGTTAAAAGAGAAGAAAGCGCAATTAATTAAGCGTATAGAGGCTATTGAAGGTGACTTTAAAAAAGGACGTTCTGCTGATTTCGCCGAACAAACCACAGAATGTGAAAATGATGAGGTACTCGATGAAATACATCATGAAGCTAAAACAGAATTACACCAAATCAAGGCGGCTTTACTGCGTATTCAAAACGATGACTACGGTGTTTGTATTAATTGCGCAGAAAAAATAGCGGTTGAACGGCTAAAAGCGCTGCCCTATGCCAATACGTGTATTGATTGTGCTCTATAATTCAACAATGTCTGTCTAAACAACGGGTGATCATCAGCGATTATTATTTTTCTGGCTGAATCATAATTATCTCTGCTTTTGTTTGACCAATACAAGGATAATAAAGGGCTAATACAGGACTATTCTAATTCATGCGGTTGAGAATATCTTAAACATTTATCCTGGCTACTTGACAGGGATTGCTTGTAAAGTAGCGACTAATAATTGCCAGTATTGCTCAACAGTGGCTATGTTAATTTTCTCATCCGGTGAGTGCGGGAATTTTATCGTTGGTCCGAAGGAGACCATATCCCAGTGTGGGTAGGCGGTTTTGAATAACCCACATTCAAGGCCAGCATGAATAACCATCACCGCGGGAGTTTTGCCAAATAAGCTTTGATAAGTATCACGTACCGTTTTCATAATGGCTGAGCTAGTATCAGGCTTCCATCCAGGATATGCACCGCTAAACTCAATATGTGCGCCAGCAAGTTCAAACACTGATTGTACCATTTGCTGGGTTTGTAAACGACCATCATCATGTAAGCTACGAATAAGGGTCATCGCAAAAAAATTGGGTCCTTTGCAACGAATCACTCCTAAGTTTAGCGAATTTTTAACTGTACCTTCAATGTCATCACTCATCTGAATGACCCCATTTGGACAAGCATTTAAAGCACGTAAAATTTGTTGTTGTGTGCTCAATGTCCAGCATCGGTCAAAATCTTCGGGTGATATTAATAACATTTCAATATCAGTTTCAATAGCGCCTAAGTTATGCCGTATCGTCACTAAATAACCGCTAAATTTTTGTTTTTATTCGGGGATTTTATCTTGCGCAATGACAAAGCTGGCGTTGGCTTCAGGAGGTATAGCATTACGTAAGCTACCGCCGTTAAGTTTAGTTAAGCGCAGTTCAAGTTGCTCACTAGCGGTTAATAAGAATCGAACGAGTAGTTTGTTGGCATTAGCACGACCGGTATGAATATCGACACCAGAATGGCCACCTTTTAGGCCTAAAGTTGATAAGTTAAAGGATTGGTTGTTACTCGGCACTGCTTCAAACACTAAATCAAAACGTGCAGAGCCGTCAATACCACCGGCACAACCCATGTAAACCTCGCCTTCTTGTTCAGAGTCAGTGTTAATTAAAATGTCGCCATCTAACCAACCCGCAGCTAAACCAAAAGTACCGGTCATGCCCGCTTCTTCGTCGATGGTAACAAGCACCTCAAGAGGGCCATGAGGAATATTATCGCTGGCAATTACCGCAAGTGCTGAGGCCAAACCAATGCCGTTATCTGCGCCTAAGGTTGTTCCTTGGGCGGTAACCATTCACCGTCACTTTCCGTGACAATATAAGGTTGTTTTGTTTGTTTGTGGCACCATATCCATATACGCTTGTAAAATAACGCCCTTATGGTTTTCCATAGCAGCAGTTGCTGACTTTTTAATGAATAAGTTGCCAACAGTATCCTCTTTAATCACTAACCCCAGCTCTTTTGCCCACGCTTGGATCCAAATTGATATTTTTTGCTCATGTTTTGACGGATGAGGAATACTGCAAATTTTTTCAAATAAATGCCATAAAGACGCGGGTTTAAGGTGAGAAAGGGTACTCATTGGATGTTCTGATGTAGATACATGAAAGTTATGCACTCGCCATAAAAAATTGCCATTGTTCATTAAAGTTATCACTCGGTTTTTTAGTGAAATCTGAACGGACATACTGACATATTTTACCTTCGGCATAAGCAACTAATAAGTTAGCTAACGCTTGTTCATTAATACTAAAGCCTTTACCTTCTCGTAATTTTCTTTCTCGCAATACTTGTTTGAATTGTGATTCTAGTTTTTCAAAAAGCAAATGAACACGGGCACGTAAACGTTCATTTTCGCCCATCAGTGCATCACCAGAAAGGATTCGGCACATACCAGGATTTCGTTCTGCAAAAATGAGGAGTACATGCAAGATATGGTGGCAACGCACTAAACTTTCTTTATGATCAGATAATATTAAGTTAATTCTTGAAAAAATAGACTCTTCAATAAACTCAATTAATCCTTCAAACATTCTCGCTTTAGAAGGAAAGTGCCGATATAAGGCGGCTTCCGAAACGCCAACTTCGGCAGCTAATTTTGCTGTGGTAATGCGCTGGCCTTGACCAGTTTGTAACATTAAAGCTAAACATTCTAAAATTTGTTGCTTGCGATTAGGTTTTACATTGGCCGTCATATTTTATTCTTCTCTTGGCTATTATTTGTTGTTTTTATTATTTTTGTCTAAAGATTATTTGATATTATTGAGACTAACCGATGAGCCACTACTTCCTTACTCGCTAATGGTATTTCAATTGACTTGACTTGACCATCTTGTTGACTAAAAATTGTCAACGCATTGTTATCACTGTTAAAGCCTTGTCCTGATTTGGAAACATCATTAGCGGCAATCATATCAAGCTTCTTTTTTTGTAATTTTCCTAAAGCATACCGACCAATATCTTCAGTTTCAGCGGCAAAGCCTACCGTAAAAGGTTTATTGGCCATTGCTGCTACATCAGCAACAATATCAGGATTTTTAATCAAATTGAGCTGTAGGGTATCGTTAACTTTTTTGATTTTTTGCTCACTAATTTCGCTAATACGGTAATCGGCAACAGCAGCACAGGCCACAAATACATCAGCATAGACTGCTTGTGCTAACACTTGTTGATGCATTTCTAAAGCACTACTAACGGCAATTATTTTACAATTAGCTGGTGCTACAATACTCACTGGACCCGATACTATGGTGACTGTGGCGCCAGCATTTTGTGCCGCTTTGGCAATGGCATAGCCCATTTTGCCTGAACTATGATTAGAAATATAGCGAATGGGGTCTATCGCTTCTCGAGTCGGACCAGCAGTTAATAACCAGTGTTGACCTTTTAGTGCAGAAGATACTTTAGTTAAAAAGAAATGACAACTTAGCTCAATGAGGTCGGGAATATCTAACATACGTCCTAAACCAATATCGCCGCAAGCTTGTTCACCTGCACCAGGTCCCCAAATGATCACACCTCGGTTTGCTAAGGTTTTTATATTGTGCTGAGTTGCGGGCGCATGCCACATTTGTTGATTCATTGCTGGGGCAATGGCAATAGGTGCCGCAGTTGCTAAACAAAGTGTTGAGAGTAAGTCATTCGCTAAACCACCAGTTATTTTAGCAATAACATCAGCGGTAGCCGGTGCAATTAAAATTAAGTCAGCCCATTTTGCTAATTCAATATGCCCCATAGCAAGTTCTGCTTGGGTATCAAGTAAACTGTCTGCAACGGCATTACCTGATACAGCTTGTAAGGTCAGAGGCGTGATAAATGCTTTAGCCCCTGGTGTCATAACGACGCGGATATTTGCACCGTGGTCTTTTAGGCGACGAACTAACTCGGGTGTTTTGTAGGCAGCAATACCACCTGTTATACCAAGAACAATATTTTTATCCTGAAGTATTTGCATAACCTGCTAATCTTAAAGTTATAAATGCTTGACGCTAAGATAGCATTTTTTACCAATAGTTGAAAATGCAAGGATGCAAAAATGCTAAAAAATTGGCCTGAAAATGAACGTCCACGTGAGAAATTGTTAAATCAGGGGGCGAGTAGCTTAAGCGATGCAGAACTCTTGGCTATATTTTTAAGAACAGGGGTAAAAGGTTGCCATGTGGTAGAATTGGCGCGAAAATTATTATCAAACTTTGGCAGTATTTCAGGTATCTATCGAGCTAGTCAACAAGAATTTTGTGCGCAACACGGTTTAGGTGATGCAAAATATGTCCAGTTACAAGCGTGTATAGAAATGTCTAAACGCTATTTATTTGAAGAGCTCAAACAAGGTAAAGCACTCACTTCATCTCAAACAACACGTGATTATTTAATAACAGAGCTGCGTCATCATACACGTGAGGTTTTTGCAGTTCTCTTTTTAGATAATCAACATCAAATCTTAAAATTCGAGGCTTTGTTTTTCGGCACAATAGACGCGGCAGCTGTTTATCCAAGAATCGTAGTTGAAAAAGCGTTAAAGCATCAAGCTGCTGCGGTTATTTTAACTCACAATCATCCGTCAGGCGTTGCCGAAGCTAGTATTGCAGATAAACAGATAACAACTCGGCTTGAACAAGCATTAGCATTAATTGATGTTAGAGTTTTAGATCATATTATCGTTGCGGGACATCGCTGTTATTCATTTGCCGAAAATGGTGATATATAAAAATATGGTGCTAGGCTACATAGCCATTAATTTCAATACGGTTTTTTGAGTGGTTAGTGATTAATAAGGGGCTTTTAGGCTTAGCAACAGTGAACTGAGATTGAATGTCGATGTTTTTTTGATCTAATTCCCTGTAAAATAAAGGCAAAAAGAAACATTCATGTTTAAAGTCAGAAAAGCTAGCTTTCAACATTTACTTTCTCTATACTGTGCCACCTAATTTTACGATCCTTAGGCGACGGCCTAGGGGAAAAATAGCTCGAGCTGACATTAATTTTTGGAGTGACTCACATGTCTAGAATTTGCCAAGTAACCGGCAAGAAGCCAATGGTTGGAAACAACCGTTCGAAGGCAAGAAACGCGACTCGTCGTCGTTTTTTACCTAACCTTCAATCTCACCGTTTCTGGGTTGAGAGTGAAAATTGTTTCGTTAAATTACGTTTAACTCCGAAAGGAATGCGTATTATCGATAAAAAAGGCATAGATGCAGTATTAACTGATCTTCGTGCCCGTGGCGAAAAAGTTTAAGGAACCATCATGCGTGATAAAATTCGTTTAGTTTCTAGTGCAGGCACTGGTCATTTTTATACTACCGATAAAAATAAAAAAACTATGCCTGAAAAAATGGAAATCAAAAAATTTGATCCAAGAATACGTAAACACGTAATCTATAAAGAAGCTAAAATTAAATAATTTGAGCTTTAGGATTTTAAAACCCGGTTTTCCGGGTTTTTTATTGTCAAAAATTCAGTATGATAGTGGTCATTACTTATCCAAGGCTCAATTATCAATGAAATTATCTCGTACTGCTTGGAATAACGTTATTATCATTAGTGTTATGGTAATAATTCTATTGATTAATGTAATGAATGGTCGGTTGTTTCCTAGCAAGAATCAGGTGATGAGCAATGACGAAGGTGAGCATTTAATTTTATCGGCTCATGCGGTCATTTTAACCTTAGAAGTGCGTGATAAGTTTATTATCGAGCGTGCGGGTCAGTCGTGGCGGATTGAGAGTCAGCAAAAATTTGTTGATGCTAAACAACACGTGATTGAACAAATGATGTTAGCTTGGCAACGAAGTTCAGGTTTATTACAAGCCGATAACCTAGAGGTTTCAGGGAAAACGGGGATTGAGGTTTTCATCAACGTGGCAGGTACCGCAGCAACTAAAATGCTGACGTTATATCCTCTAGTTGATCAATTACTCATTCACGATAAGCAAGTTAACTTATGGTTTGCTTTATCACCACAGCTGTATCGGCAATTATTACCCTCAGAAATTTATTCAAATGAACAATAGTGATAGCAACCATGCCTGAATTACCAGAAGTAGAAGTGTGTCGACGAGGAATAGAGCCTCACGTATTAAACCAGAACGTCAGCGATGTCGTTGTCCGTAATGCAAAAATGCGTTGGCCTATCACCCCTACCATTTCAGATATTTGTGGTGAAAAGGTTGTTTCTGTTAACCGCCGGGCTAAATATCTTTTGCTCGGAACTTCGAAAGGCATATTGATGTTACATTTAGGCATGTCAGGGACTATTAGAGTCATTGACAAAGATACGCCAATCACCAAACACGATCATTTTGATTTAGTCTTGGAAAACGGCTTAGCCTTGAGACTTAATGATCCTCGTCGTTTTGGTTCTGTTTTATGGGTAACCGAAGATATTAATGAGCATCCATTAATTAAAAAACTTGGTCCTGAACCATTATCTCCTGACTTTACAGATGATCATTTATATCAAATGTCGCGCAATAAAACAGCACCTATTAAGACATTTATAATGAATAACCATGTGCTTGTCGGCGTAGGTAATATTTATGCGAATGAAAGTTTGTTTAAAGCGGGGATAGATCCAAGAAAGCAGGCGGGTAAAGTTTTAAAGAAGCGTTATCTTGAATTAACTCGGCATATTAAACAAACATTAGCTCACGCAATAGAGCAAGGAGGCACTACTTTAAAGGATTTTACTCAATCAGATGGTAAACCTGGATATTTTGCACAAGAGCTATTAGCTTATGGTCGAGGTGGTCAGCCATGTTTTATTTGTAAAGAAAAATTGAAAGAAATAAAACAAGCAGGCAGAGCAACAGTCTTTTGTCCTCAATGCCAAAAAAACTAAGTTTGGTCAGAGTGTCATAAAGCTTCAACCGATAGTATCAATGGGGTAGTCGTCGTACCTGAATTAGTCGCTGTTACTATGAAAATTTAAATGAAACTAATGTAGCTGTAAATCGTACCCGTTATTTATTGGTGTTTATTTATCCCTTTAAATCAGGATTTAATTCACTCAAAGGGTAAACAGTCGCGAAAGTAGAGCGCAGCTCTGTCTATTGTTTAAGCGGCCAACTGATTAGTATGCACTACACCGATAACAAGAGAGAGTAACGGCAGTTCACCATTTCTGAACGTTATTATTGAGTTACCATAATAACGTTATTTTTTAAGCGCGGTTAATAAAGCGGCTTCAACCACTGGGTGAACAAATTGATGAACATCACCTCGGTGTAAGGCAACTTCTTTTACCAGTGTTGATGAAATAAAAGAGTTCTCTTCGGCTGGTGTTAAAAATACACTTTCTAAGTCAGGTGATAATCGACGGTTCATATTCGCTAATTGAAATTCATATTCAAAATCAGATACCGCACGTAAACCACGTATCAATACTTTAGCATTATTATCTTCAGCAAAATCAACCAATAGGCCACTAAAGCCGATCACGGTGACATTGGATAAATGTTGAGTGACTTTTTCTAACATTTCAACCCGATGAGCTAAATCAAATAATGGTTTCTTACTTGGGCTTGCTGCTATACCAACGATTACCTGATTAAATAAACGACTCGCTCGTTCAATTAAATCAGTGTGGCCATTAGTGACGGGATCAAAAGTTCCTGGATAAATTGCTTTTATAGTCATAGTCAGCCGTAAATTGAATACCTATAGCGCTATTGTAAAGCGGATTTTTACCAAATGGCAACCAAAATGGCAACTAACAGGCAAGTTTTATTAAAGCATTTACTCGAAAAACTTCCCGTTAAACACTTTTTGATAGTATGATAGGACATTACTTTTACGCATAAATAGCCCTATTTAATGAAAACACGCGATAAAATCATACAAGCGAGCATTACCTTATTTAATGAACAAGGGGAGCGAAATGTGACGACTAATCATATTGCTGCTCACCTTGGTATAAGCCCAGGTAACTTGTATTATCACTTTCGCAATAAAGAAGACATTATTCTTTCCATTTATGAAGAGTATGCCCGTAATATTGTGCTTGATACGTTTCCGCAAGTGACACCCAGCGTAAAACCACTTGATGCTATTATTTTATATATGGATGCTGTTTTTCAAGCGATGATGAAGTTCCGCTTTTTCTATAGTAATCTTCCAGTTTTATTGGCTAAAAGCCCCTCGTTACATGATAAGTATGTAGAAGTTCAACATATTATTACTGACAGAGTTAGCGCTATGATGGTTTCTTTAAAAGATGCCGGTGTCATTGACTTTGAGAGTGATGAGTTAGCCGATATTGTCAGCTTATTACGTTTAGTTAATACTTTTTGGTTAAGCTTTTATCAAACACAAAATAACAACGTTGAAATCAATGATGCTGTTTTTTATCAAGGTGTATTAAAGATTTTAGTTATCATTCGTCCATATACCACTGATGTTGGTTTACCTGAATTTATGAAAGCACGTGAAATATATTTGAAGCGTTGTGAAACAGCTTTAAAAGCGGCTTGAATTTAATGCCTGACATAACATAAGGTAAGGCGCAATTTCATACAAAGCCAACAAGATCATCGAGCTAACAATCACTCTATAGGTTTAAGATCAGGTTAAGTATCATAACCTGTTAGTAGTATTTGCCAATTTTCCTCCTGCCATAAAAAATTGTCTAATTTGCTATGCTCTTTTCTAAAGGAGCGTAATAACCTTTGCATATTCCCCTGCTGCCAATTTTTGTTTATTGGCCTTAACTCACCTTGATCAAAGTCTATTAACCAAGGCTTGTCATTATCATCGAGTAATATGTTATGAGCATTTAAGTCATGATGATAAATGCCTCTATCATGAAATCGTTTAATCGTTTGTCCAATACTAAACCACACATCATCGGCTAATGGTTGCTTTGCTAATATCGCCACTAAATCTCTGGCATTGTTAATGCGGGAACTTAAGAGGTCTGCTTGATAGCATAAACCTTGGCGTATCACTCGATAAGCGATAGGTTTTGGCGACGGTAATTGCCATGTTTGCATCACGTTTAATAAGCGGAACTCTTTAGCTGCTCGGGTTGATTTTTGCGAGGTGAAAATATAATGATCTTTGTTAAATTTACCTATGAGCCCGCCTCTATAGTAATGACGTAATACCCAATGCTGTTCTTGATGATGAATAAACCAGGTTGTACCGCGACCTTGTGCGGAGCCGGCGATCGCCTTTTTTTGCTGCCAATAATGACTTGATAACATTTGAGGATCAAAATCAGCTAATAGCCTTGGGTCATATTGGCAGAAGGTGTTGTCAAAGTGAACGCTTGTCATTATTGTTGAGTCTGCTATTAAGGCTTGTAAGTGCATCATGCTTTGCTCACTAGCACCTTGATTGTCCTGTACAACTTGGTAGGCATTGTCGCCCAAGCGTTTTTGTTTTAATTTATCAACAATTAACGAGTCTACTGCTTGAGTCAGTTCATCAACATCGACCGAAGTTAATTGAATCAGCCCATTAACATGATTGAGTTGCTGTTCAATTTCTAAAAAATTGGCCATAAAGGGTCCGACAATTATCGCTTTTTTAAATAAAGCCGGCTCGAGAGGGTTATGACCGTTAACTTCATTAAAACTTCCTCCCATAGTGACTATATCGGCAAGGGCGTAAGCCGCCATTAACTCCCCTAGAGAATCTAATAACCAAACATGAGTAGACTCAGTCACCTGTTTTTGCTCACTGCGTTTAACAAGCGACAATTGATGCATTAAACACAATTTTGCCACACTCTCAAAGCGTTCTGGATGTCTTGGTACTAGAATAAGTAATAAATCTGGCTGAGTTTTTATTATTTTTTTAAAGGCGCGTAGCACAAGTTCTTCATCACCTTGATGGGTGCTAGCCACTAACCAAATACTACGATTTATCGGTAAAAAAGCACTTAATTCTACTTTTTTTTCCTCAATATTTGCATTATTACTGATATCAAATTTTAAATTACCTACTACATTACAGCGCCAATTATCAGCACCTAACTCAATAAAATTTGATAAATTTATTTTTGATTGCGGGAGAATTTTATCAAAGTTATTTAAACTTGGCTTGATTAACCAAGTTAAATTTTTATAATTTTTCAAGGAAGGTTCGGACAGCCTAGCGTTGACTAGTATCAGTTTTATTTTCTTGTTAGCGGCCTGGGCAATTAAGTTAGGCCAAATTTCTGTTTCCATAAAGACCATAGCTTGAGGTTTTAGTTTCTTAAGAAAAAGCGCAGTACAAATGAAAATATCTACAGGCAAATAACAATGTTGAACGCGTTCAGCAAATAGCTTTTTAACTTGTTCAGAGCCCGTAGGAGTATAAGTGGTTAACGTGATGGGTAGTTGAGGATAGGACACGAGTAGTTTTTCAATAAAAGGTTTGAGCGCAATAACTTCCCCAATACTCGATGCATGTACAATGATCCCCGAAGATTTTAATGAGCGGGGCACAAGGCCTAAACGTTCAGTTAAACGATGACGCAACGCAGCGTTTTTTCGTGATTTTATTATAAAAAAGCTAAAGATGATGGGTGTCAGTGTCAGTAATAATAAGCGATAAAGTAATAGGGATACAAAGTATTTCAAGAGAGTCGCTCTAAGCAAAAGGTGAACAATGAGTGAGTAAAGTATACCTAATAGTCTGCTTTAAGTTAGCTCTTTGAAAAGATTATTTATTATTAAGTGGCCTAACCATCTAAAACAAGCAGTTATTCTCTTATATAGCGTATATATTTAGAGGGTTAAAATAAGTCATAGTTAAATAAATGATAAGAAGGCCTGATTCATTACCATCACTGCCCTGTCGCTGATCATCAATGTTGGTCAAAAATGCTGACCGCATTGTTTATAATCGAGTTGAGTGAGCAGCTTGCAGAACAGCATAAAAAGTACAAACACTGTCATCAACACGCCAATGACAAATGGTGCCTCGGGGAATAAATAAGGTGTCTCCTTGGCTAAATTTATGCGATTGATTTTTTTCGTCAATACACACTAGTTCACCTGATTGGATATAGATAAACTCATTGCGCGGAAATGCTTGTTGCTGGGTTTCAAATTGTTGACTCTGCCAGATACCCGAGAAAAAACGCCCACTAGGGTCTTGGTAAAGGTGTTGACCTTTGTTCACAGGTTTGCTCGTTTTCATCACAAAGCTATCACCCGTTATGCTTACATCAATGTTTTTATCAGTATTTTTTGCAGATGCGCTACGATGCACCGCACTGATATTAATAATGCCTTCACAGGTCGGGGAAACTGGCATTATCTCATCAGGATGTTTGGATATAAGATAAAACTTACGTAAATAACCCTTTTGCTGCCACTGACAATCATAGCCTTTAGGGATAACAAAAGCTTCACCAGCCGCCACGTTTTCAAGTGCTCCGGTTTTCATGTTTTTAATACCAGCTTGGCCTTCAAGCACAACCATAAAGGCATCACACCCATAAGGTGCTGCATTTTCAACCATATCAGTGGTATCCCAAACACCAATATAGAGACCAAGTTGATCATCTTCATAATAACGATGAGTATGCTGAGTTGGCAGTAAAGACTCGAACCGTTCATCTGTTAAGTCATCAGCGACCTTGCCAAAGTTTTTAGGCGTTGGGCTTAATCGAATTATTGTCTTATCTGACATGTTT
Organism: Colwellia sp.; assembly: GCA_034111045.1. Taxonomy (GTDB): domain Bacteria; phylum Pseudomonadota; class Gammaproteobacteria; order Enterobacterales; family Alteromonadaceae; genus JALJPB01. Next base: position 41,519 of record JAWUYA010000007.1, on the reverse strand, counting down.
TACTCATTTAATATCATGTCGAAATCCCCGATCACAATAGTCGGGGATAAGATTAGTTCACAACTACTATTTTCCTGAACGACTAACTTGGAAAAGCGAAGCTTACCCCTTCACGCACACCACTTGAAGGCCAACGCTGAGTAATGGTTTTACGTTTAGTGTAAAAACGAACGCCATCAGGACCGTAAGCATGTAAATCACCAAATAATGAACGTTTCCAACCACCAAAACTGTGGTACGCCACAGGTACAGGCAAGGGGACATTAATACCCACCATACCGACTTCAATATTATCAGAAAAATAGCGGGCGGCTTCACCATCACGAGTAAAAATACAGGTGCCATTACCGTATTCATGATCGTTAATTAATTGCATAGCTTCTTGCATCGTTTTTACCCTAACGACTTGCAATACTGGGCCAAAAATTTCAGCTTGATAGCTCAGCATTTCTTGAGAGACATTGTCGATTAACGTTGCACCAACAAAGAAGCCATTGTCAAAACCGTCAATTTTAGGATGACGGCCATCAACCACAAGTGTCGCGCCTTCTGCTTTTGCACTTTCAATAAAACCATTGACTTTATCGCGGTGCGCGGCGGTAATTACTGGGCCAAAATCGTTATTAGCATTGCTATACTCACCAACACTGAGTCCTTTCATGCCTTCAGTCATTTTAGTAATAAGTGCGTCAGCCGCTTCATCACCAACGGCAACAGCAACAGAAAGTGCCATGCAGCGTTCTCCAGAAGAACCAAAAGCGGCACCTAGTAACTGATTGGCGGCATTGTTCATATCGGCATCAGGCATGATAATCGCGTGATTTTTAGCGCCACCTAAAGCTTGGCAGCGTTTACCATTAGCAGTAGCCGTTGCATAAATATATTCGGCAATGGGTGTCGAGCCAACAAAACTTACCGCTTTTACGCGTTTATCATTGAGTAGTGTATCAACCGCTTCTTTATCACCATTGACCACGTTCATTACGCCATCGGGTAAACCCGCTTCTTTAAGCAGTTGAGCAATCAGTAACGTTGAGCTTGGGTCGCGTTCTGACGGTTTTAATATAAAGGTATTACCACAAACAATGGCTAGTGGGAACATCCACATCGGCACCATAGCAGGAAAGTTAAAAGGGGTGATACCCGCGACAACACCTAATGGTTGAAATTCACTCCAAGAATCAATGTTTGGGCCTACATTTTTGCTGTGTTCACCTTTTAATAACTGAGGTGCGCCACAGGCGTATTCTACGTTTTCAATACCGCGTTGTAACTCACCCGCCGCATCATGAGAAATTTTACCGTGTTCTTGGCCAATTAATTGGCAAATTTTATCGGCATTTTTCTCCAGTAATTCTTTAAAACGAAACATGACACGAGCGCGTTTAATGGGTGGGGTATTGCGCCACTGAGGAAAAGCCGCTTGTGCAGCATCAATAGCTTGCTCAACCGTTTGTTTGCTAGCCAGTGCCACTCTTTTAGTCGTTTCGCCAGTTGCTGGGTTAAATACTGCTTGGGTACGCGTATCGTTATTGATCATTTCACCGTTAATTAGGTGGCCGATAGTAGTCATTTTGTCTTCCTTAAATTGATAAATTTTTTGAATATTTTTGATTTTTCATCAAAACCACTCTGTGTTAATTAATTTCGCTCAGTGTTTCACCTAGAGCATTTACTATACTGTCAATCTCAGATAATTCCGTGGTAAAAGGTAGCCCTAGCTGAACGGTATCACCGCCGTAGCGAACATAAAAACCTTTTTGCCACATTTTCATGCCTATCTCGTAAGGACGTTTGGCTGGTTCTGCTTTGCCTTGTTCAGCACCAAAGGGAGCAATACTTACCGCACCGGCTAAACCGTAGTTACGAATGTCGATAATATGGTTTGACCCTTTCAAACCATGTAATGCTTCTTGGAAATAGGGGGCAATTGATTTAACACGCTCGGGTAAACGATCATTTGCTAAAATATCTAATGAGGCCAATGCTGCGGCACAAGCCACAGGGTGAGCTGAATAGGTATAACCATGGGGCAACTCTAACATGTACTCAGGCCCTCCTGTTTCTATAAACGTATCGTAAATCTCTTGCTTAGCTATAACTGCACCCATAGGAATAACACCATTGGTGAGTTGTTTTGCCACCGTCATTAAATCAGGCGTTACACCAAACTCTTCTGCTCCTGTATTTGCGCCCATACGACCAAAGGCAGTAATAACTTCATCAAAAATTAATAAAATATTATGTTTAGTGCAAAGTTCACGCAAACGTTTCAAATAACCTACTGGCGGTGGGATAACTCCTGTTGAGCCGGCAAGCGGCTCAACAATTACTGCCGCAATATTTGATGCATCATATAAGGCAACCATTTCTTCTAATTCATCGGCTAAATTTGCACCTTGTGTCGGCATCCCTTTGGAATACTTGTTCTCACTGATCATCGTATGCGGTAGATGACTCGCTTCTATACCTTGACCATACATTGCCCGATTAGGGTTAATACCACCGACACTAATCCCGCCGAAGTTAACGCCGTGATAACCTTTGGCACGGCCAATAAAACGGGTTTTACTGGCCATGCCTTTTTTACGCCAGTAACCTCGCGCAATTTTTAATGCGGTTTCTACTGACTCAGATCCCGAGCCAGTAAAAAATACTCGGTTTAAGCCCTCGGGCATTAATTGGGTAATACGGTGCGCTAATTCAAATGACTTAGGGTGACCAAATTGAAAGGCCGGCGAATAGTCTAAGGTGGCCACTTGTTTGCTTACCGCTTCAGTGATCTCCGGTCGGGCATGACCTGCGCCACATGTCCACAGTCCTGAAAGGCCATCAAAGATTTGTCGACCATCACTGTCGGTATAGTAGTTACCTTTAGCTGATACGATAATACGGGGGTCTTTCTTAAATTCACGGTTACCGGTAAATGGCATCCAGTGTGCGTCAAGTTGTGCTTGGCTAATACCGTGGTTGTCTATTTTGTTGTTAGTCATATGATTGCCTCAGCATTTATTCAGGTTACTTTTTTCGCCTATGGCGATTGCTTGGACTCATTATCAATGATTTAATAGGTTATTAAAGCTAATGTTTTTAAAGTTAAGTTAAGTAATTACTTACCTAAGGCTTTATCCCTATTTAATCAGAATTTAGCCTTGTTTATCTTTAAATGATTGAGGATTGATATGACCAAAAATAAAAACTTATTACCTCGGCAGTTGGGTGATGCCCATGTTCGTTTGTTACGCATTTATCGGGTTGTTATTGAATCGGGAGGCTTTGCCGCCGCAGAAGTTGAGCTCAATATTAGTCGGCCAGCGATCAGCTTAGCGATCTCTGAGCTGGAGTCATTGTTGAGTATGAAGCTATGTAATCGTGGCCGTTCAGGGTTCTCGATTACTCCTCAAGGAGAGCAAGTCTATCAATCAGCTATGCACCTGTTAGGCAGTATTGAAAATTTTCGAGCTGAAATTAATGCCATTAATACGGATTTAGTTGGTGAGTTAAATATAGGGATCACTGATAATTTAGTCACCATCGAAAAAATGAGCATTACCAAAGCATTAAGTGCACTAAAGCACCGCGCGCCTGACGTAGTGATTAATATCAGAATGATGCCACCTAACGACATAGAAAGTGGTGTGTTAAATAGTCAATTGCATATTGGTGTGGTGCCTGAATTACGGACGCTACCGGGGCTAATTTATGCCCCGTTATATAAAGAGCAATCGTTATTATATTGCAGTGATCAGCATCCGTTATTTAAACAAGATTTAGATGAAATAAGTGATGAAGCTTTGGCTGAATATGATGCCGTTGTACCTAGCTATCCACAATCACCGAAGATCAAACAGCAACAACGAAAACTAAAAGCGACGGCCTCATCAACAGATCGAGAAGGTATTGCATTTTTGATTTTAACCGGACGTTTTATTGGTTTTTTACCTACGCACTTTGCTAAGCGCTGGGTAGCTCAGGATAAAATTCGCACTATCGAAGCCCATGGTCGTAACTTTTATACCAAATTTTCAGCAATTACCAGTAAAAGCGCTCGCAGTAATTTGATCTTGGATGCTTATTTAGAAGAGTTACAAAAAGTGTAAAATAAGTTATTGTAATTAGCATTAAATAAAGAGCGGAGATGCACACTATTAAAAATATAATTATTTCACTTGTTGTTTTACTCACCATTATAGCCTTGTTTAATTGGCAAAAACTTTATAGGTTACACGCCGTTATTACGCTCTTTGATCAAGAGAAAATTGTTGGTAATTTTTCAAATATGGAACAGGCGATTCTCTCCCTACCCATTTTAAAAACAGGCCAAACGTTTCAATTCAACCAAGCAAGCAAAGACCTGCCTAAAATTTTTACCTACCGAAAAGAAGAGGTAGTTGTGAATGACTTTCTTAAACGTCGTGCAACTACCGCACTTATGGTCATTAAAAATGATGAAGTTACTTTTGAAAACTATTACTTAGGTACTAAAAGTAACGATAAACGTATTTCTTGGTCAATGGCCAAATCTTTTGTTTCAGTATTATTTGGTATGCAAGTGGATGCCGGGAAAATTGATATTGACAAAAAGGTGAGTTTTTACCTGCCTGAAATGAAAGGATCTGGTTATGAAAACGTTAAAGTGATAAATGTGTTACAAATGTCTTCCGGTGTTAAATGGGATGAAAATTATCATGATTTCAATTCAGATATTAATAAAATGGGCCGAGTATTGGCTGTTGGTGGTTCGCTCGATGAAATGACGACCGGGCTTGAAGGTGACTCTGAACCAGGAAAAGTCTTTCATTATGTCAGTATGGACACTCATGTCATTGGTATGATTATAAGAAGAGTTAGCGGCCAATCATTAGTCCAATTATTACAAGAGAGTATTTGGAATAAAATTGGTATGGAAAGTGATGCCGCTTGGATCACTGACTCAAAAGGTGCCGCTTTTGCGCTAGGTGGCTTGAATGTTATTACGAGTGATTATGCTCGTTTTGGTCGGTTACTATTAAATAATGGTAACTGGAACGGTGAGCAGTTAGTGTCTAAACGTTGGTTAAAGGCATCGACTACAGCAGGAGCAGACTATTTGAAATCAGGTGAAAATAAACTCGGTTATGGTTTTCAAATTTGGTTACCACCAGAGGCCATTGCTGGCGAGTTTTTCTGCGTGGGAGTTTATGGCCAATATATTTATGTTAACCAACAAGAAAATATGATCATTGTTAAAAATAGTGCCGATAAACATTTTTCAGATAAACGAAATTCAAAGTTAGAAACCATCGCATTTTTTAGAGAAATTGTTGCTTCTCTCCATTAGTGCTTGAGCTTCTACTTGCTCCAAGTAGACTCAAGAGGTAGAATGCGCCCCGAGTTGACCAGACAATCGCTGCTTTATCGTGGTATCTGAGGTGTAAGCTGAAGGTATACGGGTAAAGGGGAGGAAAGTCCGGGCTCCAATGAGCAGGGTGCCAGGTAACGCCTGGGCGGCGCAAGCCGACGACAAGTGCAGCAGAGAGAAGACCGCCGATGGCCTCGCAAGAGGAACAGGTAAGGCTGAAAGGGTGCGGTAAGAGCGCACCGGACCACTGGTAACAGTTGGTTGCAGGGTAAACTCCACCCGGAGCAAGACCAAATAGGGTTTCATGACTATTTTAACGAAAGTTTCAATAGTATAAGCGTGGCTCGCGTGGAAACCGGGTAGGTTGCTTGAGCCTTAGAGCGATTTAAGGCCTAGACGAATGATTGTCCTAGACAAAACCCGGCTTACGGTCAGCTCACTTATTCAAGATAAAGCCTTTGCAGAAATGTGAAGGCTTTTTTTAACTCAGTTTATATTTAATACGGTTTCATTTGAGTAAATCCTCAGTCATCCTCAGTACTTATTATGTAATCGCTAATACTAGGTAGACCCTAGATTGATTGGTTATATTAAAATCGCGCGATAAAATAATGACTTTAAAATCCATAATGACTTTTTATTTTGGCGATTTTCGCAAAGCTTTAGCCAACTCCACTGTGCTTTATATTACAACAGAGACAGGTAAACTAGAGGTGATAGGTTATATTTAAGCGCTCAGACCGAATGTGTGAAATAAAAATAAATCAGAAGATAAGTTAAATATAACAGTAAAAATTAATGTTAACTATTAATTAATGTCAGGTAAAAGGCAATTTCTATTGCTCAATTAACTATTATTTCTTAGTATGTTGGTTACAAAATAATAATTAAGGATTACAAGTAATGAACAAAAGTGAATTAGTAGCAAAAATGGCTGAAGGCGCAGACATCTCGAAAGCTTCAGCAGCTCGTGCGTTAGATAGTTTAATTGGTTCAGTAACAGCGGAACTAGCTAGTGGTGGTGATGTTGCCTTAGTTGGTTTTGGTACTTACAAAGTAAATGACCGTGCAGCCCGCACTGGTCGTAACCCTCAAACCGGTGCAGAGATCCAAATTGCTGCGGCCAAAGTACCTGCATTTAAAGCAGGTAAAGCATTGAAAGACGCTGTTAACGTTTAGTCATGTCTGGTCACAATTTTACCTTAATTTAAACGGTACAATTGTGACCAATATTCTTATCAAGGTGAGTATTTTCCTTCACATACTGCCTATTTTCCATATTTGAAACCGGTAAACTCTGATACTCTTCCTGGATATTCTTGGCGTTGTTATTACTGCGACAATAGCTAATCATTTCGATATGCTTTGCTCTAACCAAGTTAAAGGGCAGCTTGAAAGTCAATTAGTCACTGTGGTTATTGTTGATAACTGAGTCATTAAAGAGAAAAAGTCATGCCTTCAGCCCGCTTAATCATATTCACTACTTGCTCGGCATTAATTGCCTTTGCGTCAAATTCAGTTTTATGTCGTCTTGCTTTAGGTGATGCACGTATTGACCCTGCTGGTTTTACCGGTATGCGCATGTTATCGGGTGCTATTACGTTAAGCGTTATTGTTATCTTACTTACCAATACCAAAAAACTTTCGGCTCGACATATTTTTAGTGTCGCTAATACCAAAGGTTGGTTTGCCTCAGCCATGTTATTTACTTACGCCGCATTTTTTTCTTTTGCTTACGTGCAATTACATACGGCCAGTGGCGCGTTAATACTCTTTGCTAGCGTGCAGTTTTTTATGATTGGGGTTAGCGTATTTAGAGGTTATCGTTTATATATTATCGAGTGGTTGGGTCTATTCATTTCATTTGTAGGCTTTATACTACTGATGTTACCTAGCGCAACGCAACCGGCTATTAGTGGTTTTATCTTAATGGTGATTGCTGGTATGGCTTGGGCATTTTATACCTTGGTCGGAAGAAACGCAGCAGAGCCTATTGTACTCAACGCAGAAAACTTTATTCGTTGTGTTCCTATCGCTTTAGTTTTTTTGTTTATCAGTTTATCGCTGTATTCAATGAGTTGGCAAGGCGTTTGCTATGCCGTGGCGTCTGGCTCTGTGGCATCCGCTCTTGGTTATAGCGTCTGGTATTTTGCATTAAGGCATTTATCGATCACCCAAGCGGCTATTTCTCAGTTAGCTGTGCCTCTCATTACTGCTTTTGGAGGGGTTGTTTTTATCAATGAAACGTTAACGAATGACTTGGTTATATCTGGGGGATTAATTTTAACAGGCATGGCGATAGTGAGTTTGCAAAAAATTAAGCTCACTCATAAATATTAGCTAAATTAACTGCCCAAGATTGTGTTCAGGTGTTATTACATATATTTAACCAAGGGCTGATATAATGGCTAGGTGAGACATAGGCTCACCATCTGCTCGTTTTATCCATATCAATAGCGCATATAAATTGATTCCCCAGCAGGCTCGTTTGGTTTATTGCGTGCTGTTACGTTCAGCAGGAATATCACTGAGGTATTGCACAAACTCGACCTCAAAGCCTGCGGGGTCGATAAAATAAATATTTTGACGATGAGAGTTTACAGCGCCATCTTTAGCGACATTGAATCCAGCTTTTTGCAAGCGAGTGATAACCGCGGTTAAATTTGAAGTGACATAGGCAAAATGGGCGAGGCCAACTTGGTGTCCTGATAATTCTCTATTTTGCCCTTCACCGTGATCATTCATCGCAATGTATTGATAGTCGTCACCGAAGTGAAGCCATTGACGTGGTTTGCCATTCCACTCGTCATGGCCTTGGTCTCGAACAAACCAGTGGGGAAAGGCAACTTGATAAAATTTAAGCATGGCAGGAATATCACTGACGACTAAATTTATATGTTCTAATTGAAGCATTGTTTTTCCTTTTAGATGTTGTTTTTTGTCAGCTGCACTTATCAGTATCTAATGTTGGTAAGTGCTAAGGGCCTGATTTTTATTTTACGCTATAGAAATGACCATTAAAGTTAATGCTGGGTCTCATCCATATAACTAGCGAGCTGTGGCTCATCAAAGGCATACGTTGTTAAACAATAATCACAAGTCATGCAGACATTGCCTTGTTCTTCGACAATCGCTTTTATCTCACTAGGTTCAATTTGGGCAATAGCCGTTAAACATTTCTCGCTCGAGCAACCACAAACAAAAGACACGGCTTGGGGATCAAACAATCTCACTTGTTCTTGATGGTATAGCCGATATAACAAGTTTTGGGCATCAAGATTGAATATTTCTTCGGCTTTAATAGTATTGGTTAACTGACATAAATGGTCAAAGTCACTTTGTTGTTTTTCTTTATCGCCGCCGTTCGCCTCATCGCTGCCCGGTAATAATTGAATTAAGCTACCAGCGACTTGTTGCTTTTTATCGTCACTAAACAACCAGATTTTTGTTGGGATTTGTTCAGACACATCAAAATAATGGGCTAAACATTCTGCTAATGTTTCTTTTTCTAATGCAACAACACCTTGATAAGCTTCGGCATTTTTAGGTCGTATGGTAATGATCATATTACCTTTACCTATTAATGCCTTTAAGCCAGCGGCATCAGTATTTTCAGTTAAGCGGGCAATGCCACGCATTTCTTGTTTATCATTACCGTTCATTGAAATAAAAGAGATTGGGCCATCACCTTGTAATTGCACGGTTATATCGCCTTCAAATTTAATGGTGGCGGTTAATAAACAAGTGGCTGCCATCAACTCACCTAGCAAAATACGCACGCCCAAAGGGTAGTGATGTTTTTCAATGTTTTGCTTGTAGCTATTGGATAATTGTACTAATTCCCCACGAGCATGCCGGTTATCAAATAGATAGCGGTGTAAAATATCTGGGCTAGTCATTATTCATTAAATCCTTCTTTCATTTGCCGTATTTGTCGGCGTTGTTTTTTGTCTGGTTTAGTCTCACTTGCGGGGCTAAGTAGTATGCCCTGCTGGCGAGCAAGTGATGTTTTTTCTCTAATCTTTATGCTATCGGTTGTTTCTTTATACAAAGTTAGGGCAAACGTTGCGTCTCTTCTTTTATCTGCGAGTGCCATTACCGTGAGTTCTTTTTGATCAAAACCTTGGCGTATTTTGATGGTGTCACCTAAAGTTACACTTTTGCCAGATTTCGTTCGTTGTCCATTATAAAACACTTTACCGCCGTCGATCATCTGCTTTGCAATGGCGCGAGTTTTATAAAACCTGGCGGCCCAAAGCCATTTATCAAGTCGAATAGCGTGGTTATCAGCTACCTTAGTGTTATTTTTTGTTGTCACTATCAGACCCTCTGTGTGATGCGGTTAAGCCCGTATCAGGCTTAAAAGTTATCATTTGAAAATTAAAGTGTTAAAAACTTTAGACAGTGCTTGTTGCTTGAACCTAGGTCAAGTATTATTCTAGAGTATATTTATTTTTAATAACACCCAATTAATAACAGCTAAGTACAACATGATTGACAAATAATTTAACTCTTAACTCTTAACTCTTAACTCTTAATAATAGAAGTAACATGCAATTACCGAATAACTTAGCTTCATTAACTGATGTAATAGCTAAACTTCCTCAACAACAAATAGCCAAAGCACTCAGTGCAATGTTGCTGATCTATATTGCCTCTTTAGCCGCACAAGCTACTTGGATGTTTGTGCCAAGTGAGCAAGTATCAAGTCAAGAGATGGAAACTTCCCAAAATAGACCAACGAAGAAACCAACAGCAGTTAGTATTAGTGCATTAGAAAAACTTCACTTATTTGGAGTGTATAATGCGTTACCATCAGAAAAACTGATTGAAATAGAAGATGCACCAGAAACAAGGTTAAAGCTAACCTTGTCAGCTGTCGTGGCGAGTAATGACCTTAGCGTATCTGCGGCTATTATTGAAAATGATGGTCAACAAAACACTTACGGTATTGATGATATGATCGCTGGCACTAAAGCAACATTAGAGCAGGTATTCATTGATCGGGTATTTATCAAGCAATCGGGACGAATGGAAACCTTGATGATTGAGGGCTCGAATTATGAAAAGCGCTCAGTAAATTTGCCTAAGAAAAAAGTGAGTCCTGCAAACAATCAGAGAGCTACTACAGCAAAAGCAACACCTTCTATTGTTGATATGAGATCCAATAGGGAACTATCTCAACAAGCGAGCACTCTTAAAATGGATATTAGTCTCGATCCTGGAAAAATAACGGATTATTTAAAAATCATGCCCAAACGTGATGATGGTAATATCGTAGGCTATCGCTTAATGCCGGGTAAAAATCCAGCTTTTTTCCACCGCGCCGGGTTAAAATCAGGTGATGTTGCTGTACAAATGAATGGCTATGACTTAACTGCTCCGAGTGAAGCTGCACAAGCTATGATGGCGTTAAGCCAAGAAAATGAAGTGTCTTTGTTGGTAGAACGCGAAGATGGTATGACACAAATTTTGTTTAGTATCGATAATTAAACAGTAGATAACTAACTCAACAACTAACTAAACAAATCAATAAAGATAGAGAAGTAATGAGGAATTTTTTTATGCGCAACTTATGTCAACGCGTACTTTTTATATGGAATAGTCGCAGTGCACATTCATTAACAAATGGTCGCTCAGTTTTTTTTACCGCACTATTGTTTCATGGGATGTTAATTAGCACCTCAGTCAGTGCGGCCAATTATTCCCCTAATTTCAAAAATACTGAGATTACTGAGTTTGTGAATATCGTGGGCAAGAATTTGAAAAAAACCATGATCGTTTATCCCAATGTTCGTGGCAAAATCAATGTCCGCAGTTATGATGTCTTAACGGAAGCCCAATATTACCAATTTTTCTTAAATGTCTTAGAAGTCTCTGGATTTTCTGCGGTCAAGATGGACAATAACATCATTAAAATCATTCGCGATAAAGACGCTAAAACCTCTTCTATTCCTGTGGTTGATAGTGACGACCCAGGCATGGGTGATGAAATGGTCACCCGAGTGGTTGAAGTTAAAAATGTAACTGTACGCGAATTGGTGCCACTACTTCGTCAACTTTCTGACCAAGCCGGTGGCGGTAATGTTGTTAATTATGACCCGGCGAACGTCATTATGTTAACCGGCACTGCTGCGGTGGTTAATCGTTTGGTTAAAATCATTGAAACAGTCGATAGAGCCGGCGATCAAGACGTAAAAATTATTAATTTACAGTATGCTTCAGCCAGTGAAATTGTCCGTATCATTGAAGCGATGAATAAAACAGCCGGAGGTAAATCAGGGACGCCAACGTTTTTAATTCCTAAAATTGTTGCTGATGAGCGCACTAACAGTGTCATTATCAGTGGTGAAATTAAAGCAAGAGAGCGTGTGGTTAAATTAATCTCGCGATTAGATAGCGAACTTGAGTCAATCGGTAATACCCGAGTATTTTATCTTAAATATGCTAAGTCAGAAGATTTAGTCAAAGTTTTAAAGGGCGTTAGTGAGTCTATTGAAGCGGAAGCTCAATCGGGACAATCGAAAAAAAGTAGTCGTAAAAGTCGTAATATCAGTATTGAAGCCCATGAATCGACCAATACCTTAGTTATTACCGCTCAACCTGATATGTTACGATCACTTTCTGCAGTCATTTACAAACTTGATGTACCAAGAGCACAAGTGCTGATAGAAGCTATTATTGTTGAAGTCTTTGAAAGTGATGGTGTGCAGTTAGGTGTTCAGTGGTATAGCGAACAAGGAGGCTTTACCCAATTTAATAATGGCACTGCACCGATTAGCTCTGTTGCCGCAGGAGCTCTTGCTGCAGAAACTACAAAAGGTGAGTTTGTCCCGGCGTTACTCAATGACAGTAATGAGGTGATCCAAGCAGGTTATTCTAAACCTGACGTTGATGGTGATTATTCATTATTGGCCAACGCTTTAGGCTCTGTTAGCGGTATGATGTTTGGTATTATAAAAAATGACTGGGGGGCCATCATTCAAGCCGTCAGCAGGGACACCAATTCTAATATTTTAGCAACGCCGAGCATCACCACCTTAGAAAACGAAGAAGCCTATTTTATTGTTGGTCAAGAAGTGCCGATTATCACCGGTTCAGCGACAGGTAGTAATAACAATAATCCTTTTCAAACAGTCGATCGTCAAGAAGTGGGTATTAAACTTCGAGTAACACCACAAGTTAATGAAGGCTCTGGCGTGCAGTTGACCATTGAACAAGAGGTTTCCTCAGTCAGTGGTACTACCGGCGTTGATATTGCAATTAATAAACGCGAAATCAAAACAACGGTGATGGCAAATACCGGAGAAACAGTAATTTTAGGTGGTTTGATTGACGAAGATGTTCAAGAAAGTGTGCAGAAAGTCCCGCTTCTTGGCGATATTCCTTTTATTGGCCACTTATTTAAGTCATCGAGCAATACCACCAGAAAACGTAACTTAATGGTTTTTATTCGTCCAACCATTATCACTAGTAGTGCCATGATGAATACCATGGCCAAAGATAAATATAACTTTATTCGTGCGGATCAATTACGCAAACAAGAAGAAGGCTTGTCGTTAATGAAAAATGACAACTTGCCCTTATTACCCCATTGGAATGATGCATTAGCACTTCCTCCCTCTTTTGATGAATATATGGGTGAAGGTAAAAAAGAAAATAATGCAGGGAGTACCGAAGAGCTCAATAATTTAGAGCGTCTTGACGTTCAACCTATTAGCATAGACAGCCAAGAGCAATAATGACTGACGTGACTGAGCCCACTGAAGGCGAAATTTCAGCCGCGATTGATGAGTTATACATAGATAATTTGTCTGATGAGACCTCGCTGAAAACTCACTCAGCGCAACAAGGCGCTGAGGCTGACCATTTACAAGTTGTGCAACGGTTACGTTTGCCCTTTGGTTATGCGCAACGTTTTAATGTATTACTCAGTCAAGACGACCAGGGTTTTATTTTGCATTGCTTAGAAAATGTGAGTCAGGTCGCTATTTTAGAAACACGTCGGATGCTTCGCGCGCCATTTCGCTTTGATTTTCTTAAGCTCAATGATTTTGAAACGTTATTGACTGAAGTCTATCAGCGTGATTCATCTGAAGCACAGCAAATGATGGAAGACATAGGTAATGAGGTCGATCTTTACTCACTGGCTGATGAAATAACAGAAAGTGAAGATTTATTAGAAAATGAAGGTGATGCTCCTATCATCAAATTAATCAACGCTATGCTCAGTGAAGCCATCAAAGAAAATGCCTCTGATATTCATATTGAAACCTTTGAAAGTTCGCTGCAAATTCGTTTTCGTATTGATGGCGTTTTAAGAGAAGTACTAAAACCACACCGTAAGTTAGCGTCATTGTTAGTGTCACGTATCAAGGTTATGGCCAAACTAGATATTGCCGAAAAGCGGATCCCTCAAGATGGTCGAATATCGTTAAAAATTGGCGGTCGTGCCGTTGATGTCAGGGTGTCTACTATGCCGACCGGTCATGGCGAGCGAGTAGTATTACGTTTACTCGATAAAAACTCAGTACGTCTTGATCTCGAAGACCTTGGCATGACAGCAACGAATCGTGGGTTATTCTCAGCACTTATTGAAAAACCTCATGGTATTATTCTAGTCACCGGCCCGACAGGCTCAGGTAAAAGTACTACGCTTTATGCCGGATTAACGCAAATTGACGCTAAAGAACGTAATATTTTAACTGTTGAAGACCCCATTGAATACGCTATTGAAGGCATAGGTCAGACCCAAGTAAATACTAAAGTGGACATGACTTTTGCCCGAGGATTACGTGCTATTTTACGTCAAGACCCCGATGTGGTTATGATCGGTGAGATTCGCGATCTCGAAACCGCGCAAATTGCCGTACAGGCGAGTTTAACCGGTCACTTAGTCCTCTCTACATTACATACTAATACTGCAACCGGTGCTATCACTCGTATGGAAGATATGGGTGTTGAACCTTTCTTGTTATCGTCGAGTTTACTAGGGGTGCTAGCGCAGCGATTAGTGCGGACTTTATGCCCACATTGCCGAGAAAGTCACTTACCTGATGCAGAAGAATTGCATTTGTTAGGCTTAGTAAAAGAAAACAAAGAGGTGATTTATCGAGCGGTTGGCTGTGCTCAATGTAATTTTAAAGGCTACCGTGGTCGAACCGGTATTCATGAATTATTACCGGTTGATGAAAAAGTCCGTGAACTGATTCATAACGGTAAAGGTGAACAAGCGATAGAAAAATATTTACGTAAATCAATCCCTAGTATCAGACGAAATGGTTTTGATAGGGTAATGGAAGGTATTACCACCCTCGAAGAAGTCTTACGTGTCACACGTGAGGATTAGGCAAGTTAATTATGGCAGCATTTGATTATCAAGCGGTAGATAGCCGCGGCAAAATTAAAAAAGGGGTTATCGAAAGTGATACCGCCAGACAAGTGCGTAATTCACTGCGTGAACAGGGCTTGATGCCAACAGAAGTGACCCCTAGTTTAGCAAGAAAATCTTCAGGTCAACACTTTAGCAAGGGGAAAATAAAAGGCGGTAAGGTCTCTTCAAGTGAATTGGCCTTGATCACTCGTCAGTTAGCGACCCTAGTTGAGTCAGGTTTACCGCTTGAAGAGTCGCTTATGGCAGTTGCTGAACAATGTGAAAAGAACAGTTTAAAAAGCATGATCATGGCCGTACGTACTAAAGTGACTGAAGGTTACGCTTTAGCAGAAAGTATGGCTGAATACCCTCAGGTTTTTAACTACCTGTTTCGCGCTATGGTAGCCGCTGGAGAAAAATCAGGACATCTCGATAAAGTACTTGACCGTTTAGCTGATTACACCGAGCAACGTCAGCAAATGCGTTCACAACTTATACAAGCCTTGGTGTATCCTATTATTATGACCGTGGTGGCTGTCGGTGTTATTGCGATACTATTAACCAAAGTTGTGCCTAAAATTGTCGGTCAATTTGAACATATGGGCGAGAATCTGCCGGGCACAACACGATTTTTAATCGCCAGTAGTGATTTTTTACAAGCGTATGGCCTATCTTTAGTTTTAGGTATCGCCGGACTTTTATTGGTCTTTAGTCAGTTATTGAAAAAGCCGGCGTTTAAACTCGCCTTTCATCAACGATTAATTGCAATACCTGCTATCGGCAAGGTAGTTAGGGGAGTTAATACGGCTAGGTTTTCTCGCACGTTAAGTATTTTAACCGCTAGTGCAGTACCCTTACTCGATAGCATGAAAATATCGGGAGATGTGTTAGATAATTTATACATGAAAAAGCAAGTAACAGCAGCCTCTGATCGGGTCAGAGAAGGAGCAAGTTTACGAGTGGCTTTGGAGCAAACCAAACTATTCCCACCTATGATGCTACATATGATCGCCAGTGGTGAAAAAAGTGGAAAATTAGAACACATGCTAGGACGAGCCGCCGATAATCAAGATAGAGAATTTGAAGCACTGATCAACATTTCACTGAAAGCCTTTGAGCCTGCATTAATGGTATCAATGGCGGTAGTGGTCTTATTTATTGTGGTCGCAATCTTAGAGCCAATTTTACAATTAAACACCCTAGTCGGTGGGTAAAATTCAATCAGCTAGTAGGAAAATATTATGAAAACTAATGTAAAAATGAATCGTGGTTTTACCATCTTAGAAATGATGGTAGTAGTGGTTATTATTGGTATTCTTGCCAGCATGGTCGTACCCAACTTAATGGGTAGTCAAGACCGTGCCAATATGCAAAAAGCGGTATCTGATGTAAGTGCCTTAGAAACTTCATTAAAAATGTATAAAATGGACAATTACGATTACCCCACTACCGATCAAGGTCTTGACGCCTTAATCACAGAAACCGATATTGAACCAGAGCCGCGTCGCTTTGCTGACGGGGGGTATGTGCAACGTTTACCTAATGATCCCTGGGGTAATGAATATCAATTATTAAATCCAGGTGAAAATGGCAAGATGGATGTTTTTTCTATGGGACCAGACGGTGAACCAGGTACTGAAGATGATATTGGCAATTGGAATTTAGGCAACTATCAATAAAGCTAATATTGGTTAAGTGTTTTTTTGAGCAATAGTTATGAAGGCTAAGTTATTATCACCAGTGCAAATCATTAATAAAACGTCAGGTTTTACCTTGATAGAAATGATGTTAGTTATTATGCTGATTGGCGTAATGGCCACCTTCGTTCAATTTAATGCGGGTGGCGATAAAAAAGAAAAGTTATTACAACAAACGAGTCTTCGCTTTGCCGGAATGTTTGAACTTGCTGCCGAATATTCCATGCTCAATAATATTGAATTAGGGCTGTTAGTTGAAAAAACCAGTTATCAGTTCTTAGCTTATGATGGCAAACGCTGGACGGATGTGGGTGAAAATGAGTTACTAGTTTCAACCACCTTACCTGAAGGGGTATCTATAACGTTAGCGCTTGATGACTTACCCATTGAAGAGCCATTATTGTTTGATACTCAGTTATTGGAAGAAAGTGGTTTTGCCAAGGGCGATGATAACGACAATGCTTTTGATGATGAAGACGACAAAGAAGTCGCTCGTCAGAACGATGACCCTGGCTCAAGTAAGACAAGTAACGCCAATAATAAAAAAACCAAAAAACTCTTTCCTCAAGTGTATATTTTATCAGGTGGAGACATCAGCCCATTCAGTTTAACCTTCCATTTAGATGAAGAGTTCGCCGATGAAATTGATTTTGGAGAAATCCAACCAGCATATCGAGTGACTGGCATTTATAGCGTGCCGCTGAAAATAGAGGGACCTAAACTCGATGAAAAATAGGCCATGCAAAAGCTCAGGCTTTACCCTATTAGAAGTGCTACTGGCGATGGCGGTGTTTGCTATTGCCGGCGTGTCGCTCTTAGGAGCTGCAGGCAATAATTTTACCCATATAAGTAATCTAGAAACAAAAATGTTAGCGAGTTGGATTGCCTCTAATCAATTAGTTGCCACCAGTATCGATACCACATGGCCGCCCAAAAACAATAAAAAAGGGCAGGTGACAATGGCTGGGCGAGAATGGTATTGGCAACAAAAAGTCATTAAAACGACAGATAAAGATATGCGTGCTATTTTGATGGAAGTGCGTCTCACTGAAGGTGATAAGCAAGCAGTAACCAGCTTGATAACCTATCTATCTAAAGTTGAAAAATAATGATCAACCCAGCTAGCATCGTTATTTATCAGTCAAGGAAAGTTAAAGCTAACGGCTTTACGTTACTTGAAGTATTGTTAGCGATTGCTATTTTTTCAGTGATCAGCTTATCTAGTTTTACCCTGTTCGATACTATTTTAAATGCAGATAAAAATTCACAGCAAAGCAGCTCAAGACAAAATGAATTACAACGGGCATTTTTATTAATGGAACGTGATTTTTTACAAATTGCTCGCCGGAGTATTCGCTTCAATGGTGAACCACCATTAGAAAAATTTATCCATACGGACAGTAGTAGCTCTACTGCTGACTCTCAAATGTTAGGCTTTGTTCGGAGTGGTTGGACCAATCCAGGTTTATTGTTACCGCGAAGTAATATGCAGTCTGTAGCTTATCAATTAAATGAAAAAACGTTAGAACGCTTACATTTCAATTTTGTTGATGCTGTGGTTGGTCAAGAGCCGAAAGTCCGGCCCTTAATTACCGGTGTAGAGCAATTGGTCTTTGAGTTTTATGATGGAAAAAAATGGCAAAAAAAATTAGAGAATAAAAAAATTCCTTTAGCGATAGCCATAGAACTTCAGCTCGAAGACTATGGTTTAATTCGTCGGCAGTTTATTGTTGCAGGGGATTTTTAATTGCCAAACAAGACCAAGCCCAGAAGAAACAAGAACTCATCAGACTCAAAACGCTCTGTCTATAGTTTAGTGACTAAGGTGGGTATTTAAATGGCGAGGGCGCATAATAAACAACAAGGTGTTGCCTTAGTTACCGTGTTACTTATTGTTGCCTTAGCCGCTATTTTAGCAACAGAGATGACCGCGCGCTTGCAGTTACAAATGCAGCGGTCAACCAATATTGTTTTTAATCAACAAGCTTATTGGTATGCCATGGGGGCAGAGGCTTTTGCTAAAAGGGTGTTGATTACCGCTTTTGAAGAGGAGACCGACAGCACCAACTTAGGACAAATATGGGCACAAGGTGAAACAACTTATCCTGTTGATTATGGACAAATCAGTGGCGAAATTAGTGACTTACAATCGTGCTTGAATTTAAATGCGTTACGAGTAAGTGGTCAAGGTAATAGTTCCGGAAGAACAACACAAGCGCCCGCCAGAGCTGCGCTTGAAGAACTGATCATTGCCTTAAATATTGAAAATGTCGGTCAATTTGAAGCTGAGTCGATGACCGATGCGTTAACCGACTGGCTTGATGAAGACAGTGGGCTTAGTAGCGCAGGCGGTGCTGAAGATAATGATTATGCTTCGTTAGCATTCCCCTATTTGCCCGCTAATAATTTTTTAGCCAGTGTTGAAGAATTAAGAATAGTCGCACATTTTACTGTACCTGTAATTAATGCGATAAAACCTTATGTTTGTGTAATACCGGGTACTGATTTACACAAAATTAATATTAATACCATTAGCACTGACCGTGCTCAATTATTGCAAGCCTTGTTAAATATCAGCATAGAGGATGCGAATCAAATTTTGTCTGCACGAGAAGAAGAGGGCTTTAAAGACTTAAATGATTTTTTTATCTTGCCTGAAGTTAAGAGGAGCAACTTGTCAGCTGCTTTAAAAGATCAGTTTGTAGTTGATAGCGAATACTTTACACTCAAAACCACCGCCAGTTTTAATGACAGTTATTTTTCGCTTAACTCTGTGATGAAAATAGTCAATAATAAAAATATTACGGTGATTAGCCGTACCATAGGACGACATTAATGGCCGAAATTTTATATATCCGCATTGGTAGCCAAGCACAAAATGCGATTCATTGGCTAATACGCACAGCCAATGACGAAGAAATAATTGCCAGTGGCAAACTCAATAATGCCGGTGAGTTGCAACAGCTCTGTGAAAAGGCGCAGCAAAGACAAGTAACTGTGTTAGTCCCTAGCTGTGATCTGGTCTTTAAAAGCTTAACGGTACCGAGTAAATCAACTCGGGCAATACGTCAAGCGGTACCTTACATGTTGGAGGAAGAGATTGCACAAGATGTAGAGCAAATGTTTTTTGCCTATGGTGATATTGCTCATCAAGGGCCAGAACAGTCCAATAGTTATAATTGTTTTGTCGCCGCGATAGACCGAGCTTTAATGCAACAATGGCAGCAGTGGTTTGTTGATGCTCATATTGTCGTTAAAAAAATGGTACCAGACTCACTTGCTATGCCTTTGGTAACTGATGGCTGTAGTGCGATTGTATTAGACGAGCAAGTGATCCTTCGCCAAGGTCCCTGGCAAGGCATGACGATAGATTGTCAGTCTTGGCCGGTGATCAGTCGTCAATTGATTGAAAGTAGCAAAGATAAAAATAAGACACCAGCAGATGAAAATGAAGCTAATGCAGTACGCATTAATGCCTATTCGGTGTTACCTTATAGCGTTAGTGCATTAAATATTCAAGCTATGCCAGAGGAATTACCATTGGCGTTACTTGCTCAACAAGCAATAAAGCAACCCTTTAATTTATTGCAAGGTGAATTCCAATATAAAGAACAACGCTCACCAGTGATCGGTCATTGGTTATGGGCAGCAGGTATTGCCATTTTTGCGTTACTGTTAAATGTTGGCCTCAAAGGGGGACAATTGTTACAGTTAAACGCTCAATTAGATGCTGTTGAGCAAGCAATAGTTACTCGCTATCAAACGACTTTCCCCAACAGTAAAAATGTGAGGGTCAATACGGTTAAGTCGCAATTGAAACTCAAGTTAGCCCAAGCCGGCGGAACCGATTCTCAGGCCGGCTTCTTAACCATGCTGAGTAAGATTCGTCCCGCATTTGAAGCGGTGACAGAGTTAAAGCCAGAATCACTAAAATTTGATGGTAAACGTCAAGAGATCCGTATTCAAGCAATTGCTAATGACTATCAATATTTTGATAAATTTAAAAATGAAATTGAAAAAACCAAGTTAAGTGTTACCCAAGGCGCACAAAATAGCCAAGATGATCAAGTCTCAGGCTCATTTAGTATTGCTGAGCAAAGCAGTAAAGGGGGCAGATCATGAAACAGTGGTGGCAACAACTCAATAGTCGTGAGCAAAAGCTAGTTGCTGCTATGGGCACAGTATTTTGCATATTTTTGCTTTATAGTTTTATTTGGCAGCCATTAAATGAGGGCTTAGATAAATCGATAAAGAAACTTGCTAGGCAACAGGCCTTGTTAACCTGGGTCAATGGTAATACTGAGCGTTACCAGCAGATGAATGCCAGTGGTCCGGCAAACAGTGGCAGTTTATCGAGTATCGTTAACCGCACGGCGAGTGATTATCAGATAACGGTCACTCGTATGCAACCACAAGGTGACGACTTAATACAGGTATGGATTGATGAAGTGGCGTTTCAACACCTTTTAACCTGGTTAGAGCAACTTTCTGTTAGTGAAGGATTACAAGTTAAAGGCATTGATTTATCACGTGCAGAGCAACCCGGTGTAGTAAGCGTACGTAGACTTCAGCTAGGTAAAAGTTAATCTTTGAAATGGTAGGAATATAAAATGAAAAATTGGTTGGTTATTGGGGGGATTTTTCTTAGCGTGTATTTGGCTTTTGTCATAGCGGCTGTACCGGCTCATTTGGCTTTGAGTTATGTCAATTTACCAAAAAACATGGTTTTGAACGGTGTAAAGGGCACTATTTGGGATATGACTGTTGACGAAATTGTCCACTCAAAAATCACCATTGACAACGTACAAGCGTCATTAAGTTTTTGGTCGTTTTTTACCTTAGACCCAAGTCTAGCCGTAGAGTTTGGCGATGATTTTAGTGCAGGGCCAAGTGGTTATTTATCAATGTCAGGCTTGCTAAATACTATGGTCATTAGTGATGCCGAATTGGTGGTGTCAGCGAATACTATTGCTCAACAATTACCCTTGCCTGTTCCTTTAGTAGCCAGTGGTGATATCAAACTATTGATTAACACTTTTATCCTTGGTCAACCTGTTTGTCAAGAAACACAAGGCAATATCACTTGGCAAACTCCGTCAATATCGGCATTAAATAAAACTGTTAAATTAGGTCGTTTGGAGGCAAAGTTATCCTGTGAACAGGGGGCTTTAGCGCTAACCATGGATGAAAAAAATGATTTAGGTTTATCTTTTATAACCTATGTACGCTCCAACGGGCTCAGCGGTAATGGTCATTTAACACCAGCTAAAAAATTCCCTGATAATTTAAAGGCAGTATTACCCTTTTTGGGTAAGCCTGATAAACAAGGCCGTTACCGTTTGGGTTTCTAAACATTTATATAATCCTAAACAGGGTTGTTTAAAATATCATTTAATAGCACACCATAATCATTAATCGCCGGAAATTGGTTAATTACATTGTCAGATTTTCTGCTGTCTGGATTGGTTATGGCTAATAAATGTTTAATACCAAATAATTGCGCTGATTCTAAAATTGGTAAGCTGTCATCAACAAATAAGGTTTTGTTAAGTTCAAAAGGGTGTTTGGCTTGTAAGCGCTGCCACAAAAGTTGTGACTCTTTGGTGACACCAAATTCGTGGGTGGAATATAAAACATCAAAATACTTATCGAGCTCAGTATGCTCAATCTTTAAAGACAAACTTTCAGGGTGAGCATTGGTCACCAGAACAATGTCACGGCCACTGACTTTTAATGCGCTTAAAAACTCATGTGCATCACTACGCAATTGTATTAAATAGTCGATCTCACGTTTTAATTTTATAATGGGCAATTGGGTTTGTTCGGCCCAATAATCAAGGCAATACCAATCGATAGTGCCTGCTACTTTTTGGTAATGGCTGTGCAGGTTTTCTGTTGCTTGTTCTAAGCTGATTTTAGCTTCTTCACTGTATCTTTTAGGTAAATGTTCTAGCCAAAATTTATTGTCAAAATGCAAATCAAGCAAGGTACCATCCATATCCAATAAAACAGTTTTGATTTGTGACCAATCAAGCATAGATTTTTCTCTTAAAAGCAGCGTATGATAGTGTTATCACTAAGTATACCATTTATACCTGTTGGTATCAGTACTTTGCAAAGGCCAATAATGACAGATAAGCAACAATTACCCATTATCAATGCACAAAATAGGGTGGCTAAAAGTCGACTCTTTAGTATTGAACAGCTTGATTTAACCTTTAGTAATGGTGAGCAGCGTCAATATGAACGTATGCTTGGCTCGGGCAGTGGCGCGGTAATGATAGTGCCAATGCTAGATGCTAATACTATGCTCTTAGTGCGGGAGTATTGTGCCGGTACTCATAGTTATGAGTTAGGGTTTCCTAAAGGCTTAATTGATAAAGGTGAGCTTGCACCAGAGGCCGCTAACAGAGAATTGAAAGAAGAAATTGGTTATGGTGCCCAACAGTTAACGTCGATAAGAGACGTGATGATGGCACCGGCCTTTTTTAATGCCAAAATGACGATATTTCTCGCCCAAGATTTATATCAAGAAAAGCTCGAAGGCGATGAACCTGAGCCTTTAGCCGTGGTGCCGTGGAAACTGGACGATTATCAGGCATTACTTGATGAACCTAACTTTAATGAAGCACGTAGTGTGGCCGCTTTAATGCTGATAAAAGACTATTTTTTCAAACAAGCCACAGGTAATTCAAATAAATCTAACCAATTCAGAGAGTCGTTATGAGTAACGAAAAGCTACTAAATATTGCGATTGAAAGCGCAAAAAAGGCAGGTGTAGAAGTCATGAAATATTACCGTCAAGGTAATTTTACTGCTGAAATGAAGGAAGATAATAGCCCTGTTACCAGTGCTGATATAGCCGCCAACGATATTATAATGAACCAGCTGAAAACATTAACACCGGGTATTCCTATTATTTCAGAGGAAGTTGGGGCATTACCGTTAAGTGAGCGTAAGCATTGGGATAGGTATTGGTTGCTTGACCCAATAGATGGTACCGGTGAGTTTATTATTGGTAGCGGTGATTTTGCGGTCAATATTGCTTTGATCGAAAATGGTTGGCCAAGTATTGGGGTTATTCATGCGCCAGATCATCAAGTCACCTACTACGGACAAAAAAATTTAGGTGCCTTTAAAGAAAACTCTCAAGCGAGTGATCAAATTCATGTGGCAAAATATCATAGCGATAAAGCCATTAAGGTGGCTATCAGTCGTCGCCAAGAGCTGAGTTTAATGGGGCAATATCTGACTACGGATCAAAGTTATGAATACATAGCGTTAGGCAGCTGCTCATTGAAAAATTGTTTAATTGCCGAAGGCGGTGCTGACTGTTATCTTCGCATTGGCGTTACTGGCGAGTGGGATACCGGTGCTAGCCAATGCATATTAGAGCAGGCCGGGGGTTGCATTATCGATAGCGAATTCTTGCCACTGAGCTACAATAAGCGAGAAAGTTTGCTTAATCCTGATTTTTTAAGTTTAGGCTCAAGCGATTTTCCATGGAAAAACATCATCAAGAAACATCGGACGATTAGATAATTACTTATCGGCGTTTATTTAAAAGATTAACAACAGGAGAAATTATGCGTTTTATTTTATTATTTATTGGCTTAGTTGCCTTTCCGGCACTCAGTAATTGGCAGTTAGACAATCACCATTCTTCTTTGAGCTTTATCTCAATTAAAAATACAGATATTGCCGAAGCTCACCATTTTAATCAACTCAGTGGCAGCCTTACAAATGATGGGCAAATTAGTTTCATTATTGATTTATTGAGTGTTGATACGAATATCGCCATTAGAAATGACCGGATGAAACAGTTTTTGTTTAATACCAAACTTTTCCCAACAGCAAATTTTAATGCCCAGCTTGATATGAAAAAATTTCATTTAATTGCCGTAGGCCAAACCGGTTTATTAAAACTTGCTGGAGAAGTTAATCTGCATGGCAGAAAACAAAAAATGATGTTTGATGTATTAGTGGCAAAATTGTCTGAAAAAAGTTTTGTGGTCAGTGCGATGAAACCGGTATTATTAAATGCACAACAATTTGGCTTAAGTGATGGCGTTAAAAAGCTTCAAGAGCTCGCCAAACTGCCCAGTATTAGTGCGGCGGTTCCATTAAGCTTTGTGCTAACTTTTAATGAGTAGTTTGTTCGTCAGGACTTTGTAAAAACTGGTCTTTAGGTAAAAGATTAACCGTTTCATGCAATTCTGAATAAACAAGGACGATAGCGCCTTGCGCAAGTTGCTCTTTAATTTGCGCAATTTTACTCGCTAAACTAACATCTGCTTCGCCATATTCGGTACCTTCTCTTAAAACAAATTCTTCAATAATAGCCGTTAAAGTATTGTCTGATAATTCGTCGATTGGGATTTTCATTAGCTTAATTCCGGTAAATGTTGCTCAATAAAATGAGGAATACGTCGTTCAAGCCAATAAATAGGATTGAACGGGTTTTTACCAGAAATAAAGCCAACATGGCCGCCTCGTTCACTGACTTCAATGATGACATTTTCAGGTAAGATATGGTTAAAAGTAATCGCCTGATGATGTAAAAAAGGATCATCAGTAGCATGAATAATTAAGCAAGGTTGTTGAATGTGATGCAAAACAAATAAACCACTCGATTGTTGATAATAATCATCAGCACTAGCGAAACCATTTAATGGCGCGGTAATGATGTGATCAAAGTCCCACATTGTGTTGATTTTTGACAAAGCCGTAGGACAAATATCAGTTATCAATTTTGCTGTTATTTTTTGTTGGGTATTATGTTTTAACATGTTTAATAAGTACTTCTGATAAAACTTAGATAAGCCTTTATTAATACGTTGGCTGCAACTGGCTAAATGCAAGGGAGCACAAACAATACTTGCTGCGGTAAAAGGGTTGTTGGGGTGCAAAGCTAAATAACGACTGACCACATTACCACCCAGTGAATAACCTAACAGAAATAAAGGGCATAAATCAAAACGCTCTTTAAGTGAATTCGCCAAATAGGTGATATCTTGAGTATCACCTGAATGATAGGCAGTTGCTAAACGATTGGCACGTCCACTACAGCCTCTAAAATGCATTAATAAACCAATCCAACCACGTTGTTGAATCGTTGCTAGCATGCCCTTAACGTAATGACTTTCTACAGAGCCTTCTAGCCCATGGAGGATAACTATAATGGGTTTAGTATTCTTTACATCGGGTAATTGAGTCCAAGCCAGATCAATAAAGTCACCATCAGGTAGCTCTAACGTTTCAGTCAGGGTTGCTAGCTTTTCCTTTCGCCTTAGCCACTTAGCTGAAATAGTTTGTAAATGGGGATTAGCAAGCCACCATGCGGCTCTGAAAT
Source organism: Colwellia sp. (assembly GCA_034111045.1). Lineage (GTDB taxonomy): Bacteria > Pseudomonadota > Gammaproteobacteria > Enterobacterales > Alteromonadaceae > JALJPB01. The sequence continues at coordinate 15,756 of JAWUYA010000007.1, read as the reverse complement.
TACTTTTTATCAACATAGTATTAATTATAATTGATGAACTCAGCAGAAGATGACTTATTGTACGTGAGCAGTTAAGAAAAAAGAAGAGTTGCGCATACTGAACATTTGATCTGGTGAAGATATTAGCCATTAGATATTAGTCATTTCAAAACTTTTATCAATAGACGACTTAATTATAGAGCTAAGGGATGATAATTAAGCCGCTATATTAACGGTATAAATGAGATCAATAGAAGCGTTTACTGTTGGCTTTTTGGGCGATTATTTCTGCTTGTTGAATAATTTTATAATAAATTTCATCAGCTTTAACTTGAGCAGCGGCCACTTGAGCTTTCGTTAATTTGAGGGCATCCATATCACGACTTTTGGCTGCATTATCATAACCATTATAAGCGGCGATAGTATTCCACATGAAAGATTTCTCTTGGCTTGTTGCAACCCCTTTTCCTTCAAAATACATCAGTGCTAAGTTGAACTGAGCCAGGGCATAATTTTGATTAGCCGCTTCTTTATACCAGTTAGCGGCTTGCAAATTGTTTTTTGCCACGCCTTGGCCTTGAGAATACATCACTCCTAAATTAAATTGAGCACTGGCAAGGCCTTTTTTTGCAGATTTTTCCATTAAGTTAAAGGCGTTAATTAAATCTTTTTCGACAAAATCGCCTGCTGTGTACATCAAAGATAACTCAAATTGTGCATCTGAATCATTTTGCTCTGCAGCTAAGGTTAATAACTCAAACGCTTTTTGATTGTTACGTACAACGCCTTGGCCATTTTTATATATCATAGCGAGTTGATACTGGGCAGGAGAAAAACCATCCATCGCTAAAGGTTCAAATTGAACTAATGCTGCTTTGAATTGACCACGGTTGAGTTCATATATGCCAAGTTCATAATCATTTGCTAACACTAACGAACTTAAAGATGATGTTAGTGTAAAGAGTAGTGCCAATAATGAGTGCTTTTTCATAGTGAATCCTTATGTAAGTAACCATAATTAAATTTAACAGCATTTATCAGTTAAACATTATATCTTCAGTGTAGCAAGGTTATCCGCATTGGGAAGCTTGTGACATTATTTCTTCAATTTTTTCTTCAAATTCAAGCCAGTGTATTTCGTTGTCTTCGATATCACTTTTTAAGTGAGCTTGTTGTTTGATTAATTGCGTCAGTTTAGCTTTATGCTCACTTTGATACAGGTCACTGTTTGACAATGACGCTTCTACTTCGCTTAATTGATCTTGCCACTGCTGCATTTGCTTTTCTAATTTATCAGCTTTTTGGCGCAAAGGGGCTGCTTTTTTTCTTAATTCTGCCTGTTCTCTCCGTAATTGCTTCTTATCAACCGTGTTTTCATTAGCGGTTTTATTGCCTTTAGCCACTTGTTTCTTTTCGTCATTAAGCCACTGTTGATAATCATCTATATCGCCACTAAAGTCACTGACTTGGCCATTAGCAACCAAATAAAACTCATCAACACAAGATTCAAGTAAAAACCTGTCATGGGCAATTAAAATAATAGCACCTTCAAAGTCTTGAAGTGCGATGACTAATGCTTGGCGCATTTCTAAATCTAAATGGTTAGTGGGTTCATCGAGTAGTAACAATTGTGGCTTTTCTTGCACAATCAGAGCTAACACTAAACGTGCTTTTTCACCACCAGACATTGTTTCGATTGGCGATAATGCTTGATCGCCACTAAAGCCAAAACGGCCTAAAAATGAACGAGCTTGTAATTCAGTAACCTCTGGTTTAGCTCTTATAATATGGTCAATAGGGCTACTGGTAAGATGAAGTTGTTCGAGTTGGTGTTGAGAAAAATAGCCAACCTTCAACTCTTGCGCACAATAACGTTCGCCACTTTGAAGCAGTAACTCGCCAGCAAGCGACTTGATCAGTGTTGACTTACCAGCACCATTACGACCTAACAAACCTATTCTGCTGCCAGGCACCAAAGTTAACGCCACATTGCTGAGAATAATCGTCTCAGGGTTATAACCACACTGGCTGTCTTTGAGTGCTAATAATGGATAGGGCAAGGTTTCAGGTTTTTCAAAACTAAAGGTAAATTGGGTATCGACATGAGCGGGAGCTAAATTAGGCAGTTTCTCTAATCGTTTTAAGCGACTCTGTGCTTGTTTCGCTTTACTGGCTTTCGCCCGAAAGCGATCAACAAAAGCGGTAAGGTGCGCCGCTTCCTTTATTTGTTTTTGATATTGAACATCTTGCTGGGCTAAATGTTCGGCACGTTGTCGTTCAAATGCGGTGTAATTACCACTGTATAACTTGGCTTTTTTGTGTTCAATGTGGAGTATTTGTCCGATGACCGTATCAAGAAAATCTCGATCATGAGAAATTAACACCAGTGTACCAGTAAAACGTTTTAACCAGCGTTGCAGCCAGATCACAGCATCGAGATCTAAATGGTTGGTCGGCTCATCAAGTAACAATAAATCGGCTCGACTGATTAAGGCTTGTGCTAAATTTAATCGCATGCGCCAACCCCCAGAGAAGTCTTGTACTGCATGAGTAAGCTGTGGTTGTAAAAAGCCTAAACCATGTAACAACTCTCCGGCTCTGGCGGGCAGACTGTAACCATTAATAGTGTCAATTTTATTAATTAAGAGCGCTTCCTCATTGCCATCATTATCTAATCTGGCTTGTGATAGTTTTTGTTCAAGTTGGCGAAATTCTTTGTCACCGTCCATCACATAATCAAGGGCTGTTTGCTCTAATGCCGGTGTTTCTTGTTTTACTGTCGCAATAGTCCAACTTGCAGGCAAAGATAAGTCGCCGGTATCGGGTTGTAATTCACCTAACAAAGCGGCAAAGAGTGACGACTTACCGCAGCCATTTGCACCCACTAAACCTACTTTATGGTTAGGGTGAATAGTGAAGCTAGATGATGTTATCAGGTTTTTTACCCCTCTATCTAGTCCTAAGTCGCTGGCAGTAATCAATCGGTAATCCTCTATTATTTTAGCTATTGTTTAAAGCGAATTAAAAATGCCTGCACATTGTCTCTTTTCCTATGGGGGTACTTCAAGGTAAAATAATAAAAATTATTATTAGTGAGAAGTCTACTGTGATGGCTAAACAAAAAAAGCGATTTATTGCGGGCGCGATGTGCCCTCAATGTAAAGCGATAGATACTATGGCGTTAACCAAAGAAAATGAAGTTGAAACAGTAACGTGTGTCAGTTGTGGTGAACAGATGACACAACCTGAAGCTCATGTTGAAGAAGTTGTTCGGCAACATGAGCAGGTGATAGGTGTATTCAAACAGTAACCTGTAAACCAGCAGTGCACCATTAAAAGTGCGGCGGAGGTGGCTCGATATCTTGTCCAGCATCAGACAAAGAAGAGTTTGCTTCCTTTAGACGTGCAGTCACTATTTGTAACTGATCTGTTAATGCAGCAATTTTTTCTTGATGAATAGCTAATTCTTCACTGAGCGGCTCAATGACATCGTCTTGAAAAACATTACGAGACTCTAATGCGTCTAGGCGCTGTTCCTGTAATGCGACTAAATTGTCGTTGTTTATTGGGGCATTTGCCATAATTCAGCATATCCTGAAGAGCTTTCGGTTAATATATTGCCATTATCACCAAAAGCGACACTATACACAACAACCCCCGTTGGTCTTTTACTTGCTTTAGGTGAAACTTGCCAGTGAGATAGGCGTTGCCCAGTGGCTACATCCCACACACTTACTTTTTTACTGGCTGCACCGGTAAGCATCGTTTTGCCATCTTTTGAAAATCTTATAGTACTAAAAATTTCTTGTCGTTTTAATCCTGATAAATGAGTTATTAATTTGCCTGTTTTTAAGTCCCAAATATGGGCGCCTTTCATACTGTCGGCTGAAAATGCAAAACGGCCATAAACATCTAGTGCCACTTTTGAAACTCTACTGCCATGGTTAAATTTATAAATGACTTGGCCGCTATCTGTGTCCCACACATAAGCGATAAAATCATTTCCCCCTGAAATGGCGACTCTACCATTGGGTAGCATATCAACAGAATTGATTTTTTCGCTGTGTCCTAAAAATTCAAGGCGACGACCATTTGACATAGAGACATGCACTACATCACCGCTGCTTTTACCAATGAGTAAATAATCAGCAAAATTGCTAATAGCAATATCACGAATAGTGGAGTTTCTCACTTGCCAATAACCTTCGGACAGGCCTGTTTCAATATTCCATAAAGCAAAATTAGTTCTGCTCGCTGATAATACATGGCTGTTGTTATTGCTGATATCGAGTGAGAGTACTACATTGTCGCTACTATTTTGCTGTTGTGACCAATTATATTTCAGCGCGTTTTTTTCTAGGTCCCATAAGCTGATGCCATGGTGAATAGAAGAAATAACACTGTAATGACCATCATTAGAAATATCGCCCGCATAAGCCCCTTCTATCGCATGTTGCCAGCGTTTAAGCGGTTGCTTACCCGTTGGCTGACAAGCACTGATAATCAAGGATAAAATGATTAAAAGGACAACTTTAGTGCGGTGGTATATTTGGTGTTTACATTTCAACAAAATTTAAGTCTTTTTTCTTGTTGCATTTATCGTTAGTATAAGGTGTTTACTAGTTAATTCCCAAGTAGTTTGGCAATTAAAATATCAATATGAATAAATATTCCGACAAGGTTTAGAGAAGTCTACACCTGTGTTAACCAATGGAGAAAAAATGAAATTTTTCAAACCAACAGTAGTTGCTGTTGCTATGTTGACAGTATTAGGCTGCAGTCAAGAAGCGCAAGAAGAAACAACTAAAGCCGCCAAACTTGATACTGAAATTCAAAAGCAAGCCTATGGTTTAGGTGCTTCTATTGGTCTGTATATGCAACGTAACCTAGAGCAACAGAAAAAATTAGGTTTAGGGTTAGATAGAGATCTTATCACCCAAGGATTTGTAGATAGCATTGACGGGAAATCATTACTAGAGCAAGAAGAGATCCAAACTTTATTAACGACGCTTGATAAGCAAATGAAAACGAAGCAACAACAAATGAGTGCAAAATCTTCTGTAGAGGGCATTGCCGAAGGTCAAAAATTTTTAGCTGACAATGCCAAACGTGACGGTGTTAAAGTAACGGCTTCTGGCATCCAATATGAAGTGATTACTGAAGCTGACGGCGAAAAACCATTAGCCACTGATACTGTTGTGGTGCATTACGCCGGTACCTTGTTAAATGGCGAAGAATTTGATAGCTCAATTAAACGGGGTGAGCCCGCAGTATTTCCATTAAACCGTGTTATTGGCGGTTGGACTGAAGGGGTTCAGTTAATGTCAGTGGGTGCTAAATATAAATTTACCATCCCTTCAGACTTAGCTTATGGTCCAAAAGGTAATCCACCTACCATTCCTGGTAACGCTGTTCTTCAATTTGAAATTGAATTATTAGAAATTAAAAAAGAACAGGCGGTAGTTGAATTAGGTAAAGTACCAGCAGAAGTAACTGAAAAAGCTGCAGTGGTAAAATAATAGTATTGACCATTACCAATACCAATACCATTACCGTTAAGAGTTAAGCTTAACGAGTAATAAAAAAAGCGAGCTTGGCTCGCTTTTTTTATACAAGGATGTATTTTAGGTTTGTATTTCAAAAAAAGTATGCTCTAAAATATTGTAAGTGAATATATGAAAAAACTGTTAATTATTGGCTATGTTTGGCCTGAGCCAAATTCTTCTGCTGCGGGCACAAGAGTCATGCAACTGATTGCTTTTTTTAAGTGTCAGCAGTACGACATTACTTTTGCCAGTCCGGCACAACTATCCGAACATATGGTTGATCTTGAGGCACATGGGATTAAGGTTGAGCCGATAGCATTAAATTGTGAAAGCTTTGATCAATTTATTCAAGAGCTACAACCTGATGTTGTGCTCTTTGATCGCTTCATGATGGAAGAACAGTTTGGTTGGCGAGTGACTGAGTTTTGTCCTCAAGCCCTGCGTATTTTAGACAGTGAAGACCTTTTTTGTTTACGCCATGCCCGTCATGATGCTTTTAAACAAGGCCGAGAGTTAGTCGATAACGACTTATTAAACGCTGATATGGCGAAGCGAGAAGTGGCGGCTATATTTCGTTGTGATTTGTCGTTAATGATCTCAACAGTTGAAATTGAATTATTACAGCGTTTATTTAAAGTGCCTAGCAATTTAGTGCATTACAGCCCATTTATGTTTACTGAGCAAGAGCTAGACAAAGAGAAAGTCGCTTATACTCAACGCCATCATTTTATCTCAATAGGCAACTTCAGACATGCGCCCAATTGGGATGCCGTACTCTGGTTAAAACAAAAAATATGGCCTTTAATTAAAGCTCAATTACCTCACGCCCAATTATGGATTTATGGTGCTTATCCGCCGCCCAAAGCGACAGCATTACACGATGAAAAATCAGGATTTTTAGTAAAAGGTTGGGTTGATGATGCTGAACTTGTCATGCAATCGGCGCGCGTTTGTCTAGCACCACTACGTTTTGGTGCAGGTATCAAAGGTAAGCTTGCCCAAGCAATGATCTGTGGAACGCCATCGGTTACTACCGATATTGGCGCAGAGAGCATGCAAAGCGATAAACCTTGGGGCGGAGCAATTGCCAATGACGCACTTTTACTTTCTCAACAAGCTATTGAACTGTATCAAAACCAGTCTTTATGGCAACAAGCTAGTGACAATGGAGTTGATAATGCTAAAAGCCTGTATCAACTTGAGCACCACTATGCAACATTAGCGACTGAACTCAACCATCTTGGTCGTCATTTATCGAGCCATCGCCAACAAAATTTTATTGGTAGCATGCTTAACCATCACAACCATAAAAGTACTAAATATATGGCGCAATGGATTGAAGCAAAAAACAAAAATACTCAATAAAAGTTACAGAGCAGCGCTTAATAAACCGTTAAGTCTTACCGCGGCTTGTAAAATGCGCTGCTCTAGTATGGGCTGGTACGTTACTAAGTAGCTCCGGGGTAAATGTATAACCTTGGCGGTTAATTGATGACAATGGTCTTGTTGAGTTATTTTGCAATATGTAAAAGCGGGGGCTCTTATCAAGGCTAAAGACTCAGATGCCCATTGATAAACATTCTCCTGTTGCCATTGGCGTATCGGCGCTGAGTGCCACTGTGCTGATAGTTTGCTTAACAAACGCATATAAGGGCTCTGTATAGTGTTAATTTTAGTGTCTAAATTAGCGGTAATTAAACAGGCGTCCCATAACCAGTGTAAGTTATTACACTTTCCTTGAGTTGTCGAAATACGGCGTTGGTTGCCGCCTAAATCGTCAGCATAACTTACATGCAATGGTTGATGAATATCCCCCAACCAATGACCAAGAAACATTAAGGCGAGCGCTCTTTGTTGTGGCGTCTTTGCGGTAGCTAATTGGCGACTGTGGTGCAATATTGCATGGCTAACACAGTTTTTTGTACAAGACCCATGGGTAACACTTGTTTTAATTCTAGCGATATTTAAATAATGCCAAGGTTTATATTGATCATATTTATTATCTTTTTTTATTGCATCCGCCCATGTACAGGTATCAGCGTAAGTGATTTTGTTTTGGCTGTTACGATAGTTATAGCGGTTAATTAATTGTTTGTTTTCAGCCGATAAAGTGAGTAATAGCGCATTAATTTTATTTTGTTTGTTGATAGATAAATGTTGGTAGGCAAGTTGGCAAACCACTTGGTGCCCTAACTTTCCTAGAGCAACGCTAGCAGGAGATACTAGTAACAACAAACTGAGTATAAGCACTTTATACATACCAATAACCTTTGTTTAAATTTTTCTATGTTATAAAAAACCAATAAAATTCAGCGATACAAGCCTTGTCTATGCGTTGAGACAAACATCTTGTGTGCTAGAAATAAGCGACTCATTTTTTAACAAGGGTAATCATAAAGCTATTTTATTTAACCATCAATTATATTATTTTCAGTAATCTATTCGCCTAAATCATCGTAATTTATCTACAGGGTATTTATGGTGAGCTATATAAGATTAATGCTAACACCAGAGGTTAAATATATCGCTAATCCAACATTATCTCACTTAAAAAATGCGGGGAATTGCCATAATATCTGTTGTAATTTTTTGGTGTTAGTCATTGGTTTGGTCTTACATGTTAAATATTTAGTACCGCTAGCATCAAAGGCCATCGTCGCGAAATATTCAATGTTACTCGCTCAGCTATTTTCCTCTCAAAGGTTTTATTGCACTGAATATCTGTTAGTTATTGTTTTAAGGTTATTGTTTTTATTGTTAGTTTTACCGTTTAGGTTGGTTTAGGTTGGTTTAGGTTGGTTTAGGTTAACTTTAAGTTAAATTAAAGTGTAACAATACATTTTATTATCCAGATTTATAATGTACATTAACAACATTAACAACAATGTATAATGTACATTATCAACATTAACATTAACAATATAAAAATAAATGGAAATAAATAATGTTAGAGCAACTAAAGTTTAAGACGAAATTGTCATTAGGGTATGGCATTATTTTGGCGTTAATGCTGATAATGACCTCGGTTGTTTATACCAGTGTTAAGTCATTACAGTCCGATTTTTTCTGGGTAATACATACTTATAAAGTGTTAGATAAAGCCTCTAAAATCGAGGCCGCTGGCGTTAACATGGAAACCGGCATGAGAGGTTTTTTATTGGCTGGGGAAACTGAATTTTTAGAACCTTATAATGCAGGTCGCAAGGCCTTCACCCGACTAGTCAAGGAGCTATCAAATACCGTGGCTGATAATCCCAGCCAAGTCTTGTTGCTGCAAGAAATTGCTAACACAATTGGTGACTGGCGACGTAATGTCACTGACCCCATCATTCTTCTTAGGGGCAAAGTTGGCGATGAAAAATCCATGGCAGATATCGCCGCACTTGTTGGGCAAAAAAAAGGCAAGGTATATTTTGACAAATTTAGAGGTCAGATAGACACCTTTAAATCCAGAGAAAGTAGTTTAATGAAGAGCAGAATTATCTCATTAGTAGCTACCGAGGCGCTGGTTATCAACGCAACAATTTTAGGTACCTTATTTGCTATTATCTGTGGCATATTTATTGCCTCTTGGTTGACCCGACACATACTGTCAGAGCTTGGCGGTGAACCAAGTACCATTGTAAGCCTAGTTAAAAAAATAGCGCAGGGTGACCTGTCATTCGAGGTTTATAACAACCGCGAAGCGACCGGGATTTACGCCGAAATGAAGAATATGACGGTCAGTCTTAGCTCTAAAGTTTTGCTGGCTAAGCAAATTGCGGATGGTCAACTACACCATAAAACGGAATTAGCTTCAGATAATGATGCCTTAGGTTTGGCATTAAAAGCCATGTCTGAGAATTTAAATGACGTATTGAAGCAAAATAACTCAGCCAGTGATGAAATTTCCCAAGGTAGTAGTGATATATCCGAAAGTAGTGCCTTATTGGCTGATGGTGTCTCACAACAATCTATCGCCCTAGAAACTATCGTTAGTTCGCTTACTCAGTTAACAACCCAGATTGCCACCAATGCCGAAAATGCTGATCTAGCCAAAAATTTGTCAGATAAAGCACAACAAGAAGCAACTGCAGGCACAAAGAAGATGAAAGTGATGGTGGCGGCAATGAATGAAATATCTGAATCGAGTAAAGGTATTTCAAGTTTTATCAATACGATTGATGAGATTGCAGCACAAACTAATTTATTGGCATTAAATGCCGCCATTGAGGCTGCGCGTGCCGGGGAGCAAGGACGAGGTTTTGCTGTGGTCGCTGATGAAGTACGCAATTTGGCAGCGCGCAGCACGGTTGCCGCCCAAGAGACTGCAAAGCTTATTGCCAACGCAGTGGTTAAAAGCGAAAACGGTAGCAATATTGCTAATGATACCACTGATAGTTTAATGAGCATTTTTAAAACGATAAGCAAAACATCTGAGCTGGTTGCTGAAATTGCGATGGCCAGTAATGAGCAGGCTATTGGCGCGGAATTAATTAATCAAAACGTCGTAGAAATTGATGGTGTAACTCAGAATAACAAAGTAACGGCTGAGTTAAGTGCATCGGCCGCAGTGCAGCTCTCGGGTCAAGCAGAAGAGTTAAAAGCGATGCTATCGCGATTTACACTCTCTACCACTTAATCTGTTCATTGGACGGAGTTTAAGTTATCTCACGATTATTTTTGATGAGGTATGCCAACGGCATACTGACACAAGGTAGTCGTGTTGATAACAAAATCCCATGATCCACATTAATGTTATCACTCAAGCGCTTGAGGCGCCTCAGCGTTTGACCCAATAGTTCAGATGCGGGGTAGTGAATAGTCAGAATGTTACAGAACGAATAAAAACAGCAGTATACAAAGCTTTCCGCCTTGTGCGAGTTAGTTTTAATTGTAAGCAATCGGTGAACAAATGCCATCTGATACCGCTTATTTTCATTCCAATGTTAAATCTGTATTGCTAAGCCAAAGGCGAGACCTTAGCTGCTTGCTTATCTGGTGATACATCATATACAACCATTAATAGAGAGATATTCGAGATGTTTAAAATCAATTATAAAGTAATTCAGGCCCTGTTCGCCTCACTTATTTATGCCCATTCTAGCTTTGCCAGTGAGTTGCACCTTTATGGTTTGGGTCATGTCTCTGCTGATGGCATTGATGACGGTCAGAATTCAAGCCTTTATGTGGCAAGCAATTCGTCTCGACTCGGATTTAACGGAGCTTATCAGCTTGACGATAATCTACAGGTGATCTTTCAATATGAAACCGGGGTTGATTTAACGGCGCAAGGCGGCAACGATGGCAATGGAGGGGCAGAGTCCTCCGGCCAAATTTTTACTAAAGGTCGCCCCAGTTACGTCGGATTAAAAGGAAACCTAGGCAAGATATTGATTGGCCATATGCCGGCATTAGATCAATGGGCGAATGATTACAATCTGTTTGCTGACCAAGTAGGTGACTTAGGTAATTTGTGGGAAGCGTCGGGTGTGCCGGGTAGACTCGATAATGTGATTTATTATCAAAGCCCTAACATAGCGGGAAACTCAATCGCCGTCACCTATAAACCTGAAGAGGGGCAAGAAAATAGCGATAAATTGATCATTAAAGGTGATTTTCATTGGTCCAAACTAAAAATCGGCCTGGCTTATGCCGGAATCAATCAACATACGGCACAGGCATCAACTCACCAAGCATTGGCGCTGACACTGGGTTATGAGGGACAAGGCTTTACTTTGGGTGGGGGCCTGCAAAGGGAAAGTGATTTGCCGGGTATTGTCCTCACTGACAGAGACAGTTACTACTTAGGTGGTAGTATAGCTGTGGGTAAAAAAGGGACAATTAAAACACAAATCGCCATTAGCAGTGCAGATGATAATAATGACGTAACGCAATATGCTATTGGCTATGACTATATGATGAATAAAAATCTTATCTTGTATGTGGCTTATGCTCAAACAGAGAATGATGACAATGTTAATTTTAGCGTAAACGGCAAGGGACACGGTGACAAGATTGTGCCTGACTTTGGTAACGATCCCAGTGTACTTTCAGTGGGTATTATTGCAAAGTTTGACCTGATGTTTGGACTATAGTCGGTCAACTTTTAGTGAGCAACCGCTAAAAAGCACTAAAAACTTGATGTAATAGCCACTGATAGCCACTGATAGCTACTTAAACAATCATCAATACCCGCATTAAAATTGTGTTCGGGGGCCAAGCGATAGTCGGGCACAAATATTTTTGCTTTGGTTTTTAAGGCAAGGTATGCGGTTAAACTGCGATGAGCTTGCGGGGCGAAAATGCAATACGCGGCCATCTAAATACAAAACAACACCATGCAGTACATTCACCTCACAAGCGTGGTTTTCATTAACAATTACTTCAGCGTTAGTGTGGCCCCTAATAAGGGGCTTAATCAGCGTGTTTTTTGCGCTTAAGCTCATCATCATCGAATAAAGCATCAACATGCCCAGCGTCCGATGAACTGCCCCGGTTAACTCATTGTTTTAATGTACTTTGCGTAATGCAGTCTACTTATTCAAAGCCACTGTCAGCAGGTGTTCTTATTAATCCGCTGGCGCAATAGTAATGAAACAATAAAAATATCAAAAACGTTATAGAAATTGGGGGGGTAATCGAATAGAATCTCTTGCTGATGTGCTCTCGTGGTGAAATGGATATCACATGGACCTCCGGAGTCTAGGTTGCAGGTTCGATTCCTGCCGAGAGCGCCATCTTCTAATTTAATAGAAACCAATAAAGAACAACTTTCCCAATAAAATCAATACAGAAAGTCATTTTGGCAACCATTAACGCTCAATGATAATCAGTGACAACCTAAATATTAAGTAGTACTGTATGTAGTACTGGAACAATATGGTTTTATTGGTACTACATTTATGGCTAAAGTAAACCCACTAACAAATACCGAAGTTAAGCAAGCTAAACCTAACGACAAGGCTTATAAGCTGTCTGATGGTGGTGGCTTACAGCTTAGAATTAGGCCAAACGGCACAAAAACTTGGCTATTAGACTACTTAAAGCCCTTCACCAAAAATAGAACCAGCATGAGTTTTGGCCCATACCCTGACATAACGTTAGCGGAGGCCAGACAAAAACGGCAAGAGGCTAAAGGCTTGCTAGCTGATAATGTTGACCCAAAAGATGACCGAGCAGAAAAAGAACAACTAGCAACAAATAAATTAAACGACACCTTGGAAAGTGTTGCCGCTAGTTGGTTTAAAATATACCAAACTAAAGTAAAAGCTAAAACAGCTGATAATTGCTGGAATTCATTAAAAACCTATATTTTCCCCAAGTTAGGCCAGCGCGCAATTACCACTATTAGAGCAAAAGAAACCATTGATATCATTCAAGCAGTGGCTAACAAAGGTAGCTTAGAGTTAGTCAGTAAAATATGCCAACGATTAAACGCAATTATGACCTTTGCTTTGAATACAGGGGTTGCTGAAACTAATCCATTAGCGGGTATAAAAAAAGCCTTTGAAACACCCACCATAAAGCATTTGCCCACCATTAAACCCGATGAACTGCCCGAACTATTAGCACAGTTAAATAATTCAAACATGAAGCTAATAACGCGCTATTTAATTTATTGGCAGCTACATACTATGGTGCGCTCTAGTGAAGCCACTGGAGCAACATGGGATGAAATAGACCTGAAAAATAAGCAATGGCATATACCAGCCGAACGCATGAAGATGAAGCGCCAACATACTGTCCCTTTATCAGAGCAAGCCTTAATGATTTTAAGCGACATAAAGCCATTGAGTAATGATTCTCAATACCTATTCCCTGCGGATCAAGTAACACGTCAAATCAACAAAGAGGCCGCTAATAAAGCACTGAGAAAGCTTGGTTACAAAGATAAACTTGTTGCTCATGGCTTACGTTCATTAGCGAGTACCATTTTAAATGAGCAAGGCTTTGACCCTGATGTGATTGAATCAGCACTAGCCCACGTTGATAAAAATGAAGTAAGACGCGCATATAATCGCGCAGAATATTTAGAGCGTAGACGTAAATTAATGTATTGGTGGTCTGAGCATATTGAACAGGCCCAAACAGGGAAATTAAACTTTAATAAAAAGGTTATCAATTTTAAGGTAATAAATAATGGATAAAAGAAAAATTAAAGTAATTAAATCTCATGATGGAAAAACTACAATCACAAGAAATAAATTTGGAAGTGGTTACAAAAAAGAATCAATTTTACTACGAACAAGTACGGTAATAGAACCAGGCTGTGCTACTGATGAAATGAACATACATAATGATTTTTATGACCCTATAAATCTTATAGCAAACATTGAAGGAAGAATATTTAAATTCCTAGAAAAAAATGAATTACCTACAGAAGGGACTACAAAACCGATAATTAATGCTTTACCTTATCACTTGTTTAGCAATTATTCTCATGTAATAGGTGCTTTTCAAGCAGGAAAATGTCTTGAAAAAATTTCTACTTGTAAACATCACCTTAAAAATAGTGATTATAAAGAAGGGATGGCGCACGCCTTAATATTAGTAGATATGTTTAGTCTATTTATATTTTCTACGTTAGAACCAACTCTAGCTTTAGGACAGTCACGTCAAGACCAAATGATCGGAACAAACATTAAACTCACGAACGATCAATATAATTTATGTTTTAGACATTTTGAATCATTAGATATAAATGGCGATGGTAATAGAGTGACATGGTCTAATTGATACGACTACCCCAGTTAAGACATAATAGACTTAACTGGAGAGACAAATGAAAAACCGTAAAACATATTCAAAAGAATTCAAACTAGATGCAATTGCACTCGTTAGAGATCAAAACTACGCTGTAGCAGAAGCCGCTAGAAATTTAGACGTCAGTGCTCAAGTTATTGGTCGATGGATCAAAGAAGCTGAAAATGATGATGGTCATGCTTTTAGAGGAAATGGAAAGCTAACGCCAGAGCAGGATGAAATCCGTAAACTTAAAGCTCAAGTTAAGCGCCTATAAATGGAGCGTGAGATATTAAAAAAAGCGACGGTCTTCTTTGCAAAGGAAACGAAGTAAAATATTCGTTTATTGCCCAACATAAGAAGATCTGGCCCGTGATACTGATGTGTCGCGTATTGGGTGTTAAAAGTAACAACTATTATAGTTATCAAAAAAGAAAGGCTCAAAGACCTATTGATACAACCCATCAAGAGATGCTGGAATGGGTGAAAGATATTGCAAAGTTTAGCGATAATACTTATGGCGAAAGACGTATTCAAAAAGCGTTAAATACGCTCAGCTTTCCTGTTGGCCGTACAAAAACAGCGCGATTAATGAAAGAAGCCAACGTTTGGGTGCGTTATAAGAAAAAATATAAAGTAACGACAAACAGCGAGCACAACAAACCCGTTTACGCGAACGAACTTGAGCAGAACTTTGATGTTCAACAACCTGATCAAGCTTGGGTGCAAGATATTACCTACATATGGACTTCAGAAGGTTGGTTATATTTGGCGATAGTCATCGACCTATACTCCCGTAAAGTTGTTGGTTGGAGCATGGGGACAAGAATGAAAGCTCAACTTGTTTGTGATGCACTAACTATGGCTATGTGGCAGAGAAAACCAAAAGCTGGATTGATAGTACATTCAGATCAAGGTGTTCAATATGCGAGTCATCAATATAGGCGAATACTCAGGTTACATGGTTTTGTTGGTAGCATGAGTAAGAAAGGTTGTTGCTGGGATAATGCCGTAGCAGAGAGCTTCTTTGGTAGTTTAAAACAAGAACGCGTACATTGGCGTAACTATCAAACACGTTATGCAGCTCAACAAGATGTGCTGAACTACATCACGATGTGGTACAACAGCAAAAGAATGCACTCGTATCTTGATTATCAAAGCCCTAATGAATTTGAAGGTAAAAAAAGAGAATTGAAAAAGGTAGCTTAACGAACTTAACTAGGGTGTCTGAATTTAGTTGACCAGGTCAGGTCGACTTGTTGAGATAATCTCATTTGTAATGTCTATTCACAAAAAGTACTCTGGACCTAGTAATAAAGCTTTTATCTCAGCGTCTTTAACTAGCTTTTCTAATTCACCCGATATCTGTAGTTCCTTAATTTTACTTGATACACGATTGCTTACTTCTTGTTTATTATCATTTATATAGTTATAAAGTCCATACCTTGCAAACACTCCACAATTTTTCACAAAAGGAAAATATTTATCTAGTTGTAAAATTCGTCTT
>JAWUYA010000006.1:0-19546 GCA_034111045.1 Colwellia sp. | reverse complement strand
TATAGTAACCAGCACTGAAATAAATAGGAGCTAATCGGCCAATTTATTTTAAACATCTTTGGGAACCGCCCTGTGCGGAGCCGCATGCAGGGTGGTGTGGGGGCTGGAGGTTAGATACCTCTGGCTACCCGATTTAGCTTTACTTTTGCTGTAATGTAGACAGTTTGGTAGTAAATTCATGCTTTGTTAAAAGCTTAGGGAATTGTTCTTTTAAATCACTTTGAATTTGTACTGATTCATTAGTTATTTTTGATTCGCCAGACATACTAAACATACCTAGATCTAATTGAGAATGTATATCTCCGATATAAGTAATCTCATTGGGTTTTATAGTAAAACCGCCATTTAGCTCCATATAGTAATTACCAAAAAGTATACGAAACCATTTATATTCACCTGCGGGCAATGCTACAACTTTTAAATCATCTGCTTTACTAAGTACAAACTTAGAATCTTTTTTCTTTCCATCAATTTGTGTAAATATGAATTCTAAGTCTGCTAACAGAGGGTTATTGTAACCATCCCAGTTAGAGTGAATTTTGGTTACAACTATTCCTTGATTGGTTTCTAAACTTTGATCTGCTTTAATATTTTTAGTTGTACTTGCACATGCCGTTAAAAAAAGAAACGAAATGCATAATAATATTGTTTGATTGAACTTCATTGTTGATTACAACTCCTGTAAAGCTAACAGCTTATTATGGAGACTTCTCAGTAATGTCCGTCCCATAATTTTAATTTTATTTGCATTAATATCCCATATTTTCAGTGTCTTATAAACTAAAAATATTTTATTTTTGTTAGGTGTTGGATATTACTGAGACTTCTCAGTAATATCCAACATAGAATTAAAGGCTATTTCAAACAATATCAATTAGTTAGGGTTTAGAAAGATTGATTTGGGTTTGTTACTGAGACTTCTCAGTAATATGACACAGTCAATCCATTAGAAAATATATCGCAAAAAATCTTAGGCTAATGTCGGGTATGCGCACAAAGTTAGCATTAGCAGTTTTATGATGAATGACCGCTGTGGTGGCTAACTCGCCAGTCGTGAGGATAATCAATCAGGATTGGTAGTTCGGTGCCTCTTGCAAGCTCTTTGTTGCCAGTCAATAACGATACCAAACTATCCTCTTTAAACAGCAAGGGCTTTTAACAAGTTTAACCATAACATTGAGTGTCATTGACTGGTGATCGTTTTTACAATAAGCTGATTAATAGTATATCGCTGACCAAATAGATAAAACCTACTATTTATGAAAAGTATGATTTTTATTGTAGGCAATAGCTGAATTAGCCTTAAATTTATAAAAAGTATGATAAATTTTTTTATCAAGTATTTTTAAGGAAAAATTTACACTAACACTCTGTATTAATTAGATTGTTATGAATTTAATCAAAAAATAGTCAAAGTTATTATCCAAGGTTATAACTTTATGGGAAAAGAATACGACGGTATTCATCGTTTAAGTTTTTTAATTGCGGTAGATGGAAAAATATCACACGTTTTTAATAAATTTAAAACGAAAGATCATCATCAAGTGGTTTTAGATATAATCAATAGTCAATAATATTTCACTCATGCCACGACCATCTATCGTGGCACTTTATCTATGTGTTTACGTGATCGTTTCAAGTTTTGTAGAGCTCCAAGCATTAAGAATAGCTTTAACCAATGTCGCTAAGGGTATGGCAAAGAATACTCCCCAAAACCCCCATAACCCACCAAAAAGAATCACAGCGATAATGATGATAACGGGGTGTAAATTGACAGCTTCAGAAAATAACAAAGGTACCAGCAGGTTGCCATCAAGGGCTTGTATAATAGCATAGGCAAGCATCACGTAGCCAAAGTCACTCGTTGTTCCCCATTGAAATAGTGCGACTAACATCACAGGTATAGTTACAATTGTTGCTCCAACATAAGGAACAAGCACAGACAGTCCAACTAACACGCCTAATAGTACAGCATACTGTAAGCCTAAAATAACAAAAGCGATGGTTGAGGCAATACCAATGACTAAAATTTCAATTAACTTCCCTCGAATATAATTCAAAATTTGCTGATTCATTTCAATACTCACTTGTGTCGCCATTCTGCGCTCACTAGGTAAATATTGTGCAAAGCTCGTTAGCAACTCTTTTTTATCTTTCAAAAAGAAGAACACCATCAATGGTACAAGAATAAAATAAATCATTAGGGCAACCAAATCAGAAATTGAATTGAGCGATGCTTGCAGTGCAAATTGTCCCCATTCAAGAATTTTATCGTTAACCAAACTAATAAACATTTCTATTTGTTCTGCTTTGATAAGTTCAGGATATTGTTCTGGTAAGGTTAATAGATAAGTCTGGCCCTCATTAATCATATAAGGGACTTCTTGAAGTAAATTACTGCTTTGTCTCCAGATAATAGGTAATAAACCTAAAATAGCAATAAGGGAGAGTCCAATAAAACCGGTAACAACAATAATAACCGAACCTAATCGTGATACGCCAACTTGCATTAAACGGTGAACGGGTAGATCAAGTAAAAACGAAATGCCGATAGCAACAAAAACTGGCATCAGTAAATCACTAAATAAATAGATAAATAAAATTGAGCCACTTAAGATAAGTACCAATGTAACGGCATGGGGATCAGAAAACTTACGTTGATACCACTGACTTAAATATTGAACCATATTGATAACTACCTGTTTAATTAAACCTTAAAGATGACTACTAATAAGTAAATGCACTATATCACCGCTGATATTTTGCTTTGAAAAATGATAACCTTGTTTACTTAAATAGTTAGGAATATCTTTAATTGAGCTTGTATCACTTATTTTTAATAAAAAATTATCCCCTTGTTGCATTTTTTTTAAAATAACACGCATCTTTACTAAAGGCAGAGGACATTTTTCAGCTGTTGCATCATATTCATATAACATACAAAAAACTTTGAAAATAACTTTTGTTTAATTATCTATTTTGCGACAATTGATTACAATCAATACCTAGCTTCTTTTGATTAAATTTTTATTATGCCTAGCTAAGCGATTAAAATTAATACAATAATTACATGGAAATAATGTCATATGAAAAAAATGCCTAAAAATCCATCATTAAAAGAAATTAATGCGTTAAAAAAGAAAGTCTCTTGGGGGGACGTGTCAGCAATTTATCACATAGTTTCATCTTCTATTAGTGATGTTGAGACTATTTTAACCCATGGTTTTGATAGTGCTTATAAGCAATTGTTAAATAAAAATAATTGGAATTTAGATAATTTTGGCGGATATAAAGATGACAATGGTATTATTCATTTAACAAGTAAAGCGAAAATTATGCTGCGTCATCATTATGGTGATCGAGGCTATGAATTACATTGTTATCCGGTAATCAATGGTGAAAGAATTGTCAGAGACATTAAAAATGATTATCGATGTCCATTTAAATATTGGTTTCCTGAGAGTATGCAAATGTTATTTCGCATCAATAGTTTAGTTGACTTTACTATTTACTCATATCAAATCGGCGATGAGGCTGATATGGAGTTAATGAAGCATGCTTTCATCTGTGTCGAAAAGTTAATTGATATATTGAAGGAATTTTTTGATATTGTTGACATCAAAGGATATAACATTGCTGAATTTTACCAAGAGATACATAATCGTCATTAAAATACACCGTAAAACGACTCTGTCAATTAGCCCACTGAATAATTGGAAAATAATTTGCTTAAAATAAAGCCATTGATACTAGCCACTAGTTTAACGACATTATTAACAGTGCCCTTTTCTTCTGCTTTAGAGACCAATAAAAATATATTACCTGACATTGGAGCTGCTGGTTTTAGCGTATTATCTATTGATAAAGAACGATTGATTGGTCAAGCGATGATGAAGCAACTCAGGGCTTCTCAACCTATCATAAACGATCCTATTTTAATTGAATATATTAATGATTTAGGCAATCGATTAGTTAAAAATGCTAAAGATGTTAATTATGGCTTTGAGTTTTTCCTGATCCGAAATAAAGAACTTAATGCTTTTGCCTTTTTTGGCGGCCATGTTGGCATTCACAGTGGATTAATTACTGAAGCTGATACTGAAAGTGAGTTAGCCTCTGTTATTGCCCATGAAATATCTCACGTGACTCAAAGGCACATGGCAAGGCGACTTGAAAGCCAAAGTCAAAGCCAAGTATTATCAATGGCTGGATTGATTTCCGGGGTATTAATCTCTTTAGTGAACCCAACCGTCGGTATGGCTACATTAATGGGTAGCATGGCATTAACTCAACAAGCAGGTATTAATTATACCCGTGCAAATGAAAAAGAAGCAGACCGTGTAGGTATCGCTCTATTATCAGCCAGTAAATTTGATCCTCAAGGTGCCCCCGATTTTTTTACTAAAATGTCATCAAAATATCGTTATAAAAGCTCCCCTCCGCCAATGCTACTAACTCACCCTATTCCCTCAGCAAGAATAACAGATGCTAGGCAAAGGGCTCAAAATCTACCAACAGTCACTCTACCACCAACGTTGAGTTTTGAATTAGCAAAATCAAGAATAACGTCAAGATATGAAAGTGATCCAAAAATCAATATTGCACGCTATAAACTTCAACTCGATAAAAAGCTTTATGTATTAGAGGAAGGCGCTAAATATGGTTTGGCTATTTCATATTTTGAAAACAAACAATATATTGCTGCTCAATCTATCTTAGAGCCTTTATTAGCGGCAGATAAAAACAATCTTTTTTACGTTGATGTACTAAGTGATATATATATCGCCCTTAAACAATTTGATCGAGGCATAAAAATGCTCAGTAAACTTGATTTATTAATGCCTTATAATCAAGTCGTCACTTTAAATTATGCCAGTGTTTTAAACTCTGCTGAACAAGATGAAAAAGCAGCCCAAATGCTACAAGATTTTTTACTTGTCAGCCCTGGAAACTTTATTGCCTATGATTTATTAACTGAAATTTATAAAAAACAAGGGGAAGTAGCATTAATGCATAGTAGTAAAGCAGAAATACTTGCGTTACTCGGCTCATATTCAGCGGCCATTGATGAATTACAAACAGGTTATAAGGTTGCTAAAGAACAACCCTTGTTAAAAAAACGTATAAAAGCAAGAATATTACAATTGCAAACACAAGAAGATAAACTTAAGCGCTTATAAAATAGAAAAATCAATTACCTATTCAAATGAATAAAAGAGACCAGCATGCTAACAATATATCATAATCCTCGTTGCTCAAAAAGCAGACAAACGTTACAACTCATTGAGCAAGCAAATAAAGAAGTAACAATTGTTGAATATCTTAAAACACCGTTAAACATTGATCAATTAAACAACTTATTGACCCTGTTAAATATTTCACCGATAGAAATGATGCGTACTAAAGAAGAAGAATTTAAAGCACTTAGTCTCAAACAAGCAAGCGACACACAACTTATCATGGCTATGGCTGCACATCCAAAACTTATAGAGCGCCCCATCGTTACTGCCGAAAACAAAGCGGTTATTGGTCGTCCTCCTGAAAACGTTTTGACTTTGTTTTAGAAATTGCATCAGTAATAAAGCATTTATCCTAATAAATACAATTTAGTTGAAGAATTTTATCAGCATCAATGAGTAAGTAGTAATGAATAAACAACAAAGAATAAGTACTAAACATTTAAAAACCATCACCTTGATCAGTTATTTTTCACTGCTCTTTTATATGCCTTTATGGCTAATTTTGCTTAGTCCAAGCACCGGTTTATCACCAACGCTATCGCTAGTGATGTTTACTCTGCCTTTATTGCTTCCCTTAAAAGGATTAATTTTAGGGAATCCTTATACCTATGCTTGGTCAAGCTTTATAGTGATGATATATTTTTTACACAGTTTAACAACCCTGTGGGTATCCCCAAAGGATATGCTGTGGGCTTTGATTGAATTATTACTTGCCACGGTAATGTTTCTTGCAGGCAGTTATTATGCAAAATATAAAGGACAAGAATTAGGATTAAGTATTAGAAAAAAATAAATAGTTAAATAAAAAATCGGAGTGCTTATCAAAATTAATAAAATGTTAAGACATACAATTAAAAAAATTCAACAAGCTCTTGTTGCTTTTACTTCTATTTTATTATTTTCAGCATGCAATGGCTCTGTATCAAATGATCAACAGGCTATTGTTAATCTCGATATAGAAACTAAGGTTAATCAGGCCGTTGAACTTGTTTTATATTACCCCAACACAAGTATAACTGACATTCAATGGTCTCAAACCTCTGGCCCTATAACTACCTTTTTAGCCGATACCAGTAAAGTTATCGCCTTTACCACTTTAAATCCCGGTGACTATCAATTTGATGTTTCATTTAATGTTGATGGTGAACCTCATCAACTTAACCACTTATTAACCGTTTTAGATGAAGTTAACTTTATTAATGCAAGATTAGGTCACGCCGCATTGGAACTCAGTAATGTTTCTTTGAAAGCTGAAATTTCATCAGATATTAGTGCTGATACTGTTAGTTGGGAGCAACTATCTGGACCAGACGTTACTTTTACAGAGGATGACTTGTCAAACAGCTTAACTCGTTACTTTAAAGCGCCTAATGTCGATGAAGATACCCTATTAACATTTAGGGTTAAAGGTATAGCTAATGGTAACGATGTAAGTGACACTGTTACTATATTGGTTGAAGATGCTGAAACAATCAATAGTAATGCCTACTTTGACCAACGCTTAGCAACAACATTTCCTTATAATAATAAAAGCCTCTATGCTCAAAACATTGTGAGTTGTGTTTATTCAAACCAACTCACAAGTTCATGCACGCTAAAAAAACTGCCCTTAATAGCAGATCAAAGTCTTACACCAACCATTGATGATGTTATGAGTCGTGTTGTTGTTTCACATCAATGGATGGGAGATAAGTTTAGAGAGTTTTTAGTGCTAAATGATTATAATAATGATTTTAAACAGTTATTAAGAGCCACCACTGCTATCGTTATTTCTTATGATGTGCGTCCTTCTTTTTATTGGGCTGCAACTGGGGCAATATACCTAGATCCTAACACGCTATGGTTGTCACCAGATGAAAGAGATACTATTAATGAAGCGCCTGATTACCGAGCATCCTTTGGCCGTGAGTTACAATTTTTAATGCCTTGGCGTTATGTTAAAGATAATAGCTATGCCAATATTAATATTTCTGATGATTTACGGGTGACTCGCAATGCAACCGATGGCTTATTCCGTTTAGCTTCGTTGCTTTACCATGAATTAGCTCATGCCAATGACTCCTTCCCTAAAACAGAATGGTTTATTCATGATAAAAACTTACGCATTCTAGATGCCGCATTAAATAGCAATTTTGAGTCTGACGATTTAGCTATTGCCTTTCCCTTAACTGGTAATGAAATGTATAGTTTGGCGCAAGTTAGTTTTTCTGGCGAAACCGCCACTGCTATTCAAAAGTCTTATTTACCCATTGATATTAAAGATTTCTTTAATCAAAAAGTTGCCAATGATTATTATAATTACTCTTCTCCTCGAGAAGATTATGCCATGCTCTTTGAAGAGTTTATGATGCAATCAAGATATGGTGTATTGAGAGATACCGCAGTAACTAACCTACCCAGAGGTGAGAATATTTCTATTCAAGATTATATTGTGACTTGGGGACAAAGAGGACGTATTGGTGAAGTAAATATCAAACCCCGGGTCGAATTTGTTACCAACCGAATATTACCTGAATTTGACAGTAGCACTGCTATTGCAAATATCTTATCTCCTATTGATATGACCGCAGGTAATGACTGGTTAGAAAACTTGTTTATTAGCGCTATTGCCCCCTCAAACAAAAGAACAGTCAGCTCGATTAGTTCTAAAGAAAGGGTAAAAGGTTTATATCAAGAAGTGAGTAAGCAAAGAATGTATTATCACAAGGATTTACCTGCCAATTAATACCTACCAATTAATACCTTTCAATTAATATTTAGCAATAAAGGGGGGAAATAAAGTCTGGTAAAATGAGTGAAGTTAAATGTATTATTTCTCTAGAATTTCTTTAATAAAAGGTATAGTAATTTTTCTTTGCTCTCTAATAGAGGCCTTATCAAGCACATCGAGTGATTCAATTAAACTGCCCATATCTCGAGATAGTCTATTTAACAAAAACTTTACGACATCATCTGCTAACAATAAACCTCGCTGTAACGCTCTAAACTTCAAGGCATTAACCTTTTCATCTTCAGTTAATGCTTTAACTTGTTCAGTATAACCCCAAGTTAAACGAGAGACCAAATCAGGTAATGTTATACCTAATTTTTGTGCACTTTGGTTGCCGGTAATGATTAACAACTTATTTTGTTCTAGCAGACGATTATACAAATCAAAAATGGCTTGCTGCCATTGCTGCTCTCCAGAGATTAATTCAATATCATCTAAACAGATAATATCGATGTGCTCTAAACCATCAAGCACTTCAACAGCCAAATGCTTAATTTCGGAAAAAGACAGACATAAAGAAGATTTTCCTATAGACGCTGCAAAAGCACTACAGGCATGTAATAAATGTGACTTCCCCATCCCCTTTAAGCCAAATAAATAAAAACTATGGGGTGTATTACTTGAAGGCGACTGATCGTTGATGAAATGTTGAAGTTGGACAACAACACTTTGATTAACCGTGGTTATATAACTCTCAAAAGTTTCATCATCAGGTAGCTGGACAGATAGTGCTAATTGAGCAATTTGACTCATTCTTTTCTCCACAAGAAAACGGGTACAGCATCTTCACTATCCTTAGCAAATGGATCACTGTATTGTTCAAGCTTGTTATTGAGTTTTAATAAAGACAGTAACGTTTGTTTTGAACCTAATAAATCAAGCCTAAAACGACGGCTATTACCGTCTGCACTTAACAACATCACAGCATTAACTACAGAAAGGTCAAGTAAAAAATCGGTTAATGCCACATATGCCGTCATAGAGTCAATATTAACCACATCAATGATCAATTCACTGTTTGCCTGCTCAGACAGGGCATAACCTTGATATATAACATCCGTGATATCAGAAAGCATCTTCTTCAACAATAGGTTAATATTAATCCCTTGATAAGATTGCACGGAAAACTGGTTAATATTAGCACTAAAGATGGTCCAATCCATCACAAGTTGCTGATCGACTTTTAAAGTATTACATAGCGGTTGACAAGCCCTTTTAATCTCTAAATCTTCGAGTAAACTAGAATTTGAAATTCTTACGACAACAACAGCATCTGCTTGATATCGTTGTGAAGCAGCCTTAATAGGATTAGAAAAGCGTCCCCAAAGATCTGGAATAGTAATTTGAGTCGTATCGGTAAAATCCATTAATGGCATAATCACGGGTAGGCCATGCTTTTCTGCAAGATTGAGAACAATAGAGGGTACATTTGAGTGGCTTGACTCAGATAATATTTGCCGGGAGAAATTATTCTCTTCTACCAGCCAAAATAACACTTTTGGCCTTAACCTTCCCCATAATGGTAATTGTGCTTGCTGTAATAATTGATTGATTTTATTTTCATCAAAACTTACTAATAAAAATAAAGACTCCGCATTATCAGCAGAGACCATTTCGAGATGCGGTAAGGTTTTTATTTCTCCAAGTGAATAGCTGAATTGAGAAACATAAAGACGGTTATTTTGAAGTGCTTTTTTTATTATATGATTGCTTAAAACATCTTTTCCCCCACCTACTTTAATCAGTACCATTTGCATGGCTTTTTTTAAAGCGTGACTTTTTTGAGCTAAGGTTTGTGCCGTAACAGGTACTTTTGCTTGATATAAATCTTTAACTTCGACAGCATTTACCCAACTCGACAAAATAAAAACAAGCATAACGCAAAAAACAAAACAGTTTTTAATCATATTTAATAAAAACAAGCCTAATAATCAATTTCATAGCCATAATATTACTCGTTTTTGGCTCATAATAAAAATAATTTCTTATAAAGATTTTATCCTTGGCTCTGCGCTGTTAGAATGTGCCCCTTAAAATACTGTCGGTAATTTTTGAGGTTTCCCGTGAGCGAACAAAAACAATCCTTAAGCTATAAAGATGCTGGTGTTGATATTGATGCTGGTAATGCCCTTGTTGAAAACATTAAAGGTGCGGTAAAACGTACAACTCGTCCCGAAGTTATGGGTGGTTTAGGTGGCTTTGGTTCAGTTTGCCAATTACCTACCGGTTATAAAGAACCTGTATTAGTTGCCGGCACTGATGGTGTTGGTACTAAATTACGTTTAGCCATTGACTTAGCTAAACATGATACTGTTGGTATCGATTTAGTGGCAATGTGTGTTAATGATTTAATCGTACAAGGTGCTGAGCCTTTATTCTTCTTAGATTATTACGCAACAGCTAAATTAGATGTTGATGTGGCCTCTGCTGTTGTTGAAGGCATTGCTGAGGGTTGTGTGCGTGCTGGTTGTGCATTAGTTGGCGGTGAAACTGCTGAAATGCCAGGAATGTACCACAAAGGCGATTATGATATTGCAGGATTTTGTGTTGGTGTTGCTGAAAAGTCGCGTTTACTTGATGGCAGCGAAGTCAGTGCTGGTGATCAAATTATTGCGCTTGGTTCATCTGGTCCACATTCAAACGGTTATTCTCTTATTCGTAAGGTATTAGAAATTAATGAGACGGATACCAATGAATTACTCAATAATAAAAGCATTGGTGATCATTTAATTGAGCCTACTAAAATTTATGTTAAATCGGTATTAGCCCTTTTAAAAGAAGTTAATGCGCATGCTTTGTGTCATATCACAGGTGGTGGTTTTTGGGAGAATATCCCACGCGTTTTACCTGAGGGAGCTAAAGCTGTTATTGATGGTAGTTCATGGCAATGGCCAGCGATTTTCAACTGGCTTCAAGAAAAAGGTAATATTACTACTCATGAAATGTACCGCACTTTTAACTGTGGTGTCGGCATGGTTATCGTGGTACCTAAACATAAACTTCAACAAAGTATTGAGTTATTAAAAGCTCATGGTGAAGATGCTTGGCATATTGGCGCAATTGAAACAGTTCAAGACAACGAAGAACAAGTTGTTATTAATAAGACTACCGGAGCTTAATTAAGCGATGTCAGAGTTACCGTTAAAACGTAGCAGAATTGTTGTATTAATCTCTGGCAGTGGTACTAATTTACAAGCTATTATTGATGCCTGCAAATCTGCAAAATTTCCTGGAGAAGTTGTAGGTGTGCTGTCAAATAAAGCGGATGCATACGGTTTAGTCAGAGCAAAAGATGCGAACATTGAAACAATCTCTTTATCACATAAAGATTTCGACTCAAGAGAAGATTATGATCAAGCAATGATAGCCAAAATTGACCGCTTGAAACCAGACCTTCTTGTGCTTGCAGGCTTTATGCGTATATTAACGGCAGATTTTGTTAATCACTTTCAAGGTAAGTTAATTAATATTCACCCGTCGTTATTACCTAAATATCAAGGATTAAATACCCACCAACGGGCGCTTAACGCTGGTGATAAAGAGCACGGCGTTAGTGTGCACTTTGTTACTGAAGAACTTGATGGTGGTCCAGTAATATTACAGGCTAAAGTACCTGTTTTTCCTGAAGATACTGCGGATGACCTAGCCAATCGAGTGCATGAACATGAACACAGGATCTATCCACTTGTGGTAAAATGGTTTGGTTTTAGACGATTAGCTATGACTAACGAAAAAGCTGTGTTAGATGGTAATATATTGCCGCTGGCAGGTTATGCTAATGAGGAAGAGTATTAACAAAACTCACTGATTTAAATAATAGTAATATTTTAATAAAAAAAGGAAGATCAATGTGTAACACCTTTTGCGGTTTAACTTTATTAACGATATTTACTGCTGTTATTTCATCACTATCTTTTGCTCAACCTAGCGAAAAAAATAGCCCGTTAGCGGTCCAACCTTTTACCGCAACTTACAGCGTAATTCACAAGTCAGCCCCCGTTGGTAAAGCCACTAGAGTACTTAAAAAACTTGCTGATGGTAGCTTCCAATACAGCTATTCTAACTATATTGAATGGCTAATATTTTCAGATGATCGCCAAGAAACTTCTACTTTACTCGTAGATAACGATAAAGTGATCCCTTTAAGTTATCAATACAAACGTAAAGGCACAGGACGAGATAAATTTTATCATTGGTCTTACGATCACAATAAATCTACCGCTAAAGACATTAAAAAAGATCGCACTATCGCCGTTGATTACTCAAACGGATTACAAGATAAACTAAGTTATCATTTACAACACAGAATCAATTTAATCAAAGCCTATAAAACGCTTGATACAGATAATATCAATAAAAATAAACGCTTCTCTTATCCTGTAATAAGTACTTCAGGCTCTATCAAAGACTATGTTTATCAATATGATGGTGAAGAAGATATAATTTTGCCTTACGGTTTGGTTAAAACGATAAGGTTTAAACGTGAAATTATTGCGAAGAAGCGCATAACCTATACTTGGTTTGCTCCAGAATTAGATTTTTTATTGGTGAAACTGTATCAAGTTAAAGGGGGTGTTGAACAATTTGAAGCTCAATTGACCACTTTAACAATTAACAATGTGAATACCACGCACTAATAACTTAATAATTCAACTACCACTAGCGACAGACTCCCCTAAACAAAATAAATGCCATTGTCCTGCGTCCATTTTATGCCAACTTTCATTGTCAGTTAATGGCCTAGTGGCAATAATTGTCACAACATCGTTAGGTGTAGTCTCTTCTTTAAAGTTGACCTGCATTACAGCATCAATTAAATTGGCATGACCAAAGGGGGCTTTACGGGTGATCCATTGTAGATGAGTAGAGCAAAAAACAAATAAGCTTTCTCCATCAGTTAACGTTAAATTAAAGACCCCTAAGGCATTGATTTTTTCACTTAGCTGAGCAACATAAGCAAATAAAATTTTCTTGTCAGGTTCTTTCTCAGCAAATTTATAGTGGAGTTGATCTAATAACCAACAAAAAGCATGTTCACTGTCGGTTGAGCCAACGGGTAAATGCAGTTTAACGGGTAACGCATTAGAAAAGTCTTTTAACTGGCCATTATGTGCGAAAGTCCAATTTTTACCCCACATTTGACGTATAAATGGATGGGTGTTTTGTAAACAAATTGCACCAGAATTTGCTTGACGGATATGACCAATAACGGTTTTACTTTTAATAGGGTATTCAGTCACTAATCTCGCGATCGGTGAATGAGCACTTGGCATTGGATCTTTAAAGCTACGACAGCCCTTACCTTCATAAAAAGTCACACCCCAACCATCTTTGTGAGGCCCGGTATTACCCCCTCTTTGCATTAAGCCACTAAAACTAAAACAAATATCGGTTGGTACATTAGCGCTCATCGCTAAGAGTTCACACATATTAATCTCTTAAAAATAATAAAAACATCAAAATAAACTGAAAAATAATTATATACTTAAATCAAGGGGAAATTCGTTGGATATTCAAATTTTTCCATTTCACTCAGCTTATTAGTTCTCTATTAACGTGTTAACAAGGATTATTATGGATTTTGGCATCTGGTTTCTCAGTGCATTAGCTTTATCTTGGCTGATGGCATACCACAAAGTTTCACTATTAACGTTCACGTTATCATTTGTCGCTTTACTAGCTATAGGCAGCTTTCTTAGTGTTATCTCATTAATCAGCTGGATTGTTTTTGCCTTAATTGCCTTACCACTAAATATCAGCAACTTTAGAAAACAAAATATCAGTAAACCTTTACTGGAATTATTTAAAAACATCATGCCTGAAATGTCCTCGACAGAACAAGAGGCATTAGAGGCTGGCACCACTTGGTTTGATGCCGATCTCTTTAGAGGTGCCCCTGATTGGAATAAACTTCACACTTATCCTCAACCAAGATTAAGTCATGATGAACAAAACTTCATTAATGGCCCCGTTGAAGAGTTATGCGAAATGGTTAATGACTGGCATATTACCCACGAACGTGCTGATTTACCACCACAGATTTGGCAATTTTTAAAAGTACATAAATTTTTTGCGATGATCATCAAGAAGCAATATGGTGGCTTAGAATTTGGTGCTTATGCCCAATCTCGTATATTACAAAAGTTAACAGGCGTAAGTAGCACCCTTGCCAGTACTGTTGGAGTACCTAATTCATTGGGGCCCGGTGAATTATTACAACATTATGGCACTGAAAAACAACAAAATTATTATTTACCTCGTTTAGCTGCAGGTATAGAAATCCCCTGTTTTGCTTTAACCAGCCCTGAAGCTGGCTCTGACGCTGGGGCAATACCTGATGTAGGCATTGTTTGTAAAGGAGAATTTGAAGGTGAGAAAGTTTTAGGTATGCGTCTTACTTGGGATAAACGTTATATAACACTTGCTCCTATCGCCACTGTTTTAGGATTGGCATTTAAATTACAAGATCCCGATAAACTACTTGGCCGTAAAAGTGATTTAGGTATTACCTGTGCCCTCATACCAACGACTCTAGAAGGAATTACCATTGGCAGACGACACTTCCCATTAAACATAGCCCTGCAAAATGGACCAACACAAGGTCACAATGTATTTGTTCCATTAAGTTTTATAATCGGTGGTGTTGAAATGGCCGGCCAGGGTTGGCGAATGTTGGTTGAATGTTTGTCTATAGGTAGAGCTATCACTTTACCTTCAAATAGTGCGGGAGGTGTAAAATCAATAGCCTTAGCCACCGGTGCTTATAGCCGAATTAGACGTCAATTTAAATTACCCATTGGTAAAATGGAAGGTATTGAAGAACCATTAGCTCGAATTGGAGGTAATGCCTATTTAATGGACGCAGTGACAACGATGTCCACAGGGGCAATAGATTTAGGCGAAAAACCATCGGTGATCTCAGCTATAGCTAAATATCACTTAACAGAAAAAATGCGTTCATCAATTATTGACGCTATGGATATTCATGGCGGTAAAGGTATATGTATGGGACCTAGCAACTATTTAGCTAGAGCTTATCAAGGCGCTCCCATTGCCATTACTGTTGAGGGGGCAAACATATTGACTCGTAATATGATTATTTATGGCCAAGGTGCAATCAGATGCCATCCTTATGTATTAGCGGAGTTACAAGCTGCTAGTTGTGAGGATGAAGTACAAGCATTGAATGATTTTGACCATGCTCTATTCGGTCATATTGGCTTTACCTTAAGTAACATTTTGCGTTCTTTGTGGTTTTCGTTTACCGGAGCAAAATTTTTACCGACGCCTTTTAAAGATGAAACTCGGATATATTATCAACAACTCACGCGTTTTAGCGCTAATTTAGCAATGTTATCAGATATTGCCATGCTAACTATAGGTAGCGATTTAAAACGAAAAGAAAGACTATCGGCACGTCTTGGCGATATTTTAAGTTATTTGTATTTAAGCTCAGCATCGTTAAAACGCTTTAATGATGAAGGTAGGCAGAAGGAAGATTTACCTTTAATGCAATGGGCTCTAGAAGACTGCTTATTTAAAACCCAACAAGCGATTGATGAATTAATTAACAATTTCCCTAATAAATTCACTGCCGCTGTACTGCGTTTAATTATTATCCCTTTTGGCCAATACATTACCAAGCCTTCTGATCTACTTGATCATAAGGTGGCTAAAGTTTTACAAACACCATCACCAGCAAGAACAAGATTAGGTGAAGGGCAGTATTTAACCCGAGCGCCAAATAACGTGCTTGGGGTACTTGAGCAAACATTGGATGATATTATTATAAGTGAGCCTATTCATGAAAAAGTTTGTCGAGCCATTGGTATTAAGTTACCATTTTATCAACTCGATAAAATTGCTGAAACGGGTTTAATCGCTGGGGCAATTACTGAAAGCGAGGCAGAGCATTTAAGAAAAACTGAGATAGGACGAAAAGCGTCTATTGATGTAGATGATTTTTCACCTGAGGCGTTATCTTCTCAATTGTTTAATTGAGCTATTTACTAGCGCCAATATCTGATGAAGGTAAACCAAAATATATCCAATGGAAAGCGCCTAATATGGTCGTAGATTGATTTGCTGATGAAAGAGAGTTATCAATCATTACCTTTACTATCACCACTTTCAATTTCGTCTGCGGTTAGTGCTTTTTTCTTGCGCAAAATCGGCATATTGCCTGCTTCTTTAACCATATGAAAAGTTGTACTTTTAGCTTTGAATGGCTTAGTAGATTTAGCTTTTCCTTGATTTTTATCTTTATTATCAGCAAGTTTTTTAACTTTTATGGTGTTTTTCGGTTTCAAGCCTTTAAATTTAGCTTGTAAACCTTGGACAACATCAAAACTGATTGTTTGCTGTAATAAACCCTCAACATTTTTAAAACTTAACCAATCTTTAGGTCCTACAAAAGAAATAGCATCACCTTTACTACCGGCTCTTCCTGTGCGGCCAATGCGATGAACAAATTCTTCAGTATGTTTAGGCATATCAAAGTTAATGACATGAGAAACGTTAACAAGGTCTAAGCCACGAGAGGCTAAATCAGTAGTGACTAAGATCTTCTTTTGTCCTTTACTAAAGCTATCCATAATTTGATTGCGTTGGCTTTGAATTAACTCTCCACTTAATGCTGCAGCACTAATGTCTTTTTCAATAAGTAAGTTAGCCAAACGTTCGGTATCACTTCGCGTTGCGGTAAATATTATGACTTGTTGATAAGTGCTATTCGCTAAAAAGTATTCAAGTAAGGCTTCTTTATGTAATAAATTGTCAGCTAAATAAAAACGTTTAGTAATATCTTGATGCTCGGTATAAGCACTACCAATAGCAATACGTTTTGGCTTTTTCAATAAAGTTAAAGCAAATTCATTGACTTGTGCATGATCAAGCGTGGCTGAAAACATCAATGTTTGCCGTTTACGATGATCCGCTGCCATATTTATTTGTGTTAATTGCTTGGCAAACCCTAAATCTAACATTCGATCAGCTTCATCAAGAATTAATAACTCTAAACCATTTAAATAAAAATGTCCTTGAGTTAAATGGTCAGCTAAACGCCCGGGTGTTGCGACAATAAACTGAGGGTCTTTCTCTAAAGTTTTTACCTGATCATTAAAATTTTCACCACCTAAAATTAACACAGCTTTAAATTGAGACGCTGATGTAAACATTCGTAATTGGCTAAAAACCTGTTTTGCTAACTCTCGAGTCGGCATTAAAATAAGGACACGGGGATCTTTTTTGCTCAACGCTCTATTTTTAGTTAATCGCTGCATCGCAGGAAGAATAAACGCTAAGGTCTTTCCAGAGCCGGTTTTAGAAGAAGCAATCAAGTCGTGACCTGACATGGCTGCAGGTATAGCTTGCTGTTGTATTTCTGTAGGCTCAGTAAAACCTAAATGCTCTACTGTCGACATTAAACCGCTATCTAACCCAAAATCACTAAACTGCAAACTACTCTCCTAAACCCATTAAATGTCTCTTAAGGTATTATAACCTGTAAAAAACTATTGTCGTCTAAAGTATTTACCTGTGATGAAAATAATTACCTTTATACAGGTTTAAATTTGATTAAATGAATGTATATGCTAATCAAGCTATTGCTAGTAAAAACACCCACATTGAACAAGAAATTCATTACCTACTTATATCGTTAACTCTCTGCACCATTAAAATAAAAAAGCTTTGATAGTATCAAAGCCTTTTTATGATTTACCTTGTAAAACCAGAGGTTAACTATTAGCTATTAACTATTAGCAATTCGCTCTTCAACAACCGCTAACGCAAAATCTATACGAGCCAGCACTTTATCTTTATCTAACAAAGCGAGTGTTACATCTAAAGACGGTGAATTACCGCTTCCTGTAGCGGCAACACGCAATGGCATCCCTACCTTACCCATGCCAACCGCTAACTCTTCAGCGGTATCGTTAATGGCCGCATGAATAAACTCAGGTTGCCACTTATCTAAGGCACCAAGCTTGGCTTTGACTAAAATCAACGGCTCCTTTACCACTGGCCGTAAATGTTTCTTAACCGCTTTAGCGTCAAGCTCTTCAAAGTCTTCATAAAAATAACGGCTGATCTCTGCCATTTCCTTTAACGTTTTTACGCGATCAGCTTGAATCTTAACTAAATCAACTAATGCTGGGCCATTTTTCACATTAATACCCTGATCATTCATATGCCATGCAAGATGGCTAGCGACATATTCGGGATCCATAGTTTTCATATAATGTTGATTAACCCAAATAAGCTTGTCAGTATTAAAACCTGAAGGGGCACGGTTACAATCTTTTAAATCAAATAGCGCTATCATCTCTTCTCGTGAGAAAATTTCTTTGTCACCATGTGACCAACCTAAACGTACAAGGTAATTCAGTAGCGCTTCGGGTAAGTAACCATCATCGCGGTATTGCATTACACCAACTGCCCCATGGCGTTTAGATAAACGCTTACCATCGTCACCTAAAATCATCGGAATATGAGCGAACTCTGGCAACGTGGCGCCAAGGGCTGTAAATATATTGATTTGCTTATGCGTATTACTAATATGATCGTCACCACGAACCACATGAGTGACCTTCATATCCCAATCATCAACAACAACCGTTAAATTATAAGTGGGTGTGCCATCTGAGCGCGCGATAATTAAATCATCAAGCTGTTCATTACTAATGGTAATATCACCTTTGACCATATCCTTGATAATTACATCACCATCTAAAGGGTTTTTAAAGCGTATCACAAACGGTTTATCGGCAGGATGGTCAGTACGTTCGCGCCATAACCCATTGTATTTTTCTATATCACCTTTTATTTTTGCTTGTTCGCGCATAGTTTCAACTTCTTCAGCTGTACTATAGCAGCGATAAGCATTACCACTTTGAAGTAACTGCGCAATGACTTCTTTATAGCGATCAAAACGTTTTGTTTGGTAATAAGGCCCATGGGTCCATTCAAGGTTTAACCAGCTCATACCATCGATAATGGCATCAACTGATGATTGAGTAGAGCGCTCAATATCAGTATCTTCAATACGAAGGATAAAATTCCCCCCATTTTTCTGGGCATATAACCAGCTGTATAATGCAGTACGTGCTCCGCCAACATGTAAGTAACCAGTGGGACTAGGAGCAAAGCGCGTTGTTAAAGTCATAAAAATCTCATTGTCAAAAACATAAAAAATTGCACAATAAAAACAATCGTCGATGTATTATAAAGTATAACGCTAAAAAATTGGCGTTATACTATCAGGCTAATTCAATTGATACACCCCTTGTTTATCAGTTATCAAAAAAACGATCTATTAATGCAGATGATAAAATCAACAAGCTGTTGGATTTTAAAGCAGTTAAGAAGATTTAGTGATGTTTTTTGTAAAAAATTGCTTTGTTTTGTTGACAGCTTTTACGATCTCCCTATAATACGCCCCCATAGAGACGGACGATTAGCTCAGTTGGGAGAGCACCGCCCTTACAAGGCGGGGGTCACTGGTTCAAGCCCAGTATCGTCCACCACTTTGTTTTAA
>JAWUYA010000005.1:0-114504 GCA_034111045.1 Colwellia sp. | reverse complement strand
GAGATCTGCCGTTGTGAAAACTGATATTAGAAAGCATGTAACAGCACATACTTTCAGACACAGTTTTGCGACTCAGTTGCTGTTAAATGGAGCTGATATTAGAACGGTACAAGAATTACTTGGCCATAATGATTTGAAGACGACTCAAATTTATACTCATGTTATAGGTCAACATTCTTCTGGGATTTTAAGTCCTATTGATAGAAATAAGCATTAGAAGACATAGGCCAAAAAATTAAGTTAACGTCCGGAATACCCACATAGAATACGTTAACACAGTCATTATATGATGTGTTTTGAATGATTATTAAGCTCAACTTATGTCAAAAAAATTCTCTATAGCGGCTAATTGAACAGGTTTGATTAGGTTTTTTATCGATAAAGTCTCAATTACGCGGCAAATATTAGTTGGTTAAAATAGACAGCGTGGTGAACAAAGATCATTGAAATTTCTGTGTTTAAGTTATTTGTATTAATAATACATCTATCTTTTTTATACGGTAGTTTGATTGAAAAAAGGCTCTTCTATTGAGAGGCCGATAACAAGATATAACGCCCTATATATCGCCATGTAAAACGCTATGTGAAACGCCAAGCAACCATTCGAATTAAGTTTTATATCTGAAAATAATCGCCAATATAAGCTAGTGTTGATAATAAAAATAACTCAAAAGTGCATCAAAGTACCCTATTATTTTATGATGTCATTTACAATAAGGTGGCCCTATTGTGTCACTCGTTTTTTAAGAATATGAAATATTTCATCATTTCGATCCCCGTCAACACAAACGCTTAATAGGTCATCAATAAAATGAAGCAGTGCGCGATGTTCAATTTGTGCAATGGTTAATGTAAAGCCTACGGGAAAGGTATCACGGGTGCAGGTGTCAAAGCTCGGTGGTAAACCTAAATTATCATAATGAGCGGGGATCAAACTCATAATTAAGGCTAAATAACCACTTTCGTTCACTTGTGCTAACAACTGTACTAGGTTGGCATGACGACCCACTTTTAAACATGCTTGTAATTCATCTTCTGGATAACCATCGCTAGTTACCATACCTTAAAATACTTTTACTGCGATGTTATCTGGATAGATTGATTGACTGGACAAGGGTTTGAGGTAATTGTGTTAGATAATTCCCTGCTAATGCCAGCTTTTGTAGTTGCGGCCTTTCGCCCAAAGACTCTGGTAAAGTCTCAATACGATTATCAGTTAATATAAGCCAGCGTAATTTTGGAGGGAGTGAATTTTCAGGTACTTGATTAATGTTATTAGTTTAGCGTTACATAATATAGCGGGTATTCTACGCGAAAATGATATAGAAAGGCCTGTGTTATCAATATAATTACTGTTACCACAAACTGATGAAATCATTAGTTTTCAGCTCTTACTTTTTGCATTTTGGCTGTTGAATAACTTGGTATCATCAAAGCCACCAGTAAGACCATTACTTATTACTTATGACTTATGACTTATGACTAAGGAATATTCTACGCCGTTTACCTCAGCAATATAGTCATGAGGTGCTCGAAGGTTTGACAAGTTCATCAACTCCTCCTGATAAACACTAACTTTTGATCTTTGCACCACGCACAAAATACTTTTCTATCTCTACCAAAAACAATACCGATGAAGCCACAAGTATTATCCGCAGCCAAATATCGAAGCTAATACCTTTGCTACCAAATATCGCCTGCATCGGCCCGAGATAAGTAAAGCCTAGCTGCAAAATGATAAGTACGGTAACGGCAATAAGCACATAACGGTTACCCGTTAATCCTGCCCAATTAAATATAGGATCATAAATATAACGGGAATTAAATAAATAAAATATCTCAAACACAACCAG
Organism: Colwellia sp.; assembly: GCA_034111045.1. Classification (GTDB taxonomy): domain Bacteria; phylum Pseudomonadota; class Gammaproteobacteria; order Enterobacterales; family Alteromonadaceae; genus JALJPB01. The sequence continues at coordinate 112,651 of JAWUYA010000005.1, read as the reverse complement.
TGTATTTACTGCCACCGTGCGTGCATGCTCAATACTCATACCGCGTTCCAATTCCCAAATGAATAAACCAAAGGTACCCGTCATCAAAATAACAGAGACAAAAATAACTCGCCAAATTAAATAAGATGTCAGCATTGGCTCATTAGCATCGCGCGGTGGACGTTGCATTACATGCCGTTCAGGAGGTTCAAACGCCAATGACAGCGCCAAGGTAACAGCCGTCACCATATTAACCCAAAGAATTTGCACAGGTAATAATGGCAGCTGATGAAAACCAAACAAAATAGCAGCCAGGATAATCAGTGCTTCTCCACCATTGGTCGGCAAAATAAAAATAATAGCCTTTTTTAAATTATTATATACCGTGCGACCTTCTTCTACAGCATGGGCAATGGAGGCAAAATTATCATCAACAAGCACCATTTCTGCGGCCTCTTTAGCCGCTTCTGTGCCATTGTGCCCCATGGCAGTGCCTACATCGGCACGTTTTAATGCTGGAGCATCATTAACACCATCCCCAGTCATGGCAACAATCAAACCTAATTCCTGCATCAGTCTTACTAAAAGTAACTTATGTTCAGGGTTAACACGCGCGAATACATTTACACTCTGTACTTGTTTACGTAACTCATCCTCACTCATTAAATCAAGTTGCTGCCCGGTAAGAACATCATCAGCATTAACAAGATTTAGTTGTTGAGCAATGGCGCGTGCTGTGGCTGCATGATCTCCGGTAATCATTTTTACTTGAATACCCGCCGTTACACAGGTTTTTATCGCGGCTATCGCTTCCTCTCTAGGTGGGTCAATCAAACCAAACATGCCCAGCATAATTAAGCCATTATCTACATCGTCAAACTTCAGCTCAAGGTGTTCATAGTTTATCGGCTTAAACGCAATGGCCAATACTCGCTGCCCAAGCTGAGCCATTTGTTCAATTCGGTTTAACCAGTAAACTCTATCGATTGGTTGATTACCTTGTGTGGTTTTTTGTTGATAACACATCTCCAATAGTCGCTCAGGTGCTCCTTTGAGATAAATAAAGGCGTCACCTGTGTGGCTATGATGAAGTGTTGCCATAAAGCGATGCTCAGATTCAAAGGGGATAAGATCGGTACGGGGAGTTTTTTTAGCCTCTTCTTCAACGGCTAAACCAACTTTCAAGCCAGCTACTAACAAAGCCCCTTCCATGGGGTCACCAAGTACTAGCCATTGATCATTCTTACATTCGAGTGAGGCATCGTTACATAGAACAGCGGCCCTGAGGGTTTCCAATAACAACGGATTTTCTTCTGTAAATTCATCTTTCCCTGCTAGCGATATCGAACCGTGGGGATCATAGCCAGTACCGCTAAGCTCAAACAATTTTTTTGACGTTGCTATAGTCCTAACCGTCATTTCATTACGTGTTAGGGTACCTGTTTTATCCGAACAAATAACGTTAACAGCACCGAGTGTTTCCACCGCAGGCAGTCTACGGATAATAGAATTTCTGCCTGCCATACGCTGCACGCCTATCGCTAGGGTGATGGTCATGATGGTAGGTAAACCTTCTGGGATAGCCGCTACGGCAAGGCTTACCGCAGCTAAAAACATTTCAGTGACCATAAAGTTCTGAACATATGCACCAAAAATAAAAGTAATAATGGCAATAGCCAAAATGGCCAGGGTAAGCCATCTGCCAAACTGAGCCATTTGGCGTAATAACGGTGTTGTGAGTGACTCTACATCGGCTACTAGCGTACTTATCTGACCAATTTCAGTTTGTGCACCGGTTGCAATAACTGCCCCGGTTCCCTGGCCATGTGTTACCAGAGTACCTGAATATGCCAAACATCGACGGTCGCCGATCATAGACTCCAACGCCACAGCGTCAGTGATTTTTTCTACCGCTATTGACTCACCTGTCAGTATAGACTCCTGAATTTGTAGCCCCTTTACCCGTAACAACCTGAGGTCTGCTGGTACTTTATCGCCTGATTGCAGTAACACGATATCACCAGGCACTAGTTCTTTGGCACGGATAGATGTTTTTTTACCATTGCGCAACACTATTGCATTTGGAGAAAGCATTTGCCGTATGGCTTTTAAGGCATTCTCCGCCTTACCTTCCTGCACGAATCCGATGACCGCATTAACAATTACCACCCCCATAATTACGCTGGCATCAAGCCAATGCTCGAGCATAGCCGTAACAGCGCTAGCGGCAATCAATACATAGATCAACATATTATGAAATTGGTATAAAAACCTCAGCAACAGGCTGTCTTGTTTTGCTTCAGGAAGTTGATTTTCCCCATATTTGGCCAACCTAGTAGTGACTTCTTCGGTAGTTAAACCGTCTGGCGTTGCGTCAAGGGATTCCAAAACGTCTTTATAACTTTTGAAATGCCAGCTTGTTGATCTGGCTTTTTGAGTGCCCTGCTGCTCGTTTAGCCCTTTCAATAATTTAACTGATTTTCTCATGACTGCAGCACCCACCATCAATAAAATAACCAACATAGTAAGGATAATTAGCCAGTTAACGATCACAATATCAAAGTGCCAGGTATTAACCTCATTCACTTATAATACCTATTAACCAATAAACGACAGCCATTAAGACTAGGCGCATTTTTACCCTATACGTATAATTGTTTGAGGAAAAGCTAGTAATTAAGTACTTGGTTTATATCCCAGCTAATAACCTTCCTCGCTAACCATGTATCTTCTTGTAAATGATCACATAGAATACAAGCAAGACTGATGTGTGTAATAACTTTTAACAATGACAATGGTCAGCCCAATAGTACTGAAAGTGAACCAAACGAAAATATGTTTTTTCATTTTAAAATTAACTCGGCTAAAAGGAGCTAACGTCAAGGTTTTATCGAGAGTGTTGCTCTAAGGTATAGAATAATATTCAGACAAGGTATAATCGCACCCAAATTAAAGAATGAGGGAAAATTTACTTGTGAATATTTTACAAAAAACTAGTTTAATCGTTATGATCGCTTTTGGTAGTACTGCATTTGCGGCGGCGCCTACGCCTAATTTATCACCAAAAATGTTGAGCAATATTGCTGCGACGGTCTCGTTGAAAGCAACTGATAAATTTGATGACTTTTTGGCCGAGTTACTTTCTTCTTCCTCTATAGCTCAGCAAGAAAATTTGATTGTAGCGGTTAAAAAATACCTTGCTGATACAAACCTAAACGATGCGCAATTGCATAAAATACAGCGTTTATTAGGCTTGTATACCCGCTTAAAGCACGGTCAGGACGCTATGAACACCCTGGCTCAGTTAGTGGCGATCCCCACTTTTAAAGTGGCGGGTTTAGCGCAGCACAACAATCCAGCCTTTCATAAAATGGCCAACACGCTGGCCAATATTGCTAAGGATTTTAACTTGGCATTTCGCAACATCGACAATCGTATATTTGAAATATCGCTTAAGGGCACCTCAGAAGAAGTGGTAGGCATTCATGCCCATGCCGATGTGGTGCAAGTTAACCCCGCCCTTTGGGTATTGGATGATGGTACTAAACTTGATCCCTTTAAGCTGACTAAAATTGGCAATCGTATGTATGGTAGGGGCACTGAAGATGACAAAAATGGCATAGTAGTGTCGTTATATGCGATGAAAGTGATTCAAGAAGAAAATATCCCACTGCTGCGTAATTTTCGTTTACTCGTTGATACCACCGAAGAAACCACATCAGAGGCGATCCCTTACTACTTTGCCAAAAACCCAACCCCGAATTACAATCTAGCCCTTGACGGTGGCTATCCGGTAGTGATTGCGGAAAAAGGCTATGGGGTGATAATGGCTAGTTTTCCGGTGCGAAAGGGTGAGTCAAATGACATGGCAAGTGCTGAAATTGTAAGGTTAACTGGTGGGTTAGCCACCAATCAAATACCTGCGTCGAGCGTAGCCACAATCAAGAGCGCCGATGCTAAGGCGTTGGTGACTCAGCTAAATAAATTGGCCACAGAGTTTGTTGCCGCCAATGGCCGCAATTTCTCAATAAAAGCTATAGCGAATAAGCAGGAGGTAAGGCTTACGGTTAAAGGGGTGTCGGCGCATTCCTCAGAGCCTGAGTCAGGAGTCAATCCAGTGTCTCGGATGTTTGCTTTTATTGATTTTATTCAAAAACGCGCAGCGATATTTACCTTCAATCATGTTACCGATGCAGCCACTTATATTGTTGCCAAATGGGGGCTGGGGTTTCACGGGGAAGTGTTAGGGATTAATTTTTCTGATCAATTTATGGGGCCACTAACCACCGCAGTGACTTATGTCGGGCTTAACGATGTAAGCTTGCAAGTTGGCGTGAATTTACGCATTCCCGTAGGGCGTGAAGTTGATCTATTAAAGCAAAATATTTCTAAAAAATTAAGTTTATGGCAAACGGCCAGTGCCATCAATGTCGATTTTAGTATTCGCATGGGTGAGCCTATGTATCGTAACCCCAAAGGTCAATGGGTGAATGCCTTGCTAGATGTGGCAACACAGAATTTGTCTATGGCTCGAGAGTTCGGCTCTTCAAGCGGCGGCACGTCTGTACATAATTTACCCAATGGAGTGCAATTTGGTTTAGCCATGCCAGACAAAAAATACACTGGCCACAATGCCAACGAATTTAAACGTGTTGATCAATTTTTACTCGACTTGCAAATAATTACCGAAATGTTTGCTCGAATAGGCCAAATGCCCAGTTTGCAGTAAGGGTTCAGGGATACAAGGGTAACTATATAGTTTAGAGGTAGACGTTACCCATTAACAACTGGCTAATTTCGTTAATGGCTCACCAAAATCTTTTCAGCTATATAGCTAAGCTTTTAAATGGTTAATTGATAAACGTTAGATGAATCACTACTTTTTCAAACGTGAAATTAAACTCGATGTATCCCAACGGTTACCCCCCGAGCTTTGAATCTCTTTATAGAAGCCATCAACCATTTGAGTCATTGGTAGTTCAGCACCTGTTTTTTCAGCCTCAGCAAAAGCAATGGCTAAATCTTTACGCATCCAGTCAACGGCAAAACCAAAATTATATTCGCCGGCAAACATCGTTTTATATCGATTTTCCATTTGCCAAGAGCCCGCAGCACCTTTGGCGATAGTGTCTACAAGGGCATCAGGGTTGAGACCGACTTTCTCTGCAAAATTAAAGCCTTCGGCTAATCCTTGAACGATACCCGCAATACAAATTTGATTAACCATTTTAGTTAATTGGCCACTGCCAACAGGCCCCATTAACTGACTAAATTTTGCATAGGCGGCTATGATAGGAGTAACTTTCTCAAATTCAGCCTCATTTCCCCCTAACATCACGGTTAACACACCATTTTCAGCTCCCGCTTGACCACCTGACACCGGTGCGTCTAAGAAAAATTTGTCTTGGCTGTTAGCTAGGGTGGCAAGTTCACGAGCCACCTCGGCTGAGGCAGTAGTATGGTCAACAAAAATAGCGCCCGTTGGTAACCCCATTAAAATGCCATTATCTCCCAATGATACTTGGCGAACATCATCATCATTACCGACACAACAAAAAACTATTTCGCAGCCTGCTGAGGCTTTAGCGGGTGTTTCAGCAAAACTGCCACCATATTCGTCTTGCCACTTTTTAGCCTTTGCTACTGTTCGGTTATAAACGCACACATCATGACCTGCGTTTTGTAAATGCCCCGCCATTGGGTACCCCATAACACCTAAACCAATAAAGGCAACTTTCATTTTACACTCCTGCAGTTCACTTTCCTCAAGCTAATGATGATGAGGACGGTACAATTTAATTACCCGAGTGTACTTAACTTTAAACCTTTGCTCTAGTTTCTTTGCTTTTCGAAACCAAATAAATTACATTGTGCACAATGTAATTTTACAGCACACAACTTTTCAACACTCAAATTAAGCATTCCTCTACTCAAAGAAACCTGGAGAAACACATGTCCAATACAGTTTATCAATTTAGCGCTCATAACAATAAAAATGAAAACGTCGAACTCAATGATTACCAAGGCAAGGTAATGCTCATTGTTAACACCGCAAGCGCTTGTGGTTTTACTCCGCAATATAAAGGATTACAAAACCTTTACGCTGATCATCAAGCGCAAGGGTTAGAAGTATTAGCCTTTCCATGTAATCAGTTTAAACAACAAGAAAAAGGTAATAATGAAGAGATTAAACAGTTTTGTGATCTGCAATTTAATATAAAATTTCCTCTCTTTGATAAAGTTGACGTTAACGGAGATAACGCTCATCCACTTTTCATATTTTTGAAAGAACAGGCACCCGGCATTATGGGCACTAAGGGTATTAAGTGGAATTTCACTAAATTTTTAGTTAACCGTCAAGGTGAAGTGATGAGACGCTATGCGCCAACAACTAAACCTGCCGATATTGAAGCGGATATTAAAAAACTTTTAGCGCAATAGTTACAAAATATAATGAAAAATAGCAAGATAAAAATAAATGAGGGCAATAGTTATTTAACCTTAGAAAAACAGTTATGTTTTAGATTCTATAGCATAAACAAGAAAATGATCGGTTATATAGCCCAGTATTAAAGGAGCTATCACTGACCTACCCTCAATATTTAGTGATGTTAATATTGAGGGATAGCGCAAACGCAGTATCAATAAAACACTAGGGCTGAGATTAGACCTTGATAATGGCACGTTATCGCCTTTACTAAAACGAATGGAAACACTTGGGATAATAAGTCGTTGTCGAAATAAAGAGGATGAACGCAGTGTTGAAATACACCTGACGCAATCAGCTAGAAAACTCAGCAATAAAGCCAAGGATATACCCGCTAAAATGTTCAATATAACTGGCTTTACTCCTGAGCAGTTACAGTCATTAAATCTGCAATTGGATCAGTTATTAGTCAATATAAGTGAGTGTTAACAAAAAAAGACCCTAGCTCTAGCTTGTTATCGGTCTTCTTTATTATCAATAGCCGTATTAAGCAAATAACGTATTGTGAAGTTTCTCTACCACTTTATTGGCATCACCTTCATCCACTAAAAAACATAAATTGTTTGCACTTGCCCCATGACAAATCATGCGAATATTAACATCAGCAATTTTTTCAAAAATGCTACGGCCAATACCACTGGTTGAGTTTAACTTATTACCAATAACAGCAACGAGCGATAAACCATGTTCAACCGTTACTTCACAAAGTTGCTCTAGCTCTTGTACTACCGCATTGGTTATCAGCGCTTGTGTTGACCCTGTTGGATTATCAAACGTTAAAGCAACACTAATTTCACTGGTGGTAATTAAATCAACACTTAACTCATGCTTGGCTAAAATAGAAAAAACTTTAGCTAAAAAACCACTAGCATGTAACATTGCCGGGCTTTTAACGGTCACTAATGTTTGCTCGCGTCGCAGTGCGATTGATCGAAACGTTGGATTTGATTCAACCTGATGCTTAATATGAGTGCCCCCTTTTTCAGGCTCTTTACTGGAACCAACAAAAACAGGAATATTGTGACGCATGGCAGGAATAAGTGTTGCTGGATGCAATATTTTTGCACCAAAGGTTGCCATTTCAGCGGCTTCGCCAAAGCTTATTTCATCAATAGCTCGAGCTTTAGAGGTTATCCGGGGGTCCGTTGTAAAAATACCGACGACATCAGTCCAAATAGCTAATTGCTTGGCATTTAAGGCTTCAGCTAATAGTGCAGCACTATAATCTGAGCCGCCACGACCTAACGTGGTGGTATTTCCTAGTGCATCTTGACCAATAAAGCCTTGAGTAACGATAACATGACTCTCTATCCCGATATCTAATTTAGACGCTAGAATCGATTTCACTTGATGTTTAAGCTGCTTAATATCAACCACGGCTTTACCGTAAACACTATTGGTTTTCATCACTTGACGAATGTCAAAACACTGGGCAGCAATAGCTAAACTGAGTAAAACTTCAGTGAATAAAAATGAACTTAATTGCTCACCATAAGATAAAATAGTGTCTGCGGTTTGGGCGCTATAATGAGTCGATTGGTTACTTGCATGAACAGTTAATTGCGTTAGTAGTTTGTCGACAACCTCATTTACTTGTCTTTCATTGGCTAGATGCTGACTAATATTCAATTGAATTTTTCGAATTTTTTCAATGATCATGAGTTGTTCATCTTCAGTAATATTAGCTTGGCTAAGACGAACTAATTGGTTAGTAACACCTGAGCTTGCAGACACCACCACGACGCGATTTGCTGGGTCATTGTTGATAATATGTGCGCAACGGCACATCGCTTGATAATCAGCGACGCTAGTACCACCGAATTTGGCAACGATGAGAGTGGGTTTAAGGTTTGAGTTATTATCTGTAAACATTATTATTCTTCCTAATTAGCAAGCAATTTCAGGTAAAAACAGGTGAATTTCAATTGCGACTAAAAAAATATAAGGAAAAGCATGACTGAACCGTTAGGCTTGCATAAAGCAGAGTAACTAAGCATTTTCAGCCAGAAGCCCTCCACCTTTTATTGATTTGTTAGTGATATGGTTAATCAATAACAACTCAGGTGACAATCCTAAGGATTCAACCCTAGTGACCGAATAAGGTATGCCACACATAGACTTATTCTCGGCAATAAACCCCCTCAAAAACAGTCATTGGAATTGTGGTTCCTCATGTTTCCTACCGAGTTATTGCGCCTCTTCTGGTATTAATTGTTAATAAAATGGCTATCTAACGATTAATGTCGCTATTAGACCTTATCTACTATTAAATTACAATAGCCTTGTAGACGTCTATTAAGTTTTTATATAAACATCAACAAAGAAACAAAAGATTGTTATAGTAGCGAAAAGCTAATATTCACTGTAGTCAACTGTTATGGACTTGTTTCTCTTAAAAAAAATTATATCACTGTTTTTAATGCCCATTAATATTATTCTCATGCTGTTAATATTGGCGTTAATATTTTATAAAAATAAACCCCGTGCAAGTGTTAAGTTATTAGTTCTGGCTACCGTCCTTTTATTTATATCGACCATGCCCCCTATTTCTGACTCGCTAATGGCATCAATAGAAGATGATTTTGAACCTTTTACTCTATCGGCTAAACCGGTCGATTACATTGTAGTTTTAGGGTGCGGCCACACCACAGATTATAGATTACCGGCAACAAGTGAACTGAAAACCTGTTCATTACAACGATTAGTAGAAGCCATAAGAATATCAAGATTACACCCTGAAGCTCGCCTAATTATGTCGGGATATTCAAGCGATGATCCTGTGCCTAATGCTGAAAAAATGAAACAAGCGGCAATGTCATTAGGGATTGCAGAGGAAAAAATTATTACCGAGAGTTTTCCCAAAGATACCGAAGAAGAAGCTGAGCTTATTGCCCCCCGAGTAATGGGTTCTACTGTGGTTTTAATAACAAATGCTGACCATATGCCGAGATCAATAACCTACTTTCAAAGCCAAGGCATAACGCCTATTGCTGCACCAACAGGGTATTGGGTTAAAAATAGTGAAGGTGATAAACCTTGGCAACACTATTTTCCAAGGGCTCAGAAGTTAGCTCAAACAACAACGGCTTGGTATGAAACCTTAGGCCGTATTGTTCAATGGTTTAAAAGCTTATGGCGTTAATTTTAATGGCCATAAACGTCATTATTTATAATAGACATTATCGCTAAACAGGATTGTCTATATCAATAAACTCAACATCCACACCCTGTTTTTTAGCTAAATACTCCCCTAGTGCTTTTACGCCATATCGCTCGGTGGCGTGATGACCCGCAGCAAAGAAATGAATGTCCATTTCTTTGGCAACATGGGTGGTTTGCTCTGAAGCTTCGCCACTGATAAAAGCATCAAAACCTTGCTCGGCGGCAAGTTCAATGTAGCTTTGCCCGCCACCTGTGCACCAAGCTATTCGTTTGATTTTTTTGTTTGATGGCGGTGCTATATGTAAGCATTGACGAGCAAGTTGATTGCTGATTCTTAGTGCCAACGCGTCACCTGAAATAGCTTGTTCAACCTCACCATGAATCGCTACGCTCAAAGGGTTACCAAGTTCTAACGGACCTTTCACTTCGATAGACAATAATTTAGCCAGCTGTACGTTATTGCCTAGCTCAGGATGAATATCTAACGGTAAATGATAAGCAAACAAATTAATGTTATGAGCCATAAGTGCTTTGATTCGCTGATGTTTCATACCTCGAATAACAGAAGACTCATTTTTCCAAAAGAAACCGTGATGAACTAAAATTGCATCCGCTTTCTTTGCTATGGCTTGTTCAATTAACTCTTGAGTTGCGGTAACACCGGTTATGATAGTATTAATCTGATGATTACCTTCAATTTGTAAACCATTTGGGCAAAAATCTTTAATTAATTCGGGTTTTAATAAGGTATTCAATGCTTGTTCTAATTCATTTCTCAACATAATATTTTGTCACTTTTTTGATACATTATTTGGTATGTTAATTGATACTACTTTGTAAGATGTGATGAATTCATCGTAGATACTTTTACTGGCTGAAACTTAGGTCTAATTTTCCATTTTGGTTTTATCGGCGTTAAGGGTAGTACTCTCTTTTTGGCAACAATAATATAAACCGACCCTAGGTTTGATAAAAAACTATTGGCAAAATCACGCCAGTGACTGGCAACATAACCTTCATTAACATGACCAACCAAGGTAGTGTGCAGGCAGCGTTGATCGGCTAATATTTCAAAGCCCATTAAATGTAGCCAATCTTTGACTCTCATCGGCGAAAAAAAGCGTTCATTCCAAGGCGATTTCTTATTACGATAGGGGATCAAAAAATTCAAGCCAGCTAAACTAAAGGGATTAAAACCGGTAATAACGAGATAGCCATTTGGAATTAATACTCGATTAGCTTCACGAACAACATGATGGGGATCTAAAGCAAATTCTAAACAATGACTGAGTAAACAAACATCAACACTTTGCTCTAACATCGGTAAGTCATCAATATCAGCTATCACTTGGCTATGTTCTCTGTTTGTGTAACCCGTATGAGAAACTGCTATTTGATGTTTAATTGTCGAGTCAGCTGTATTAATATAACCACTTAACGCACCAATTTTTAATAAATGATAACCAAAAAATTTAGGCCACCAAGGTTTAAGTTGCTGATTAATTTCAGCTAAAACCAATTCACCATTAGGTAATGATTGCCATGACTGGGGATAATGGGGTTGTCTAAACGCTAATGCTGGTTTCATTAACAGCCTAATGTATGAAAAGTTTAATAAAAAACATTATAATTGACTATAACAATATAGCCAAACACCTTGGACTAAACATTTAAAAATATTATGACAATGACAACGACAATTGTAACAGCTATTAACGCCTTTTCTGATAATTATATCTGGTCCATTGGTACAACTAAAAATAATAATATTGCGCTAGTTGATCCCGGTGATGCACAAGTATGTATTGATTATATTAATACCCACCAACTTACCCTCAATAGTATTTTAATTACTCATCATCATGCGGATCATACTGGTGGTATTAATGCACTGGTTGATTTTTGTAAAGAAAAAGCTTGGCCGATAACTATTTATGGGCCAGCAAATGAAAATATACCGCAACGAGATATTGCCTTAATTGAAAATGACATGGTTGAACTAAGCCAACTAGACATCACACTGAAGGTTATTGATTTACCCGGTCATACTGGTGGGCATATTGCTTATGTTAATGAGCAATATCTATTTTGTGGTGATACTTTATTCTCAGGTGGTTGTGGTCGATTATTTGAAGGCACTGCCCCACAAATGTACCAATCACTGAACAAACTCAGTGCCTTATCAAACCACATACAAGTGTTTTGCGCCCATGAATACACTGCCGCCAACTTAACTTTTGCTTTAACCGTAGATCCTGAAAATCTTGATTTAATCAATTACTTCAATCAAGTTAGTCAACTACGAGCTGCAAACAAAGCAACCATTCCCAGCACTATCGGTTTAGAAAAAAGTATCAACCCTTTTTTGCGTTGTCAATTAACACCATTACAACAAAGTGCAGAAGATTATACTAATGGTAAAGTGATGTTAGGGGTTGAAACCTTTACCGCAATTCGTCAATGGAAAGACAATTTTTAGCATCACACACTACCTATATGCTTTGTCTATCACTTGTAATAACAACGCAAATAGGTAAACTAAAGCCACTTTTTTCAAGAGCCTCTTTTCATGACGTATTTATCTTTTTCGGCCTCAATTTTAGCCCTTACTCTCTCATTATTTATTTCAGGCTGCCAATCCCTACAACCTAAACAAGACTCAGTAAGCTCAACTAACGTTTCTCCCCTTGATATCGCCTCTGCGATTGAAATAGACCAAGGCTTATTAATTGATGAAGCTGTTGATGTTGTGCATCCAATCGCTGATATTGACTTTTTACTAAGTGATAATGATGTGCAAGATAATGATGATGATGACCTTTGGTATGAAATCAGAGCTAAATTGACCTTTGATATCCCTGAAAAAAAAAGTTTACTCTCTCAACGTAACTGGTACGTCAAGCATCAAACTTATCTTGACCGTGTGGCAAAACGTGCTGAGCCCTTTCTTTATTATATTGTTCAAGAATTAGAAAAACACAACATGCCGGTTGAATTAGCCTTATTACCTATTGTTGAAAGTGCTTTTGACCCCTTTGCTTATTCTCATGGTCGAGCATCAGGTATGTGGCAGTTTATACCAAACACAGGTAAACGCTTTGGTATGAAGCAAAATTGGTGGTATGACGGCAGGCGTGATGTTATTGCATCAACTGAAGGTGCTATTGCCTACTTGAAATATTTACATAATTATTTTGATAGTGATTGGTTATTGGCACTTGCTGCATATAATTCAGGTGAAGGGAGAGTTCGCCGTGCAATGAAAAGTAATGCAAGAAAAAACAAACCTACCGATTTTTGGTCATTAGATTTGCCTAAAGAAACACGTAATTACGTGCCTAAATTACTTGCTTTAGTTGATATTATTAAACGTCCTGAAGATTTTAATATTAAGCTTTATAAAATTGAAAACAAAGGAGTTATTGATCAAGTTGATATTGGTTCACAGCTCGATTTAGCCAAAGCAGCTAACTTAGCCGAGTTATCACTACCAGAATTACAACGACTTAACCCTGGATTTAACCGCTGGTCTACCGACCCTGATGGACCTCATCGTTTAGTTATTCCTAACAAAAAAAGAGAAGTATTTATTGAAGGGCTAAGTAAATTAAGTAAAAACGAGCGATTAGCATGGCAACGTTACAAAATTAAAAAAGGCGACAATTTAGGTGAAATAGCGACAAAATTTAACACCTCTATCGCATTAATAAAACAGGTGAATAATGTCAATGGTACTCAAATTCGTGCGGGTAAATTTTTATTAATTCCTGTTGCTGCACAATCACTTGATAATTATATTTTATCTAAAAGCCAGCGTTTAGCAAAAAAACAAAACAGCCAGCGACCTGGGATCAAAACCACTCATATCGTTCAAACGGGTGATACCCTTTGGGATTTAAGCCAGCATTATAAAGTGAACAGTAAAAGTATTGCTAAATGGAATGGTATGGCACCAAAAGACTATATAACGCCAGGACAAAAATTAGTGATTTGGCAAAAAACAGCGCCAATAAAAGCCTCTGGCGTGAACGTTGAAAATGCGATAATGAGAAACATTACCTATATAGTTCGTCGTGGTGATTCTTTTGCTCGTATTGCTGATAAATTCAATCTCCTGATCAAAGATATTGAACGGTGGAACAGCATCAGCAGAAATAATTATTTACAACCGGGGCAATTATTAAAACTATCCGTTGATGTTACCAATAATATTTAAGCCTATTTCCTGACCATATTCGTTGTAAAAGGCTTACACCTCTTGTAGGCTTTTCTTTGGTAAACAGCCATTTCCCAGTCACTAAAATTAGCGGCACAGCACTTAGTCATTATTGATCATAAATACCTTATTGTGCTTTAACGCCCTCATTATTAGCTTTTTGCTTATCCATTTTTTTTCTATCATCAATAACAACAGTTGCCGATATTTGGTCTTGAATAGCTTGACGATTGGCATTCCAAAAAACTTGTATAAATCCTAATAAACCTGTGGCCAAACCAGCACCGTAGCCACCATAACGGCCGAAGCTATCCCACAGTGACAAGGGTGTACCGTCAAGTTGTAGCACTCTAATCCCCAGGGTCTTCTTGCCAGGTGTTTGACCATGCCATAAAGCAGTAAATACCGTAAAATAAAAAGCCGCCCAACCAAAACCTAGTCCAAGGTCTTCAATAAGGCCTTTTATCCATTCCATTATTGAATAAACTGGAGGTGTTTCATTTTCATTCTCACTATCTTGTACATTAGGTTTTTCGCTATCGTTTATTCTGTCTGTTGCTATGTTATTGGCACTTGTCTCTGTAGATTTTGTCTTAACCTCAGTTGCTTTCTCAGCGTTAACAACTGTATTTTCTTCCTTTGTTTTTTGCTGTAATTCTTTCAGGTAAATATCGGTTAAGTGTTGTGTAAGTTGAGTTCTTTCCTCTTGATTGAGTTCGGTGGCTTCAGTTATCCCTGCAATTGCCTCATTAATCAATTGTCCATTTAGATTAATGGATGAAAAAGGTTTAACAAGAGGTGACAGCTCCTTTTTCCAACAAGCGAGATCAACACATTCACTACTATTGAGCGTTAATAACATAGCTCCACTTAAAGCAGAAAAAACAATTGCCTGACGTGTTGATAACTCAGAATTGGCTATATTGGTTCTGTTAGGCTGTGATGATTCTTGTTCAAAAGTAGAGGGGCTCAATAACGCGGGTAAGACTTGAAGTAAGACAACAAAAACAATAAATATAGCGATAACCTTTAACACTTTCCGACGTTTTTTGCCTTTGTGTTTACCAAGTTTTAATGCCCGCTTTTTACCCCCTAAACGATACAAGGTAATGGCAATAACCAAAGCTAATATTTCACCCGGTGTTTCGCTTAATAAAGCAATAAATAACATATCAATTAAAATTGCTAATACCCTTTTAGTGGGAGAAGCTAAAGGTAGACCAAATAAAGATTTATCAATTTCAAAGGCAAAAGGCGTTAATATTTTTCGTGTTTCTTGATCAGATAAAGTGCTAACACTCGTTGATTGATTTATGGCTTCATCCATTGAAAGTAACCGGTTATTTGTTGGCACTATTTACACTCCCTTTATTTATTGTATTCTAAAGCAACGCTTTAATCCCCTTTGATAGCCCATCTAAGGTTAACGGATACATATGTTGAGCAACAATCTGTTTCATAATATGAATAGAGTTATAATATCCCCAGTATCTTTCTTCTTGAGGATTAAGCCAAATAGCTTTATCAAAATGAGCTAACAAACGTTCCATCCATATACTGCCTGCTTCTTCATTATAGTGCTCAACGCTCCCACCCGGGTAGGTTATTTCATAGGGTCCCATGGTGGCATCACCAATAAAAATAACTTTATAGTCTCGTCCATAGGTGTGAATAATTTGTTGTATATCTATAGGTTCACTGTGACGACGATTATTATCACGCCAAACTTTTTCATAAATACAGTTATGAAAATAGAAAAATTCTAAATGCTTAAATTCAGTGTGCACTGCAGAAAATAGTTGTTCACAGACTTTAATATGGTCATCCATTGAGCCACCGACATCAAAAAACATAAGCACTTTTACCGCATTATGCCGCTCTTGCTTCATTTTTATATCAAGATAACCCGCATTACGTGCTGTTGATGAAATGGTATGATCAAGGTCGAGTACATCACTGGCACCACTTCGAGCAAACTGTCTTAGTTTACGTAGCGCCACTTTGATGTTTCGCGTGTCAATTTCAATTTGGTTGTCTAAATTTTGAAATTCGCGTTTATCCCAAACTTTAATAGCTTTACGTTGGCGAGAGCTTTCTTGTCCTATTCGGATCCCTTCAGGATTATAGCCATTCGCCCCAAAAGGAGAAGTTCCGCCGGTGCCAATCCATTTACTTCCCCCTTCATGGCGTTTTTCCTGTTCTTTTAAACGCTCAGCTAACGTTTCCATCAATTTATCAAGACCACCAAGGGCTTCAATTTTTGCTTTTTCTTCATCACTTAGCATTTTGTCAAAATGCTTTTTTAACCAATCTTCAGGAATACTCGACAAATCAAGTTCAATACTCGAGACTCCCTTAAAATAATCTGCAAATGCACGATCAAATTTATCAAAATAGCTTTCATCTTTAACTAACAAAGCACGGCTGATCACATAAAAATCATCAATACTGGCAAAGACAACATGTTTCTCTAACGCACGAATCAAGTCTAATAACTCTCGCAGTGTGCAAGGCACTTTGTATTCTCGACATTTACAAAAAAAATCAATCAACATAGTGTTATCTACCTGAGCGATGCAAGAAAGCGATTTTTTCGAATAAATGAACATCCTGCTCATTTTTTAATAGTGCGCCATGCAAGGGTGGAATTACCTTTTTAACGCGAGTTTCTTGTAAAGTTTCAATATCAATATCTTCTGCAAGCAGTAACTTTAACCAATCAATTAATTCTGACGTTGATGGTTTCTTTTTCAACCCTGGAATGTCACGTAAATTAAAAAACACCGCTAATGCTTCATCTAGTAAATTTTGTTTGATATCAGGAAAATGTACATCAACAATTTCTTTCATTTCAACCGCTTCTGGAAATTTAATGTAATGAAAAAAACAGCGTCTTAAGAAAGCATCTGGTAATTCTTTTTCATTATTAGAGGTGATAATAATGATGGGTCTTTGTTTAGCGACTACTTTTTCTTGAGTTTCATATACAAAAAACTCCATTTTGTCGAGTTCCAACAGTAAGTCATTAGGAAATTCAATTTCGGCTTTATCTATTTCATCAATTAACAAAACGGGTCGTTGCTCGGCGGTAAATGCATGCCACAACTTACCTTTGATAATGTAATTGCCAATATCATGGACTTTATCATCACCTAATTGACTGTCTCGTAGCCGAGAGACAGCGTCATACTCATATAAGCCTTGTTGGGCTTTAGTGGTTGATTTGATATGCCATGGAATTAATTCTGTGCCTAAGCTAGACGCTAATTCTTCTGCTAACATGGTTTTCCCTGTACCCGGTTCACCTTTAATGAGTAAGGGCCGTTCTAATGTAATTGCAGCATTAACCGCAAGTTGTAGATCTCTTGAAGCAATATAATTGCCTGTTCCGTTAAACGATTTCATTTGATTTCCAATAGGTATATACTAAGTTATGAGTTATTTATTCCATTTTATTATATAAGTTATATAAGTTATAACAAAATGACACTTCTTTTTTTCTATTAAATAGCTAATCTTACCTTATTCTGTCTTACCATTCAGCCCTATTTATTCTGAACGGTTTAGCGAGAAACATTCAAACTAACATTCAAAGAAACATTTACAGGATACTATTATGTCAGTAATTTTCGAAGACAATTCAACTTCTATTGGTAATACACCATTAGTCAAATTAAACCGTGTAGTAAGCGGTGCTAACGTTTATGCCAAAATTGAAGCAAGAAACCCAAGTTTTAGTGTCAAATGTCGTATTGGTTCAAGTATGGTTTGGGATGCTGAAGAAAAAGGCTTATTAACACCAGGCAAAGAAATTATTGAGCCAACAAGTGGTAACACAGGTATTGCTCTGGCCTTCGTTGCAGCGGCTCGCGGTTATGATATTACCTTAACCATGCCACACACCATGAGTTTAGAGCGCCGTAAACTGTTAACGGCATTAGGTGCAAAAGTTGAGCTAACAGATGGCGCTAAAGGTATGAATGGTGCCATCGCTAGAGCGCAAGAAATTAAAGACTCTGACCCAGATAAGTATGTATTATTAGGCCAGTTTGATAACCCTGCTAATCCTAAAATTCATGAAGAGACTACTGGCCCTGAAATTTGGCGTGATACCGATGGTAACATTGATATATTTGTTGCTGGTGTAGGTACTGGCGGAACGATTACAGGTACAAGTCGCTATATTAAGCTTACTCAAGGTAAAAACATAACAACAGTAGCTGTAGAGCCGAGTGACTCACCGGTTATAAGCCAAACACTTGCTGGTGAAAAAGTCACCCCTGGTCCACATAAAATTCAAGGTATCGGTGCAGGTTTTATTCCTGGCAACTTAGATTTAGAAATGATTGATGCAGTAGAGCTTGTAACAAATGACGAAGCGATGGCAATGGCACACCGCTTAATGAAGGAAGAAGGCATTCTAGCCGGTATTTCTTCAGGAGCAGCCGTTGTTGCCGCTAAACGTTTAGCTGAATTACCAGAAAACGTAGATAAAAACATTGTGGTAATTTTAGCAAGCTCGGCTGAACGATATTTATCAAGTCCTTTATTTAGTGACACTTTTACTGATAAAGAATTGGTTCAATAACTAAGAATGGCTAACAGTAAAAAAAAGACGCTGATGCGTCTTTTTTTATTACTGTTTTAGCGTATCCTAGTCTAACACTATTTAAGAATATAGACGGGAACTCAATAAATGAAATTAATTACATACCCTTTGGTTATTATTATTCTTCTATTAATGGGCTGCAGCGATAATAAAGCAGATGCAATAACAACAATTAACGACCCTGAACTTGTCACCATTGCTTTTTTTGATGCACTTTATAATGAAAAAAATATCGACAAGGCGGTATTAGTTTGTTCGCCTCGATTAGCAAGAATCATCCTATCTTATCACTCATCCAAAGCTGTTGGTCGCCATTTATTTAATATGTCATATGATAAAGTTGAAATGAAACTTGAAAACAGTGGAGCAAAAATCAGGAAGCAGTTTACAGACACGGCCAAAATCACTGTTTATTTTGATGGTTTAAATCATGATCAGCGCTTAAAAGATATCAAAAGCTTATCTCTTATAAAAGAAGAAGGAAAATGGCTCATCAATAAAATATTAAAAGATCCCTTTTGATAACATTAAGTTACGACTTGTTATTTTAAGCAGGGCTCGTTGCTCGTAAACAAGACGAATTACAATATAGCTAGTGACCTAACACTTTCCCTTCTCGTCGAGGATCTGCACCACCTAATAAACCGTTCTTAGTCACTTCAATAGCGTGTAACCCACTGTTTAGGTTTCTTATCGATACTTTATGTCCCTTAGCTTCTAATAGTGTTTTTAAATCAGCGATGTCAGTTTCTTTTTCTAACGTAGTGACTTTATTACGATTCGTCACTTTAGGTAAATTAATCGCCGTTTGGGGATCAAGCTGCCAGTCAAGCACACCGATAATGGTTTGAGTGACATAATTGATAATTCGACTGCCTCCTGGCGAACCCACCACTAATTTCAATGAGTTATCTTGATTGAAAACCATCGTTGGTGCCATTGAACTTCTCGGTCTTTTAAGGGGTTCAATGCGATTGGCAATCGCCACACCATTACTTTCTGGTTTTAAAGAAAAATCAGTGAGTTGATTATTTAATAGGAAACCTTCAACCATTACAGCTGAGCCAAAAGCCATTTCAATACTTGTGGTCATAGATATGGCATTACCATCACTATCTACAATGGAAATATGACTAGTTGAGGGCATTTCATAGGCAAGGTCATCTGCTTGAGCTAACGAACCATTCGGCAAGCCTGCAACCGCTTTACCCATATCTCTATTTTTATCAATAAGTTTGCCTCTAGCCGCTAAATAACCGTTTTCGAGCAACCCCCTGACTGGCACATTAACAAAATCATCATCGGCAATATATTTATCACGATCGGCAAATGCCAGCCGTGAGCTTTGAGTAAATAAATGTACTGCTTGTGGATCATTAGGCATAAATTGCGCTAAATTAAATGACTCTAGCTGCCCAAGTGTTTGAATTACCGTAACACCACCAGAGCTTGGCGGTCCCATACCACACACGTTATATTGATGATAGTTACCACAAACCGCAGGAGATTGCTTCGCCTGATAATTAGCTAAATCTTCTAAAG
Organism: Colwellia sp.; assembly: GCA_034111045.1. Taxonomy (GTDB): domain Bacteria; phylum Pseudomonadota; class Gammaproteobacteria; order Enterobacterales; family Alteromonadaceae; genus JALJPB01. The sequence goes on along the minus strand of JAWUYA010000005.1, from coordinate 92,656 downwards.
TTAATTGACCTGGAGCAACAACAGAATGTTGCACTGCTGCCACTATTTTTTCTGCAATCCACCCATGATAAAAAGCATCAACACCTTGCTTAGCAATACTTCGATAAACTTTGGCTAGCTTTTTATTCTTGAGTAAACTGCCTGACTTTACGGGGATGCCTCCAGGGAAAAAGTAAGATTTACTCGCACTTAATTGGCTCACACCAGGATTAATCTCCATGGAAAGCAGCTTTTCCAACCTCGGCGAAACGATAAAACCATGCTCTGCAAGTTTTATGGCATCATAAAATAAATCTTGCCAAGGCAGCTTACCAAATTGCTGATGTGCTTTTTTTAAGGCCTTAAGTACCCCCGGCACACCAACAGAACGACCACCAACAACCGCTTTTATCCAAGGAATAGCGTTGCCCTTATCATCTAAAAACATATCCGCAGTTGCAGCTTTGGGGGCAGTTTCTCTACCATTAAAGGTAGTTAAATGTTGTTTACTTTTAGACCAATGTAAAATAAAAGCACCACCTCCAATACCAGAAGATTGAGGTTCAACCAGTGTTAACACCAGTTGCACAGCAATAGCTGCATCAATCGCACTCCCCCCTTTATTAAGTATATTAAAGCCGGCCTCGCTCGCATAAGAATTAGCGGAAGCGATCATAAATTCTTTACCAGAGACAGAAATCTGATGAGATAAACCTGTTGCAGCTTCTGGCTCACGGTCTTCAATGGGGATACTTACCGCCAACACAGAGCGGCTAAACAAGGCGGCTATCAATAAGAGTCGAGTAAATGCACTAAGTTTACATACGTTAAGCATAGCAATCCTTTTAAATGGTTTTATTTTCTAAACGATAATTGAAATTGATTAAAGTCGACAAAGTTTTGAAGTAAGTTAACATATTTTTCAGGACTTGACTCCAATACGCCTAAAGCATAACAACAAGCCTCAAGTGTCGATAGTGCATTTTTTTTATTGGTTTTTCTAATTTTATATTGGCCAACTATATGAGCAGATAAGGCAATGTGATCAATTGACTTTAAATTGGTTGACAACATATACATTCGGAATGCCTTTTTCCATGTTGCATCCAGTAAGATCAAGCACTTATACTTATTGCCATCAGAAAAATCAACTGATGAGCTTGATAAAACAGCTGCAGTTTCACTCGGATAAAGCAAAGCAACCCGATGCTTATACTGCACTAAAATATCATTTAACTGTTCATTTTCACTAAAGTTCTCGCCTTCAATCACCAGTCTATTTGATAAAGAGTGCGCCAGGAGGGGTAATGTCCCTTTACTTTGATTGACTTCTTTAGGGTGAAGTAAAACCACCACTAAAATACTATTATTAACAGGAGAAATAAATGGGCAAATACAAGCAAGCTTTGGCCGTTGGCAAGTTTTACAAAGCGGTCTAGACATACAAGCTAACCAACAGAAATTAATAATTCATTTTAAGCTGTTAGCATTAACAACATCAATAGCATTTTCGCTTATTATCAATTTACATTTAAAAACAATACACCTACTGATAAAGTAGTGGTTATTAAATCTCACGCCCTCGTTGATAAATCATGTTAAAAATAGCCCGTCTACCTTTTGCTCGACAACACACTTTGCTAGTTGTGCTTATTTGTTTCATTTCATTTTTTGCTTTTCTTTTTGATAAACAAGTGGCACAGCTCTTAATTTATCACCGTGATTTAATTTCCCAAGGCGAGATTTGGCGACTATTTTCAGGGCATTTATTACACACCAATGGCTATCATTTATTTCTTAATTTAGCGGCGATCGTTTTATTGTGGGCATTGCATGGTCAGTTTTATCAATACCTAAGTTATGCTTTGCTGTTAATCATCAGCGCCTTAACAACGAGTGTAGGTTTATATCTATTCTCTCCTGATTTACAGCAATATGTCGGTTTATCGGGTGTGCTTCATGGTGTTTTTGTCTTTGGTGCGATAATGGACATACACAATAAGGACAAAACTGGATATCTACTTCTTCTGGGTGTTGGGTTGAAAATAATTCATGAGCAATACAGTGGACCTAGCAAAGAAATTGCAGCGTTAATTGAAGCAAATGTTGCTATTGATGCGCATTTATGGGGAGCTGTTGGCGGTTTAGTCTTTAGTCTGAGTTATATTTTTTATCAATTCATAAAAAACAACCAACGAATATCAATAACACCTGAGACGCGAAGACACTAAAGTCATGTCACCTCGATGATTAGATATGTAGATATTGCATTGATAAAAAACCACTGGCTAGTATGAAAAAATAATCGCCAGTGATTTACTAACATCCCCTGTAATGACGGATTAATTTATAAGGTATTTTCAAATAATTTATAAATACGTCGATATTCATTTAACCAAGAGCTAGGTTGAACAAAACCATGAGGCTCGACCGGATAAATAGCCGTTTCAAAATCTTGTTTTTCTAATTCAATCAACCTTTGTACTAAACGAACCGTATCTTGGAAAAAAACATTATCGTCCACCATAGGGGCATTAATTAACAAGGGTTTCACTAATCCTTCAGCAAAATAAATAGGCGAACTGCGCTGATAAGCAATGGGATCATCTTCAGGGGTATTCAAGATATTTGATGTATATCCATGATTATAATATGCCCAGTCAGACACTAATCGGATTGCAGAGCCTGATTCGAATAAATCAGGTGCGGTGAACATTGACATTAATGTTAAAAAACCACCATAAGAGCCTCCATAAGTACCAATACGTTTACGATCAACATGGGCATTTTCCACTAACCAATTAACACCATCACGCATATCTTCTACTTCAGGTTTGCCCATATGACGATAAATAGCGGTACGCCAATCACGACCGTAACCTTGAGAGGCTCTATAATCCATGTCAATAACAACATATCCTTGCTGCACTAACAGACTATGAAACATAGTTTCACGAAAATAGTCTGACCAACCTAAATGAGCATTTTGTAGATAACCGGCACCATGCGTGAACATAACTGCTTTGTTTTGTTTAACCTTGGTATCAAAACCTTGAGGAAAATACACTCGTGAATAAACGGGGTCATCTTGATAGCTCGAGTTGATTGCGACCACAGAAGGAGCTGTCCATGGCATTGATTTAAATATATCGGTTATTGTATTAGTCAATTTCAGTGCCGGTTTGCTGTCATCCGTTATTGACTTAACATAGAGCTCTGGCGGCATAGTGACTGTTGAATGCTCAACTAACAACTTTGTCTCATCCGGACTTAGGGCATAATTATTCATCCCACCCAGATCCGTTAAAGCGATTAAATTTTTAGATAAATCAACTTGATAAATTTCATAAATACCCGGATGTTTTTTATTGGCTTTAAAGATAAAGTTTTTTTCGTCTTTAGTTAACGTCAAATCGCTCACTTCAAACTTTCCTGAGGTCAGTTGAGTCGCTTTTGTTCCTAAGCCTTTAACATACAAATGAGAGTAGCCACTTTCTTCTGATAAAAAGTACAAGCGATCACTAGTATTTAACCAACCGAATTCATTAAACGCCCAATTTATCCATGCATTATCATGTAATCGATGTTGTGACACCAAGATCTTTTTAGTAAAGTCAACGGTTGCTAGCCAACGGTCTTTATTATCCCAAGCTTCAAGCATCACCGCTAGTTTATGTCCATCTTTGTGCCATTGAATTGAAGCGCTAGTGCTAAGTACATGGATATTTCTCAGCGATTTTTTTGATTGATAGTCTTTACCTTGGTGTGCATAGTTTTGTTTTTTAACATCCGCCAGTACATCTTCATCAAAACCCGGTAAACTTTCATAACCTAAAGCGAATGTTTTACCTGACTTGAGATCGACAACAAACAATTGTTCATTATATTGACGATTGTCAGCAACACGGCTTCTAACCTTCTGAGTCTTTATCTGTCCATCTTGGTCAATATAATTGGGCATAATATCGGTTTTGCTGCTTAACGTATTAGCATCACTGATACTCACAAAAAGCTTATCACCCGCAGGTGATAAGCTGACATGGCTCACTTTATTACCTTTACCAAAATAATACTTACTATTGGTGATTGTACTATTTTGGTTTGTTAACGCCTCTATTTGTTGCTCACTTAACTTAGCGTTACGGTGTTTTAAGGCGATATAGTCAATCAAGCCGTATTGCTCTTTGGCAAGGTACTCTGTTGGTGATGATATGACTTGGGGTTGATCTTGCATCTGCAAGTTAGCTAACTCTATTATTTGATTGTTTATTAAGTTATGTGAATAAAAAACATCGTCAACTCGATAAGCTAAATTACCGTTTGTTAAAAACATCACGGAGGTTGCTAAAGCTGAAGTATGCGTGAGTTGCAGCAGATGATTTGTGGTTAAATTTTTAACAAAAACGTTGCCATTAAAACTATAAGCTTCCAAGCTTCCATCACGATTTAACCTTGCATTTTTATCAGCGACGAGATGCATATCGGCAAGCTTTACTTGCTCAACTTTTTGAGTATTGGTATTTAATGATAATTTGTAAAGATCTCTTAATGGATTACCTTCACGTTTTTGTTGATAAAAAACAGTGTCACTATCATCTCCCCAATACCAAGATTCTGGAGAGCGAGCAAACCAATCAGGATCCGCCATAATTTGTTCTAGAGTAATTACAGTAGTATTTTCTGATACTGCGGGTGTATTTACGTCAAAAGCATTATGTGTGACGCCTGAAGTTGATTGTGTAGTTAGTATCAGAGGAATTTTTGAAGTCGTTACATTGCTAGTAACACATGCTGTTAATGTAAAACTAACCGCTGCAACAAGGAGTATTATTTTCATAAATAAGTCTTTAAAACGAGATAATTGATAATATTAACGGCAACTTATACGTTGCCATTTGGTTATTATCAAGACCGAGTATAAAATTAATGTAAAGATGGCTGTAAAGTTATACCAGCAATAACTATATTTTTTGACTAATACTAAGCACTTTACCAATATCCCTCTTGCAATAGTTAAGTCATCGCAGACTGCCTTCCATGGCATAGAAAAGACTGCCAATTGGCAGCCTTTTTTAAAAAGTCATAGTGTTACCTAGATTTTTGTTCAGTGATCCAAAGATTAACATTACGGTCAAGCACTGTCATAGGTACGGCTCCACCTAAAAGTACCACATCATGAAAAACACTTAACTCAAAATTTTCCGCCAAGATTTTTTGCGCATGTTCTCGAAGTGATAATATCTTCAACATCCCTAATTTGTAACCTAAAGCCTGCCCTGGCCAAGTCATATAGCGTTCGATCTCAGCAATAACCTCTGACTCCGCAGAACCCGTTTCTTCAGCCATGTAACTGATGGCTTGCTCTCGACTCCAACGTTTATGATGTATACCGGTATCAACAACTAGCCTAACTGCTCTAAACATTTCCGCTTGCAAACGACCTAAATTACCAAAGGGATCATTTTCGTACATGCCCAACTCTTCAGCCACTTTTTCAGCATACAATGCCCAACCTTCTGCATACGCATTATAAGGTGCTATACGCCTTAAAAAAGGTAATACGGCTTGCTCCATATTTAACGCAATCTGCCAATGATGACCGGGGTTAGCTTCATGATATGTTAATGTTTTTAAACCGAACTTAGGGTTAGCTTTCATATCACGTAAGTTAATCCAGTAAATCCCAGGTTTGCTACCATCAACAGAAGGTGATGAATATTCTCCGCCCGGTGAGCCATCTTGTATTTCAACAGGATAGGCACGAACTTCAACTTGATACGACGGTTTAGTGTTAAACACAGGTGCCATTTTTTCGGTGACATCGCTTATGTAACCATTAATATCACTAATGATTTGAGCTCGACCTTCATCTGAGTCCGGATATAAAAAGCGGGCTTCTTCATTTAAGGCAACCATACGTTCACCCACACTGCCGTTTTGATAACCTTCTTTGATTAAAATGGCATCCATTTCTTCTCCAATACGCTTTACCTCACTTAAGCCTAATTGATGAATATCATCGGCAGTTAATTCACTGTCTCCTAACATCTTGATTGCTTCTTGATAATATTCATCACCATTGGGCTGTGCCCAAATACCTGACTCATCACGGGCATTCACTAACATTTTTTTAGTCGCTAGGGTAATTGTCTGATAAGCGGGATAAACAATGGTTGATACTTGTTCAATTGCTTGATCAATTAATTGCTGCTTTTGTTTAACTGATACGTTACTAAGCTTATTGATTTTGTCAGTAAAAGTAACGACTAAAGGATGATTTTTTGGCTCGGCACTAATAAACCCCGTTAAATAGTGTAAGGCGCCTTTTAATGTAACTTTCGAAGGTATCCAATGGTGTTCAGCATCGGTTAAAAATTTCTGTTCAATATCACTAATCAATTGATCAAATTGTGCGAGGCGAGCAATATAATCTTGAGCATCTTTTTCATTATTAATTTGATGATCATTTTGCAAGTTACGTGGAATATCAATTAATGGTCCATTTATTTGATTAACAATAAAAGGTGATAAACCCATCCAGGTATCAATATAACCCATAGTAAAATCACTATGACCGGCATAATAACGAACAATGCTGGTCATGACTTGTTGATTATCTTTGTCAATTTGATTGGTTGACGTTAATGGGAAGTTTTTTATTTTTTGAGATAACACTCTCAGTTCTTTACGTAATTGCGCTTCATTCTTAGGTGAGAAGTTTTCAACCTGGTCTGCATAATAAAGCCCAACATCCTCTGTTGATAAACCATAAGTACTCGCGGAAAAAGGGCGTTGCTGAAAAAGAACTTGAGTCGCTTGTTTATATAATGCATTTAATTGAGCTCGCTCACTTACTTGCTTATTTTCGGTGATGACTTGAGTGTTAACTGGCGGTTCAACAACTAGTGTACTGGTGTTTTTATCAACTGAACGTTCACAAGCACTCAGTGCTAGTAATAAACTTATGGCTGTACAACTTAATTTTACTTTCATTTCAAACCTCAATGGTGTTTATAAAGTAAAGGTCTAATGCTTACTTCACACGCTATTTAATTGGCATCGATTAAAGCAAAATCTGTGAGGTAAGTAAATATCGAAAGTATGTCAACGCTAACTCATACGCTCTGAGTTTAAATGTTTAAAATTAAAATAAGGTATGAATTATGCGACTATTGGCGTGATTTTTGGTATGATCGCGCGCCAGTTTTGTAAATTAAAATTAATCAGTTCATTGTAATCAGTAATCAGTGCTTGTTAACTAAAAACTTTAAGTATTATTAAAGCCTTAACAAAAGCCTTAACACAATTGCTCAGGAAACCAGATGCTCACAGCTCAACAAACTCAGTTATTCGACTACCCTAAATATTGGGCGGAATGTTTTGGTCCCGCACCATTCTTACCTATGTCTAGAAAAGAAATGGACGTATTAGGCTGGGATAGCTGTGACATAATCATAGTTACCGGTGACGCTTATGTCGATCACCCGAGTTTTGGCATGGCAATTATTGGTCGTATGCTCGAGTCACAAGGCTTTCGCGTTGGTATTATTGCGCAACCCGATTGGAAATCTAAAGACGCCTTTATGCAATTAGGTAAACCCAATTTATTTTTTGGTGTTACCGCAGGCAATATGGACTCAATGATTAATCGTTATACAGCTGAACGAAGAATGCGTCATGATGATGCTTATACGCCAAATGATGAAGGGGGTAAACGCCCTGACCGTGCGGTTACCGCTTACACCCAAAAATGTAAAGAAGCGTTTAAAGGTGTGCCCGTTATTATAGGCGGTATCGAGGCAAGCTTGCGCCGAATTGCCCATTATGATTATTGGTCGGATAAAGTACGACAATCGGTATTATTCGACTCCAAAGCAGATTTACTTGTTTACGGCAATGCTGAACGTCCATTGATAGAGATTGCTCACCGTATTGCTAACGGTGAAGAAGTTAAATTGATTACCGATGTCCGTGGTAGTGCGTTTTTAGCTCAACAGGCGTTACCGGGTTGGAAAGGTATTGACTCAAGGGATATTGACCGTCCAGGTAAAATTGAGCCGATTCCAAGTCCTTATCAAGAAATAAATGAAAGCTCGTGTGATAGCGCTAAAGAAAATAAAATCAATGAAGAGTCCAGTGGTACACTCGATATAACCAAAACAGCTCAAGCTATACAAATTGCTGATTATCGCCCAACTTATCAAAAAAATAAATCATGGGATGACAAAGCTAAACCATGGGAAACCACCTATATAAATTTACCAACCTTTGAGCAAGTAAAAAGTAATAAAGTTCTCTACGCTCACGCTTCTCGTATTTTTCATCAAGAAGTGAACCCGACGTCAGCTAAACCATTGGTACAAAGTCATGGTAGCCGAATTATTTGGTTAAACCCACCCGCTAAACCACTTTCTCAAGATGAGATGGATGGTGTTTTTGGCTTACCATATAAACGAGTACCTCACCCAAGCTATGGAGATGCAAAAATTCCCGCTTATGACATGATCAAAACGTCAGTCAATATTATGCGTGGTTGTTTTGGCGGTTGTACTTTTTGTTCGATAACAGAACATGAAGGTCGTATTATTCAATCACGATCGCAAGAGTCTATTATTAAAGAAATTGAGGATATTCGAGATAAAGTTCCAGGTTTTACAGGAATAATTTCAGATTTAGGAGGCCCTACAGCCAACATGTATCAGCTCAATTGTAAAAGCGAAAAAGCTGAAGCTACTTGTCGTAAACCCTCTTGTGTCTGGCCAACCATATGTGGACATTTAGATACCGATCATACCCCAACAATTGAGCTCTATAGAAAAGCGAGGAGTGTAAGAGGCATCAAGAAAGTATTAATTGCCTCAGGGGTACGTTACGACTTAGCAATACAAGATCCAGAATACATCAAAGAGCTGGCAACTCATCATGTCGGTGGTTATTTAAAAATTGCACCAGAGCATACTGAAGAAGGGCCATTAAATAATATGATGAAACCCGGTATGGGCAGTTATGATAAATTTAAAGAAATGTTTGATCATTACTCAAAACTTGCCGGTAAAAAACAGTATTTAATTCCTTACTTTATCTCTGCTCATCCAGGGACAACTGACAGAGACATGGTCAATCTTGCGCTTTGGCTCAAAGAAAATGATTTCAAGTTAGATCAAGTGCAAAATTTTTACCCCTCACCCCTGGCAAATGCGACTACGCTTTACCATACCGAGTTAAATTCGCTTAGAAATGTCACCAGTAAAAATTTAGCGAAAGAAAGTGGCAAGATAACTGTCCCTAAAGGCACTATACAGCGGCGATTGCACAAAGCGATATTGCGTTATCATGATCCACACAATTGGCCAATTATTCGTGAGTCATTAACAAAATTAGGGTTAACTAAACTTATTGGCTCTGCCCCTACTTGTTTAGTACCTAGAGAAACACGTAGTGAAAAAGAGGCTCAACACTACAAAAAAAATGGTAAAGGGAAAAATAATGCTTTGGGTAACAAAACAAGTCCAGGGCAGCAGACTACTGATAAAAAAAATGCACATAACAAATTATGGCAACGGACTCAAAAGAGTAAAGCGACACCAGAACATAAAAAAGGATTAACCCGTTTTAGCGACGACCAATTTACCAGCCGCAAGCCTAAATAGGCTAACGACAACAGAATAAAAAGATAGGATACTACCTTGTTAACAGCGAATAATATAACCCAACAATTTGGCGCTAAGCCGCTTTTTGAAAACATCTCACAAAAATTTGGTGGTGGTAACCGTTACGGTTTAATCGGTGCTAATGGTTGTGGTAAATCGACTCTAATGAAGATATTAGGGGGTGATTTAGAACAAACCTCAGGTAATGTTAGCCTTGATACGGGTGAACGCTTAGGTAAATTACGTCAAGATCAATTCGCTTTTGAAGGGAACTCTGTGATTGATACCGTAATTATGGGCCATACCGAATTATGGGCTGTTAAAGAGGAACGTGACAGCATTTATGCCTTACCAGAAATGAGTGAAGCTGATGGCATGAAAGTGGGTGATTTAGAGTCTGAATATGCTGAAATGGATGGTTACAGTGCAGAATCTCGTGCTGGTGAATTATTAATGGGGGTTGGCATTGGTGTCGATCAACATTATGGCTTGATGAGTGAAATAGCTCCGGGGTTTAAACTGCGTATTCTTCTTGCTCAAGCGTTATTTTCAGACCCTGATATTTTATTACTTGATGAACCAACCAACAACTTAGATATTCATACTATTCAATGGCTTGAAGAAACGTTAAATGCACGTGACTCAACCATGATTATCATTTCGCATGACCGACATTTCTTGAATAGTGTGTGTACTCATATGGCCGATTTAGATTATGGCGAACTTCGTGTTTTCACCGGTAACTATGATGAATATATGCTGGCAGCAATGCAAGCCCGCGCACGACTATTGTCTGATAATGCTAAGAAAAAATCTCAAATAGGTGAATTACAAGCCTTTGTTGCTCGCTTCTCGGCTAATGCCTCAAAAGCAAAACAGGCAACAAGTAGAGCTAAACGTATAGATAAAATTCAGCTGGAAGAAGTAAAAGCCTCAAGTCGTACCAACCCCTTTATTCGTTTTACGCAAGAGAAAAAACTTTTTCGTAATGCTTTAGTATTAGAGCAATTAAATAAGAGTTTTGGCGAGGCTCACATCCTTAAAGATCTTTCAGCATTAGCTGAGGTCGGCGAGCGAATTGCGATTATTGGTGAAAATGGTATTGGCAAAACTACTCTATTGCGTACCTTAATGAACGAAGTAGGTTATGAGCCAACATCAGGTGAGTATACCTGGTCTGAAAATGTCAATATTGGTTATTACGCTCAAGATCACGAATACGAATTTGAAAACGATATGACCTTATTTGATTGGATGAGTCAATGGCGTCAACCCGCAGATGACGAACAAGCGGTACGTGGTTATCTAGGACGATTGCTATTCTCTGCTGATGATATAAACAAATCAGTTAAGATCCTCTCAGGTGGTGAAAAAGGTCGAATGTTATTCGGTAAGCTGATGATGCAAAATCCAAACATATTAGTGATGGATGAACCAACCAACCACATGGATATGGAATCCATAGAGTCATTAAACATGGCATTAGAGCAATACGAAGGAACCTTGCTTTTTGTTAGTCATGACCGTGAATTTGTTTCAAGTATTGCTACTCGTATTATTGAACTAACTAAAACCGGTTTTATTGACTTTGCTGGTACTTACGATGAATACCTAGCAAGCCAAATCTAGCACAATTATACCTTTACCATCAGCTTCTTTTAAAATCGAAGCTGGTGAATCTTATCCCTCAAACACCTAAAAAACCGACAATGAACTTTTTATTAAGGACCTATTTTGCTTAGTTACCGTCACGCTTTTCATGCTGGAAATTTCGCTGATGTTTTAAAACATAGTGTATTAACCCTTGTACTTGAATATATGAGCAGGAAAGACAAAAGTTTTTTGTATGTTGATAGCCATTCTGGCGCAGGTATGTATCAGTTAACGGATGAATATGCACAAAAGACGGGGGAATATAAAGAGGGTATTGCTAAACTTATTGATAGTGATGCTATAAACAGTGATATTCCAGAGTCTTTAATTGAGTATATCGAATTAGTGAAGCGACTTAATTTAGGGGCTGAGCTTAATTTATACCCCGGCTCTCCCGGTATAGCTAAGGCGTTTATGCGCAGGCAAGACAGCAGTCACTTATTTGAACTCCATCCTACCGATATTGATCATTTAACCAACTTTTGTCAGCACTGGAAAAAATGTTTTATAAAACAATCTGATGGATACCAAGGTGTCCTTAGCTTATTACCGCCACCAAGTAGACGTGCTCTGGTCTTAATTGATCCCCCCTACGAGATTAAAGAAGATTATTCAAAAGCCGTTGAAACCCTGATTAAAAGCTACAAAAAATTTAGCTCTGGCACTTATATTCTTTGGTATCCTGTGGTTAAACGTCAATTGGTGACTCAAATGAAAAATCTGTTTCAGACAAGTGAAGTGAAAAATTTATTACAAGTAGAGTTTTGTTTAACCGAAGATACCGATGAATATGGCATGACAGGTACAGGTTTATTTATAATTAACCCTCCTTGGCAATTAGCCGAACAATTATCTGACATACTACCCTATTTACACACTAAGTTAGGGGACCACACCTCTAGCTATTCTGTTAATCAATTGATTGCTGAATAATTAAATAATTAGTACAGAAGCATTAATATACGAGTTACTTAACACCTTGTAAGATGAATAATTAATTTAAGTAATTGGCAAGCAATGACAAAAAAAACTAAAATTATTACTCAACATAGAATAGGCATGGTTCTACAAAAACATCTCTTGCTGGTATTTTTATTTATGCCGTTACCTCCTTATTATTTTTTACTTTTACGGTTTATATCAATACGAACCTCATCTGAGTTACGCTGTAACTTTAATTAGACTTTGTTATTAGTGCAGTGAGCATTTTTCACTACCTTTAAATGAATGGACTTTATATCTTCTCCTGAACTTTACTTCGTTAGGTTTTCTTTTTTATCTCGGTCTCAGCCGTCCATTTAAAAATCATCTTGGCTTTAACTTTAGAAAAGCCTCGGTTTCACCCAATGAATAACCTCATATTTAACCATTGCCAATTCAACTGATGGAGTCTTAAATGCCTTAATACGACGATTCAGCTTCGTACTAAGGCATTTATTTTTATTACTTATTGTGGGCGTTTAAATTGCTTTAAAGACACTAGGGCATAATGGTTATACTGTGTGGATCATTATCAAAACTTGTTATTAAAATTCAGACGCTTTTTATTCGCTTCAGCGTATAAACCTTTAGACTGCCACTTTTTAGTATTCCACCTGTGCATATTACTCATACCTCGAAAGACTTCATCAATGCTAGCCGCGAACCAAACCCCAACAAGCCCCCATGCTAAGTGAAGACCAAAATACCAAGCCAAAGGTACAGCAATAAACCACATACTAATAAATCCAATAATTGAGGTATATCTTGCATCACCACAAGCCCTAAGAGATGCGCCAACAATCAAGTTGAATGGACGTCCTAACTCACCTATAAATCCAATTAATAACACCGTACTGCCCAATGCCCATATTTCTTTATTATCAGTAAAAAAACTATAAAAGTAATGAGAGTAAGACACTAAAATAGTCATAAATATCAGTACACCAACCACACCAATTTTTATTCCTTTGAGCAGTTCATTTTGCGCATCATCAAAACGATTGGCGCCGATTAAAAAAGCAACCTTAATTTGTACACCGCCACTAATAGCAAATCCGTAAAGGATTCCAATAAACAATAAGTTAAAACTATAAATACGAGTCGCTAATGATAACGTTCCCATCATAACGACCATAGTCGTCATTAACAGTTGGGTTAATTGCCATGATAATGGTTCAACAATTGACGGTATGGCTATTTTAAGAATCGGACGGCAAAAACTTTTGAAGAGTTTCCAATGGATAGGGAAGTATATTTCGATTTTAAAATGCCAAAGAATAATTGATAAACTAAAAAGTAAACTTAATGACCAGGCAATCACAGAGGCAGTAGCTATACCTTGAACACCCATAGCAGGTGCGCCAAATTTTCCGTCAATGAGAATATAATTAAACAAAATATTGGCTACAGACATTATCGCCGTTGAAAACATATTCCAGTTGGTTTTACCTTGAGAAGCAAGTATACCGGTTACCGAAAATCTTAACGCTAATATCCAAGTTCCCATGCCTAACGTGGTTAGGTATGTTTGCGCTACTGAAGATAATTCGCCCGTCAACCCTAATATAGCTGGAAATATATCGGCACCTGAGACAAAAGTAACCGTCATACAAAGACCTGAAAACAAAATTAACAGGATCAATACGCCATAAGTTCCTGCAACACTTTGGTAGTCTTTTGCGCCTAATTTCTGAGTTGCAATACTGCTACCCGCTTGCTGAATAGTACTATAAAGTGCAAACCCTATGCCTAATATCGGTAACATTGCACCAACCGCTGCTGCGGCATTATCTGAAATTTGGCTCAAAAACCATGCATCCGTGACGCTGATCATAAAAATAAAGAATAAATCGACAAAAATGGGCAAAGTAAGGCTAATTAGGCTGCGATCTGCAATAGAAGGTTGTTCTTTCGACAAGGAGTTTTCCACGGTAAATTTTCTTTCAAGTACCTTATTGTGGCAGACATTGCACTTACATCAAGCGATTATTATTAATCAAACACTAATTGATAAAAAACCACAGTAAATCAGATGATTCATTGTGGTTTTAGCTAGCGTTAATCGACTTATACTATTTGCTTTATAAAAATGACAATAACTCTTCGTCTAATTGCATGAGCGTTTTAGGATCAGCCATCATAGTTTTTGCTAAAGACTTAGTTCTTGGTAACATACGTTCAAAATAAAACTCTGCGGTTTTAATTTTCGCCCGGTAAAAATCTCGATTTTCAACGTCACTTGCAAGTTTATCATAAGCAGCTTGGGCCATTTGTGCCCAGAAATAGCCCATGACGATATAACCTGAGTACATTAAATAATCAACCGATGCAGAACCGACAATATCACGATCTTTTTTTGCTTTTAAAGCTAAACGAAGTGAGTATTGTTGCCAATTGACAACATTTTTACTCAATGCCCACACAAATTTATTCATCTGGCGTTTATGTGGATTACTTGAAATCATACTTTTTTCTTTACAGAAAACTAAGATTTCTTTAGTAAAGTTCTTTAAAGACTTACCTCGGGTTAAAATAATTTTTCGGCCTAATAAATCAAGCGCTTGAATACCTGTTGTTCCTTCATATAACGTTGATATACGGACATCACGAACAATTTGCTCCATACCCCACTCTTTAATAAAACCATGTCCACCAAATATTTGCATGCCATGACTGGCGCTTTCACAGCCAAGTTCAGTTAAAAAGGCTTTTAAAATAGGGGTAATAAAACCTAAACGATCATCCGCTTCGATACGTGCTTTGTCTGTTTTAGCTGTTTCAATATCATCAACAATTTTAGCGGTGTAATAGATCATTGCACGGCCACCTTCTGCAATCGCTTTTTGTGTCATTAACATTTTACGAACATCAGGATGAACAATAATAGGGTCTGCGACTTTATCAGGGAATTTTTTACCTGTTAAGGCGCGCATCGATAAACGCTCTTTGGCGTATAACAAGGAGTTTTGATAAGCAAGTTCTGAGGCGCAAATTCCTTGAAGGGCTGTACCTACACGAGCTGTGTTCATAAAAGTGAACATACATTCAAGGCCTTTGTTTTCAGGACCAATAAGAACACCTTTAGCATTATCGAAGTTTAATACCGCCGTTGAAGAGGCTTTGATACCCATTTTATCTTCGATAGAGCCACAAACTACATTGTTACCCTCACCTAAATTACCTTGTTGGTCGACTTGAATTTTAGGTACTATAAATAATGAAATACCTCTTGTTCCTGCTGGAGCATCCGGTAAGCGCGCAAGGACGATATGAATAATATTATCAGTTAAGTCATGCTCACCCGCTGAAATAAAAATTTTTGTGCCGGTAATATCATACGTTCCATCACCATTAGGTACGGCTTTAGTCTTAACCTGACCTAGGTCTGTACCACATTGGGGTTCAGTTAAACACATAGTGCCAGTCCAGGTACCTTCTGTTAAACGAGTAAGGTAAAGCTCTTTTTGTTCGTCACTACCATGCGTCTGAACTGTATTCATTGCACCATGGCTTAAGCCAGGATACATAGACCATGACCAGTTAGCTGTACCCATCATTTCTGATTTCACCATGCCTAATGAAGGTGGTAACCCTTGCCCACCATGCTCAACTGGATGAGAAAGACTTTGCCAGCCCCCCGCAACATATTGCTGATAAGCTTCTTTAAAACCTTTTGGCGTGATAACTTGACCATCATCAAACTTACACCCTTCTTTATCCCCACTTTGATTGAGCGGTAATAATTCATTTTCACAAAATTTGGCACATTCTTGAAAAATAGCATCAACCAAATCAGGAGTTGCTTCAGCAAATTCAGGGTGTTTTTCATAGTGAGGGTAATACCCAAAGACATCTTCAAATAAAAACTTTATATCCATTATAGGTGCTTTATAACTTAACATGACTGAACTCCAAACCTGATTTAAAAATAAACTTGATAGAGAGTATAACAAAAACATAACTGGTCCAACCACATTTTACTATTAATTATTACTTTCAACATAACGCCTGACCTATATTTATTTACGATTCACTAAAAAGAAGGTTAATTGATAACAATTTTAAGGTTCTTAGTGGGCTCAAGTGTTATAAATTAAACAAGGTGAATGAACAGAAGCTAAAAACGCTTACAAATATAAGATAAAGCTTATTTATCGCGATAAGTGAAGTTTCAATTAAATTTATTTTAAATAACTAATATTTCAGAAGGTTTAAAGAAACATAAAGGCTAATAAAAACTCCATATAACAAATAACTATAAATAACTTATTATTTGTAGCAAACAATTATAACTAAGTTTTACATATATCCTAGACTGATTGATAGTAATGTAATTAAAATCATTCCCAATAAAGGAACGTCACTTAGTTACATTGATATCATTCCATAAATTTTATTGAGGATGTTTATATGAGTGAAATTTGGAAATACCATGCGATTACTTTAGCTGACATGATAAAAGGAAGTAACGAAACTCAGGCACATTTATACCTTGAACAATTGATGCTATTTCCGTTCGATATTCAAGATAAGATTATTGAAGATATAAGTCATTTAACGCACTGCCAAAGTGATGCTGTTGCCAATATCATTAGTCGCTATTCCATGGTTGAAATGAGATAAACGACATAGTTCTAAAGTATAAAGTAATTAAGTAGATAGCTGTAGCGTTCTAAGTATTGCAATATCATCTCGGATCGATGCAGCAAGTTCGAATTCTAAATTTTGGGCATGTTGATACATTTCCTCCTCTAGCTGCTTCACTTTTTTATCAATCTCGCTTGTGCTTAATAAAGCGTAGCTAGCTTTAGTTTCTTCAACCTCGCTCAATGGCTTTTTATTTGAACTTGATGATCCAACATCCATCACATCAGTAATTTTACTGGTGACTCCTCGAGGAGTGATATTATTATCAAGGTTATATTGATGTTGTTTCTCGCGACGACGCTCGGTTTCATCTATAGCTTTACGCATAGATTTAGTAATACGTCCCGCATATAAGATAGCTTTGCCATTAAGGTTTCTTGCTGCCCTACCAATGGTTTGTATTAATGATCTCTCTGAACGTAAAAAACCTTCCTTATCGGCATCTAAAATAGCGACCAAAGATACCTCAGGTAAATCTAAACCTTCACGCAACAAGTTAATACCGACAATGACATCAAACTTGCCTAAACGAAAATCACGTATAATCTCGACACGTTCAACGGTATCAACATCAGAATGTAAATAGCGTGTTTTTATCCCATGTTCATCTAAATAATCAGTGAGGTCTTCTGCCATACGTTTGGTTAATGTTGTCGCAATAACTCGTTCATTTAATGGTAGTCTTTTTCTTATTTCTGAAAGTAAGTCATCAACTTGAGTTTCAACATCTCTTACTTCGATAATAGGATCTAATAATCCTGTAGGCCGAACAACTTGTTCAGCAATATCATCACCAGATTTATCGAGTTCATACTTACTTGGTGTTGCTGAAACATAGATAGTTTGTGGTGAAAGAGCTTCAAACTCCTCAAATTTCATTGGCCGGTTATCAAGAGCAGATGGCAGTCGAAAGCCATATTCCACTAAATTTTCTTTACGTGACCTATCACCTTTATACATAGCGCCTATTTGCGGCACAGTAACATGTGATTCATCAAGGATAAGTAAACCATCATCGGGTAAATAATCAAATAAGGTTGGTGGCGAGTCACCCTGTTCTCGTCCTGAAAGATAACGGGAATAGTTTTCTATACCTGAGCAATAGCCAAGTTCAGCCATCATTTCAATATCAAATTGAGTACGCTGAGTGATGCGCTGCTCTTCCACTAACTTACCATGGTCCTTTAATTGATTGGCGCGCTCTTTAAGCTCTACTTTAATTAGCTCAACGGCAGCAATAATTTTTTCTTTAGGTGTGGCGTAATGTGTTTTAGGATAAACCGTAACTCTTGCTAATACACGTTCTACAGACCCGGTAAGGGGATCAAATTGACTAATACGTTCAATTTCTTCATCAAAAAGCTCTACTCGCAATGCAAATTTATCTGATTCGGCAGGGAATATATCAATAACATCACCACGAACTCGATAAGTGGCTCGGGTAAAGGCCGTATCATTTCGCTTGTATTGCAACTCAGCTAGCCGCCTTAAAATATCTCTTTGATTGATAATGTCACCCTGTCGAAGGTGTAACATCATTTTTAAGTAAGAGTCTGGGTCGCCCAAACCATAAATAGCAGAAACAGAGGCAATAATAATAACATCACGTCGCTCTAATAGTGCCTTAGTAGCCGATAAACGCATTTGTTCGATATGTTCGTTGATTGCTGCATCTTTTTCGATAAATGTATCAGTGGTTGGCACATAGGCCTCTGGCTGATAATAATCATAATAAGAAACAAAGTATTCAACAGCATTGTTAGGAAAAAACTCTTTCATTTCACCATATAACTGAGCTGCTAAGGTTTTATTAGGTGCCATGATCATTGTTGGTCGATTAAGTTTGGCAATAACATTAGCAATAGTAAACGTTTTTCCTGAACCGGTTACACCTAAAAGTGTTTGATGTGCTAAACCATCTTCAACACCTTCAAGTAACTTTTTTATTGCCGTAGGTTGATCGCCGTTTGGCGTATAATCCGACCTTAATTCCATCACTTTCATGTTTAAACCACTCCTGCTTGAATTTTTTCATAACAAAATTGCTTTACAAAAAAGTTATAAGAAATAACAGCCATAACAAGGTTTCCTAATATCGCGCCAACAAAAAGTCCTAGTAAGCCATAAAAAAGACTACCAATGTAGGCTAAAGGTACATAACAAACAAACAAACGAATAAAACTAAGCACTAAAGCTGCCATAGGTTTGTGAAGGGCATTAAATGAAGAATTGGTTAGAATTATGACCCCCTGTAAACCGTATCCTAATGGTAAGATCCACATAAACAAAAGAATAATATCAGCAACCGCTTGCTCTTTAGCAAAAGCATTAGCAATCAATGGCGCGATTAATAACAAAATAACAAAGATAAACACTTGCCATATAAGTACAAATTTAATTGATGCTTTATAAGCATATTCAACACGGCGCATGTTACCCGCACCAAAGTTTTGGCTAATAAAAGGGGGTAAGCTCATTGACATTGCCAATACAACCAAACAGGCAATTGATTCTATTCGAGAGCCAACACCAAATGCCGCAACCGCCGCGTCACCAAAATCAGCAACAATAGCGATCATAATTCCTGCAGCAATAGGCGTTAACATATTTGCCCCAGCGGCAGGTAAGCCAATATGTAAAATGCCTTTGCAAGCAGTCATCATATCGATTAGTGAAATAAGTTTGGTGTGAATTAATTTTTTATTAACAATCAAAATATATAGTACAAAGACTAAACCTACTAACCAAGAAATTAAAGTCGCTATAGCAGCCCCTTGGATACCCATTGCAGGGATAGGACCTAAGCCAAAAATTAAAAGGGGGTCTAATATGGCATTGATTAGCCCTGCACTACCCATAATAATACTCGGTGTTTTGGTATCGCCAGAGGCTCGTAATACTGAATTGCCAATCATGGGGCCAATTAAAAAAACACTACCCAAAAACCAAATATCCATATAATCATGAATCAACGGCAGCAATGTTTCACTAGCCCCTAATAAAAGAAATATCTCATCAATAAAGTGATAACCGATAAAAGAAAGCAAACCAACAATGATGGCAGCTAAATATAGCGCAGCGGTAGCAGAATTTTTAGCTAGCTCATGTTCTCCTCTTCCTAAATATTTCGCAATAACGGCTGACGTACCAATACCGAGTCCGATAGTTAAGCTCAACACAGTAAAAGTAATAGGAAAGGTAAAACTGATGGCAGCAAGAGGTGCAGTGCCAAGTAAGCTGACAAAGAAGGTATCTACCAAATTAAAAGTCATTAACAAAATCATTCCATAAATCATAGGAATGGTCATTTTTTTTAACACGCCTGCTACGGGATCGTTTAATAAGTCGACTTGTAATTTTTTCTTGGTATTTGTCATTAAATTATTTTGACTTCTAGAAAGTTAATCTGATTGTTTGGCACGATAAAAGTATTGTAAAAGATAGTGGTTATAGTCGCTATGTAAATATTAAATTTTACCATTAATTATCAAAAAAAATCCTTCCTTTTGATTAAATTCACGGACAATGAGTTCCTTCTGGCATGGTATAAAATAAATGTTAACAAAAAAAAATTGTAAAAATTAGTTTTTGATAAATAACATGATTTAACCTAGAAATAGATAAGGCACTGCTAGTAAAAATATCTCATTGGTTGGCAACATTATAAAAAATAAGCCTTGACACTTTATTTATTGTAAATATCACTTTTTATAACATATTAATCTGGGTGTTATCGACAGAATTAGTGGACAACATTGTAGTCAAAGATAAAAGCAGTAATAAAACTCATGGGTGTAAAGAATCAGCAAAAATAGCCTGTATTCCCTCCTTAACGATGGCTATTTGAGCAAACAAACAATTTATTAGAATTTTTGTAATTTATCTATTGACAGGATCGCGATCCCCCTTTAATATTCCGCCCCGTTAGCCGAGACGCTAATGAGTTTTTAATTAAACAATTCCCCAATAGCTCAGTTGGTAGAGCGACGGACTGTTAATCCGTGTGTCATTGGTTCAAGTCCAATTTGGGGAGCCACATTTAAGTAATGGCGTTGGCGGTTACTGCTGTAATATTTTATTCCCCAATAGCTCAGTTGCTAGAGCTTGGGAGATTAGATACTGTTAATCCGTGTAATCTAATCCACAAAGAAAGTTTTATTCCCCAATAGCTCAGTTGGTAGAGCGACGGACTGTTAATCCGTGTGTCATTGGTTCAAGTCCAATTTGGGGAGCCACATTAAGAAACCTGCAATTGTTTGCAGGTTTTTTTTTGTCTACGATACACTAGCGGTTTTGAGCAAAGAATTTACCTACATATCATAACCTTGGTTGGATGGTTGGTTGGATAATTGGATAGTTGGATAGTTGGATAGTTGGATAGTTGGATAGTTGGATAGGGAATTGATTATAAATCACCAACGTTTTACCATAATGACTAAGTCATCCCCTTCACACTAGTTACTATTAAGTGACAGTCTGGCTAAAGCCGAAAATTGTCGGTCATATAATTCTTTTTATTATAAATAAACCTTCTGCTATCAAGTTTTTGGCTGAGCTTGTTCTATTAATCACTGAAAGTGTTTAGGCCGGTAAAAATAAACTCACATTAATATTCACTGATGCCACTTTGAAGGCATTATTCGTTATTTATAATAGGGGTTGGGGTTAAATATTTTATTATAACGCTGATTTAACGGTAGACAATACGTTACACCAACTAATCATTTGTATCAATCTGAATAACTAATAAAAAACTATTAGTCAAATGGTAGGCTGTTATCTTCTTTAATATGCTCAGTTACTATATAAGTATGTGTTTGCGCAATGGCAGGTAAGCCCCCTACTTTTTCTAATATGAGCCGGTAGTTTTCCATATTAGCGAAGCGTATTTTAAGTAAGTAATCATAACCACCGGCAATAAGATGACATTCTAAAATTTCTTTTATTTTAACTACTTCTATTTTAAAAAGCTTAAATACATCGGCAGTCGTTCGATCCATTGTCACTTGAATAAATGCGGTCATGGGATAGTTTAATTTAGCGGCATTTAAAAATGCGCCATAATGTTCAATATATTTTTCATTTTCTAAGCGCTTAACTCTGTCTAAACAAGAACTAGCACTTAAATTAATTTTTTTTGCTAACTCAACATTTGAAATACGACCTTCATGTTGCAAGGTTTTCAAAATGGTCATATCGATCCGATCTAACGGTTTTATTTTGTCTTTAGTCATTTAAACATTACGTGATACTAACACTGAGCCAATAGTACCATAGTCGCAGTAAAAAAAACGAGCATCTAATGATGCCCGATTTGATTTAAGATTGGGTCTTTGACCCTTTAATCTTCTTCTACTAACGTCATCAGTGACGTGTTACCACCAGAAGCTGTGGTATCAATACTGATCGTTTTTTCTGTGACTAAACGCTGAATTAAATTATCAAAGTATTCTGAGCTGATCACCGGTAATATTGCGCCTTGTCGCTCGGCCAATTTATCACTGATATAATGTTTACGGTCGCAATGACTATCAACAACAACACCTGATAAAGCTGGGTGAGCCAACATTTCTGATAAATGTCTTAATCTTGCTACTTGAAAAACATGTTTATCTGCGCCAGTAGTAATAAACTTATCCCTAAAGGCTAAGGCTTCATCATAAAACAAATCAGAAACAACAATGATCACAGTATTACCCGTTGCCAATGCCGTTACCATAGAAAGCACCCAAAAGTGAAAGCTAACTTTTTGATCCGCAAAACAGATAATATTACCTCTGTTTTCCAAATAGATAATATTAGACTCTCCCGTTGGCCCAGGTAACACTTGTGGTTTTTTCAAACGTTTTTCAATATCAATTAATTGTGAACGCGCAGCTGCTAGGGTGTAGTTTAAATCGTCGGCCAAATCATCAACGATACCAACATGGGCAATTTTTGCTAACAACTGACGAACACAAGAAATACGCGTATTTAACTCAGTTAATCGCCAGTTTTTCTCTGCTGCATTAGCCTTGTTCATAAACAATAGCGCTTCTTTATTAGATTTTTCATCTCCAACTAAAGCTTGTGCTTGTGACGGCAAGACATTAAATTGTTCGGCATTGGGAGTTGCCTTTTCTTTAACTAAACGCGTTAAATAGTTGGGTCCACCTGCTTTAGGGCCTGTACCAGAAAGGCCACGGCCACCAAAGGGTTGCGAGCCAACAATAGCGCCAATCATATTACGGTTAATATAAATATTTCCGGCACGCGATAGCTTGGCTAAATCAAAAGCTCGGTGTTCAATACGGGTGTGTATACCCATAGTTAAGCCAAAACCAGTGCCGTTTATTTTATCTACAACCGCTTCTATCTCATTACCTTTAAAGCGAACAATGTGAACACATGGACCAAAAACTTCCTTCTTTAACACACTAATATCTTTAATTTCATAAAGCCTAGGGGCAAAGAAAAAATGTTCATTATCTGAGACTTCATCAGAGATATCACATTGATACAATAACTTGCCATTAGTTTTCATATATTCACTGTGAGCATTAAGAGCGTCTAATGCTTTTTGATCAATCACAGGACCAATATCAGTGCTTAATTTTTCCGGATTACCCACATGTAATTCTGCTAATGCACCTTTTAGCATAGCAATAACATTATCGGCAATGTCTTCTTGTAAGAATAACACTCGTAACGCTGAACAACGTTGACCTGCTGATTGAAAACCAGACGAGATAACATCATCTACCACTTGTTCTGGTAAGGCAGTTGAGTCAACTATCATGCAATTTTGACCACCTGTTTCAGCAATAAATGGCACTTGATCGCCACCACGCTCAGCTAAGGTTTGCGAAATTCTAGTACCCGTTTCGGTAGAGCCCGTAAACATTACCGTTTGTATTCTACTATCAGGCACAATAATACTGCCCACTTGACTTCCTCGGGCAATAACAGCCTGTACTACGCCTTCAGGTAGACCAACAGATTTCATTAACTCAATAGCGCGCAAGGCAATTAAACCGGTTTGCTCTGCTGGTTTTGCTAATACGGTGTTCCCCGTCGCAATGGCTGCTGCCACCTGTCCTAAAAAGATCGCTAATGGGAAATTCCAAGGGCTGATACATAATACGACACCACGGGCTTCTAGGCGTTCATCATCAGCTAGTTCTATTGCACGAGCTGCGTAATAGCGACAAAAATCAACGGCTTCTCGCACTTCATCAATACCATCTTGGGCAACTTTACCTGCTTCTTTAATACACAAAGCTATGAGTTCGTCCATATGACGTTCTAATATATCGCTAATACGACACAATAACGCGGCACGCTCTAATACAGGAGTTTGTGACCATGATGTAAATGTCGTTTGGGCAGTTTCGATCATGGCTAACATTTCATCTTTACTATGATGTTGGTGAAAACCAATGATTTCAATGTGATTAGCTGGGTTGAATACCGCATCGGCACCCTCTGGCACATCATTTTTATCAAGTAAATGATCAACAAACCAGTTATCTAATGACATTTTTAACGGGATGATTTCATTAATATCCGTTAAGTCCAGTCCCTTAGAATTATCACGTCCTGCGCCAACTTTATCGTAATAAAGAGCGATAGGTTTGATTATTTGTTTATTGTATTTTTCTTTCAAACGTTGCGTTTTTTCTACGGGATCTTCAAGTAAAGACTCAACTGGCTTTGATTCATCAACAATTGCATTGACAAAAGAAGAGTTGGCGCCATTTTCTAACAAGCGACGAACTAGGTATGCCAGTAGATCTTCATGATGACCTACAGGAGCATAAATGCGACATTGAATACTCTCATCACTAACAATTTGATCATATAAAGAGTCGCCCATACCATGTAGACATTGAAATTCAAAACCTTCTTTATCATCACCAGCGAGTTCAACAATAGTAGCTGCTGTGTAGGCATTATGAGTTGCAAATTGTGGATAGATACTATCTCTGTAATCTAATAATTTATTGGCACAAGCATGGTAAGAGACATCAGTAGAAGACTTTCGTGTAAATACAGGGAAATCAATATGACCATCTTTTTGAGCATTTTTGATTTCAGTGTCCCAGTAAGCACCTTTTACCAAGCGTACCATCATTTTACGGTTTACACGCAAGGTTAAATCACGTAACCAATCAACGACAAAAAAAGCACGTTTTTGATAAGCTTGTAATGCCATACCAAAACCATCCCAGCCAGCTAATTCATCATCACTAAATACCGCTTCAATAACATCAAGAGAAATATCTAATCGTTCAGACTCTTCTGCATCAACCGTTAAACCAATATTGTAGCTCTTTGCTTGCAAGCAAAGTGCTTTAAGTTTTGGCACAATTTCAGTCATTACGCGTGTTTTATCAGTAAATTCATAACGTGGATGAATAGCAGAAAGTTTGACAGAAATACCAGGGACTTTCCTAGGATCGTTTTTACCTGAAGAAAGAGCGACGGCACCTATCGTTTCAATCGCATCTTGATAAGATTTATAATAGCGGTCAGCATCTTTCATGTTACGCGCACCTTCACCGAGCATGTCGTATGAGTATACATAACCTTGTTGTTCTTTCGTTGCCGCACGCTCTGTTGCATCAACAATGGTTTCACCCATAACAAACTGCTTGCCCATAATTTTCATGGCAAAATTCATCGATTTTCGAATAACGGGCTCACCTAATCGGCCAATCGTTTTTTTCAATAAACCAAAACTATCTTGTTTACGCTTATCGGCATAATTAACCATGGAACCGGTGATCAACAATCCCCATGAAGAGGCATTAACAAAAAGCGAGTCACTGCTACCGAGATGACTACTCCATTGACCTTGAGAAATTTTGTCCCGAATTAAAACGTCTTGGGTATGCTTGTCGGGTACACGTAGTAAAGCCTCAGCCAAACACATGAGGACCACACCTTCTTCACTAGAAAGTGAATATTCGTTTAATAGAGCATCTATCGCACCGTTTCCCGATTGGTCTTGACGAATTTTCAATACCATTTTACGTGCTCTTTCCCAAGCTCGGCTTCTGGCACTAACATTAACTTCTGCTGCAGGTAAAATATGATCTACCGCTACATTTTCATCAATACGATAAAACTCACGAATTTTCTGACGGATTGGACAGCCAGTGAAAAAGGAATCATTAAAAAGCATTTTTTGCCCTCAAAATTGGTAAATAGTCAATTGATACTATTTAGTTATAGTTATAGTTATAGTTATAGTTACGATATATTTTATCCGTGTATCTTAGACAGTAAACAACAGAATGTGCTGGTTAATTTTGGCTTTTTACCGATTTAAATACTGAATAAGTGCAATAAAACCATAGAAAACACTTTAATCTCGACATTTAAAAAATTGAACTTAGCTAGCCTTGACTTAAAATAACATAAAAATTAAAAATAAACTTGTCCCTATTCCCATCACCGATCCTGTGACCAAGAAAAGATGCCGAAGGATGAGAGGTATCATAAAAAGCAATATTAAATAAACTAAGTTAAGTGTTCATCCATTAGAAAGCTTACTAAACAATAACGCATTAATCTATCAAGTCTTTATAGCTAACTTGGTCGACTATACAAACAATCTAGTGAGCCAATTTTTAATTTTATCATCATTGATCTTTTGTAAACCCCGGTAAAAATGCAAACATTGACGGTTATAAAACATCTCAACATAATTCAAAATATCTGACTCTGCTTTACTGGCATATTCAAAGCCAAGGTCTGTTTGGATAAACATCTCAGTACTATGTCAACTTTGCCAAATAACAATAGTTAACGCAGACTAATTAATAGAATATAAAACAAGCGGTTTTAAACAGATAACATGATGAAAAATTATTTCATCATGTTATCTCTACTTTTTTTAAACTCGGTACCTTCACGCCAATTGGGGTACTCAGGAAGATCTTTATATTCAGGCCCTTCCTCAGGGTTCCCTAATAAATAACCTAGCTCAAAAAACATTTGTAGTTCTGCTACAAGAGAATCCCAGCTCCAATCCTCATTATATTCATCACAAATTTGATGGTAGCATTTAGCAACTAAGGCTTTTACTTTTTCATTAATGATAATTTGTTCAGCATTGAGTAAAATTGAGCCGCCGCCAGCACTCAGTGCAGGTACACCTTTCTTTGCTAAACTAAAATGATCAGAACGATAATAATAACCACGTTCAGGCGTTTGCTCAGGGGTTAATACTCGTTGCTGGCGTTTGGCAGCAACAGCTAAATAATCTTCTAAATCAGACTTTCCAAACCCCACAACCGTAATATCTTTTTTCAGTCCGGTGATATCTAAACTGTCCATATTGACTAAACCAACAATTTTATTTAATGGAATAGTGGGATGATTAGCGTAATAGCGTGAGCCTAAACGTCCTTGTTCTTCAGCTGTTACCGCAATAAAGGTGATTGATCGATCAGATGTTTTATTTAACGTTGTAAATGCGTTAGCAATATGTATTAAACCCGCAGTACCTGTGGCGTTATCATGAGCACCGTTATAAATTTCTTTTTTACCGTCAACAATGATTGAACCAAGATGATCCCAATGTGCCATATAGACGACATGCTCATCACTGGTTTTTGACCCTTTAATAGTCGCAATAACATTATCAGAGGTCGACTCAACAATAACATTTTCTATCTTGATTGAAGCCGTTAAATTAAGGGGTAATGGTTTAAAACCTCGATGCGCGGCTTGCTGTTTGACTAGTTCAAAATCAAGACCTGCTTTTTTGAATAGCTCGTTAGCTTTTTCGTAACTGATCCACATTTCAACATCAATGGCCGGCTCATTAACCTCTTTGGCAGGCAAGTGATACTGAGCGCCGGTCCAGCTACTTTTAATAACATTCCAACCATAACTTGCCGGTTTTGTTTCATGGACAATAATGGCTGCAGCAGCACCTTGCCTTGCCGCTTCTTCGTATTTATATATCCAACGACCGTAATAGGTCATGCTATTCCCCTCAAAGAGTGTAGGGTCTTTTGTAGCATATCCTGGATCATTCACCAAAATTACCACCGTTTTACCTTTAACATCTACACCTTGATAATCATTCCATTGATACTCTGGCGCATTAATACCATAACCAATAAAAACTAAAGCTGAATTATTCAAATTCAACTGCGGCTCTGTCTTTCTAGAACTAGCAACAAAGTTTTTAGGATACTCAAAATCGACACCTGCAATTTCAAGTGATGTTTTAGGTTTACTGGTAATCGAAACCATAGGCACAGCTTGTAAATAGCTAGCTCCGTTTCCTGGGGTTAAACCTAATTTTTTAAATTCAGTCACTAACAAATTTGTGGTGAGCTGCTCGCCAAGGGTTGATGGCTCCCGACCACCAAACTCATCAGATGCAAGGGTTTTAACATGAGTTTTTACTTTATCAACATCAAAAGACAAGTAAGCTTCATTGAAATTATCACTTTTTACAAAAGCGCCCACAGTACAAGTAAATACGAGCATCAATGCGCCCAAGGTCACTAATGAATTTTTATTATTATTCAAAATATTTCCTATTGTTGTTTAATTAATTTAGATAATGTTAACTGTCCCGAGATTAGCGTTATTTTTTTTATAACACCAGTTTATCAAATGAAAAGCGTCTTTTACTTTGTAAGCTTAGCTTGACTCAAAAGCTTTTGACCAAACTCAACTACTGACACGTGTGTTGTCTTTAATAGCGATTAAGGTTGGTAATACGGTATTTATTCATAAGGCATGTTGTCTTTGTCTATGTTCAGATTATAATGGCTTAACTTGACACCATAACCTAATGATTTTGGCCATGAAGAGTGGTTTCAATGGCTGACTACCGATTAACAATAAAAGTATAATTTACGCTGGATACATTAATTTAATTTTAATTGTAGAGCTGCCCTTAAATTTCAGTAAAAGTAACTTAACGCGGGAGAAATTAAGTTGAGCATAATAATAATGGCTAAAGGTTTTGTTATTGGCGCAGGCATGATCATTCCCATTGGCGCTCAAAATGCTTTTATTTTGAATCAGGGCATTAAACAGAACTATCATTTTATCGCTGCAACAATTTGTATTATTTGCGATTTTGTTTTGATGTCGATAGGTGTATTTGGTGGCAGCGCCATTATTAATGCTAATGTATTGCTGTACCAAATAATTACTTGGGCTGGCATATTGTTTTTAAGTTTTTATGGTGCTCTATTCTTTAAAAACTGCCTATTACCAAAAGAGGCGACTGCGAGTAAACTAAGCTCGACTAAAAGCCTTGGTGTAGTTGTTATAACAACCTTGGCAGTGACACTATTAAATCCACATGTTTACTTAGATACTGTGGTGATTATCGGCAGTATCAGCAGCCAATTTGCCGACAGTGAAAAAGTGACCTTTTTGGTAGGAACACTACTAGCTTCAATCACTTGGTTTTACACTTTAGCTTTGCTATCAGCTAAGATGTCATTCTGGTTGAGCAAAGAAAAGACTCATCGAGCCATTAATTTTACTGTTGCTTTTATTATGTGGGGTATAGCTCTCTCTTTATTTATGTCTTTAAAGTAATGCAATATTAAAAATTCACGAGCTACAAGAGAGCATGCCACAACCTGCTTTTGATTTAGCCCAGTCAGGACGTTTTTTAGCATACATTTCAAACTCGTTCTGTTCTTGATAAGGAGATTTTAATAATGCTTGCAACCGATGTAACTCACTAAAATCGCCTAGCTCAGCACGCTCGATGGCTTGTTGAGCAAGATAGTTGCGTAAAACATATTTCGGGTTAGTTTTATTCATTAACTCAACCCGTTGCTCAGTCGTTAGTGTGTCTTGCTCAGAACGGCTGATATAATGCGCAAGCCATTGACTAAAACGTTTGATATAATTACTATCAACTTGCTCTAGTTGATAATAACAATCAGTGAACAAAGCTAGCCAGCGCTCGCTTTTAGCCGACTCAGCTACCAGAGGTAATTTAGTTAATTGCCGATAAAATAATGTCATATCTATTTCAATAATTGAGATACAGGCCTCTAACTCAAGCAGTAATTTTTCATCCTCTTCATCTGTCGTTATTACATCAGAAGGCAAACTAAGCCCAACTTTACTGAGCATCATCTCATGCCATAACTGTTGATACTCAACAGCGTAATCATTAAGCAGTACTTCGAGAGGTGTAGACTCGTTTATCAAAGGATAAATAGCATTCGCTAATTGAAATAAATTCCATTGGCCAATTTCTGCTTGTGCGCCAAAGCGGTAACGTTTGCCATTTGCATCAGTGGTATTAGGTGTCCAATTAAGATCAAAGTTATCTATCCAACCATAAGGACCATAATCAATGGTTTCCCCTAAAATTGACATATTATCAGTATTCATCACACCATGAACAAAACCAACACGTTGCCAATGAACAATCATTTGACAAGTGCTTTGGCAAACCTCTTTAAACCAATTTAAATAGATTTGTTGATTAAATAATTGATCATCTTCGAGTAAATGAGCAAAGTCACTACGAATGCAATGCTCAACCAACTCTTTTAATAACTCAATATCACCACGGGTTGATGGTAGTTGAAAACTACCAAAACGCATAAAAGACCTTGATACTCGGCAAACAACAGCGCCTTGTTCATTTTTTGCGCGACCATCATAAAACATATCCCGCATGACCTGCTCACCGGTCAAACATAAACTTAAGGCTCTGGTGGTTGGGATGCCTAAATAGAACATAGCCTCAGAGCAGAGAAACTCGCGAATAGAAGATCTTAACACTGCTAGGCCGTCAGCTGTTCTAGAGAACGGTGTTGGCCCTGCGCCCTTAAGTTGTAGTGTTTGGTGACCATTATTTTTAGTTATTACTTCACCTAAGTTGATTGCCCTACCATCGCCTAATTGTCCTGCCCAATGACCAAATTGATGGCCGCCATAACACATAGCATAACTTTTCATCCCTTCCATTAGGGTATTACCACTAAAAACTTGAGTAAACTCAGTTGATTTAGTGTCGGTAATAGTAAAGCCTAGCATGGCAGCTACATTTTCAGATACGGCGATTAACTGAGGTTGACAAACATGAGTAGGTAATACCAAAGAATAGGCGGCATGATAAACTTGACGTGGGTTGAGGCCCTCTTCTTTATCACTAGGTAAGCTATTAATAAAACGGTTATCAAAAAGTAAATGACTAAGTGACACAGAAAATCCAACGATGAAGAAACATTGTTTTATTGTATGTTATTGCCAACGGATTAAGTAGTCAAAACCGTGAACGAGGTTTTTATCGGCAGTGTGAAGAATAAGGCTAGCCTTTGCTATAGATGGTTTTTAAATAACATTGAGCAGGACTTTCACTGATCAACTGATGCACTAGATTTGAGTTACAATAGGCAAGAGGGTGTATTCGATGCCATAAAAATATAGGCTTTATAATCAAAAGCCAATTTATCCTTTATATTGATGGAGATATATTTATCTGATTGCCCAATGCTTCACCCCCTGCTCCGTTAAAAACGTTTCTGCGTCACTGCCCTGCATTAATGACAAGGAAGCTAAAATTCCCGCTTGAATACATTGTGGCGCAACGACAGTAATTGAGTGTGGTGCATTTTCAATGGGCCAGCCTGTTTGGGCATTTAAAATATGACTATAACGTTTTCCCTCTTTTAATAAAAAACGATTAGCGTCGCCACTTGTTGCTAAAGCGCCTTTTAATAAAGAAACGATTACCGTTTTTATTTCATGTTTACCTGTACGGTGATTAAAAAATCCAGGGTGTTCAATGCCAACTTGCCAAGCTTGGTTATTTTGTCTAGGCGACGTTGCTGATAAATCACCACCAAGATTAACCAACACCGGAAGTGTGGTGATACTTTTAACGATAATTATAGCTTTATCAACGGCATATTCTTTACCGATACCACCAAAATCTAATTCCATCCCTTTATATAAGGTAATTTGGTGTTGATCATAAGTAACTTTTTGCCAGCCAATATAAGCCAAACAAGCGTTAACTTGGGTTGTAGTTGGCAGCTTATCACTACCATCAAATCGCCAAGCTTTACGTAATACTCCTGAAGTTATATCAAAAACGCCATGGCTGAGTTGGTAACATTGCTCAGCAAAATTAAGTAAAAGAAACGTTTCTTGATCAATACCGACAGGTTTACCGTGACTGCTATTGATATTACTGCACACATTTGAAGAAGAATAACGACTGTATTTATCTTCAATACGCCAAACTTCATTAGCAACAGCTCTGCCAAGTGTATTGGCCAGTGTTATTGAATCAGTGTCAATGAGTACTTCACAGGGACTCGCCATAGCATTAAAACGAATGCAATAACTGTCCTCGCGAGCTGTTAGCGTTATTTTACGTTTATCTTTATTATCTTTTTGTTTTTTATTCAAGCAAAATTCTTTTAAATCATTTCAATTAAAACGAGTACGTCATTTGCACTATAATCGCATCAATCGTTGGGTAAAGTTGTTCATTTGCCAAAACACCTGGTGCATCAAAACCTGCATCAGTAGGCGCTTGATGGTAATATTCAAGTCTGAATGATAATTCATCACCATTGTTAACCATCATGCCATATTTGAAACCTAGTGTATAAGCTGTCATTTCACCAATACGGTAATCGGCACTTGAGAACTCTGGACGTTGGGATTCAAAATCACTTTGCATTAAATACGGCATATAAAAATCTGCCGCACTTTGTTGATAATATCTAAAATGAGGTTGTATATAGCTCCCTCCCCCTAATGGAATTCTAAAACGAGAATCAATAGTATGTGACTCAATATCCCAATCATCCCACATATAGCGGTAAGATAGATCTAATACTGTGCTGTCAAAATGATACATAGACTGTAAATAAGCACTTTGCTTTACACGCTCATCTGGACGATTTTCATAGAGATAATCTTGTGTTACACCACTATTGTTAACTACGCTGATAATTTTGAACGGGTCCGTTAAATAGCCATCAACCATTGAGTGTGAGTAATTAAACTTCATGATCATTCTGCGATTTATTACTTGAGTAAAACCAAGAAGTAGATCTGTCGTCGTTTTATCATTTTCACTGCCCATACGTGTTTGTGCAAAGTCTTCATCCCAACTTGTTACACTACTATCACCTATTAACATAGAAGCAAATGGTTTAGGAATACCGCCTTCAGGAGTAAACGTATCTTGAAAGTAACTTGCACCAATCGAGAAAGTGGTGTTTTTTTGATTAAAATCAACAGCAATATTGCCATTTACCCCTAACGAAAGGTAATCATATTCTCTTGATATATGCACACCTCCACTCGCCGAATAATCAGCCGCTACAGGTTGAGTCCATTGAGCGTTTAGCTGTACCCGAGTATCATGAAAAGTGTCATCAAGAGGAGTATCACCTGCGGCAATATCAAATTGACCTTTACCCGATGGGCGACTAAATGTTTGAACATTAGGTTGGGCAACGGCTCCATTAGCCGAAGCTCCGGTTAATGCATCTATGGTTAATTTAAGATTTAAAACCTGTTCATCTTCAAACGTTTTTTGCGCATTTAAAATAACTTCACCGGCGGAAACTCGATCAACCTCACTGTAAAGTAAAAAAGCGGTATCAAATTCCCAGCTGTCTTCTTCAGGGATATCAGCTTGCGCCACACTACCAAATAAAGCGGTTGTTGCCATGGTCAACGCGGCCTTAATATTAGTATTTTTCACCGTCTGTTTGTTCTTTTTTTTATGATGGATTAATTGCATCCGCAACCTCCGCCACCAAAACCTTTACCTCCACTTGATGCTTCTTTACTAAAATAGATATGATCATCTAATGCACTATCAACAGGAGATGAACTTAATGACATTTCATCTTTGGCTAATAAATCGCGCTCCCAAGGTTGAACCCCTAAATTAGAGCAGCCAGAAGCGAGTAATAATGAAATAATGACCAAAATGATTTGTTTCTTCATGATTTTTTAACTCTTCATTATAGATCTTTCTTGCATTAATTTGATTAGGTTTTGACGGTTAACAGCTGCTTAATTTGGTCTTCGTAGATGGATGTTTTTTTTGTTAAAAAACCCGTATGCGCTTTTTTAATTTGCCCATCACGACCAATCAAATAACTGGTAGGCATGCCTTTTACTCCATATGCTTTCGCGGTTAGTCCTTTGGGATCGTAAACGACACTAAATAACGCTGGGTGCTCTTTTAAAAAAATCTGCGCTAAATCATATTCAGCGTCCAAATTAATACTAATAACGGTAAATCCTTGGTGTTGATATTTATTTTGCATCTCATTCATCCAAGGAAAAGATTTACGACACGGACCACACCAAGAAGCCCAAAAATCAAGATAGATAACATCGCCTTTATGCTGTTGTAATATTTGGGTTAATCCGAGTTGTCCATTTAACTGAACCGCTTTATTGGCATTAGCTGAATGACTCGCTAGTAGGGCTAAAATGATCAAGCTGGTACAAAAGGAATGAGTTAATTTATTCAAAGCACACTTCTTATTAAAGTTAATGAATTAAGGTTAGCATAAAAAAAAATTTAAAAAAAACTTAAGAAAGAAAAAACACTAACTATATGCTAGAGAAATTAAGGTTATCAGTATTTTAATCATAAGCTAAAAAACATCACGGCTTATAACCTATTTTGTAATAACTAAAAAATTAAATATTGATTTTTTCGTCAAAACTGGCAAAGTGCCTCATCAGCTTAAAATGGCTGAATAAAATCCCCCTTAACTTTTAACTTAAAGGAGTAGCGCTTCAATGTGTTCAATCTTTGGTATATTAGATATAAAAACAGGTGCGCAAGCACTTCGCCCTAAAGCTTTAGAATATTCTCGTTTATTACGCCATCGCGGTCCCGATTGGTCCGGCATCTATCATAGTGAAAATGCCATTTTAGTGCATGAACGTTTATCTATTGTTGATACTGAGCATGGCGCTCAACCACTTTATAATGCAAACAAAAAACATGTTTTAGCTGTAAATGGTGAAATTTATAATCATAAAGTTTTAGCAAAAGAACTCAACGTTGACTATCAATTTCAAACAGGCTCAGACTGTGAAGTGATTTTACCGCTTTATGAAGAGTTTGGTATGGACTTTATTGACAAACTTCAAGGCATGTTTGCATTCATTTTGTACAATGAAACCGACAACTCTTATCTGATTGCTCGTGATCATATTGGTATTATTCCTCTTTATACCGGCTATGATGAAGAGGGTAACTTTTATGTGGCCTCTGAAATGAAAGCACTGATGCCCATTTGTAAAACGGTCAGTGAATTCCCTCCTGGTTATATTTTAGATAGTCGCGTTGGTGAGTTACAAAAATACTACAAACGTAACTGGCAGCAATATGCTGCCATCAAAGACAATACCACCAGTAAAACTAAAATTCGTGAAGCGTTAGAAGAGTCTGTAAAAAGTCATTTAATGACGGATGTACCTTACGGTGTTTTATTATCTGGTGGGCTAGACTCTTCATTAATATCTGCCATTACACAAAAATTTGCTTCACGTCGTATCGAAGAGAATGACTTAAGTGAAGCTTGGTGGCCAAAGGTACATTCTTTTGCTTGCGGTCTTAAAGGCTCTCCTGATCTTTTAGCCGCTCAAACTGTTGCCGACAGTATTGGCACTATTCATCACAGTGTTGTGTTTACTGAGCAAGAAGGTATTGATGCATTAAAAGAAGTGATTTACCATTTGGAAACATACGATGTGACCACTATTCGTGCTTCTACCCCTATGTACTTAATGGCTCGTAAAATTAAAGCCATGGGTATTAAAATGGTACTTTCAGGAGAAGGCGCTGATGAAATATTTGGCGGCTATTTATACTTTCATAAAGCACCAAATGCACAAGAATTTCATGAAGAACTCAACCGTAAGTTAGATAAATTACATATGTTTGATTGCCTACGTGCGAACAAATCAATGTCAGCTTGGGGAATTGAAGCCCGTGTCCCATTTTTAGATAAAAACTTTATGGACGTTGCCATGCGCATCAACCCAGAAGATAAAATGTGTGGTAACGGTAAAATGGAAAAAGCAATTTTACGCTCTTCTTTTGAAGGTTATCTGCCAAAAGAGATTTTATGGCGTCAAAAAGAGCAATTTTCAGATGGTGTGGGCTACTCTTGGATTGATAGTTTAAAAATCTATATTGACAGTCAAGTTACTGAACAACAACTTGCCAGTGCAGAGTTTAAATTTCCATTAAACACCCCTGACACTAAAGAAGCCTATTTTTACCGTGGTATATTTGAAGAACACTTTCCATTAGCTTCAGCAGCGACATGTGTTCCTAGCGGTAAATCAGTGGCTTGTAGTACACCAGAAGCGTTGGCATGGGACGAAAGTTTTAGAAATAATACTGATCCCTCTGGACGTGCTGTAATGAGTGTTCATAATGATGGTTATGAACAACAATAATTAACGTTGTTAACTATAATAAAACTATAAAAAACCAATCCTTTAAAGGATTGGTTTTTTTATATCAGGATAACAATATCTCGAGATTCATAGGATGAGTATTAGCTTATAGCGAGTGATTAATCTCTTTAATAAGCTCAGGACCTTGATAGATAAACCCCGTATAAACTTGAACAAGCTTTGCCCCTGCCGCTATTTTTTGTTTGGCATCTTCACCGTTTGCAATACCGCCAACACCTATGATTGGTAATTTGTTATCCAACGCTTTGGCAAGTAAACCGATAACTTGAGTGCTTTTATCTTTTACTGGTTTACCGCTTAATCCACCCATTTCTTTGCCGTACTTTAAACCTTCAACACCTTCACGAGATAGTGTGGTATTGGTGGCAATGACGCCATCAATGTTATGCTCAATTAATGATTGTGCAATCGACTTAACTTCTTCTTCCGTTAAGTCGGGAGCTATTTTTACTGCAATAGGCACGTATTTGTCAAACTGTTGAGCTAAGCATTGTTGTTCTTTTTTTAAAGCCATGAGTAACTCATTTAACGCGTCTCCATATTGTAAAGAGCGCAAGCCCGGTGTATTTGGTGAAGAAATATTGACCGCGATATAACTCGCATAGTTATAAA
Organism: Colwellia sp.; assembly: GCA_034111045.1. Taxonomy (GTDB): domain Bacteria; phylum Pseudomonadota; class Gammaproteobacteria; order Enterobacterales; family Alteromonadaceae; genus JALJPB01. The sequence continues at coordinate 55,664 of JAWUYA010000005.1, read as the reverse complement.
CTTTACGCATGCAATAGATATAGTCATCTTTAGCATTTTCATCAGTGGTATCTTTATTTTTACCAATATTAATACCTAAAACACCTTTAAACTTTGCTTTACGCACCTGCTCTATTAAATAGTCAACGCCTTTGTTGTTAAACCCCATACGATTGATAATGGCGTTAGCGTGTTCAATACGAAATATTCTAGGCTTTTCATTGCCAGGTTGAGGCCGAGGGGTAACAGTACCGACTTCAACAAAACCAAATCCCATTGCTGCGAAAGCGTTAATACATTCACCATTTTTATCTAGACCCGCAGCAAGCCCAACAGGATTAGGAAATTGAAGACCCATAACTTCAACAGGTTTATCAGAAATTTTTTGTTTATATAAAAAGTTAAGCGGTGTGGAACCGGTGTTTTTTAAACTTTTAATTGTTAATTCATGAATGGTTTCAGCATCAAACTGAAAAAAAACTTTGCGCAATACAGAATAAAACATAATGCCTCTTTAATCACAGATACAAAAAAATTTTCGACATTGAAAATCCCCTCACAATTACTGCCAATTTTATCAGTTAACGCTTTAGGGTTAAACACTACAGGGAATTAACCACACATAAAATTTAACCCTCCTGCTCTGATTGTCTGCCCAGCAATGACATTTTTTACTTATCCAGACTAACTTAACACATGGCCTCTTCAATATATTCCTCAGATAAAAAGGGAATTTAATGGCTCTGTTCAATTTCAATAAAAATAGATTAAAGAACAAGGATATCAACCACCATGCTGTTAACTGATAAAACGTCGATAATATTTTCTTGTGTATTCATAGTAGTAGAGATCAATGCCATAAATTATGTACATTTTCACTCCCTTATCAAGCACTTTTAGAGAAGCTTGAATATAATAAATGGATGCAAGTTCACAATGATACTGAGTGTCATCAGTAATCAATATTACTATTGGATCAAGTTAAAAACAGAGGGAAAACGATATACTTTACTATTTAACTTGTTAATATTATTTTATTTACAGGTAACTTATATCCATGTAAAAAAGGGATGTTTCAAACATCCCTTCACCTTATATATTTACAGTTGACCTCTTCACTATATAATTACAAATGCTTTATTTAGCTGGATCACAATTTAAACTGAGTAACATCAATTCACGTAAAGCTACTGAGAATTTAGCAAACTCATGAGTTTGGCCAATTCTAAAGTCGGTAAGAATTTGATTCCAACGGCTTAACGGCTGCTCATTTACTGCAATCCAATTATCTAACATTTTATCAATGCTAATGTCAGGCTTGGTGCAATTATAACGTAACACCACCAATGTCAAGGCACGTTGTTGCCAATCTAACTCTTCTCTAAATGATGCTCTAGCCAGAGCTTGCCAATGATTAGAGACTGATTGACCCGTAATTTGATCTAAGAACCAATGTAAATCCAAACGAACACCCAAATTAAAGTATAAACCAGACACCACTTCAATATTTTGTTCTGAATTTTCAGTAATATCAGCAATGTCCATTACAGGGAATAAAGAACTCAATTGGGAAATACGGGTAGCTATATTCTTTGGCACCCCTTCTCTAGCTAGATCTTTTTCTATTCGTTGCAACACATCGACTTCATCTTTAACTAAGTATCTATTTAAATTCTGAGAGACATTAGTGAAAGTTGGCTGATAGAAATTAATTGTTTCAGCTATATTTAGTGACTTATTACGATGACGTAAGAACCAGCGAGTTGCTCGTCTAACTGTTCTACGCATTTGAAATAACATTTCGGTTTGAATAGCTGTAGAAATTTGATTATCTAATAACGTAATTTTCTGCCAAATATCGTCTAGTTCAAATACTTCACTTGCCACTACATAGCAGTTTACAATTTCTGCAACGGTTGCGCCTGTTTCTTCACGCATACGGTTAACAAAGTTAAAGCCCATATCATTACCAATATTATTGGCAAGTTTGGTAGCAATAATTTCAGCTCGGAGGGGATGCTCTTGCATTTGTTCACGGTACTTATCTCGTAATTGTTGTGGAAAGGCATTAATAAGGAGTCGGTCATGAAAAGGATTATCGGTAATATCAGGACAAACCAAGTCTTCTTTAAGTACCATTTTACTATAAGCAAGTAATACTGAAAGTTCTGGCCTTGTTAAACCTTTTCCTTTGGATAATCTATCAGCAATTTCATCATCATTGGGGATAAACTCTAGCGCTCTATCGAGTTTACCCGCTCGCTCTAATTCATGAATAAAGCGAGTCTGTTCTTTTAACTGACTAGCCCCGCGCATCGCAGTAATTGATAATGAATGGGTTTGTCGGTAACAATCTTCTAATACAATTTTAGAAACCTCATCAGTCATATCATAAAGTAATTGATTACGTTGCTTTACGGTGAGGTCGCCATTTTGCACTAAGCTATTAAGCATTATTTTAATGTTTACTTCATTATCAGAACAATCGACCCCCGCAACGTTATCAACTGAATCAGCGTTTAAGTGAACACCATGTAAAGCGGCTTCAATACGCCCTAACTGTGTTAAACCTAAGTTACCTCCTTCACCAACAACTTTAGCTTTAAGTTCACAGCCATTGATCCTTAAAGCGTCATTAGCTCTATCACCAACTTCTAAATGAGTTTCACTAGAACCTTTAACGTAAGTTCCTATGCCACCATTCCATAATAAATCGACTTTCATTTTCAATAATGCCTGCATTAATTCTAATGGCGACATTGATTGCTTTTGTGTGCCAATCATTTTTTTAATTTGCGGGGTTAGTTTTAGTGATTTGGCAGAACGGTTAAAAATCACACCACCTTCAGATATTAGTTTGGGATTATAATCTTCCCAACTGCATCCTGGCTTGTTAAATAAGCGTTCGCGCTCTTTATAAGATGTTGTCGCATCAGGGGTAGGGTCAATAAAAATATGCATATGGTTAAACGCCGCTTGCAAGCGAATGTGTTTAGATAACAACATACCATTACCAAAGACATCACCGGCCATATCACCTATACCAACAACGGTAAAGTCAGTACTTTGACAATCGATATCCATTTCACGAAAATGACGTTTAACAGACTCCCATGCGCCTTTTGCAGTAATACCCATAGCTTTATGGTCATAACCCACACTTCCGCCAGAGGCAAAAGCATCACCTAACCAAAAGCTATACTCTTCGGAAATAGCATTCGCAGTATCAGAGAACGTTGCCGTACCTTTATCCGCTGCCACAACCAAGTAAGGGTCATCTTCGTCATAACGAACTACATTAACCGGAGCAACAATATCTCCAGCAATAATGTTATCAGTAATATCTAATAATGCACGGATGAAAGTTTTATAACATTCACGACCAGCTTCAAAGATTTCTTGGCGACTACCTTTGGGTAGTTGTTTACAAACAAAGCCACCTTTTGCACCTACAGGGACAATGACGGTATTCTTAACTTGCTGTGCTTTAACTAAGCCTAATACTTCAGTACGGAAGTCTTCTCTGCGATCAGACCAACGTAAGCCACCACGCGCTACCTTGCCACCACGTAAATGCACGCCTTCAATTTGAGGCGAATAAACAAATATTTCAAATTTAGGTAAAGGTAAAGGTACGTCTGATATTTGCGCAGGTATAATTTTAAATGAAATATAAGATTTTTCGCCCACAATAGGATCTAATTGGAAATAGTTAGTCCGAATAGTCGCGTTGATCATTTCTACAAAACGGCGAATAATTCTATCATCATCAAGGTTGGCTACATTATCTAATGATGATTCGATTTTTTCTTGTAACTTAATAATAGATTTTTCAGAAGACTTAGCTTTACCATGAATTTTCGGATCAAAACGAGTGTTAAATAATTGGATCAATAACTCTGCCATATTAGGATAACGAGCAAAGGTATCTTCAATATAACTTTGACTGAAAGTACCACCTAATTGGCGTTCATATTTAGCAAACGCGCGAATAATTGAAACTTCACGTCCACCTAACTCAGCACCTAAAATTAAACGGTTAAAACCATCATCTTCTAATCCCCCTGCCCATACTTTTGCAAAAGCATCTTGAAATAAGGTTTGAACCACTTCTAAATTAAACTCACCGTCACCCGTTAGTAACATTGAAAAGTCTAAAATCCAATAGGTCTCACCTGCCCCTGTCTTAACGGCATAAGGGCTTTCACCAATAACTCGCAGGCCAAAATTTTCAAGCATAGGTAAAACATCGCTAAGATGTATTGGTTCACCAACATGGAATAATTTCAATTTAACAACACGACTACCAAGTTTCTCTTCTTGTGGTTGATAAAAAAGCATCTCTAGAGGGTTATTGGCGGTTAGCGCTTCAAATTTTTCGATATCAACAATGGCAGTGCCCGGTAACACTTCATCTTTATATGATTGTGGGAAGTGTGAATATTTACGGCTAAGTTCCTTACCTTTTGCCTCACCTTTATGTGATTTTAACGTGGATGCTAATTTGTCAGCCCAGCTAAACGCGGCTTGGTTTAAATTCTTTTCAATTTCTTTCACATTTATATCTGCTTTAGTCTTATTAACTCGAACAATGTAATGAGTACGTGCTTGAACTGACTCAGAAAAATAAGTCGTAAATTCAACATCATCAAAACCACCTAACGCTTCTTTTAACAGTTGTTGGGTCTCAATACGCAATTGAGTGTTATAACGCTCACGAGGAACGTAAACCATACAAGAATAAAAACGGTCAAAGGCATCTCTTCGAATAAACAAGCCAGTGTAGTCACGTTCTTGCATGCGTAAAATACCCAGTACATTAGTGAGTAGCTCAGCGGTACTTGATTGTATGATTTCATCTCGAGGATAAGTTTCAAGGATGTTAATTAGAGATTTATAGGCGTGAGAGCCGTTAGCAAAACCAGAAGCTTGACAAACATGAAGTACTTTAGCACCCATGAGCGGTAAGTCTAATGCACTGTTGGTATAGTATGCTGAGCCAAATAAACCAACAAAACGATCTTCACCAATAACATGCCCATTATTGTCAAAACGTTTAACACCTATATAATCAAGTTGGGCTGGACGATGCACACGAGAGTGAGAATTGGTTTTTGTGAGAATCAATAAGTTATCACCTAAAGCAAACTCTCTAGCTGAGTCACTCAAGGATGAAATTAATCGCTGTTTGGTACCATTGGAGTTTTTCATTAAACCCAAACTACTTTCAACATTAGCCGCTAAAGCTAGATCACCTTTTAATGCTTTAACATCGTATGAGCGATAGCCCATAAGGGTGAAGTTATTTTGGCTAATCCACTCTAAAAATTCGAGGGTATTAGCTTGTTCTTCTTTAGAGCATGGTAACTGAGCTTTATTAACCTCACTGATCACAGATTTTAACTTTGCCAGCATGGGCTGCCAATCACTAACAGTTAGTAAAATGTCATCCATCACTGATTTTAAATCTTGAGTAACAAAATCGAGGGCTGATTGTTCTGTTTGACGGTCGATTTCAATAAAGAATACAGTTTCAATAGACGTGCTTTTAATCGATTTATCAGAAGATGCAGATAAATGTGTGATTTCATTTTTATCATTTCGGACAATGTTAATTGGCGCATTCAATAATAAATGAGGTGAAAGGCCCAAGCGATTTAGAGCAATACGGACTGAATCTACTAGAAACGGCATATCTTTGACTATTATTTCGATAATAGTGTGACTTGATTTCCAACCATGCTTTGAAACTTGTGGATTAAACACCCGAATAACAGGGCTATCATCTTGATGGCCGTTCAATGAGTTCCACAAGCTTAATGTCGCACCGTACATATCGCTTTCATTACGATGCTCTAAATCTAAACTTGAAATATTACTGTAAAGTAAACTTGAGAATTGCTCAAGCAGAGGAGCCGTCTCTGTGGGAACTTTTTGTTGTATTAATTTAGCAACACTTTTAAGTATAACCGAGGGTGAACCTTCAACTAACGCCATGCTGTTTTCCTTTTCTCTTTTTTATTAAGAGTAAGATTATAATAATTTGTTGTCTGTTATTTTTTTATGTACTTTATATTGTATATCTAAATTTTTATTTTTTCCTCATTTATCAAGATATGTAAAATATAATTTAAAGGGATTTTATTAATAAATCTAAGGGATTGCGAGTGTTATTTTATTACAAATACGAAGTACAACGTAGTTCAATCTTTAAAGCTGAATAAAACCTAACTAATTATTCCTCAAGCCTAAAGATATATGGCACGAAAGACTATATATGTGTTTAAGTATGCAGTAAAAAAAAGTAAATATATATTAAGGGAGTATATTTTTGACTCCAAAATTACATCTTTATAGAAAAAAGTATCAACTGAGCACTAAAGGTTAGTTTTATTACAGAAATTTGGCGTGTATAGAACAGAATAGTCTTTAGTATGAGATATACTCGCTTAGTTTACTTTAGTTAACACTTAATTATAACGCTGAGCGAGTATAATTAATGACTTTATTGTATTAAGCCTTTACTTCCTCACTTTTACTGCATTTCTCTGGCCATAAAAAGGCAGTTAAACAATCACGGCTGCCAGCCTAGTGACTAAAAACAGAATGATCAGATCACTGTTTAAAACAAAACCTTACTCTGCTAATTTAACTAAAGATAAAAATTTATTATTTTTGGTTTCTAAACTAAAATGACCACTAATACCTGCTGAAGTTAAGTGTTTTCTTAAGTGCATAGCAGGAAACTGAACTTTCACTCCAGTAGTTGAAGTAGCGGCAATTGACTGAATGCGTCCTTGATAATAAGGCAGATATTCAGTGGCTGATATTGAGAGATAAAAATAATATTTCATAGATAACAAACAAATTCTATGAGATAGCCGCATCGAGCTTTTCGGCTAAATCTTTTGACAAGTTTTCCAACGATCTTAATTTAACCAACTCTGCCTTCATTAAAGCTTGGCGAGGTTTGTTTACCCCTTTGTACTGAATCAATGGAGTAATTAATCGAGAAGCAACTTGTGGGTTTATGGTATTGAGTAAAGTAATTTGTTTTGATAAAAATTGATAACCTCTTCCGCTAATACAATGAAAGTATTTAGGGTTAAATGCGCTAAAAGCGCCAATTAAGGCACGTGCTCTATTAGGATTTTTCAAACTAAATAAAGGGTGCTGTATGAGCTCACCTAAATGAGAAAATATATCTTCGCTCGATAAACTAGCATTTAATATAAACCACTTATCCATCACTAGAGTTGTTTCTTGCCATTTATTAGCAAAAATACTCATTTGCTTTTTGAAACAGCTAAAGTTATTAACCGCAGAACACTGTAATGCTGCTAGGGTATCTGTCATATTTTTTGCATTATCAAATTGCTGTTCAACAAGTTCTTGGTGCTCGGGCAATAAACAAAGGTAAGATAAACAAGTATTTTTTAATGCTCTGTTAGCACTTTTTTGTTCGCTATTATCAATCGCTTTTTGGCATTGCTGATATTTACTCCACAATTCGCCTTTAAGTCCTTGAGCTAAAAACTGTTTGAACTTGTCAATAGCGTTTAATAAGGCAATAGGGTCAACTTCATCAATAAGATCAGCAACCTCATCAAAACTGGGCAAGGTTAATTGCTCTGCAATAAATGCGGGATCAATATTACTCCCCTGTTGAATCAAAATACTGTTCAAAATATTAATTATTTTAGTCGGCAGGGGGCTATTAATATCTACAGTTAAGCGTTTAATATAATGAATAATTAACTTTTGGCTGGCATCCCAACGGCAAAAGCCGTCTTGCGCATCTGAAATAATAATAGCTAACTCGTCATCTCCTTGTGAAAAATCAATTTTAACAGGTGCAGAGAAGCCAGCTAAAAAGGCAAGTGTTGGCATTAGTTTATATGCATCAAATATCCAAGTATTTTGTTTTTCTTGGAGTACCAACAAGTGACTTTTAGTCAAATGAGTTTGGTTGTCAATTAATTCAATGTTGATTGGTATATGCAGCGGCTCTTTACCTTGATTCTCTTGGGAAATAGTTAATAAATACTGATTAGTATGAGGATCAAATGATTGCTTTACTGTTAATAAAGGAGTGCCTGCTTGGCTATACCACAACTTAAACTGGTTCAAATCAGTATGAGAGGCATCAGCCATAGTATCAACAAAATCATCACAAGTTACGGCTTGTCCATCAAATCGTTCAAAGTATAACGCCATACCCGCTTTAAAATCTTTTTCTCCTAGCAAGGTATGCATCATACGAATAACTTCTGCGCCCTTTTCATAAACTGTCATAGTGTAAAAGTTATTCATTTCTATGACTTTTTCTGGCCTGATAGCATGAGACATTGGTCCAGCGTCCTCAGCGAACTGCATCGATCTTAAATGCCGTATATTCTTAATCCTAGTGACTGTTGCACTATTCATATCGGCACTAAATTGTTGATCACGAAAAACCGTTAATCCTTCTTTTAAACTTAACTGAAACCAATCTCGACATGTAACTCTGTTACCTGTCCAATTATGAAAGTATTCATGACCAATAACCGCTTCAATATTAAAGTAATCGGTATCTGTTGCACTCTGTTCGTCTGCTAGAACAAATTTACTGTTAAATATATTTAATCCTTTATTTTCCATCGCTCCCATATTGAAAAAATCAACGGCAACTATCATATAAATATCAAGGTCATATTCAAGAGAAAAAGTATTTTCATCCCAGCGCATTGAGTTTTTTAACGAAGCCATAGCATGCTTTGTTTTATTCAAATTACCTTTATCAACATAAATTTCAAGCGTTACAACTCTACCTGACATAGTCGAAAATTTATCACTGAGACAATCAAAATTTCCCGCTACTAAGGCAAATAAATAACAAGGTTTTGGAAAAGGGTCATGCCACTCGACGAAATGCTGTCCGTCAGGCAAATTTCCAGAATCAATTTTATTGCCATTAGATAATAAAGAAGGATATTGTTTTTTATTAGCAATTATTTTACAAGTAAAAATTGCCATAACATCTGGGCGATCTAGATAATAAGTGATGCGTCTAAAGCCTTCAGCTTCGCACTGAGTACAAAAAGCATCACCCGATTTATATAAACCTTCGAGGGAATAGTTTTGAATAGGATCAACTTCAGTCACTATGGTCAAAGTGAATGATTTTTCATGGGTAATTAACTCAAGAGAGTTTTTATTTACAGTATAATGCTCTACTGCCATTTCATTCTGGTTTAGCGAAAGACTAACAAGCCTTAATTGCTCACCATCTAGTATTAAAGGAACAGATTCCTCACACTGCCTTTCAATGGTTAACACACTGGTGACTAATGTTTTATGATTTGACAGTTCAAATGTTAAATTGACAGCTTTAATGAGAAATGTAGGTGATTGGTAGTCAGCAAGATAAAGTGTTTTAAAGTCTGTCATAAAGTGTCCACGTTGATTAATTGTTAAGACGAAGCTTTAGTTCGTTTGATTAGACTAAATAAAAAAACCTGAAGACTATCAACCTCAACAGGTGCTTTTTGAATAAATATTTAGTGCTATTAATTTATAGGTGATATTTTTTTTATCTTATAGCCAATAAAACCATATATAACTGCAAGAATTGGATTAATTAAATTAAAGAAGCAATAAAAAATATAATCGTAGGATGTTAATGCCAGTGCACCAAACATAAATGCGCCACAAGTATTCCAAGGAATTAACGGTGAAGTAATCGTTCCTGAGTCTTCTAGGGTCCGACTTAACACAAGAGGGTCTAAACCTCTCCGCTGATATTCTTCTTTGTACATTCTACCCGGCATAACAATGGCAATATATTGGTCAGCCGTTATCAGGTTTGTGCCTATACATGTCGCAACAGTACTGGCAATTAAGCCTCCTGTTGATTTTGCAGTTTTTAAAATAGCGTTCACAAATTTTCTTAACATACCAAGGTGTTCTAATACTGCGCCAAAGCTCAAGGCACACATCACTAACCAGATGGTATTGAGCATGCCTGACATGCCTCCTCTACTTAATAATTCATCTATTTCACTGTTACCCGTATTGACTACAACACCATCAAAAAAAGCCTTCCAAATAACAATTAAATTTGAAGAGAATAAATTCTCAATAGATAATGCTGATGCTCCAACTCCTGCAGAAATAGCTGCTTGAATACCTAGACCGTTACTTATTGCATTATCATAAGCAGCACTCTGTGCTAATTGTGCGGCCATTGTTAAAATTAATTCTTGTTGAAAAATGCCTGCCCAAATAGCGCCAACAACAGCCCCAATTGCAACAGCAGGAAATGCCGGCATTTTTTTAAAGGCTAAAAATAATAAAACAAGTAAAGGTATTAAATTAAAAAGGGTAATATTATAGGTAGATTCTAAAGTATTCGTTAACCTGTCGATACTCTCGGTACTGCCTACACCTGTAGATGAGTGATCAAAACCAATAATTAGGAATAATACCATCGCAATTGAAATTGAAGGAATAGTTGTCAACAGCATATAACGAATATGAGAGAACAATTCACTACCGGCAACGGCTGGAGCAAGGTTGGTTGTTTCTGAAAGAGGTGATAATTTATCACCAAAATATGCCCCAGAAATTACTGCACCTGCAGTGACTGATGTAGACATTTCAAAACCACTGCTAATACCAATAAACGCTACCCCGACAGTTGCCGCTGTAGTCCACGAGCTACCAATACTCATTGCCACAATTCCACAAACTAAGCAGGTAGCAGCGTAAAACCAACTGGGATCAATTATCTGTAAGCCATAATAAACCATTGTCGGTACAGTACCTGATAATAACCACGTACCAATTAAAGAGCCTACTGCTAATAAAATTAAGATAGCACCTAGCGAGATCGAAATGCCATTAATAATGGCTTTTTCCATAGATCCCCATGAATAACCATTTTTAAGGCCAATGATGATTGCAATGCCCATTGCTAGCAATAATGCCACTTGGTTAGGTCCATAGGAAGAGTTATCACCAAAGTAAGTTACCGCTGTCGCTAGCATAATAATTAGCGCAATTAGAGGTATGAATGAATCAAACATAGTCGGCGACTTAGTACCACTTAATTTTGTCATTGTTATCTTTAAACCTTTTAATTTTAATTTCTGAGGGTAGAAAAGAAAGCCCTACATTGTTTCTGGTAATAAAATGCTATGAGTTAACCAATAGTGCAAGTTATTTATTTTTGTTGACTTGATAAAAATAGTTTTGAGTTGCTTCTTTCTAAATAATTATTCATAAACTGTGAATATAACTAAAAGGCCATAGGTATTAACAAACAATATCAAATACAAAAAAACCGCAAATAATGCGGCTTTTTTAAAAATTTAATTATTTATTTTTTTGCAAGCTTATCCAAGGTCACCAAATCAAACGTAATTTTAGCGGTTTCATCTAAGAAAGGATCTAATGTTTCTAATTCTTCAGGTAAGTTTTCAATTGAAGTTATTTTCTCTTTGTTCATATGTACTAAACGCTCATTGGCCCTAGTTAACTGTTTAACTTTACGCTCTTCACGTTTTGCTTTACGAGTATCAATATTTAAAGAAATAGTTTTATCATCTTTCTCTGCTTTATACAGAGCAATATCTTCTAATAAGTAATTAAATTCACTATTAGTTTTAATACGACCTTGGTGTAACGAGTTTAGATAAGATAAATTCACACTTAAGTCACTTAACTTAGAATATTTAGCTCTAGCAATTTGATCCCATGGCAATGCATTAGCCTCTTTACTCTCACCCCAGTCCTCAGGATTAATAGCTGTAGGGAAGTCAATATCAGGTAGCACCCCCCTATGCTGAGTACTACCGCCATTAATACGGTAAAATTTAGCGATGGTAAATTGAATACTACCTAATGGGTTTTCATAAAGATCATAAACTCGACCTAAGCCCCTATGTTGCTGAACAGTACCTTTGCCAAAGGTATGCTCACCAACAATAACGCCTCGTCCATAATCTTGAATTGCCGCAGCGAATATTTCAGATGCTGAAGCGCTATAACGGTCAACCATCACGGTTAACGGTCCGGAATAATAGCTATAACCATCTTTATCACTGTTTACTTGAACACGATTAGCACCATCTCTTATTTGAACAACAGGCCCTTTTTGGATAAACAATCCGGTTAATAATGTCGCTTCTGGTAATGAACCACCACCATTACCACGTAAATCAACAATGATGCCTTCAACATTTTCTACCTTGAGTTTTTCAATTTCTTTTTTTACATCGCGAGAAAGGTTGTTATAAAAACTTGGAATGTTAATAACCCCTAGCTTTTTGCTGTTTTCATCGCCTTTAGTCTCGTAATAGACCTCAGACTTTGCAGCTCGATCTTCTAAAATAATCGTATCGCGAATAATGGAGACAATTTTTATACTAGATGCGTCTTCAGAGTCACCTGGCAATACTTGTAATCGAACTTTAGTGCCTTTAGGTCCTTTAATTAAGTCTACAACATCATCTAAGCGCCAGCCAATAACGTCAACAAACTCTTTTGCAGCTTGAGATACACCGACGATACGATCTTTAGCTTTTAGTTCATTAGATTTATCTGCTGGGCCGCCAGAAACCACACTCTGAATAACCGTGTAATCTTCTTCAGCTCTTAGCACAGCCCCTATTCCCTCTAGAGATAAATTCATTTCCATTTGGAAACGCTCTGCATTACGAGGAGATAAATAAGAAGTATGAGGCTCAACAACCCTAGCAAAGCTATTCATTAACGTTTGAAAAACATCTTCACTTTCACTTTGATTTAATCTCTTTATCGCATATTGATAACGTTTAGCCAAAATTTCTTTTACTTTCGGCCATTCTTTACCTGTCAGTGTTAAATTTAATGAATCAGATTTAACTTTTAATCGCCAGAGTTCATTAAGCTCTGCTTGACTTGAAGGCCAAGATGCATTTTCACGATCATAGCTATAAACTTCATCTTTTGTGAAGTCGAAAGGCGCTTTAACCGCTTCCCCTTCTTTTGAATCTATGCCTAATAAAGCTAAAGCATATTGATAACGCTGTAATCGACGCTGTAAATTTAAATTATAAATATCATAAGCAGCAGATAATTTACCTCTAGTAATGACCTTATCAAATTCATCACGATACTTTTGAATATTAGTTATATCTGAAGCTAAAAACACGTTTCTTGCATAATCAATTTGCTTAATATAACGGTCAAAAACTTCTTTAGATAATGCATCATTTACTTTGATTAATTTATAATGATCACGGGTAAATCTTGCCGTTATTCGCTTACTGGCAGTAGTGTGTTGACTTTCTGGTTCAAGAATGGGAAGAGAGTCAAGTTTATCAGTACTATCGAAAGCAAATAATGAAAGGCTTGAGAGAGACAAAGAAACGACAAGCGCGATACGACAAAATTTTTGCATGCATTTACTCCATATTATTCAGAATATATATTTTTTATCTGAGTTTTGACAACCATACCTGAATCAAGCTGAACACTAATGTCTTTCCCAGAAATATCAGTAATAGTTGCATTCATCGGCGCCTTACCTACTTTAACTCTTACTTTCTGGCTAACTTTAATTACAGACGATTCAACTAATTTGAGTGGTTCAATTTCTTTATTAACAGTTGTTGTATTAGCTGACTTAACCGACTTGAACTTTGCTTTACGTTTTTCCGTATCAGCCGGGTTCATTTCTTTAGTGGCTTTATCAGAACCTTTGTTAATTCCTTTATAATGCTTTTGACTGTTTTTGTCAGTAGTCTTTTTGTTACCAAATTTTTCTTGGCTTTCTTTTAGTGTTTTTAGCGCATACTCTGCTTGATCTTGGTCAATAGTTTCTCCATTCTCGCCAGCTAAATCAACTCTAAAACCACCTAATTTAATTGACTTTAAGTAACGCCAGCTACTGGTGTAGTGTCTAAGAGCTTGGCGTAAACGTGTTTTGCTTACTTTTTCATCTTCAGCAAGTTCTGTTGCCAACTCTTGAAATATACCTATTTTCAAGGGCTTTGCTAAACCTTCAATAGAAAAACACGCAGGGAATTTTTCAGATAAATAGGCAATGATTTCTTTACTACTAATACGTTTAATTTCCATAAATACAACTTTACTGTTTAATTAATTGTCGTCTTGAAGATGCTGTTCACGATTTTCTAGCACGTGTCTGCACCAATCGTAAATATCATCTGTTTCTAAATCAGGTAAAACATCTTGCCCAATCCATGTATCCCATACCAATTCTAATAACTGAGTTAACACCTCTACAGATATATCTTCTTCAGCTAAATCATACAAGGTATGATAAATTTCGTTTATCTTTTCTGCTACGTCTTCTTCTTGTCCTTCCCAGTCACCAACCACTGCTTCTGAAACAAGAAAATCGTGTATAACCACTAATTCTTTCATTATACCATGCTAGCCTCAAGGTGTTTAACTATCGTTTCGATGCCCAGCTGATCTTGATCATCAAACCGATTAAAATCAATACTATCAATATCAAATACTGCAACCACTTTACCATTTACCTTCACAGGAACAACAATTTCAGCGTTACTGTCAACATCACAAGCAATATGTCCTGAAAATAGATGAACATCTGCGATACGTTGCGTTCCACCAGTTTCTGCGGCAGTACCACAAACACCTTTGCCGATAGGAATTCGAAGACAAGCAACCTTACCTTGGAAAGGACCTAAAACAAGTTGATCATCTATCACTCGATAAAAACCAACCCAATTAACTGATGCTAAAGCCTCAAATAAAAGTGCACTAATATTCGCCATATTAGCAATAAAGTCTTGCTCATCAGCAATTAATGCTATCACCTGTGCTTCTAATGTTTGGTAAAATTCTGCTTTATTCATTCAAGCGAACTCATTAATGGCTTTTGACCTAAGTTAAAAGCGCATAACATACCCTTTTAGACCAACAATTTAAAGTATTATTAGCCAATTTATTAACCTGAAAATAAAAAACATTAGTATTATTTTACAGATTTGTATTATGGATACAATTATAATATAAATAACTAAAATGAATTACTGGGTATTCTCACCCAGCCTTCCATTAGCACTCGAGCGCTTCGACTCATTGAAGCTTTGGTTATTGTCCACTCACCTGAATCGTTATTTGCTTGTGCCCCTACTTTTAAAGTACCCGATGGATGACCAAAAGTAACTACATCTCGAATGCCTCCACCAGCCACAAGATTAACTAAAGTATTAGGTACCGAAGCAGCGGCGCCAATAGCAACAGCTGCGGTGCCCATCATGGCATGATGAAGCTTACCCATTGACAACGCACGTACATGTAAATCTATTTCGTCCGCCTTAATTGTTTTATTACTCGAAGACAAATAATCTTGTGCCGGTGACACAAAAGCAACTTTAGGAGTGTGTTGACGCATTTTAGCTTCATCTATATGCTTAATAATCCCCATTTTCAGTGCACCATAAGCGCGAATTATTTCAAATTTCGTTAAGGCGTTATCATCATTATTAATGGCACCTTGGAGTTCAGTTCCAATATAACCAATATCTTCTGCATTTAAAAAAATAGTCGGAATACCTGCATTGATCAGGGTCGCTTTGAAAGTACCGACACCTGGGACCTCAAGATCATCGACTAAATTACCTGTTGGAAACATTGCACCTCCGGCACCTGGTGATAAGAATTCAACAGCGACTTCGGCAGCTGGAAAAGTTACACCATCAAGCTCAAAATCACCGGTTTCTTGTACTGCACCATTGGTCACTGGCACATAAGCAATAATAGTTTTACTAATGTTAGCTTGCCAGATACGAACAACGACAATACCATTTTTAGGAATTCGAGAGGCATCGACTAAACCGGTGGTGATAGCAAAAGAGCCTACTGCTGCAGTTAAGTTCCCGCAATTGCCACTCCAATCAACAAAGGCTTTATCAATAGCCACTTGACCAAATAAATAATCAACATCGTGTCCAGCCTCACTACTTTTTGACAAAACAACTATCTTGCTTGTACTTGAAGTTGCCCCTCCCATACCATCAGTTTGCTTACCATATGGGTCGGGACTACCAATAACTCTTAATAACAGATTATCACGAGCAGCTCCGGGGAGCTGACAAGATATAGGTAAATCAGATAAGCTAAAAAACACGCCTTTTGACGTACCTCCACGCATATAAGTAGCAGGGATTTTTATTTGGGGCTTGTGTATCTGGGCTGATGCTTTTTTTGACACGGTTTCTTTAACCATATTAGCTCTCCTTAAATGAATAAAAAATAGCACTTAAAAGTGCTATTTACATGTGGAGTTTTGAATTTCAATTATGAATTAGATGCCAAAAAATCTTGAGCAAAACGTTGCAGTATACCTCCTGCCTCATAAATTGAGGCTTCTTCTGCAGTATCTAAACGACACTTCACCGGCATTTTAACCAATTCCCCATTTTCACGAGTGATAACCACAGTTAAGTGAGCACCTGGGGTATACTCACCAATAACATCATAACGTTCAGTGCCATCAATATCATAAGTATGACGTGTTTCACCTAGAGTAAACTCAAGAGGAAGTACCCCCATTCCTACTAAATTAGTACGGTGTATACGTTCAAAACCTTCCGCAACAATAACTTCAACACCCGCTAATCGAACTCCTTTTGCTGCCCAATCACGTGACGAACCTTGACCATAATCTGCACCAGCAATAATAATCAGTGGTTGTTTACGTTGCATATAGATTTCAATGGCTTCCCACATGCGCATAATTTGACCTTCAGGTTCAACCCGTGCAAGTGAGCCTTGAACAACTTTACCGTCTTTTTGTACCATTTCATTATATAATTTAGGATTGGCAAAGGTTGCACGCTGCGCTGTCAAATGGTCTCCACGGTGAGTTGCATATGAATTAAAATCTTCTTCTGGTAAACCCATTTTATCTAAATAAGCCCCCGCAGCACTGTCAAACATAATAGCATTAGAGGGTGATAAATGATCGGTAGTAATATTATCACCGAGTACAGCTAAGGGACGCATACCTTTCATCGTGCGCTCACCGGCTAATGCGCCTTCCCAATAAGGAGGTCGTCGAATATAAGTGCTTTGCTCACGCCATTCATATAGAGGGTTAATTTTTTCTTCAGCAATACCGTAATCAACTTTAATTTCAAACATAGGATCATAAATTTTACGGAACTGTTCTGGTTTAACGCTTTGGGCAATGACTGAGTCGATCTCTTCATCGGACGGCCAAATATCTTTTAACGTTATCGGATTACCCTTGCTATCGTTACCTAAACTGTCTTTTTCAATATCAAAACGAATAGTTCCTGCAATGGCATAAGCAACAACTAATGGTGGCGAAGCAATAAAAGCTTGTTTGGCATAAGGGTGAATTCGTCCATCAAAATTACGATTGCCTGATAAAACAGCGGTGGTGTATAGGTCACGGTCAATCACCTCTTTTTGAATAACTGGGTCAAGCGCCCCACTCATGCCGTTACAAGTAGTACAAGCAAAACCAACAATGCCAAAACCGAGTTGTTCTAATTCAGTCAATAAATTAGCTTCTTCGAGATATAACTGCACAGCTTTGGAGCCTGGTGCAAGTGACGTTTTTACCCAAGGTTTGCGCGTTAAACCTTTAGCATTGGCATTACGGGCAATTAATCCCGCCGCTATCACATTTCGAGGATTAGACGTATTGGTACAACTAGTAATTGCGGCAATAATACATGCTCCATCTGGCATCAAACCATCTTCGTTCTCTACTACACCTGAAATGCCTTTTGCTGCTAAGTCTTTAGTTGACACTCTACTATGTGGATTTGAAGGTCCGGCAATGTTTCGTCCGACAGCGGATAAGTCAAAGGTCAATACTCGCTCATATTCAACCTCTGATAAGCTGTCAACCCAAAGACCTGTTTTTTTCGCATAAGTTTCCACGAGTTTCACTTGACTGTCTTCACGACCAGTAAGGCGCAAATAATCAATAGTTTGATCATCAATATAAAACATACCTGCTGAAGCGCCAAATTCTGGTGTCATATTGGAAATAGTGGCGCGATCGCCTAATGTGAGGTTTTCAGCTCCTTCACCAAAAAATTCCAGATAGGTTGAAACCACTTTTTGATTACGTAAAAACTCAGTTAACGCCAACACAATATCCGTCGCTGTAATACCTGGTTGACGCTGCCCTTTGAGCTCAACACCAACAATGTCAGGTAATCGCATATAAGATGCACGACCTAACATAACACTTTCAGCTTCTAAACCACCCACACCCAGTGCAAGAACACCTAAAGCATCAACATGAGGGGTATGACTATCGGTACCTACTAAAGTATCTGGAAAAGCTACGCCATCTCTGGCATGAACTACAGGAGACATTTTCTCTAGGTTAATTTGATGCATGATACCGTTACCTGGTTGGATAACATCAATATTTTCAAAAGCCTCTTTCGTCCAATTAATGAAATGAAACCTATCTTCATTTCGTCTATCTTCAATGGCACGGTTTTTTTCAAAGGCATCTTTTTCAAAACCTGCATACTCTACAGCAAGAGAGTGATCCACAATAAGTTGGGTAGGTACTACTGGGTTTACCTTTGATGGATCACCGCCAGCAACACTGATAGCATCACGAAGCCCCGCAAGGTCAACTAAAGCGGTTTGTCCTAAAATATCATGACAAACGACACGAGCAGGAAACCAAGGAAAATCAAGATCACGTTTACGTTCAATTAATTGTTTAAGGTAATCGATCAGCTTATTGGGTTCACATCGTCTTACAAGGTTTTCAGCCAGTAGACGAGAAGTATAGGGAAGTTTACTATAAGCGCCAACCTCAATAGCGTCAACGGCTTCTTGGGTATCAAAGTAGTCTAACTTTGTACCCGGTAAAGGTTTACGGTGTGCATAATTCATAATTTCATCCGAAATAAACAGTGACGAAAAATTAACAGTAGACGTGAGTAACTAGAAGTAGCGTCAACAATCAAAACCAAAATGTAAAATTATCTCTTGGCAATCGGAATAACTTTTCTTGGATTGGCTCCTATATAATCGGCACTTGGGCGAATTATACGATTATTAGAGCGTTGCTCCATCACATGTGCTGCCCAGCCGGTTAAACGTGAACACACAAAAATGGGGGTAAATAACTTCGTTGGTATGCCCATATAATTGTAGGTTGAAGCATGGAAGAAATCAGCATTACAAAATAATTTTTTTGTCTCCCACATATACTCTTCGCAAGCTACAGAAATATCATAAAGGGATGTATCACCATTTTCAGCGGCGAGTTTTTCAGACCAAGCTTTGATAATCACATTACGTGGGTCTGAGGTGGTATAAATTGCATGACCAAAGCCCATGATTTTTTCTTTACGTTCAAGCATACCCGCCATTTGTTTTTTAGCATCTCTTGGCGAATTAAATTTAAGGATCATATCCATAGCCGCTTCGTTGGCCCCGCCATGAAGTGGGCCACGTAAAGTGCCTATTGCCCCTGTGATACAGGAGAACATATCAGACAAAGTTGAGGCACAAACACGAGCCGTAAAGGTTGATGCATTAAATTCATGTTCGGCGTATAGAATTAATGAAACATCCATTACACGTTCATGTTGTTTTGATGGACTTTGACCATTGAGCAGACGTAGGAAATGACCACCTAATGATTCTTCATCTGACATACAATCAATTTCTACACCCTCATGTGAATATTTGTACCAGTAGCACATGATCGCAGGAAAAGCCGCAAGTAAGCGATTAGCCGATTGATTCTGTTCCGTGAAATAATTTTCAGGTTCAATATTACCTAAAAATGAACAACCTGTACGCATAACATCCATCGGATGGGCATTTTTTGGAATCAATTTTAACACGGACTTTAACGACTGCGGTAAATCACGCATACCCGCTAAATCAGCTTTATAACTGGCTAGTTCTTTTATGTTGGGAAGTTTACTATTAAAAAGTAAATAAGCCACTTCTTCAAATGTAGCGTTTTCAGCTAAATCTGCCACATCATAACCACAATACGTTAAACCGCTACCTGACTGACCAACGGTGCACAAGGATGTTTCGCCCGCACTTTGTCCACGAAGGCCTGCGCCACTTAATTTTTTATCTGACATAATTATTTCCTCATTTTCTTAAAATTTATTGTTAGCTAGAAAGTTTTTTACTTACTTGTTCTTGCCTTCTGTAAACAATGCATCTAGTTTTTGTTCGTAATCGTGATAGCCAAGGTAATCATATAAATCCATACGGGTTTGCATGTTGTCTATCTCTGCTTTTTGATCGCCATCGGCTAATAACGTTTTATAAACAGATTCAGCTGCCTTGTTCATGGCACGAAATGCTGAAAGAGGATAAAGCACCATTGCACATCCCCACTCACCTAATTGTTTTTTATTCCATAACTCGGTTTGACCAAATTCGGTAATATTAGCAAGTACGGGTACACCTAATGCTTGGGTAAAGGCACGATAATGTTCTTCCGTTTTTATCGCTTCAGCAAAAATACCATCAGCCCCTGCAGTAACATAAGCTTTAGCACGCTCAAGTGCAGCTTCTAAACCTTCTTGAGCGAAGGCATCAGTACGCGCCATAATGAAAAAATCTTTATCCTTACGGGCATCAACAGCAGCGCGAATACGATCAGCCATTTCTGCTGTTGATACGATCGCTTTATTGGGACGATGACCGCATCGTTTTTGTGCAACTTGATCTTCTATATGTACCGCTGCCGCGCCTGCTTTTTCCATATCTCTAACTGTTTTAGCTATGTTAAATGCACCTCCCCAACCAGTGTCTATATCAACTAATAAAGGTAGACTTGATGCAGAAGTGATACGTTGAACATCGGCTACAACGTCATTTAGAGAGGTCATACCCAAATCAGGTAAACCATAAGAAGCATTAGCAACACCACCACCTGATAAATATATAGCTTGATGACCAAGCTGTTCAGCCATCATTGCGCAATAAGCGTTAATCGTCCCTACAACTTGTAAAGGTTTGTTATTTTGAAGTGCTAAACGAAACTTTGCACCGGGTGATAATGAAACAGGCATAAGTGTTTCCTTGTTAATATAAATGTAAATTATTTATTATCTTTACTAATCAAACCCATCAAATCTCGGTATTAAGCTGGGCAATTTTCTTTTCTATATTTTTCCGTGATGCGGCAATATGACGGCGCATCAATAATTCGGCTAATTCACCGTCACGATCTTTTATAGCCTCAACAATGCGTGAATGTTCATCAAAAGCACGCGTCGCCCTTGGGCTATTCATACCGAATTGAATACGGTACATACGAACAAGGTGATACAACTGGCCGCATAAAATATTAATCAGCTGTTTATTGTGACTTCCTAAGATCACTTTATAATGAAAATCTAAGTCGCCTTCCTCTTGGTAATAAGCCACACCATCTTTTAACGCTTGCGAAGTTGCATGCTGCTTTAGCATATTTTGCATATCTGTGATTTCTTCATCCGTCATATGAATTGCGGCTTGTCGGCAAGCCATACCTTCTAATGATTCACGAACAACATATATTTCTAATAAACTTTCTATAGTGCATTCAACAACACGGGATCCAACATTCGCTTTACGCTCAATAAGATGGCATTTCTCTAATCGATTTAGTGCTTCTCTGAGAGTCGAACGGCTAACTTCATATTGTTTTGCAAGTTCAGGTTCGCTAATTTTATTACCTGACGGGATTGTTCCGTCAACGATGGCATGCAACATTAAATCAAAAATCTTATCTGCTGTAGTAACTGGAGTTTCAAGTGTAGGGGTATTCAAAGCCATATTAAGCCACTAATTGGGTATACCATGATTGACGTGCAAAATTGTCGACACTTCATTTATTTACGGGTATTTTAGCGGCTACATAAGAATAAAACAAGTGCATTAAACTTTAATTGTCGACAATAAAAAGAGAGTACTGTAATTATTAAGACTATCCAAAGAACCAATAACAAACACCAATAGCCGCACAAATACCACCGAGGTCAGCTAGTAACCCACAAGTGATAGCGTGTCGACTATATTTGATACCAACTGAACCAAAATAAACAGCTAAAACATAAAAAGTTGTTTCTGTTGAACCTTGAATCGTAGAAGCTAATTTACCAGCAAAAGAATCTGCACCATGGACATTCATAGTTTCAATCATCATAGCACGGGCACCAGAACCACTAAGAGGATTCATAAAAGCGGTTGGTAAGGCATCAACGAAGCGTGTATCTATTGTCATCCATGCAACTAGAAAGCGAATATTATCGACAATAAAGCCTAATGCTCCACTCGCTCTAAAAACACCAATTGCACATAGCATTGCCAGTAAATAAGGAATTAATTTTATACTGACTTCAAAGCCCTGTTTAGCGCCTTCAATAAAGGCATCGTAAACAATAACTTTTCGGCGCATGGCGATAAAGATAAAACTGATCAATACGGAAAAAATCAGTAGGTTTCCCATCAAAGATGATTGTTCAGCTAAAAGTTGGGCTGATAATTGTGCAAAATAAACCACCAAAGCAGCAATGAAAGCCATTGTGCTAACGAGATAGAGTAAAACAGTTTTGTGTAATATATTAATTTTTTGAATAAAAGCCACAGAGAATAAACCAACTAGTGTTGAAGCCGTTGTTGCTAATAATATAGGTACAAAAACATCGGTTGGATTGGCAGCACCTTGTTGAGCTCGATAAACAAAAACAGCGATTGGAATTAACGTTACTGAAGAGGTATTCAATACCAGAAAAAGAATTTGTGCATTACTTGCCGACTCTTTGTTAGGATTAATTGATTGTAGGTCTTGCATAGCTTTAAGCCCGAGGGGCGTTGCCGCATTATCTAGCCCTAAGAAGTTAGCCGATAAATTCATGGTAATTGAGCCGATTGCAGGATGGCCTTTAGGTACATCTGGCATCAGCTGTGAAAACAATGGAGATAACCACTGAGCTATTTTAGCAATAATCCCGGCATGCTCAGCAATTTTCATCATCCCTAGCCAAAAACTTAAAATACCAATTAAACCAATAGAAATATCAACAGTCACTTTTGACATAGAAAAAAGTGAGGCAATTAGTTGTTCAAAAATTTGTACATTGCCCAGAAAAACCCACTGATATAATGAAGATATAAAAGCGATGAAAAAAAAGCTGATCCAAAGACGATTTAGCACGTAATTATTATTCTTATCAGTAAACCATTGTAAAAATTACCATAACAACTTAATCAACAATGTAACAGTAATTATTGGTAGATAATACGTTGTTGAAAACCTGTAGTTATCAGGTGATCAGTTAATATAAAACCATTTAAAAAAGTAAGAGCCCAACGGAAAAATTTCTTTATAACAATATAAATCAATTAGTTAAAAAATAAAAACTAAAGTTAGCAATAAATTAAATTTACACTACACTTATTGATACAAAGTTGATTAATCCAATTAAATGCTCGCACATTCCTTGGTTATTAGCACGCGGTTTACTCATTGAACCAACCCTTGGGCCCGAAATTAGTATAAGTTTCGGGCCCTTTATTATTTAACATGCTAAATTTAATTGAGTTATCATTTTAAAGAAAAAAGACGATTGAAATTATCAGTGGATAACTTAGCAATTGTTTCTAAGGATTGTCCTCGAATACTGGCTAAGTGTTTAGCAACTTCTATGACATAAGCGGGTTGATTTTGTTTACCACGGTAAGGAACAGGCGCAAGATATGGGGCATCTGTTTCAATTAAAAACCTATCATCGGGCACTTTTTTTGCCACCTCTCTAAGTGCACTTGCATTTTTAAAAGTAACTATTCCTGAGAATGAAATGTAAAAGCCCATGGCAATGGCTTGTTCTGCCATTTCCCAACTTTCAGTAAAACAATGAAGAATACCGCCGATTTGTTCAGCTCCTTCCTCACGTAAAATAGCTAAGGTATCTTCTTGCGCATCCCGAGTATGAATAATTAAAGGCTTATTTAACTTTTTAGCGACATGTATATGCTTTATAAAAGAGTCTAATTGCAACGTCTTGGTTTCTGGTGCATAAAAATAATCTAGTCCAGTTTCACCTACCGCAATAACATTTTCATGTTGAGCTAAAGTCAACAATGTATTTTCATCAACTTTATTTTCTTGATTTAAAGGATGAGTACCACATGAAAGGTAAATGTTTTTATAAGCTTTAGTTTTTTCAACCATAGAAGGAAAATCTTCGAGTGTTACACTGACACATAAAATTTCAGTCACTTTAACATCGCTCGCTGCTTGAATAACATTATCTAAATTATTGTCGAATTCATTTAAATTTAAGCGATCTAAATGACAATGTGAGTCTATAAACAATTAAGATTCTCCAAAATTAAAATTCCCTATTACTTTACCATGCAATTACATAGTTAACGTTGGATCTGATGAATTCAAATGTCGAGCTATCGCTTTTTCTATTTGAAAACGAATTTTATCAGGATCATCGGTAAAACTAATGCCGACACCAGCTGGTGTACCATTCTGGGCGCCTACGGGCGTTAACCAGCAAACAACACCTTTAACAAACGATTTTTCTAATGAATCAGGCAGCAATACTTCAAGTGCAACTTCAGTTTCTAATTCAATAACTTGAGATGAACGAATAAATAAACCGCCACCTTTTAAAAAAGGCATAAAAGATTCATATAAGTCTCTGTCTGTTGAAAACTCAATATATAATTTTTTCATGGTTATCCTTTATGTGCTTATTAATCTATTAGACTCGTAGTCAGTTCACCAATATCAACGAACAATTTTTCCATCGTAAATGCACTATTAATTTGGCTATAGAATTTGATTTGTTTATGAGTTTGTACCGTCTCTTGGTATATCTGCCAAATAATATCAGGCCGTAGTTTTTGCTCAAGTGTTTGTAAAAAATTATCATCAAGATCATATTCAGCCCAGTTATATTGGCTTCTCATTAAATTAACGAGTATTTTTTCCAACCAACGTAATGCTTCAGTTTGTTCCGCTAGCGGTTT
Organism: Colwellia sp.; assembly: GCA_034111045.1. Classification (GTDB taxonomy): domain Bacteria; phylum Pseudomonadota; class Gammaproteobacteria; order Enterobacterales; family Alteromonadaceae; genus JALJPB01. The sequence goes on along the minus strand of JAWUYA010000005.1, from coordinate 30,656 downwards.
TAAATGTTTAGTTTGATGGGTTACCAGATAAGTAAAAAATCCATCTTGAAATTCAATAAACTCTTGTTGTTTACTTTTATCGCTCATCTCAGGTAAATGCGTTAGATTAATAAACTGTTCAGTTTTTTTTTGCTGATCATTTTTATGGCCTACAATAGCTAGTCCGTCTAACAAGTTCTTGCCAACAGGGGGTCTGATAGTATACAAACGACTCCGGCTGATGATCGTTGGCAATAAATTGTCTACATCACAAGTTAATAAAACAATGACGCTATTATCAGTAGGTTCTTCAAGTGTTTTCAATAATGCATTGGCTGCGGCAATCGTCATTTTTTCAGCCATAGAGATTAATACCGTTTTATGAATACCCATATGTGCAGTTTTTTCAAGAAAACGACTGGCGAAACGAATATCATCAATGCCAATAGTTTTTGTTTGACTATCAACCATAACATGATCTGGATAAGTTTGGCTTTGGTATAACTGACACGTTTTGCATTGGCCACATGCGTTCAGCACATGGTTGTCATGGTGTTTAATCGTTTGCTGGCAAAGTAGTATTTTAATCAGCCACTGCGCAAGTTCTTGCTTACCTGCACCTTCAACACCACTCATTAAAATAGCATGGGGTAAACGGTTATCAATAATCTGATTTGATAACAATATTTGCTGCTCTATCAACCAAGGTTTCATTAACTATGCCTTTTAAGAAAAACTAAGCATTTAAAAATGAATTTAGTGCAATGCGAATATCTTGATGCACTATATCCATAGTCTGTTCCGCATCTATCGTAATAATATCATCATCAGCATTTGCTAACTGGCAATATTTATCGTGTACCCGTTCAAAAAAATCAATCTTTTCTTGCTCAATTCTATCTAACTTACCTCTGGCACTAGCCCGAGACAATCCCACTTTTGGTGAAATATCGAGATAAAGGGTCAGATTTGGTTTAAAACCTTTTAGAGTAATATCAGCAATAGTAGCAATGACTTGCTCATCAATCTCTCTCCCACCACCTTGATATGCTCGAGAGCTTAAATCATGGCGATCACCAATAACCCATTGTCCGGCATTTAATGCCGGGAAAATACGATTTTCGAGTAATTGACTACGACTCGCATACATAAGTAATAACTCGGTTTCGTGGGTCAGTTTTTCTTGATGGGCAGCTGACTTGACAATGTCTCTTAATGACTCTGCTAACGGCGTACCTCCGGGCTCTCGAGTATTAATAAATTTAATATTATTTTGGCTCAATACCTGTTCAATAACAGCAACTGCAGATGATTTACCAGCGCCTTCCATACCCTCAACAACAATAAATTTTCCTAAACTCATTTCATATCCCGCTTTAACGTTAATAACACCATAGACAACACCAGAGTTCTTAAATCTATTTTTTACCTAACTGATATTTTACCACTGCAGCATTATGATCCTTTAAATTACTGGTAAAGATATGTTTGCCATTACCCATACTAACAAAATATAAAAAGTCAGTAGTATCAGGGTTCAATACCGCCTGTAAGGCTAATATTCCGGGCATAGCAATAGGTGTTGGGGGTAGTCCATTAATTCGATAAGTATTGTAAGCTGTTCTCTCTCTTTTATGGACTCTTTTAATATTACCTTTATAACGCTCGCCTAAACCATAAATAATAGTGGGATCTGTTTGTAAACGCATATTTTTTCTTAGGCGGTTAACAAAGACTGAAGAAATCACTGGCATTTCATCAACCACACTGGTTTCTTTTTCGATAATCGACGCCATGATAAGTGCTTCAAATGCATTTTTATAGGGTAAGTTTTCTACTCGCTTTTGCCATAAATCATCCAATTTATTGCGCATCTCGTTATGCGCCCTCTTTAATAGAGAGAGATCAGTAGTCCCTTTAGTAAATGCATATGTTTCTGGGAAAAACCAGCCTTCAGGATTCGCTTGTTTGATATCAAGAAGTTGAGCTATTTGTTTTATCGACTTACCTGAGAGATGATGAGTTAGCTGAGACTGGTTTTTAAGCTTTTCAAGCCACTCTTTAAACGTAGAGCCTTCAACAAAAGTGATAGTAAATTGGTGCTCTTTTCCTAGTACCAACTGTTGAAGTAGCTCTTTGAGTGCAATATTAGCTTTTACTTTAAAGGTGCCCGTTTTTATATTAGAATTTTCTGGGTATAACCTAGCGTAAGTTCTTAGCCAAAAACGATTGTCTATCCATCCTTTATTAACCAAGTCGGTCGAAAAAGAGGACAGTGATAAACCCGGTTTAACTGTAACCATAGTAGGTACGTTTAAATGAATCGGTTTATTCATTTGTTGATCGAGCAAATAGATAAAGCCACCGACAAATAGTAGGATTAAAAGAGTGAAATATATGACTATTTTTTTGAACAAAAGAATTTTCCTTAGCTGTCTACAAGCATTTAAAACTATTGACTTTATCGAGAGATAACCGTTTGCCATTAAATATTTCTATCGGTACTATACCCATCACAGAATTACAAATAAACATTGCTTGAACTTGTTCTAAGTCGTTTATAGTAAAATCTTTGATAATAGTTTCTGGCATCTTAGCCAATATCTTCGCTCTCATCAATCCAGCAATGCCTGAGCTGGAGATTTTAGGTGTATTGAGCTTACCATCAATTAACCAAAACACATTGGCACAGCTACTTTCTACGACATAACCATCAATATTAGTGACTAATAAGTCGTCTTCATCTCTTTGATCTAACTCTTGTCTAATTAACACTTGTTCTAAACGATTAAGGTGCTTTAAGCCACCGAGCATGGGATTAACACCAAGTTGTAATTGACTGATACCCAAGTTGATCCCTTTTGTTTGCCAATAATCATAATGCTCAGGGAATGATGAAATATTAATAATAACAGACGGTGGACTGATACCAATACGTGAATACCCTCGACCACCTTCCCCAGCTGTTATGACAATTTTAATCACCGCTTTTAAATGAGGTAAGGCAACAGCTTTCAACTCTTGAGTCAGTTCACTTAATGATACCATTGGAATGTTAAGCCAGGCACAACCATCCTCTAAACGCTGAAGATGATGGTCCAACATTTCAATTTCACCATTAAAAATTTTGGCTGTAGTGAATAAACCATCACCATAGTTAAGTCCACGATTTTTGACCGATAAAAGATTGACTTGTAGACCATTAATAGAACAATAAAGCACTGCGTTGCCTCAAATAAAAATAAAGCCTGAATACTAAAGAGAGTATTCAGGCTTTATTTTTTGATTTCAAGTTATAAATAACTTAATTAAATAAAGTAAAATAATTAATCGTTAAACTCGTTTAAAAATTAATGAGCCGTTTGTACCGCCAAAACCAAATGAATTACATAATACATAGTCTAAGTTGACGTCACGAGCACTACCCGCAATATAATCTAAATCACAACCTTCATCAGGGTTATCCAAGTTAATTGTTGGTGGGACGGCATTATTGACAAGGGCTTGAATACTAAAAATAGCTTCAACTGCTCCTGCTGCCCCTAGTAGATGGCCTGTCATTGATTTAGTCGACCCCATCATTAACTTATAAGCTTGCTCACCAAATACCGATTTAACCGCATTAGTTTCGGCAATATCTCCCGCTGATGTGGATGTACCGTGGGCATTAATATAGCCAATTTTATTTATATCAACTTTTGCATCATTGATGGCATTTTTCATAGCAAGGGCAGCTCCAGCGCCATCGCTGGGAGGAGAGGTCATATGATAAGCATCACCACTCATACCAAAGCCAACAAGCTCAGCATAAATTTTAGCACCACGCGCTTTAGCATGTTCATATTCTTCAACGACAATAACACCTGCACCATCACCAAGTACAAAGCCATCACGGTCTTTATCCCAAGGTCGTGAAGCTTGTTGAGGGGCATCATTACGAGTTGAAAGCGCTCGTGCCGCACCAAAGCCTCCCATACCTAATTGAGTAGAACCTTTTTCAGCACCACCAGCAACAATTGCATCAGCATCACCATAAGCTATCATACGAGCTGCATGGCCTATATTATGTACACCACTAGTACAAGCTGTGACAATTGATATATTAGGTCCTTTAAGACCGAACATAATAGATATATGACCAGCAATCATATTAATGATGGTTGAAGGCACAAAAAATGGTGATAATTTACGAGGACCGCTTTTAAGCATTTTATCATAGCCAGACTCGATTAAGCCTAAGCCACCAATACCTGCACCAACAGCTACACCAATACGATGAGCGTTATGTTCGCCAATTTCTAAACCTGAGTCTTTAAAAGCTTGTACGCCCGCAGCCACACCATATTGAATAAAAAGATCCATTTTTTTGGCTTCTTTTCTTTCCATATAATCTTGAGCATTAAAGTTATTGATCAGGCCAGCAAATTTTGTTGGATAATCTGAAGTATCAAAGTGATCAATATTACTTATACCACTTTTACCTAAAAGCAAGTTTTGCCAAGTGGTTTGAGGGTCATTGCCCAAAGGGCTTAGCATACCAATACCGGTAACTACAACACGTCTCATAAGAGGTTTGCCTTTAATTATACCAAACGGTAATAATGTTGAATAATTAAAAAAGGCGGTTACACTATATTTGGAATATAAGTAATACCGCCCTATTTACATGTTTAAGCAATACGTTAATCACGTACTTACATCGAGTGATTACTGGTTAGCAGTAACGTAATCGACAGCAGCTTGAACTGTAGTAATTTTTTCTGCATCTTCGTCAGGAATTTCAGTATCAAATTCTTCTTCTAATGCCATAACTAATTCAACAGTATCTAAAGAGTCTGCACCAAGGTCATCAACGAAAGAAGAGTTAATTTTAACTTCTGCTTCGGTAACACCAAGTTGCTCTATAGTGATTTTTTTTACGCGTTCTTCAATTGTGCTCATTTTATTTCCTTTACTAGAAAGTGCTTTATATACCAAATTGGCTGTAGTGTATTCGCCAATGCGTCGCCATGCAAGTATCTAATTTTACTTTTTTACTGGTCTAACCTGCTGGTTATACTAATTTTATCTATTTAAAAGTCTTAATCCCTTGACTATAAAGGCTTAGACCATGTACATACCGCCATTAACATGTAATGTCTCGCCAGTAATATAAGCCGCTGCATCAGAGGCTAAAAAGGCAACTGCACTAGCAATCTCGTCTGGTTTACCTAAACGGTTGGCCGGTACTTGTGAGAAAATACCTTCTTTTTGCTCATCAGTAAGTGTTTGCGTCATATCTGTATCGATAAATCCAGGAGCAACAGTATTAACAGTAATACCACGAGAAGCAACTTCTCTAGCCAATGATTTAGTAAAACCTAAAAGGCCGGCTTTAGACGTAGCATAATTAACTTGACCAGCATTGCCCATAGAACCAACCACTGAGCCGATATTAATAATACGACCTGTTCTTTTTTTCATCATAGGACGTATAGCAGCCTTGCTCACTTTAAATACCGACGAGAGATTAGTACCTATAATGTCATCCCATTCTTCATTCTTCATACGCATAAATAAATTATCGCGAGTAATACCAGCATTATTAACTAAAATGTCAATTGAACCATGATTGTCTTTAATAGTAGAAAATACAGCTGAAATTGAATCATCACTCGTCACATTAAGCACTAATCCATTGCCTGCACCTAAATACTCACTAATTTTTTCTGCACCGTGATCCGATGTAGCTGTACCAATAACCGTTGCACCTAGGCTTTGAAGTTGACTAGCAATTGCTTTACCAATACCACGACTAGCGCCTGTTACTAATGCTATTTTTCCATTTAATGAAAACATAATTTATCCTATTTAAATACTTCAAGGGCATTCGCCAACGAGTCTGAATTATTAACTGAAATGCAAGTGACCGATTTATCAATACGTTTAATTAAGCCTTGTAATACCTTGCCCGGGCCAACTTCTACAACTTGCTCTATACCATCGCTCGTAAGTTTACTGATAGTTTCACTCCAACGAACAGGGCTATACAACTGTTTAACTAGTGCTATTTTTATAGCCTCTGCAGATGATTCAACAGCAACATCTACATTATTAATAACTGAAATTTTTGGTGCGTTAAAAGTTATTTTATCAAGCTCTAGCGCCAACTTATCTGCGGCACTTTTCATTAACGCACAGTGTGAAGGCACACTTACAGGTAAGGGTAGTACTCTTTTAGCACCCGCCTCTTTACATAACACACCGGCTCTTTCGACAGCAGCTTTATGGCCAGCAATAACCACCTGGCCAGGAGAGTTAAAGTTTACCGCAGAAACGACATCTCGATCTTGAGCCTTAGCACAAGCATCAATGATAACCTGATTATCTAAGCCTATAATTGCCGCCATTGCCCCAATACCTTCAGGAACTGAAGCTTGCATCAATTGACCACGTTTTTCGACTAAAACTACCGCTTCTTCTAATGAGATAACTTCAGCACAAACTAACGCTGAATATTCACCTAAACTATGTCCTGCAATAATACTTGGTAATAGTGCTGACTCAGATTGCCATAATCGCCACATAGCAACACTTGCAGTTAATAATGCGGGTTGAGTATGATGAGTTTGACTTAATTTATCACTTGGTCCTTGTGCAATTAATTGCCAAAGGTCATAGCCAAGTACTTTTGACGCTTGTGAAAATGTATTTTGAACTATTTCGTTCTCTGTATAGTCACTTAACATGCCAACTGTTTGAGATCCTTGACCAGGGAAGACAAAAGCTAATTTATTTTGCATTTTTATACCTAAAGTGTAAATGTAAGCATTAATCGACAGGGTTATTTATTACCAAGCCTTCGCTTAACTAACGTTTTAATGACACGCCTTATCCCAATTTTGTTTTAATTCTTTGAGGAATTTGTCGTTCAACTTCTTTTGCCGCTTCAATAATAGCCGCAAAAAAAGCTTTTGAGTTTGCATTACCATGACTTTTGACAACAATGCCACGTAATCCTATCAAACTTGCACCATTGTATTGATCTGGGTTTAGTGATTTAAAAAGTTTTTTTAGGGTTGGCCTTAATAAAAAACCTAACACTTTAGCTAAAACATTATACTGACCATTTTGCTGAAAAAAGGCTTTTGATTTTTCGTAAACTAAGCGAGCAACCCCTTCGCAAGTTTTAAGTGCAATATTTCCAACAAAACCATCACAGACTATAACATCCGCTTTATTTGAAAAAATATCACTACCTTCAATAAAACCAACATAATTAATATCGTCATTATTAGTTAATTGCATAGCTGTCTGTTTGATATGATCGCTACCTTTTATATCCTCTACCCCCATATTTAATAAGGCAATACGTGGTTTTTCAATATTATCAACATATTCAGCCATTACTGACCCCATAATTGCAAATTGATAAAGTACATGTGAGTCACAAAAAACATTTGCTCCTAAATCAAGCATGAAAACATGTTTATTGGTATCATGTGTCGGCAAAGAAGAAATTAAGGCCGGACGGTCTACACCAGGAATTGTTTTAAGCACATAATGAGCAATCGAGAATAATGCTGCCGTATTTCCTGCACTCACACAAGCTTGTGCTTTACCTTCTTTAACTAAATCTAATGCTTTTCGCATTGACGAGTCTTTTTTACTACGCATAGCAATAGAAGGTTTATCATCCATTTTAACAATTTCTGTTGTTGGATATATAGATAATTGCTGATGAGGATAAAAGCTTTTCTTAGTGAGTTCATCAATAATGATTTGTTCATCACCACAGAGAATAAGATGTATATTGGAAGAGTGTTTCACTGCCATTATAGCTGAGGCAATAGTAATATGGGGGCCTTGATCGCCCCCCATAATATCTAACGAAATAGTTAGACTAGTCATAACCTTTAAGTAATTAGTAAATTACTTGTTGATGACTTTAACACCTTTATAGAAGCCATCAGCTGTGATGTGATGGCGACGGTGAGTTTCGCCTGATACGGGATCAGTTGATAAATGTTCTGCTGTTACTGCATCATGTGAACGGCGCATGCCACGTCTTGAACGAGACTTTTTGCTTTTTTGAACTGCCATGAGTTACTCCTAAAATCGGTTATTAGTTTAAACCCTAAGTATATAATTAACTACTTGAGTTGTTTTAAAACATCAAATGGGTTTGGCTTTTCAAGCTCTTCAGGCAATTCACCCCAAACACTGTCAGCTGGTGCCTTACAGTCTTCAAGTTCATGCCTAGGAATTAATGGTAGCATGAGAATTAACTCTTCTTCCACTAACTCACGCAAGTTAACTTCACCATTTTCATCTAATTCTACTACGTCATAATATGACGGAATTTCTTCAGCCGCTTCAGCATTTTTCGCAGGACTAAAAGTAAAATCAACTTCAAGTAACTGCTCAAAATTTTCTGAACACCGCTGACAAGTAAATGCAACTAATGCCGAGCTCGTACCTGTCATTACTGTCAGACCACGTTCATCCACATCAAACTTAACTTTTACTTTTACATGCTCGCTACGTGCTTCACAGGTAGCAAGCAATCTAGTCATTTCCGATAATTTAAACACTCCTTGACACACAAGCCTACGCTGCGCACTTCGGGTTGGATTAATTGCTATCGGAAGTTTAAGATTTTTCATAAGGCGCGCATAATAAAGTGCCAGCTTGCAAGTGTCAAAAGAAATTGCCCTTTTTGTTTGAATAATTAAGGTCTGAGTGTTTAAAACCTCAAGATTATCCCAATAATAGGACTATAGGTTATTTTTGACACAATTATTGGAACCGTTGTTATGCAAACATTAGTTTTAGGCTCTACTTCCCCTTTTAGAAAAGTCTTGCTTGAAAAGTTAAATTTACCTTTTTATTGCGCTAAGCCAAATATTGATGAAACAGCGCAAGTTGGTGAAAACCCGCAAAACCTAGTTGAACGTTTAGCCATAGAAAAAGCAAAAGTGGTAGCAGATCAATTTCCTGATGCTTTAATTATTGGTTCAGATCAAGTTGCAGTTTGTGAAGATGATATTCTGGGGAAACCACATAATTTTAAAAACGGTGTTGAACAACTGACAAAGTTCAGTGGTAAAGCTATTACCTTTTATACTGGTTTATCAGTATATAATAGTAAAACAGAGCAAAACTATTCATTGGTTGAGCCTTTCACTGTTCACTTTAATGTGTTGAGTCAAAGTGACATTGAACACTACCTAATGGCTGAACAGCCGTATAATTGTGCTGGAAGTTTTAAAAGTGAAGGTTTAGGTATTTGCTTATTCAGAAAACTTGAAGGCGATGATCCAAATACTCTAATAGGCTTACCATTAATTAGACTAGTAAGCTTATTAAAACTTCATGGTGTAGATGTCTTAGCTGAGCAATTAATAGTTAAGGCCTAGCCTCTACTCTTACCCACCAATAACTGTTGTAACTCAACCAGTGAATCAACAATCGCCCTCGGTTGGTGCCGCGATAATGTGTGAACATCATGAACGCCAAACGTTACTCCTATTCTATCAACACCTGCTCGTTGTGCCATTTCCATGTCATAACTGGTATCACCAATCATCACCGCTTCATGGGCTTTTATCTCAAGCTCCGCTAATAGGCTATTGATCATATCAGGATCAGGTTTTGATAAACTCTCATCAGCACACCTAGAGGCATGAAAAAAATGTGCCGTATCACTGGCGTGCCATACTCTTTGTAGACCTGCTCTTGCCTTTCCTGTTGCAACCGCCAGTAACTTATTATTACGCTTAAGCTCTGTTAGTAAATTTGAGGCGTTAGCGAACATCGGTGTTGGTGTGGTATCTACTTTCACATAATGATATTTATATTGTTCAATTAACAAGATTTCTTGCTCAGGTGTACAACTTGGAAATAAAACCTGGATAGCTTTAGGTAAACTCAAGCCGATAATTTGTTTTGCTTGCTCAAAGGTTGGCGCTTCGATATTAATCAATTTCGCACTTGCCTGTATTGAAGAAACAATCCGGGCGATTGAGTCCATTAAGGTGCCATCCCAGTCAAAGATAATAAGTTTATAGTTATGCAATTTTAGTTAACCTTTTAAGCAATTTTTCTAATGAGGACTCTAACGGCGCTTCTATTTTAAGACGTTCGTCAGTTAAAGGGTGAGTAAATTCAATACTTGCTGCATGTAAAAACAAACGTTTTAAGCCTTTAACTTTCATCTCAGTATCAAACTCTTCATGACCATATTTTGAGTCGCAAGCAATAGCATGACCTTTCACCTGGCAGTGTACTCTAATTTGGTGAGTTCGACCTGTGACAGGAAATGCCCTTAAGAGTGTTGAATTTTCATAGTGCTGTAAGACTTTAAATCGAGTTTCTGATTCTTTACCATCAATATTATCTACTATTACTACTCGTTCACCCGACTTCAAGTCGTTCTTCTTTAATGATTCAGTAACCTTAGTTAATTTTATTGGCCAACAGCCTTTAACTAACGCGTGATAATATTTTTGTACATTTTTATTACGCAGTTGCTCATGAAGATGACGTAATGCTGAGCGTTTTTTCGCTATCACTAAGCAACCTGAGGTATCACGGTCTAAGCGATGAACTAATTCCAACATTCTCGCCTCTGGTCTTAATGCCCTTAGAGCCTCAATCAAACCAAAACTTAAACCACTGCCTCCATGAACAGCCATACCAGAAGGTTTGTTAATAACAATAAGCCGTTCATCTTCGAATAAAATTTGCTTTTCTAAATTAGAAACGACATTAAGACTCGTTGGAACTTGGTTAGTTCTTTCTGAAATTCGAATTGGAGCGACTCTCACTACATCCTCATTAAGTAATTTGTATATTGGTTTGATTCTTTTTTTATTGACACGAATTTCACCTTTTCGCATTAAGCGATACAAATGACTTTTAGGAACTCCTTTAAGCGTTTTTAGTAAAAAATTATCAATACGTTGCCCTGCATCTTCACTATCAATGGTAAAAAACCTAACTTGCGGTTTTACATCCACTGGTGCTGTATCTTTATCTTTTTTATCTACGGTTGAAGAATTGTATAAAACGACTTTATCCTTTTCAAAAGTTTTATCCTGAATATCATTTTTTGAATGAACTTTGACCTTTTGATTAGATATTGATGCATATTTTTCTTGTGATATTTTTTTGAACTTAACATCTGATTTTTTCTGAGGCTTGTTTTGCGACATTATATTGGGCCTAGCATGAGCTTTTCTATGACTTTCTTCTATAAAACGAAGTTTAGCATACTTTTAATTGAACTTTAGCCAAGAAAACAAGATTTTCATTGGCTTATCTCTGGTTTTAATGGGACAATATAGGTGTTATTGTTTTATTTTTACACAATAACTTTAAATACTCGATAATATAATTTATTAACAGGTATTGAAAAAGGAAGCTTTACAGAGATACGTAAGAGACGAACTGCGGCTACGTTTATATGCACATATCAAATAAATCTTATCTGATATATTTGAGTGACATATTTTTGGTACGGCCTATTGCAACAATTGATGTATTTACCTTGTCAATATGAAGCATAAACAGCTCGCCCAGCACCATAAAGCAATTTTGTAATTACACTTTTTAAGCGCATTATAAATAAAATATCAATATTATAAGGCATCATTAAGGTATAAAAAAACGTACCCGCCTTTTTACTGATATTAAAATGCTACTTAACAAGTATCGCACAGCACATTAGCTGAGCACATAAAGAAAAAAATTCACTATAACGTCAAAAGACATTATAGGTTAGAAATACAATCAGAATTTATAACAGCTTAACGCATATTACTGATGCATTAAGATTGACATCCGAGAGGCTGACAAAACGCTGTTACCATAGCCAAAGATTGCTTTGTGTACTAAGCAAAGTGTGTTGTGACTAAAATATGAGTCACACAAACTATGAAACGTATGTTAATAAACGCCACCCAATCAGAAGAATTGCGCGTAGCACTAGTTGATGGTCAAAAGCTTTACGATTTAGATATTGAAAGCCCAGGTCATGAACAAAAAAAATCAAATATATACAAAGCTAAAATAACCCGTATCGAACCCTCTTTAGAAGCAGCTTTTGTTGACTATGGTGCAGATCGCCACGGTTTCTTACCGATGAAAGAAATCTCTCGCGAATACTTCCCCAAAGGTTACACCTTCCAAGGTCGCCCAAACATTAAAGAGGTCTTGAAAGAAGGCCAAGAAGTCATTGTTCAAATAGACAAAGAAGAACGTGGCCAAAAAGGTGCCGCCTTAACCACCTTCATTAGTCTTGCCGGTAGTTACTTAGTTCTAATGCCAAATAATCCTCGTGCCGGTGGTATTTCCCGCCGTATCGAAGGTGAAGAGCGCACAGATCTTAAAGAGTCATTAAGTAAATTAAGTCTGCCAAAAGGTATGGGGCTTATTGTTCGCACCGCGGGAGTTGGTAAAGACTATGACGAATTAGAGTGGGATTTAAATGTACTACTGCATCACTGGCAAGCTATTGCAGATGCCGCTGCAAGTACCGATGCTCCAGTGTTAATTCACCAAGAAACCAGCCTTATTTTACGCGCCATTCGCGATTACTTAAGACGTGATATTGGTGAAGTTTTAATTGATCGCCCTAAAACCTTTGAAAGTGTAAAAAAACATATCGAAGTGGTTCGTCCTGACTTTTTGAGTAAAATTAAGCTTTACGATAATGACGTACCTATGTTTACTCACTATCAAATTGAAAGCCAAATAGAATCAGCTTTTCAACGTGAAGTTCGCCTACCATCTGGTGGTTCAATTGTAATTGACCCAACGGAAGCTTTAACATCTATCGATATCAACTCAGCTCGTGCAACTAAAGGTAGTGATATTGAAGAAACCGCTTTAAATACTAACCTAGAAGCTGCTGAAGAAATTGCCCGTCAATTACGGTTACGTGACCTAGGTGGTTTAGTGGTTATCGACTTTATCGATATGACACCAGTTCGCAATCAACGAGAAGTTGAAAACCGTATGCGCGACTCAGTACATCAAGACAGAGCCCGTATTCAATTAGGTCGCATTTCTCGATTTGGTTTATTAGAAATGTCACGCCAACGTCTTCGTCCATCCATTGGTGAAACAAGTCAAGGAGTTTGCCCTCGTTGTAGTGGAACAGGTCAAGTTCGTGGCGTTGAATCACTGGCGTTATCTATCCTTCGCCTGATGGAAGAAGAAGCGATAAAAGAGCACACTCAACAGGTACAAGCACAAGTTCCCGTGCCAGTTGCGACTTACTTGTTGAATGAAAAGCGTCGTTCAGTTTTTCATATTGAAAAACATCACAATGTAAAAGTATTGATTATTCCTAACCCGAATATGTCTACCCCACAATATGAAGTCGTGAGAATGCGTGCTGATGAGTCTATTGTAGAGGCAAGTTACGATATTTCAATCAAGCAAGCTCAAATTGAAGAAGCTGTAATGCCGAAATTTGATCCCCAAGCAAATAAACGGGTTGAACCTATAATTCAGGGTATGAGTGCTCCTGATAAAGCAGCACCAACACCTATAGAAAAACCAATAAAGGAAACTAAATCAACGACAAAGCCTGAGTCAAAAGGGTTATTTGCCGGACTAACTTTTTGGTTAAAGGGCTTATTACCTTCAGAAGAAATAAAACCTGTTGATAAACCTAACCCGAGACGTCAACAAGACAATCGCAACCGTAATCGTAAACCTCGCCAACAGCGCAACCGTTCGTCTGAAGGTCAAAAAACAGAGGTGACGGATTCTCCTAACGACAACCGTAATGATACCAGGAATGATAATCGTAACGAAAGCCGTAATGATACCAGGAATGATAATCGCAACGAAAGCCGTCACGATAAGTCAAAAGCACCAGTACCTAAAAACGAAGATAAAATTCAACAACCAAAAGAAGAAAAAGTTGCTGAGCGACGTCAACGCCGTAATAACCGTAAAAATGTACGACTTCATGACAGTAGAACACCTGCTAATATTGAAGACATCAAGTCATCAAATCAAGCCATTGAAAATACTGATACGTTAAATAAAGAAACCGTTACCGTTGACGCGGTTGTGGTTACTAATGACAATGAACAAGCGCAGGATAATCGCGAAGACCGTCCTAAAAACCGCCGTTCACCTCGTCACCTAAGATCACATCGTCGTAATAATAACGATAACAAAAGCGCATCAACTGCGAATACTGAAGTGCAAGTTACTGAGGATCCGGTTGAAGCTCGCTATCCTGAAAAGATAGTCGAAGTAGAGCAAAGCGAGGTGACATTAGCTGAAACTATTACACCAGAAGTTCAACAAAATCTGCCTTTCGAAGATGTCGTTGATAAACCTGTTAAAACTAATACCGAAGCAGTAGTGGTTGACGCTACTGAGGCTGCTGAAGTTAACGCTGAATCAATAGCGGTTGAGGCTGTTGAAGTTGACGCTGAACCAGTAACGATTGACGCTGCTGAGGCTGTTGAAATTAACGCTGAACCAGTAACGATTGACGCTGCTGAGACTGTTGAAGTGAATGCTGAACCGGTAGTTGTTGAAGTTGACGTTGAACCAGTAGTTGCTGAAGCTGTTGAAGCTCCAAAACGAGCCAAAAGAACGGCGAAGCCGAAAGTAGTCAATGGTAAGGTTAAAGTAAGAAAAACCAGTGAAGCAAAGCAAATGGGTAGAGCTTCTGCAGCAATGACTAAAACTGAAACCATTACGACAATAAATGATCTACCAACAGAGTTTATTGACAATAAAGACAGAGCCAGCTATGTGGTTGCTGGTAAAACAGGTGTTACTTCTGATGTGTCTAATCGAAGCTCCGCTGGACCAAAAAATCCAAGTTTATAGTGTTAGCGGATAAATACTAGATAACAAAAAGCCTGCTAATTAGCAGGCTTTTTTAACGTTATAATTACCTCGAAAATTATATTAATAAAGTAAAACAAACAATACCAATAATACAAGAAACAACTAAACTCAAAATAGCTCCCTCTTTTACCATATCTTGAATTTCAATTTCCCCAGTACCATAGGCAATAGCATTAGGCGCAGTTGCTACTGGCAACATAAAAGCACAGCTTGCACACATAGCAGCGGGGATCATAAAGACCATAGGATCATAACCAGATGCTATAGCAGCCACAGCTAAAATTGGCATCAATAAAGTTGCCGTTGCCGTATTACTGGTAATTTCAGTCAAATAGGTAACAACTAAACAAATAGTGAGGATCATAGCAATCGCAGGTAAATTGGCTAATGATGTTAGCCACTCACCTAACATGTTGCTTAAGCCTGAAGCGACAAATCCCTTAGCAATGGCAATACCACCCGCAAAAAGTAATAACATCCCCCAAGGAATTGATTTAGCTGTATCCCAATCAAGTAACCTTCCTCCTTTGCCATTTGGTACTACAAACATCATTACTACTGCAAATAGCGCCACTGTACTGTCACCAGCAATAGACACTTCAAAATAGCCACTCCAGCCACCAAAAGGTTCTTTACGAAATATCCAAGCCAGTGCCGTTAAACCAAAAACAATTAACGTACGTGTTTCCTCAGATCGCCAAGCACCTAGTTTAGGGATCTCAATTTCATGTTCAAGTTTCACATTTCTTGTTAACCAAAGTGCCATAATTGGTAATGAAATTAATACCACAGGTACACCAATTTTCATCCAAGCTAAAAAGCCAAACTCTCGGCCTGTTTGTTCTTCATAAATAGCCATAAAAATAACGTTCGGAGGCGTACCAATTAGCGTACCAATACCTCCAACACTGGAGGCATAAGCAATACCAAGAATAAGAGCAACTTTTAGTTTTTGATTATCAACATGACTTAAAATGGCCAAAGCCATAGGTAACATAATTAATGTTGTTGCTGTATTTGATATCCACATACTTAAAAAACCAGCAGCCAGCATAAAACCAAATACTAATCGTCTACCGCTTGATACACCAACAAAACGTACCATATATATAGCTAAGCGCTCATGAGCGCCACTTTTTTCTAGTGCTTTAGACAGCATAAATGCTCCCATTAGCAATAAAATGACATGACTGCCTAAAGATGAAGCGACAGTTTTATGATCAACTATGCCAAATAAAGGCAATAATGCAAATGGCACTAATGAAGTTGCAGGAATAGGTAATGCTTCCGTTACCCACCAAATAACTGTTAATAAGGTTATAGCTGCAGCTATAGCGGCTTTATCATCTAAGTTTAATTGACAAAGTAGTAAATAAAACAAAAATGCTACTAATGGTCCAATACCAATAAAATGTTGTCTAGAAAAAGCCATCTTGTTAACCTTTGTTATTATTATATTGTTGAAATAAAAGAGTCAATATAATGATGAGATGTTTGCCATAAAGGATTTTCTTTACGGGTGTGCCAAGTATAATCACTATTTTTTAACAGCTTTTGTAAACGATGCCTACTTTGCTCAATAATATTAATATTCGCCCTGTCGATCACTTCAATAGTACTGGCACGATCATTACAAGTTAATAACATGTCACAACCTGCTTGCTGAGCAGCTTCAGCACGTTCAATGTAACCACCAACACACGCAGCCCCTTCCATCGACAAATCATCACTAAAAATCACACCATCAAACCCTAGATCATGTCGTAAAATTTGTTGTAACCATAAAGTTGAAAAGCCAACGGCTTGGTCATCAACATCAGGAAAAATAATATGAGCAGGCATCAAAGCTGCTAGTGATTTTTTAGCAATAAGTTCTTTGAAAGGGGTTAGGTCGCCATTAAAAATTTGTAATTTAGTACGTTTATCGATGGGTAATGCTAAGTGAGAGTCTTCTTTTACACTACCGTGGCCAGGAAAATGTTTTCCCGTCGCTTGCATACCGGCAATATTCATTCCTTCGATAAATGCTGAAGCCATAGCGCTAACTTCGTCAGGTGTTGAATGAAAAGCACGATCACCAATAACATCGCTCACACCATTAACATCAAGAACAGGAGCAAAGCTAATATCAACACCAACCGCTTGTACTTCAAAAGCCATTAGCGTACCGCAATGTTTTGCCAATATTTTTGCTTTATCAATATCATTGTTGGTGTAATATTTAAGTTTTCCCATTGCAGGAATTTTACAAAATTGTTCTTTAAATCTTTGTACTCTGCCGCCCTCATGATCAACGGCAATTAAAATATCATCTCCAGCATTTATTCGTATTTCTTGGGTTAACGAAATAATTTGTTCGGGAGATTCATAGTTGCGAGTAAATAAAATCAAGCCGCCAACGAGTGGATGTTCGAGGAGGTCTTTATCTTCTCCTGTCAGTGATGTGCCTTGCACATCAAGCATTATAGGACCCATAGAATGTCACTAAAACAATAAATAAGTGCCGCTACCTTACCTAATTACTCAATATTAACAAAGCAGTTTCTCTTAGTACCATTCAATTTATCTATTGACAACTGGTGCTCCCACGCCCGCTGAGACATAAGGTATAACTTTTTGAATAACAGCTGAAATATCAATTTTTTCATCAAAATCGTTGGTGGCAATATCAATCAGAGCATCACTGGACGACATAGTAAAAACAACCGTTCCCATCGTAAAATGCAAACGCCAAAACATTTCTTCTGCACTTAATTCTGGATATGCTTTTTTCACTGCACTGACGAAATTACTAATTACATTAGGATATTGTGTTGTAAGAAACCAGCGTAAAAAACCTTGACTATCGGTATAACCACGCCCTAAAAGTTGTAAAAAGGTACTGGTACCATTTTCTTTAAATTCATTTAGCCAAAGGAGTGGCTGAACAAAAGCAGTAAACACCTCCTCTAAACTAATATCATCACTTGAATCACACAATGTTTGTAATGAACATTCAAGCTTGGGGGCTAACTCATTCATATAACGAGACATAACCGCTTTTATCAACTCTTTTTTTGAACCAAAATGATAATTAACTGCAGCTAAATTCACTTCAGCTTGACTGGTAATTTCTCTTAACGATGTACCATTAAAACCTTTATCAGCAAAAAAAATTTCTGCTGCATCTAAAATTTTATCTTTTGTACTCATACTCTAGCTACTACCTTTAATATAATAATCACGTTAACAAACACACAGTTTAAACGCGCGTTTAAAATAACGTATTTGTGCGAATAAGGTCAACAATTAAAGTAGTAAATTTGGACAGTTAGGCAAAATATTCACTATAAATATAAATAAAAATTAATAACGTTAACTAACCTATTATTTTGCTTATAAATATCACGTTGATATGGATCGCAGAGCAACCAAATAAAATTATATTTTTAACTTTTTTTTATCTTAATGAACGGTCTTTATAATTGTATGTGTATAAAACGCCCTAATTGTGAAAGTTGCTCTGTTAATCAACCCAGCGTTTTTTACTTAAGATTTTAGAAGTCATGTGTTTTATATTTTGACTCAGCAGCTTAAACTGTGGTTTTATCTAAAGAAATTAAAATAAATCCACCATTTGTTAAGTTATCTATACAAGAATCCTTATCAAAAGCACATTTCGCTATTTTTCTTTAGCCAAATTATTTGTGCAAATTGAATAATAAAATATACTGAACAAAATATTTTTTATAATAACAATAATCATTAACTCATCCATTGCGATGACAGTTAATTAACGTAATGAAAAGTGAGTGAATAAATACAATGATAAATAACTTAAAATTGACAGGCGTAGCTTTAATTATTGCAGCGTCTCTCTCTGCTTGTAATCAAGCATCAAATCCGGTGGAAACACTACAAACACAAAAAACTAGTACGCTAAAAGCACTTAATGCAAATGACGCCGAAGAGTTTTTGATTAGCGTTGAAAAAGAGTTAGTTACCTTGAATCTTGAAGGTGCGCGTGCCGAATGGATCTATGCCAACTTTATTACTGAAGATACCGCTGAACTTTCAGCTGCTGCAAGTCAGAAATCCACTGAAGCGGGTGTCCGTTTTGCCATGGAAGCGGCAAAGTTTGACCAGATAAAAGTTTCATCTCAACAACGTAGAAAGCTAAATACGCTAAAACAAAGCTTAGTAATGCCAGCACCTCAAGATAGTGAAAAGTCAGCTGAACTGGCTAAAATAGGTTCACAATTGGGTGGTATGTACGGTAAAGGCACCTACACAACTAAAGCGGGGAAAACATTGAACTTAGGTGAGATGTCTTCAACCATGGCAAATTCTAGGAATTACGATGAACTTTTAGAAATGTGGACTGGGTGGCGAACAATCAGTCCAAAAATGAAACCTTTATTTTCTCGTCAAGCGGAGCTTGGTAATGAAGGTGCTCAAGGTCTAGGTTATAAAGACTTAGGCGCAATGTGGCGTTCTAACTACGATATGCCTGCCGATGATTTTGCCAATGAACTTGACCGTTTATGGGGACAAGTTAAACCCTTATACGATGATCTTCACTGTTATGTTCGAAGTGAATTAGCAGAAGAGTACGGTGAAGATAAAGTACCACAGGACCAACCTATTCCTGCTCATTTATTAGGTAATATGTGGGCACAATCTTGGGGTAACATCTATGATTTAGTGGCACCAGAAGATGCGGATCCCGGATACGATGTAACTAAACAACTCGCTGCCAATAATTATGACGAAGTCAAAATGGTTAAAGGTGCAGAAACTTTCTTCACCTCGTTAGGTTTTGAAGCTTTACCAGAAACATTTTGGCAGCGTTCATTGTTTACTAAACCACAAGACCGTGACGTGGTATGCCATGCTTCGGCTTGGGATTTAGATGCTAAGGATGATATTCGTATTAAAATGTGTATCCAAAAAACTGGAGAAGAGTTTAACGTAATTCACCATGAATTAGGGCATAACTTCTATCAACGTGCCTATAAAAACCAACCAGTGTATTTTCAAAACAGTGCTAATGATGGTTTCCATGAAGCCATTGGTGATACTATTGCCCTATCAGTTACACCCAAGTATTTAAAAGAAATTGGTTTAATCGATACCATCCCAGATGAGTCGAAAGACATTGGTTTACTCATGAAAAAGGCTTTAGAGAAAATAGCCTTTATCCCCTTTAGTTTAATGGTTGATCAGTGGCGTTGGAAAGTTTACTCCGGTGAAATTACTCCAGAAAACTATAACAGTGCTTGGTGGGAACTGCGTGAGGAGTACCAAGGCATTAAAGCGCCTGTAGCGCGAGACGTTAACGCTTTTGACCCAGGAGCAAAATACCATGTACCGGGTGGCGTGCCTTATTCTCGTTATTTCTTAGCGCATATCCAACAATTTGAATTCCACAAAGCGTTATGTGAAATCTCAGGCAACACAGATCCCATTCACCGCTGTTCAATTTATAACAGTAAAGAAGCAGGTAACGCATTAAATACCATGTTAGAAATGGGCTCAAGCCAACCTTGGCAGCAAGCTTATAAAGTACTAACCGGTAATGAGCAAATGAATGCAACCGCTGTGTTAGACTACTTTGCACCATTACAGACTTGGTTGAAGGACAAAAACCAAGGTAAACAATGTGGTTTTTAATTAATTAACCTAATCTGAGATCTGCCTAAGTAGATCTCAGATTAAATCAATTGTAAATCAAAGTTTTAGACTTTTTTTTAATATTGTAAACAGATAAAGTCTGCGTTTAAAGCATTGGCCAACTTTAACAATATACCCCATATAATCCTTAGAAAACCCTAACTGACAAATATACAAACACCCTGACACAGGGGGCTATTATCTTCATAAAACAATTAAATATTAACTTCCAGTAACTCAATTTTTAAAAATCTCTTTTTACTTCTATCCTTAAGTCGAAACAATGTCATCGTCATTTTATAATAAGAGAGGATAATCATGTCAAAAATAACACTCACCTTAGCCACTGCAATTTTAGTTGCTATAGCTTCAATGTCTCTATCTTCTTCGGCCTTCGCTGAAGGAGAAGCAAAAACTAATAAGTTTTGGTGGCCTGAGCAACTAAATCTTAGCCCATTGCGCCAACATGGTGAAGAGTCCAACCCGTACGGTGAAAAATTTAATTATGCCAAAGAGTTTGCAACGCTTGATTTAGGCAAACTTAAAAAGGATATTAAAACAACACTCACCGACTCAAAAACCTGGTGGCCAGCAGACTGGGGAAATTATGGACCCTTGATGATTCGTATGGCATGGCACAGTGCAGGAGTTTATCGTGTTCATGACGGACGCGGTGGAGCCTCAGGAGGCCAACAACGATTCGACCCGCTCAATAGCTGGCCTGACAATGTCAATTTAGATAAAGCTCGCCGTTTATTATGGCCGATAAAAAAAGCATATGGTCGTAAAATTTCTTGGGCAGATTTGATGGTACTCTCAGGTAACGTTGCGCTTGAATCAATGGGTTTTACAACCTTTGGTTTTGCTGGTGGTAGAGCCGATGATTGGGAGCCCGACTTGATTTATTGGGGGCCTGAAACTGCTTTTCTTGATGATAAACGTCGTGATAAAAAAGGTAAACTTAAAGGACCTTTAGCCGCTGTTGAAATGGGCTTGATTTATGTCAATCCTGTCGGACCACACGGCACACCTGATCCGCTTTTAGCCGCAAAAGATATTAGAATGTCTTTTGGTCGTATGGCTATGAATGATGAAGAAATCGTGGCATTAATTGCCGGTGGACATACCTTAGGTAAGGCACATGGTGCAAAAAAACCTAACGAATGTGTCGGCGCAGAGCCGGGTGCAGCTGACATTGAAGCGCAAGGTTTAGGATGGGAAAACAAATGTGGTTCAGGTGTTGGGGCTGATACTACCAGTAGTGGTTTAGAAGGTGCATGGACAACTACACCAACACAATGGTCAACTAACTATCTAGATAACTTAATGAATTTTAATTGGGTACAAACAAAAAGTCCAGCTGGTGCTATTCAATGGATACCCGATAGTAAGGCAGCGGCAAACTTAGTCCCTGATGCACATATACCAAACAAACGCCACGCACCTATCATGTTTACCACTGATTTAGCCTTGAAAGAAGACCCTAGTTTCCTTAAAATTGTTAAGCGCTTTAGAAAAGACCCCGCTGAATTTAACCAGGCTTTTGCAAAAGCTTGGTTTAAGTTAACTCATCGTGATATGGGCCCTCGCGCAAGATATGTTGGCTCAGACGTACCGAGTGAAGTAATGTTGTGGCAAGATCCTATTCCCGCAATTGACCACAAACCGATCAGTAAAAAAGATATCGTTAAACTTAAAAAACAAATTATTGATACCGGTTTAACGACCTCTGAATTAGTCAGAACGGCCTGGGCTTCGGCTTCTAGTCATCGCGTAACTGATATGCGCGGTGGTGCAAATGGCGCACGCATTAGACTTAACCCTCAAAATAATTGGCCGGTCAATAACCCCAAAGAACTTAGCCACGTATTAACTAAACTTGAGGCTATCAAAAATAAATACAACGTTAAGTCTTCGAATAAGCAAGTATCCTTAGCAGATTTAATTATTTTAGCAGGTGCTACGGCGATAGAGAATGCCGCAAAGCAAGCAGGACATAAAGTAAACGTACCCTTTATTGTTGGTCGTGCCGATGCTACACAAGTTCAAACGAATGTAAAATCATTCAATTACTTAAAACCAAGTGCTGATGGTTTCCGTAACTATTACAGCGAAGATAGCTATATGTCACCCACTAAAATGCTGGTGGATAAAGCACACTCTCTTGGTTTAAATGTACCTGAAATGACCGTACTTGTTGGAGGAATGCGCTCACTTAATAGTAATTACAATGGCTCTTCACATGGCATATTCACTAAAACTCCCGGTGTATTAACTAATGACTTTTTTATAAATTTATTAGATATGTCGACCGTATGGACTAAAGATAAGTCTACCGCGGGTCTTTATAAAGGTCATGATCGAGCTTCAGGTCAATTAAAATGGCAAGCAACTCCGGTCGATCTTATTTTTGGCTCTAACTCAGAATTAAGAGCCATTGCAGAAGTATATGCGTCAGATGATGCTGATAAAAAGTTTGTTAATGACTTTGTTAATGCATGGGTTAAAGTGATGCAATTAGATCGGTTTGACTTAAAATAAGTTTAAATTGTCATCAACCTAAATAGCGACTATTGACCATTAAAACTATCAATTCAAAATAAGTGATAGCGGCGCAATAGATATTCAATTGCGCCCTAACTTTTGGATTCTTAACGCCCGTTGTCAGGTAATTGGAGTGGCGTATCAAAATCTGGCAATAACATTATAAACGCATCGCCCTCCAAATTTTGCCACTATATCATTCGTTTTCGCGCTTCGGTTAGTATATTGGCCCCTTTTATTAGTACCTACCTCCTGCTTGATGAGCCTATGTATCGTTAATACCTTTAAAAAAACCACATCGATAGACAATAATGCAAATGGTGATCAATATCTTGCCGCTTGATGAATCACTTTTTTGCCTGTGCTCGCAACTCTCGCCTATTTAATAAACCAGTAATTGAGTCTGTACTTATGTATTGGGATAAAGAGATATTAAACAGCTTACCAGCTGTTTGGCCACTTAAATAAGTACACGTTGTATGGTTGGCAATACCGGCAAAATCATTATTAACACCAAGACCTCTTTTATAAACGACAAATAACCATACATAATGATGTAAATATTGTCATTTCGTAGGTAGAATTACCGCAAGTATATCAACAGTCATTTTTAAGTTGTCCAGCAAAAGGTAATAATAAGTTTATGGATTATTTTGAACAATTAGCTGTAAGCAGAATATCGACGACCATCGAGATTAAAAAAGCCTATCGGAAACTCGCTAATAAATATCACCCTGATAGAAATGAGAGCGCCGAGGCCAAAGAAAAATTTCAATTAATTCAACAGGCTTATGATGTTATCTCTGATCCAAAAAAACGCGCTTTATACTTAAAAAACAACTATACCGTAATAACAGATCCTCGAGAAATTGCTGATGCATTTTGGCACAGTGCTATCAACTAGGCTTTCACTGAGACCCTTTATTAGACTTTTCGTTATACTCCCGACTAGGAAACAATGAATGCAACCTGAACAAAGTTTACCTGAGTATTTAGCTGATGATTTTTCTATGTATTTAGAGAATATGACCTCATTAACTGATCCTGAAAATCCTGATTTATTATCAAATTATTTATCAAATTTATTCGAACAATTAAAACAAATGCCTTTATTATTCAATGGCATGATTGATCAACTAGCCATGGCGATATCAACCAAGGTTAAAATTGACAGCAAAAACCTAGCTAAAACAGAGCTTACATCCGAACCGTCTTGGAGTGAAGTCAAACCTTTTGTCGGTGTGCACTCCGAGGCTAGGGCCTGTATTACTGAAATAATGACCCACGCAGAACAAGACTTAAAAACGGCTATTTTGCTCATTCATTTTTATAACGGTTATGATACAACGCCTTTAAAAGCCGAAGAAGTTGAACACGAACAGCTCGATGATTATGACGCTACTAACTATGATGAGAATTACTAGGGGGTATAGCAAATATATAAACGCTTAATTTACTCATTAATGAGTATACTCAATAACAATATAAGTTTTAAGGAATCACTTTGACAAAAAATGCACTAATTCTTGCTAGCGATATTATTGAACAAGCACAGCATAGCGGCAGACGCGCGGGAACCTCATTAGAAGCAATCGCCTCTGAACAAGGCGATGAGACCATGCTTGCGGTCTTGACAGAAATGGATATATTGACCGTCGCTAAAATTGTTAGAGAGCACGACGCCACCATCCCGTCAATTGCCACATGGTTGATGGATGCCGACTCAATAAAGCAACTATTAAATGTTGAACCCTCATATTGGCAAAATATGGATGAAAACCACGTGTTTTGTGCACAAACGGAAGCACACAGCTTATTAGCACAAATTTTCCTTTCTTCTGATGATGAAGAAAAACAACTGGAAGTATTGAAAACCATTGTAGAGGATGATTTTGGTCTTTTATACTTATCTTTACCTTTTGTCGGTCATGACTTTTCGGAATTAGAAGAAGATGAAGAGCAAACATCGGGTAGTATTGAAGAACTGTTAATGAAAATAAAATCGTTAAACGAAGAAGCCTATCGTGAAGTCATGGAAGTAAGTACCAATGGTACATTAGAAAACATTGAAACAACCTTAAAACAAAATGCCAATAAACAAAGGGTGACTGCCATTGAAATCGATACCGATGATATGTTTGCACCACTGTGACTTTTTAAAAACTATTATATATAACCGACATGAACAACGTTAAATGATTAGGATCCATCAATGAAAATTGCACAGTTAAGACGTCATCCGTTTCTTCTTTTAGTTTTAAAAGACGGAGAAAGTGAAGGCTATTTCACGCCAGAATTTATCCATAAAACTAAACAACAATTATCCGATATGTCTTTGAGAATAGCTGCTGATAATTTGTCGATAATTTATGCCGATCAAATCAAAAAAGGCTGTGAAATTGTCCTTGGAATGAGTAATTTAGGTTTATTATCACTTTGTGATAACGATACAGAAAAAGCAAAAGGTATTATAAAAAATCAAGGTGTTGTCTATTGTTTTAGAGCCGGCTGGGCAAAATACATGCAATTAAAGGATATATCCCCCTCATACTTTGAAGAGACCTCTATCGTCAATTATGCCTTAGCAATCAATGATACTTCTGATATAAGCCATATGCATGCGGCATTAATGAGGGAAGGTAATAAAAGTGCAATGCTTTTAAACGTTTATAAAAGTATCGCCACAACCTATGGTGCAAGCACCGTGCTTATTGATCATGATGAAGAGGTTTTACTTTTTGAATTACAGAAATTTCTGAATAGCGCCATTGCCTTACTTCTCATTGATTGTGACAGAAAAATATTCACCAATAGTTTATATCAGCAGTTGAGTACATACCTCACTGAGACGAATAAAGATTCACTGCTTGCTAAAGTCGACACTTGCATCGAAAGCTTTACCGACCAACTACCGCCATTAACTCAAACGTATTTGCAAGAGATCGGGTTATTAGATTTCAGTGAGTTAAAGGGCATCATTAATCAACAAGTTGATATTGGAATATATATTCAAGAAATATTAGAACTTTCACTAACGGTTGCTAATGAGTTGAATGAAGATTTTGAGGGAGGGTACGACTTTCATGCTGATGATGAGGATGATATCGCTTATTTAAGGCCTGACGTTCAATAATATCGTAAAGTGAGGTTATTTAAAAAGTAATAAGCAACTCTACTATAATGGGCTCTATTGAACTCATCCCTTTGATGCTTTGCTACAATGTTAACCAATCATCACCTCATAAGCTTTTTACTGACATTTATTAATATGATTAAATATATTAAGATGATTTAAATAAACGAATTTTTAATATAATGACAAAGGAAATAACATGCTCAGCTATGTAACTATCGGTGTAACCGATTTAGATAAATCAGAAGCCTTTTACAATGAACTATTAGCCCCCCTCGGTGCGAAAACCCTGATAAAAATGGAACGCATCATATTTATTGGTAAAAGTATGAAGGAACCTATGTTGGCTATTTGTACCCCATATAACAATGAAGTGCAAAACTGTGGTAATGGCAATATGCTAGCTATTGCTCCAGGTTCAAAAGAAAAGTGCGATGAAATGTATCACAAGGCAATAGCATTAGGAGCAACCTGTGATGGCAACCCAGGACAACGTATTCCTGACGTGTTTTATGGTGCTTATTTCCGTGACTTCGACGGTAATAAAATTGTTTTCAACCACTTCGGTTAACACTTACCCACTCGAGCATAGCTTATCGCTGTGCTCGAATCCCACTCTATCAAACATTCCCTTAAAGACTAGTCGCTTGGCAAATGGCGTATTTTCTCTGGTAATTGCGGATAAATTTATTGTCGTTAAAAGTAACTTATAAGGCGTCGAGTCAAGTATCATAAGTCCATCAACACTTTACTCAATTTTGGCCTTCTATATTAAGCGTTATTAGGCCATTATATTTATTAATCACTTTTGAAGTTATTTATTGGTTTTATCGCGCCACCCCAAAGTTTTCTATTTTAGCGAGTTGAGTAACGTAATAATAAAACAAAATTGAAGTCGAATAAAACAGTATTAATTTTACTTGCATAAATCAATGTATTTGATTAGCTTGTAGCCATAGTCAAGGGGTCTATTTTGATAAATCATTCGATACAAGTGTTAGTTATTACTATTGTCACCACTGCCATAACTCTTGCAGGCTGTTCACCCCAAACAAAATCAACTCAACAAGCAACACTTGCATCTGGTATTAATAAAGACAGGGCCACGGGTATACTCGCTAAATCATTACCAGAAATTGTTGATGCGCTAAATAAAGGCGACCTCACCTCTGAAAAACTGGTACAGCTTTATCTTGAGCGAATTAATGCAGTGGACAAAAACGGCCCAACATTACAAGCTGTTTTATCGATTAACCCTAATGCTCTCGATATAGCCAGAGAGTTAGACATTCAACGCAGTGCAGGCGAGGTAAAAAGCGCTCTACATGGTGTTCCTATCTTATTAAAGGATAATATTGAGTCTAAAGATAATTTGGCTACTACGGCAGGGGCGCTTGCTCTTAAATACAACGTCACAGGTCGTGACAGTCCGCTTGTTGCCGGATTACGGGCTCAAGGTGCGATTATTCTCGGTAAAACAAATCTCAGTCAATGGGCTAATATGCGCTCGGAAGGCTCAATGAGCGGCTGGTCAGCTTTGGGTGGGCAGGTAAAAAATCCGCATATGTTGGATCGCAATCCTTGTGGTTCAAGCTCTGGTTCTGGCGCTGCCACCGCTGCATCACTGGCATCTGCAACCGTTGGCACCGAGACCAATGGCTCGATTATTTGTCCAGCCAATGCCAATGGAGTTGTAGGATTTAAACCAAGTGTTGGCATTGTTCCGCAGCAATATATTATACCTATTTCAGTTTCTCAAGATACCGCAGGTCCAATGACTAAAAGTGTGATGGGTGCGGCAATGATGATGAATGCCATGGCAACCACAACACCTGATGTAGATTACACAGCAAAACTCAATAACGATGCACTCAAGGGTATACGTGTTGGTGTATTAAAGTTTGCCAGAGGTAGTTCAAAGCCAATTCGGCAACATTTTGATAGGGCACTAAACGATTTAGTCGCCGCTGGTGCTATCCTGATTGATATTAATGAACGACCCGATTCACCCGAAGGATTTGGCCAACGAGGTTATGATTTATTAAAGTATGAATTTAAACAAGGACTCAATGCGTATCTCGCATCAACATCTCCCACTCAGGTTAAAACTCGTAACCTTAACGAACTGATTGCTTTCAATAAAACCCATGCTGACATTGAGTTGGCGCTGTTTGACCAAAGTATATTTATCGCCACGCAAACGATCGATAACCTTAAAAGTGCTGATTATAAAGACGCCGTTGAATTAGTCCAAAGAACAACCCGTAAAGAAGGCATTGATCAGCTATTAAACATACATAATGTTAGCCTGTTAATTGCGCCATCGGGGCCTGTTGTATCGAGAGTTGATTCGATTAACGGTGATATATGGCCAAAGAGCTGGCCAGGATTTGGTTCTTATGCCGCACAAGCTGGTTATCCTCATGCAACGGTTCCTATGGGTGGAATTAGCTTTCTTTCTGTCGGCATATCTTTTATTGGCGGTAACAATACTGATGCTGAAATACTGGCCTATGCATATGCTTATGAGCAACAATCTAAACGGCGGCTCAATCCACAATATTTGAAGAGTGCCGAAGACATAGCTGATGTTAGAAAAGCGATGAAACCTTATACAGCGTTTTAGTCTCGTCAATGTAAATAGGCAAAATATAATGTTGAACATAGCCTTTAGTGATATTTTTACTTCGACGTTTTAAATGCGTTGTTGAGCGACCACTAACTCCTTCACGCCTTAAACTCAATAAAGACGGCACAAGATAAGCTGATAATTATTTACATTTAATATGCTGTTAACCACTTGAACCATGGAAATGGTGCAATGGCGTAATGATGCAGCACTATAAGCTATCTAAATTATTGAGTAACTCAGCGGCTTTTTCTCTAATTGCAATTTTTTGCGTTTCCTCCATCTTGTCCCAGTTACGAACAGGGAAGCTCATTCTGTGATTTGATTTCAATTTTTCATAGTGTTCACCAATGAAATTCCAGTACAGACTATTTAATGGGCAGGCGTTTAGACCAAACTTTTCTTTAACGTTATAACGGCAGTTTTTGCAATAATCACTCATTTTATTAACGTAATTCCCACTGGCAGCATAGGGTTTGGTTGCAATCCACCCTCCGTCAGCAAAAAGTGCCATGCCGCGGGTATTGGGTAATTCCACCCATTCAATGGCGTCTATGTAAATACCTAAGTACCACTCACCTACTTGGCTAGGTGTTATCCCTGCCAGTAAAGCAAAATTTCCTGTGATCATCAATCGTTGGATATGGTGGGCATAGGCATGTTCAAGTGATTGTGAAATCGCACTTTTTAAACAATCCATTTTAGTATCACCGTTCCAAAACCAAGCAGGTAAGTGTCGGTTAGCATCGAAAAAATTTTGTTCTACATAGTTAGGCATATTAATCCAATACATCCCTCTGACATACTCTCGCCAGCCGAGAATCTGTCTAACAAACCCCTCTATTTGGGCAAGGCTAATTTTCCCCTCTGAATGTTGATAACTATTAACCGCTGTTTGAATCACTTCCATTGGGCTTAGCATTTTACAGTTGAGTGAAAAGCTAAGACGAGAGTGATATAAACTCCAAGCATAAGGTGACGCTGCAGTCATCGCGTCTTGAAAATTGCCAAAGTTAACAAGTTGGTTATCACAAAAATAATCGAGCAATGCCAAGGATTGTTGACGATTAATGGGATAAGAAATACTTACTACCGCATTTCCTATGGTTTTAATACCGTGTTTTTCTATACGTAGTAAATAAGCCTCCGCATTGTTATCGAAGGTAAGAGGTTTGGGGATAAATTTAAGATCTGCTTTTTTAAATGATTGACGATTATTGCTGTCAAAATTCCATGCACCTCCAACCGGCTTTTCTCCCGCCATTAAAATAGAAAAGCGCTTTCGCATATAACGATAAAAGTTTTCCATTGTGACGTGTGTTTTCGCTGTAAAGTGACTAGGTAACTCATCAAAAGGTAATAAAAAATGTTCGCTATCAGCTTCATCTATAGGTAATGTTAACTGACTCCATAGCCTGGTTAATTGCTCTCGCAACCTAAATTCATCAGGCCGTTGAAAAGTAAAACTTTCACTGCCATACCTGGCAAGCATCGCATGAATAAGCTGGTTAATATCTTCATACGGCTCGGTATCATCTAAGGTTAAGTAACAAACACTATGCCCTTTACTTTCAAGATATTGAGCAAAATGGGCCATAGCAGCAAAAAATGCGGTTATCTTTTGAATATGATGTTTGGTATAGCTCGCTTCTTGATTAAGTTCGGCTATTAGATACACGACATCAGAGTCGACAGTTTTAAACCAACTGTGTCTAGGA
This sequence comes from Colwellia sp., assembly GCA_034111045.1. Lineage (GTDB taxonomy): Bacteria > Pseudomonadota > Gammaproteobacteria > Enterobacterales > Alteromonadaceae > JALJPB01. The sequence continues at coordinate 136 of JAWUYA010000005.1, read as the reverse complement.
TTAAGCTGATCGCCTAAAATGAGTCTGATGTGTTTTCCCTTCATTAATTGACCTTGTTATTTAGTGTTCAAGATTGACAAAACGCCAACAAAATAACGCTAGAAACTCGCCCTATTTTATTAATATTAACCACAAA
>JAWUYA010000004.1:0-52738 GCA_034111045.1 Colwellia sp. | reverse complement strand
AATGCACTTAATGCACTTAAATACTCGTGCATGTTAAATAAAAAATTGTCGTTAAACAAAATGCTCAGCACTCATTACCTATTTAAAAGCTAGATCTACTCCATTACATTTTTACATCAAGCTTTAAACTGACATTTGCGTTAATCAAATAAAGCTTGTCCTTTCGTTGTGCACCTTTAGGATAATATATAAAATCAAACTAATATATACATTATTGATTCGTTTATTGCTTTTTTATTAACTGGATTCTGTTTTGGCTACTTGTCGACATATTTTAGCCGATAAGAATGTCAACCTCCTGCGGTAATATCTATTCCGTATTCCTGCTATAGGTTTAGGTAGACTAATCATTAGTGGCTATTTTGCTCTCAATGAGTGTCGGGGTAAACAAGTGTTAGGTGTTGTTACCGCCCATCCCCACTAATCGGTCAGCTGCTTTGGTTGTATTAACAAGGTGATTATAATATTTACTCCTTTATGCAATTATCATAAAGTCGGCCAAAACTTACTCTATAAATGTCAGTAGATTAAATAAATTGTCGTTAATTTTGTCATTCACTGGTTGACTCATAGTTTTCTTTACTAACTATCTTTACTCACTTTTATCAATAGCGTATTTATTTTCAACTGACCAATTGGCTAGCATTTAATCCATCATTGAGGTCAGCAATAATATCATCGATATCTTCAATACCAACCGATAGTCGTATTAATGACTGCGTAATACCCGCTTCAAGTTGCGCCGCTATTTCCATGCCCGCATGTGTCATGGTCGATGGATGGCTGATCAAACTTTCCACACCACCTAAAGATTGAGCTAGCGTGAATAGTTTTAAATGTTCAAAAAGAGACTTCACTGCTTCAATCCCACCTTTGAGTTCAAAACTCATCATGCCACCAAATCCCCTCTGCTGACGTTTAGCGATTGCATGGCCTCGATGACCTGTTAATCCTGGAAAATAAACTTTTTCTATTGCCTTGTGCCCGGTTAAAAATTTGGCAACAGCATTGGCATTAACTTGATGTTGTTTCATTCTAATGGGTAAGGTTTTCAGGCCACGCAGAGCCAAAAAGCTATCAAAAGCTGAGCCTGTAATACCGATACAATTAGCCCACCATGCAAGCTGCTCGCCTAACTCTTGTTCTTTGGTAACTAATACACCACCAACGACGTCGCTATGTCCATTAATGTACTTAGTGGTTGAGTGGAATACGATATCAGCACCTAACAGTAAAGGCTGTTGTAATACAGGAGAGAGAAAAGTATTATCAACGGCCACTAATGCACCAACACCTTGGCTAACCCTTGCCACTTTTTCAATATCTACTATACGTAATAGTGGATTACTTGGTGTTTCGATTAATACCAATTTAGGTCGCTTAGCTAATGCTTGAGCTAAGGCTACTTCATCGTTTTGATCAACAACAATCAACTTAAACTGTCCGCGCTTTGCTAAATGAGTAAATAAACGGAAGCTGCCGCCATAACAATCGTGGGGAATGATGACTAAATCATCTATAGATAAAAGTTGGCAAATTAAATGTACCGCCGACATACCTGTACTAGTAACAATACCTATCTTACCTTGCTCTAATTGAGCTATCGCTTCTGCAAAGGTTGCCCGTGTTGGATTTCCTGTGCGAGAATAATCAAATTGGCGCTTCTCATTAAAACCTTTTAATGAATATGTACTTGAAAGGTGGATAGGAGCCACCACTGCACCGTGATGTTTATCACTGTTAATACCTGCTCTCACAGCCGTTGTGGTGATTTTCTTAGCGGTCATTTTATTATCCTTCAGCAAGCCATTATACACAAATAAACACTTGCATATTTGGACGTCTAAAAGTCTAAGCGTTTTGACTTAAAGGGTCAAGAGCTTTCAGACGTCCAAACTTCTACACATTCACTGTTGACTCGTGCTCAGCAACCAGTAAAATCTATATCGTTCACCTATTTAAATTAATAACAATTATAAGTGTAGAGGTAAATTTATGGCCGAGTGGAATGATGAATATATAAATCCCTATGCCGAGCACGGGAAAAAAAGTCAACAAGTAAAAAAAATTACCGTTTCCATCCCTTTAAGCGTTTTAAAAGTATTAACCGATGAGAGAACACGTAGACAAGTAAACAACTTGCGTCATGCCACTAATAGCGAGCTCTTATGTGAAGCTTTTTTACACGCATTTACTGGCCAACCCCTACCTGATGATGACGATCTAGCTAAGGATAATGAAAACAATCTTCCGGCCAGTGTTCGTAAATTACTAGAGTCTAAAGGTATTACAGACTTTAGTGCTTATGAGAGTAACGATGAGGACTGATCATCAAGCTTAAGCTAAAAATCAACTAGGACTGACAGATAATCTATTAGCCCTTGTTGATGGCCTTTATCTTATTATGACATCATATAATTTTTAGGTAGTGGTAAAGCAGCTACCCCAGAGTCAACAGCTGCTTGAGCAACTGCAATAGCAACCTTAGCACATAAACGAGGATCCATAGGTTTAGGGATAATGTAGTTTATACCAAATTTTAAAGATTTTTCGCCACTGGCAATTAACACTTCTTCAGGCACTTCTTCTTTAGCTAACTCACGAATAGCATGAACAGCGGCTACTTTCATTGCGTCATTAATGGTGCGAGCTCTAACATCTAATGCGCCCCTAAAAATAAAAGGAAAGCATAATACATTGTTCACTTGATTGGGATAATCACTGCGACCAGTAGCAATAATGGCATCCGCACGGGCAGCGAGTGCTAATTCTGGTTTGATTTCTGGATCTGGGTTTGAACAAGCAAAAATAATGGGACGCTCTGCCATCATTTTGACATGTTCAGCGGATAATAAATTAGGACCTGATACACCAACAAATACATCAGCACCTTCAATAGCGTCTTCTAATGTACGTTTGTCGGTATTATTAGCAAACAATTTTTTGTATTCATTTAAATCTGAACGGCGAGTATGTATTACGCCTTTAGTGTCTAGCATGTATATTTTTTCGCGCTGAGCACTACACTTAATTAATAATTCCATACAAGCAATAGCAGCAGCCCCGGCACCTAAGCAAACTATATTGACATTTTTGATGTCTTTTCCTTGAATATCTAATGCGTTCATCATACCTGCAGCGGTCACAATGGCTGTACCATGCTGATCATCATGAAATATGGGGATCTTGCAGCGCTCAATTAATGCTTTTTCAATGGCAAAACATTCAGGTGCTTTAATATCTTCTAAGTTTATCCCACCAAAACTGTCTGCAATGTTTGCAACAGTATTAACAAATTCGTCAACGGTTTTATGTTTAACTTCAATATCAAACGAATCAATATTAGCAAAACGTTTAAACAATAAAGACTTACCTTCCATTACTGGCTTAGCCGCCATTGGCCCAAGATTACCTAATCCTAAAATAGCTGTCCCATTAGTAATTACCGCAACGGTATTACCTTTAGCCGTATATTTATAAACATCATCAGGATTAGCCGCAATTTCACGAACTGGCTCTGCTACACCTGGGCTATAGGCGAGAGCGAGATCTCTACTAGTTTCCGCTGGTGTGGTAAGGGCGACACTTATTTTTCCCGGTGTTGGGAAAGCATGGTAATCAAGTGCTTGTTGGCGAAAATCTGTCATTGTGGTTCCTAATATGGTGTATTTAATAAGTGTTTTGTCGACAACCCTTTTAGATGATCAATATATGCCGGCTATTTTTATTATTATATGAATTGCTATTAATGCAGTATTGCATAGTACTTTAGAAATTCAAGTCTATTTTTATATATAAAAGCGCTGTAAGCTATATCAAATATAACCCTAATACAATTATAAATCCTATTAATCAGCTTAATACTTACTATTAGTGTCTATTAAACTTATCAATAAGGCATTCATAGCGAAAAATTGGCCTTAAACTCTATTTATTCATAACTAACTTTAGTATTCATTAATTTTACAGGATTTGTTCGCTGCAATGGATTATTTCATGCCTTATTCAATCCCCCACTAAATATTCTATTTATCTGACAAACTTATGACCATCCTCATTTGTTATTGTTATTGTTAAAAATTCATCAAGGCAGGTCGCTCAGACATATAACTCAAAAATAAAGGGAATAATGTACGTTTCACATAAATAACAAAATCACCTGTTGAACTTGAAATCACTTAACAGTAGTTGTTACACAGTAATTGTTACAAAAGATGTTCAGACAGTAGCTGGCACCTTTAAAAAATATGGTTGGTCGACAATTTGATTAGAAGCAGAAGGAGACATTACAGCTGCCTTTGTGCATTTCATTAATTAACAAAACGGCAATAAGTCACATTACTGCCAACATTCAATAACAGCCTACGAATCGAGCCATGAGCAATGGAAGTGATCATTCAAAAAAGTAGACACAAAATATAAGACTATTTGGCACAAAATCATCCTAATTGATCAACAAAACTTACAAACTATAATCAATGATTTGGGCTGGCCTAAATAAAAGTCACAAGTGTTTCATTTATACTCCTGTAACATGCTTTAAAAGCTATGCGAGAGCTATTATTGTAATTTAACTGAGCATCTACAAGCTGAAATAAAAAATGCCAATCAGTGATTAGCTGGCTGGCATTTTTTATGAATCAATTGAGCAAAATTTGATAAGGCTACATTATTCAGTAAATGGATTCACTAAAATAATCGTTTCGTTACGATCTGGACCAGTAGAAATAATATCTACAGGTATACCTGTTAACTCTTCAATACGCTTGATATAAGCAATTGCATTAGCAGGTAATGCGTCTCGAGAAGTGGCTCCAACGGTAATATCAGACCAACCAGGCATTTCTTCATATACCGGGGTGATTTTTTCATATCCTTCGGCTGCCGTTGGCGGAACAGTGATAACATCACCTGATGGCGTTTTATAACCCGTACAGATTTTCAGTGTTTCTAATCCATCTAATACATCAAGTTTAGTTAAACAAAAACCAGTCACGCTATTCACTTGTATAGCGCGGTGCATAGCGACCGCATCGAACCATCCACAACGACGCTCGCGCCCGGTAGTAGCGCCAAATTCATGACCTACAGTACCTAAATGATCACCAACTTCGTCATCAAGCTCTGTTGGAAAAGGACCAGAGCCAACACGGGTAGTATACGCTTTAGTAATGCCAAGAATGTAATCAAGATGACGAGGTCCAACACCGCAACCTGTAGCAACACCGCCCGCAGTAGTATTTGAAGAAGTTACATAAGGGTAGGTACCATGATCGATATCAAGTAAGGTACCTTGAGCACCTTCAAACATGATTGATTGACCGGCTTTACGTGCTTGATCCAGAATTTCTGACACATCAGCAACCATCTTAAGGATCACTTCACGCACCGCTAGTACATCGCCAAGCACTGTTTCATAACAAACAGGCTCAACTTTGTAGTAGTGCTCTAAAGAAAAATTGTGATAATCGACAATCTCTTTTAATTTAACAGCAAAAGAGTCTGCACAAACTAGATCGCCAACACGCAAACCACGACGAGCAACTTTATCTTCATACGCAGGACCAATACCACGACCTGTAGTACCGATAGCTTTATTACCACGAGCAATTTCACGAGCGGCATCCAGCGCATTATGATAAGGAAGAATAAGCGGACAAGCATCACTAATAAGTAAACGCTCCCGAACTGGCACGCCTTTAGCCTCAAGCATGGCGATTTCTGTCATCAAGGCTTTTGGGCATAGAACTACACCGTTACCAATTAAACATTTTACGTTGTCACGTAATACACCAGATGGAATTAAATGAAGTACTGTTTTTTCACCGTCAATGACCAAAGTGTGACCCGCATTGTGTCCCCCTTGATAACGTACGACGTACTTAGCTTTATCTGTGAGTAAGTCAACAATCTTACCTTTACCTTCGTCACCCCATTGGGTGCCTAGCACTACGACATTTTTGCCCATGTTTTCAATTTCGATAGAAAATTAGCCCGGAATTTTATCAAAAATAAAAACCGAGTCCAAGTAATAAATGAGGAATATTGATACTTATATAAAATAATAAACAAAATCAGTTATTTAAATAAAAGCTAATAAGGTTTATAAACAAAAAAATAAGAACAAAGTGCCTAATAAAACAATAACTATCCCCATGGTGCGTATTGATTGGATTGGCTGCTCTAAAAGTTTCAATAAGTAGGCTCGCCACCTATTTGGAAACAATGCCGGTAAAACACCTTCCATTATTAAAAATAATCCAAGGGCAAGTAATAAACTATTTTCCATTATTGCCTATAATCACTAAAAAAAAGGTCATGGTAGCTATACCATGACCTTTTAAATTTTTATTTACTGAAAATATTATTTAACTGACTTTGAACCATCTTTTAAAAAACGGAAGAAATCACTGTCAGGCTTAACAACCATAATATCATTTTTACTATTAAAGCTATTTTCATATGCTTCAAGACTACGATAGAAGCTATAGAATTCAGCATCTTGTTTGTAAGCATCACCATAGATTTTAGTGGCAGTAGCATCACCATCACCACGCACCTCTAAGGCACTTTTTTCTGCACTTGCCAGCATAATCGTCACTTTGGCATCAATCGTTGCACGAATAATCTCTGCTTGCTCTTGTCCTTGCGATCTATGCTCTTTTGCTACGGCTGTTCGCTCTGCACGCATACGCTCATAAATAGAGTTACTAACCTCAGTAGGTAGGTTTATCGCTTTAATACGGACATCAATTACTTCAATACCCAGATCTTCTCTACTACTTGCTGCGCTTTCTAGCGTTTTAGCCATAATAGCTGAACGATCGCCTGAAACAATTTCTTTAATGGTTCTGGTACCAAATTCAGTACGCATACCATTATTTACTTTTTGCTTTAATAAGGCCCGTGCATTATCAATAGAGCCCGACGTTCTTAAATAATAGGTTGAAAAATTAACAATTCGCCATTTCACGAAGGAGTCAACCATCAAATCTTTTTTCTCTGAGGTTACAAAACGATCGGCTGGTTCATCTAATGTTTGAATACGAGCATCTAACTTACGAACATTTTCAAAAAATGGATATTTAAAGTGTAATCCTGGTTCAAAAACCAACATTTCACCTGTTGAAGAATCTCGCTTTATTTTTGAAAACTTAAATACAATTCCACGCTCACCTTCGTTAATAACAAAAACAGCAGAAACTGATAATAAAAATAGGGCGGCGATAATAATGCCAATTAAATTTTTCATTGCTTAGTTACTCCCATTATCATATCTGTCAGTGCGACCTGCAGAAGATGACACTGAACTGTTAACAGATCTTGCCGGCTCTGACGTCACTGCTCGAGATCTCGCACTAGGCGAAGCACTCTGTTGTTGAATGATTTTATCTAGTGGTAAATACATCATGTTATTACCGCCCTCAACATCAACCATTACTTTAGAGGTATTGCTGTAGACTTTTTCCATCGTGGAAAGGTACATACGGTCACGAGTCACGTTAGGCGCAGCTTGGTATTCTGGCAGTATTTTATTAAACCTTGCCACCGAACCTTCGGCATCAAGAACCGACTGAGCTTTGTAAGCTAATGCTTCTTGCTCCATTCGTTTTACTCGACCACGCGCGATGGGCTCAATACCACGAGCATAAGCTTCGGCTTCGCGAAGAAAACGCACCTCATCTTCTTGTGCCGCAATGGCATCATCAAACGCATCTTTGACTTCATTGGGTGGACGGGCATCTTTAAAGTTAACATCGACAATCATCAAGCCTAAATTATAGGGTTCAATAATTTTTTCTAACTGAGTCCATACAGCCTGGCGAACTCGTTCACGACCACTGGTTAATATATCATCCATGTTTGAATGACCAACCACATAACGTAATGCACTATCAAGCGACTGGCTTAAACTATCATCTGCATTGGTCACACTAAATCTATATTCGCGCGCATTGATAACACGATATTGAATTTGCATTTCAACACGGACTACGTTTTCATCTTGCGTTAGCATAAAACCAGAGGCAGGTAAGTCACGGGTGCTTTGCATATCAATAGGAATTATTTTATCGATAAAGGTCCATTTCCAACTTAAGCCTGGGTCAACAGTACCTGCATATTCACCAAAACGCAGGACAATACCTTTTTCTGCTTCTTTAATGGTATAGAAACCGCTAAAAGCATAGACGACTAAAGCAATAACTAAAATCAAACCAAAACCAAAGTTTGAAAAGTTACTATTAGAATTTGAGCCGCCACCTGATGATTTACCACCAAATATGCTACTTACTTTTTGACCTAAGTCTTTAAACATTTCATCTAAGTCTGGTGGACCTTGATTTTTTCCACCTTTATTTTTCCAGGGGTCTTTATCGTTATTCCCCGGTTCGTTCCAAGCCATGATATTCTCCGCTTTGCTTGACCTTATATAAGGCCGTAAAATTAAATTTATTAACTAAAATGTGTTACTAATATATCAGGCAGTTAGCTTTCAATAAAGCCTTCTACTTCAACGCTCTCTTGTTTTATTAATCTATTCCACTCTCGCTTTGGCATTTTAATATTGACTAGACAGTTGCCTTGCTCATCAAAATACTCATCTGTAATGCAGTTTAATTGGTATAAGGCACCACGTAGCTTGCCCGCACTAGGGGGTATTTTCAAGCTGTGCTGTACAATTTCTCGCTCTAAGCGCTCCGCTAATGCTTGAAAAAGTAAGTCTATACCAATATTAGCCTGTGCTGATAACCATACTCTTATCGGCGTCCCAAATTCATCTCGGTCGATACGTGGAGATAAGTCATGTAAACTGTCAATTTTATTACATACCATTAACTGAGGAACGTCTCCCGCTTCTATTTCGGTTAATACATGATCAACTTGTTCAATATTTTCACTGCGGCGTTCATCAGAAATATCAACAACATGTATCAGTAATTCAGCTTCGCGAGTTTCTGTTAACGTTGCTTTAAATGCGGCCACTAAGTCATGCGGTAAATGACGAATAAAGCCAACAGTATCAGCTAATATCACACGACCAACGCCTTCAACTTCAATTTTTCTGAGTGTGGGATCTAAGGTCGCAAATAATTGATCCGCAATATATACATCCGCATTAGTAATGCAATTAAATAAGGTGGATTTCCCTGCATTAGTGTAACCAATCAGCGAAATCGTTGGAATTTCAGCTCGAGTTCTTAATCGCCTTCCTTGCTGGCGCTGTCGTTCTACTTTACCTAAGCGCTTCAGAATATTACTGATCCTGTCTCGTAACAAACGTCTATCTGTTTCAAGTTGTGTTTCACCTGGACCACGTAATCCGATCCCACCTTTTTGACGTTCTAAATGAGTCCAACCTCGAATAAGACGACTACTAAGATGCTTGAGTTGAGCCAACTCAACTTGCATTTTACCTTCATGTGTACGGGCACGCTGAGCAAAAATATCAAGAATAAGTGTAGTGCGGTCTACCACACGACATTCACACAAAGCTTCCATATGCTTCTCTTGAGAAGGCGACAAGCTATGATTAAATAAGATAATATTGGCATCATATAAACGCACCATTTCAGCAATTTCATTTGCTTTACCACTGCCAACAAAAAATTTAGGATGTGGGGTATTGCGTTTAGCTGTAGCAACACATAAAGCGTCAACGCCCGCTGATGAGACTAACATTTTAAACTCGGCTAAGTCTTCTCGAGAACTTTCATCGGGAAAATCAACATGGACTAGAATTGCTTTCTCACCCGCCTTATAACGGTCAAACAAATGTACAACTCCAAACCATATTTATTGGTTTCATAAAGCCTTAGTTTTTCTCAGTTTAAACATTAAGCGTCTGATGATGGCTCTTCGTCTTGATTGTTAGTTGGCAAAGTTGTATTCACTGCACGGGCTGGTACAACCGTAGAAATAGCATGTTTATAAACCATTTGACTCACGGTGTTTTTAAGTAAAATAACAAACTGGTCAAATGACTCAACTTGTCCTTGCAGTTTAATACCATTAACTAAATAGATTGCAACGGGAATGCGATCACGACGTAAAGCATTCAAAAATGGGTCTTGTAGAGATTGACCTTTTGCCATTGTATGGTCCCTTTTATTATTGTTAATAATGAACAGTTAAATATAACGGTTCTTTAAATTGTTAAAACTATTTGTGAATCAATATAGCAACTTACTCAGTAATTGAAACTAATTATACAGTAATGTTTCAATTTTATTCACCGTTGACAACACTTGTTGTAAATTAGTTTCGTCTTCCATCTCCAACCAGTTCAACTTATGCCAACCTCTTAACCAGGTTAATTGCCGTTTCGCTAGCTGTCTAGTGGCGCATACACCACGAAAAATCATTTCGTCATGATTTATTTCATCATTAATATATTGCCACATTTGTCGATAACCAACACATCTTATTGATGGTAAATTTTCATTTAAATCATTACGTTGTTTAAGCTTTCTCACTTCTTTTTCAAAACCTTGCGCTATCATTATTTGATAGCGTAATTCTATACGTTGGTGCAAGGTCGTACGATCTTTAGGTGTTATCGCAAATTGTAAAACATCACCCTTGAGTTTAGCACCTTTAATTTGAGTTAATTGTGTCAAACTGTTTCCTGTTATTCGAAAGACTTCTAATGCTCGGGTTAACCTTTGCGGATCATTGGGATGAATTCTTAATGCTGACTCACTATCACATTGCTGCAATAATTCATGCATATGCTGCCAACCTTTATCCGCAGCTTCTTTTTCTATTGAAGCCCGTATCTCTTTATCCGCCTGTGGTAAAGGAGAAATTCCTTCAATCAAGCTTTTAAAGTACATCATAGTACCTCCCACTAATAACGGAATACGTTTGTTGGCACGTATGTCTTCAATTTCAGCTAGTGCGTCATGACAAAACTCTGCCGCCGAATAACTTTCATTTGCATCACGAATATTAATTAAACGATGAGGGTATTTTACCAATTCATCTCCTGTTGGTTTGGCCGTGCCAATATCCATGTCGCGATAAATTAACGCTGAATCAACACTGATAATATCACAAGGTAATACATCACAAAGCTTCATTGCTAAAGCTGTTTTTCCTGAGGCTGTTGGCCCCATTAAACAAATAACAGGTGGCTTGTTCAAATTATTTGCTGACAAAGATGACATAAGTGATTATTCATTTGATGAATTTAATTTACTTATTGTCGATCTGAGGTCAACAACCTCCGAATTCAACCGTAACTGTGGTGCTAATTGCTCTTCAAATAACTTTTGGCCATGTTGAATGAGCATGCTCGCACTTTTTTGATCATAGACTTTTATTGACAATATTTTCGCAAGCGATTGATACCATGATTTTTTTTCTATTCCATCGGCAGTGGCCAATGGCATTAAATAATTAATGATCATATTCAAACTCTCGGTGATATTTTTATCTCGGAGACGTGCTGGAAATTGCCTGATCTGGATTTTATTGGCTGATTTTCTGACCATGATAATCCCAGCTTGTTCAAAATCAGCGTTATATTTTTCAATAAAGTCAAACTGTGCTTTATCTAAATGCAAGCTAATAGGCAACAATAATGGCTGGCTAACCATACCTTGCTGCCAGTGATTTTTGAGCTCGCTAAAGTGAATTTTTTCAGCAAACTTAGCTAAAGACAAAAGCCGTAGTTCATCTTCTAAGCCAATCAGAACATAATCAGGGGCAATAAAGGATAAAATATCAACCAAAGGGATAGCTAAGGATTTGTTATTTTCAACTGGCTCTGCAGCTGAATTTTCATTTTCTACCGTGGTCATTAACTGCTGATACGCCACATTGGCTTGCTTAGAGGGTTTGCCCGCAGAAGTATAACCTGGTTGTCTAATGCTTTGTTTAGCGTTATTACCCTCATTAATACTTCTTAAGGGTGTAACATAGTCATCCCTTTGCTGCAAAGCGTTACGCGGCTCACTGCCGTGCTTAGTCGATATTTCATATGCCGCAGTACCTGCTGAATTTTTTGTCAAACTGACCGATGAATGTCCAAGACTATTGAGCGTTGATGTTTCAAGCGCTGCCAAGTCTACATTTTGTGCCTCTGCCAAAGCACCATGACAAACCGAATAAATAAAATCGTGGATAAAGCGTGCTTGATGAAACCGAACTTCATGTTTTGCCGGATGGACATTAACATCAACTTCTCGATAATCTAGCGTTAAAAACAACACAAAAGCCTGATGATTATCGCCCTGTAAGCTATCAGAAAAAGACTGACGAATAGCATGATTAATTAACTTATCACGCATCATTCTTCCATTAACATAGCTATAGCAAAGATCATTTTGACTGCGAGTGAAATTAGGTTTAGCCAACCAGCCCCAGAGGTGCAAATTATCATGGTGACAATCAATTTCTACCGCATGCTCAATAAAGGCTTTACCGCAAATCATTGTTACACGTTTAGCGTATTGAGACTTATCTTGGGCGGCGCGATATTGCCGAATAATTTTACCATTATGGGTTAAAGTAAAAGTTACGTCGAAACGCGCTAAAGCAATGCGGCGTACCACTTCATCAATATGAGCAAATTCAGTTTTATCCGTACGCAGAAATTTTCGTCTCGCTGGAGTATTAAAGAATAAGTCTTTCACTTCAATCGTTGTGCCGTTGGGATGTGCCGCAGGTTTTACCAACACTTCCATATCTCGTCCAGCCGCGCTTGCTTGCCATGCTGTTTGTTGATTTGCTGGTTTTGACGTTAATGTTAGACGAGAAACAGAGCTAATACTGGCAAGCGCTTCACCACGAAAGCCTAAGCTACTAATTGCCTCTAAATCTCGTAAATTTTTAATTTTACTGGTGGCATGACGACTTAAGGCTAAGGCTAATTCATCTTTTGATATGCCGGAGCCGTTATCCGCTATACGCAGCGTTTTTGTGCCTCCTTTTTCAACTTCAATATGAATTTGATCGGCATTGGCATCTAACGAATTTTCAACTAATTCTTTAATGACTGAAGCAGGTCTTTCTACTACTTCTCCAGCGGCAATTTGATTAGCTAATTGGGCGGGGAGTATTTCAATGGTCATAGGAATATTCTATATTGTCTCTATTGATAATTAGCCTGCACTAGGAATTTTTAATGTTTGGCCAATTCTTACAGCGTTAGATTTAAGGTTATTGATTAATTTTATTTTTGCTATTGACACTTTATAACGCTGAGCTAATAACGACAGAGATTCACCACTAGAGACTTTATGCTTTTTATAGCTAACTGAAGCGTAATAAGAGCCTTGTAGCGGGTTTTCGATAAAATAACGTTTAACACCATTTGAAATGGCCGTCGCAAGTTTTTGTTGATACCAAGTAGAATTCAGATTTTTTTCTTCTTTATGATTAGAAATAAAGCCAGTTTCTACTAAAATTGATGGAATATCAGAGGCTTTTAATACCGAAAAACTCGCATACTGGGGTGTTTTTTTATGTAATTTGGTGATTTTTTTTAATTCACTGATAACATTATGTGCCACCCCTAAACTTTCTTCTATAGAATGCTGTTTACTCATATCCGCTAAGGTTAATGCAAAATAATTATCTTTAGTGGTTTTAATGACAGAGCCAACACCCCCTAATAATTCTGAATTTTTCTCTCGATTCACCAACCAACGTGCCATTTCAGACTCAGCACGTCCTTTAGAGATAATCCAAACAGAAGCACCATTAGGTTGTGGAGTGCGAAAGGCATCCGCGTGTACGGACACTAAGAAGTCCACTTGCTTTTGACGTGCAATTTTAGTGCGTCGATTAAGATCAACATAATAATCACCCGAGCGAATCAACACGGCAGTCATACCTTTTTCTTTATCAATCAGCGCTTTAATTTTTTTCGCTATGGCCAATGTCACTCTTTTTTCATAAGAGCCGTTACCACCAATAGAGCCAGGGTCGTCACCGCCATGACCTGCATCAATACCAATAATAATATCGCGTAAGTTATTTTTTGGTTGAGAAGAGACAACAGGGGTTTTTCGATTTTTATCATAAAGGTCAACAACCAATCTATTACCATACTGACCCGCGGGAGGTAGCGGAAAAATAGTCAGTTGATACTGTCCCTCTAATTCCATCACTATTCGAGTTGAACTTTTATTTTTTGAAGTGCTACTGCGGATGAGCTTTATTCGAGGGTTATTGTTAACTAGGTTTTTGAAATCAACACGATTTTGACTGTTGTTAAAGTCAATCACCAAGCGGGCAGGACTCGATAGACTAAAGTATTTAAAATCAGCTTTGTTTTTCAAATCAAAAACAATGCGAGTATTTTCAGGTGCGGGCCACACGCGAATACCGTCAATACTATTAGTAGTATTAGTGGCTAATACACTAAAGCAAACAAAAAAAAAGAGGATTGCTGAAAAATGTCGAATAGCTATGCTAATAGTCAAACCGCTGCACATTGAGTGTTATCCTGTATATATTTTTGTTAATTCTTTAAGCAAGTTAACACCTTTTTCGGTGTTAGCATTTAAGGTTATATTACGTTGTTCGTCAATATAATCAATGTTAATGATAAGGTCTTCTTGGGCAAGTAACCCCTTGCCTTTTTCCGGCCATTCGATAAAGCAGCAGCAGTTATCCTCAAAATAGTCTCGAATCCCCATATACTCTAGCTCTTCAGGATCGCTTAAGCGATATAAATCAAAATGATAAACATGCCAACCGGCTAAATCATAGGGTTCAACCAAGGTATAAGTAGGACTTTTAACATTGCCTTGATGGCCCATACCCCGAACAAACCCTCGCGTTAATGTGGTTTTACCCGCTCCTAAATCACCATTTAAAAAAACAACAATACCCGCTTTGATTTTGGCTTTTACCACGGCCGCTAGCGCTGCTCCCATGGCGATAGTTGCGGCTTCATCTGCTAAGAAATAATCAAGTTTTTTCATTAATACTCATTCACCAAATATTGCAGTTCTGTAAATAAATCACTGGCCAATATACCTCTTTGGCCCTTTTTATCAGCAATTCTATCAGCTGCTGCGCCGTGAATATAGCACGCTAACCGGACCGCCTTAAAAGCGTCAGGCATTTGTAATAATAATGCGGCAATAACACCCGATAAAACATCGCCCATACCACCTGAAGCCATACCGGCATTACCTGTTGGATTAAGCCAGACTTGTTGCCCGTTAGAAATTAAACTGCCTGCACCTTTTAACACACAGATTCCACCATACTTTTTAGCGATTTTTTTAACCGCTTCAAACCGGTTAGCCTCTATATTAGCTACTGTACAGCCCAATAATTCTGCTGCTTCTTTAGGGTGAGGGGTTAACACCCGCAGACTATTGTACGAGTTAGTGTTACTTAAAAAATGCAAGGCATCGGCGTCAATGATGCAAGGTTTGTTTTGTGAAATAGCTAAATCAAACATTTGCTCAGCCCAATCATCTCGACCAAGACCAGGACCTATAAGGAATACTTTCGCTTTGTGCAATACATTTGAGCCCGCTAACGCTTCAGCTGTGGTTGCTGCCAGCATCATCTCTGGACGCCCGTTAAATACCAACGCTTGATTGTACTGATAACAGCTGATGGCTACTAATGCAGCCCCACATCGCAAAGCTGCTTCCCCAGATAAACGAATGGCTCCCGGCATCCCGATATTGCCACCAATAGCTAACAGCAACCCGATGTTTCCTTTATGACTGGTGGGTAGCCGCTGAGTTAGCTGAGGTAAATCATCGCTGCCTTGGCTATAAATAATTTCTTGATGATTAACATTGGCGATAAAATCTTGACCAATATTTAAATCATCTAAAAATAATTCGCCAATATAATTGGCGGCCATCGCGGTTAGTAGCCCAAGCTTTAAAACGATAAAGGTTATGGTGACATCAGCAATAACAGCGATTGACTGAACTTGCCCGGTATTAGCTAATAAACCCGAGGGTATATCAATACTTAATTTTTTCGCATCATGTTGATTGATCGTATCAATTAATTGCTTCATATCGTTATTTAGTTGACCATGAAAGCCGATACCGAAAATAGCATCAACAATAAGTTCGCCAGAAAAATCCGCAATAACCTGTTGGGGATCATGTTTTTTTTGCTTGATGATTTTAACGCCAGCATCCTGCAAGGCTTGATATGCCAGCCTTGCATTACCTTGCGCTGAGTGATCATTAAGTAATAATACCTTAACATCAATACCCGCGAGATGAGCAAGGCGGGCAATAACAAAGCCGTCGCCGCCATTATTGCCTTTGCCGCACACCACTAATATTGCGTTAATCTTAGGCCAACACTGTAAAATGTGCTTAAAAGCAGCAGCCCCTGCTCGCTCCATTAACTCTTGCAAGGTAATATTGAGTTTTTTCGCAACCACAGCTTCATTTTGTAGAACTTGTGTAGCCGAGTAAGCTGGCTGTGATAAGCTTAACGGGTATTTATTTGAACTCATTGGCTTTCCATACAATTAACACAAAGCGTATCCATTGATTATGCTATTGCCATATTATTTTAAGACACCTCTATGACCGACAACATCAACAACCCCACTATTAACTATCAAGCTTTAGCCGAAAAAATCAAGCTTTGGGGTAAAGAACTTGGTTTTGAGCAAGTGGGTATTTGTGATGTTGATTTATCAAGTCATGAACCTGCCTTGATAAAATGGTTAGAAAATAATTACCATGGCAATATGGATTATATGGCAAGACACGGTTTAATGCGTGCAAGACCTACTGAGTTAGAACCTGGAACAATCCGTGCGATAAGTGTGCGCATGAATTACCTGCCAACAGAGGCTAAGTTTGCCAAAACATTAAAAAAGAAAGATCATGCTTACGTCAGTCGTTATGCATTAGGTCGTGATTACCATAAAATGATGCGAAAAAAGCTGCAACAACTTGGCGTGAGAATAAAAGAGTATTGTGCCGAATTCAATTTTCGCCCCTTTGTTGACTCAGCACCTATTCTTGAAAGGCCTTTAGCTGAAAAAGCGGGTTTAGGCTGGGTGGGTAAACACAGTTTATTAATCAATAAAGAAGGCGGCTCTTGGTTTTTTCTTGGTGAGCTGTTAGTTGATATTCCTCTGCCTTGTGATGAGCAGTCATCAAACGATTGTGGTGCTTGTGTCGCTTGTATAAAAATTTGCCCAACTAACGCGATTGTTGAGCCTTATGTTGTTGATGCGCGACGATGCATTTCCTACCTGACCATAGAATTAAAAGACGCTATACCGGTTGAGTTACGACCATTAATGGGTAATCGCATTTATGGTTGTGATGATTGCCAATTAATTTGTCCTTGGAATAAATTTGCGAAATTGAGTGTCGAAGATGACTTTCAAGCAAGACACAATTTAGATCAAGCCTCTTTACTGACATTATTTGCTTGGCAAGAAGAAGAGTTTCTTGTCAACACAGCAGGCTCTCCTATTAGACGCATTGGCTTTCAATCTTGGCAACGAAATATTGCCGTAGCTTTAGGTAATGCTGACTATGACAAAGCAATTGTTAATGCGTTAACAGCTCAAGTTAAAAAATCTCAAACCATGGTCGCTGAACATATCGTTTGGGCACTAGAGCAGCAAGCTGTAAAGCAAGCAAAAAACCAGGAACTTATTGAAGTTAATCAACGTTTAACTGCTCGATTAATTCGGTCGGTGGAGAAAGGATTACCCAGAGATGCGTGATTTGCGTGACGTCTTATCAAGACGAACGTTGCCTTCGTTTTTCACAATTGAGTTGAGTGGCTTTTTTTTCTTCATTCGAAGATGCTTGCCAGCCAATTATTTCATCTAAATGCCGGAAGCAGCCAAGGCAAATATCTTGCTCATCTAAACAACAATTACGCACACAAGGAGATGATGGTACGCCAGCGCTAAGTTTACGGTTACCATTATTCATTTTTAACCCCCTCATTAACTGAATTAAACTGCTGCTGGCTTACTATAGATAAAACCTAATCAGCTTATTAACCGCTAAATGCTATTCGCATATTGGTTTATTGCGGTTAGTGTTTTTTTCGTAACAAGTAAAACCTCCTGAACTCTATCGAAGTCTTGTTCGGTGATATTCTGTTCTAACTACAAACACAAAGCAATTAAGTTATCAGCAGATAGTATTTGCGCATTTTGCATGAGCACCTTCAGGGCTTGTTCAGCTGCGTATTTATTCTTTACTTTTATCCCATGATAGAGCATTTTAAAGCTTTGATCATTATTCTTAATGTATTCGTCTAACATGTATATTGCCAACTCAGAGGTGCCTTGAAGCTTGGTATATAACCCGAAATCAAAACTTGCTTAATTTTTATCAATAACCGCCAGTTTTTTATCCGGTACTACACCCATTATTTTTGCTTTAACCAACTCTGTTGTTTTAATTGACTAAACTGGCTGCCACTTTGCAAAGATGATTGCTGTGCTTTGAGCTCGATTACAAAAAAATAGGGCGATGAGTAAAATCATCGCAAGATGGCCATTAATAGCCCTATTCGTTGAAGTTTTATCATACAGATTCATGGGTCATTACGTTCTTAATTATCTTGGCACATTATGCACAATCAAAGTGATTAATTCTTTTACTGCTCAACTAATTTAGGATTTTTTTACTCAGAAGCAATATATTAAAAACCCACCTCATCAAGCGCTGAGTTAACCCCTTAACGCTTTTTGCTAACCCATGCCCAGTTCATATCACATTCAATGGGTGATGCACCCGACTCATCGGTAATAAGGACTTGAATTAACATATCCCCTTTGTCATCATTATTAATATGATTTATTTGCTCATCCGTTAGTCTAGCTTTTGCGGTGAGCGCACCTTGCATTCTCCGTTGATACCTCAGGGTCATTGATTTTAATAACGGAATGCAGTGGTCAGGCACATTCATCCCAAAAACAATACCCGTGGTTGACTCCGCAAGTAAAGCGGCTGCGACAGCATGAATACCACCAATATGATTTTGTACTTTCTTTTTATTAACTAAAGTGATCACCACTTCTTGGTTAGACACTTTTTGGATTTTTATTCCCGTAGTTTTCGCATAGTGAACTTGACTAAAGAACATACGGGTTAATAAAAAGGACTGTAAAAACACAGGGGCTTGATGCACTTTATTGACAAAACGACTAAAAGTATTGGCCATTGATATGATTCCATTATAGAAATGATTTATGCCATAGTGTTTACCGTACTGGTAAGACCTGCAAGTTTTTTTTACTGGTTTGTGCTTTTTTCGGCTCAGTGGTTGTTGTTACTAGAACATTTTGTCTTATTTTTGACTTTTTTTGATTTATAGCTAAGTAGAGAGATCTTGATTCATACAGAAAATAATGGCAATAATCCTAATATTATTAACAAGCGGCACCGCCGCAGTGCCTTTAATCAAGAAGTTTATCCTTACTATTTCCTACGCCCTTCAAGTCGAGTTGAGATGGGTTAGGACTTAACCATTGATCACCCCAGTGGTATATCGCTAAACCAGAAATGACAAAAATAGCACCAACAATTAAAGGCAAACTGACCATTTCACCATTGAGTACTACACCTAAACTCATCGCTAACACAGGTGTCATCATGGTGATTAGTGCAACGGAACTGGCCTTCAGTTTTTGTAAAATATAAAAGTAAGCAACAAAACCGAGTAAAGAACCAAAAACTCCTAGATAAAGAATCGCCCACAATGATCTCGCTTGCCACTGATCAAAGGGTAAACCGCCATCAAAAATTAACCAAGTCATAGCGAACATAGGTAAAGATGTTATTAATGATCCTACCGTTGTGGCCACCGGATTTATGTTGATTTTCACACTTTTAACCAAAACTCCGCTTAAGCTAAAAAAAATCACCGCCATTAGAATGTAAAGCAAACCCCATTGACTTTTGTTATCGAGGGTTAAATTATCGGAACAAACAATAGCTAAACCCATGAGTGAAACAATCATCGATAACTTTTTCATTACCGATAATCTAGGCTCAGCTAAAAATTTTTGCGAAAATACAGCTGAAAATATCGGTGCCAAACCAAAAATTAACGACATCATACCTGATGATATCGTCATGGCTGCTAGGTAAGCAAACAGCATGCCCCCATAAATACCTAAAGCTGAAAAAGTGTATAAGCGTAATGCGGATTTATGCCAAGGTAAGTTTATATTCCTTGCTTGGAGTATTAACCAACCTATAACAACGGCAATGACCATGCGAGCTAATACTGCTAAGGTTGGATTCACTGATTCACTACTCCACACTATGCCTAATGGTGTAGTAGACCAAATTAAAACAACCGCTAAATAGGCAGCAGACACTGGCATTGTGAATATCCTTTGTTGTGTTAGAAGGTTATGTTAGAAAAACAAGTCGTTATAAAAAGTACCAAATTTTAAAAGAGGATAACAAAAAACGCAAATGAGTTTGCCGCCTCAAATAATTCATAACACTCTTTTATTTTTACATTCAATTGTTTATCTGTTCAACAACCTAAATATTCAATTGATTATTATTGCTGCGAGTAAGTGTGTGTAAAAGAGTATGTCTATTACTTTGATAAACCATAAAAACATTTTATCAATAAATCAATATGCTAATACCAATAGTAGGCCAACTCCAAGGTGTTACTCGCTCTGTTTATGACATGGTTTATTACATTCACCACTCTCTTTATTACAACTATTTCTGAAAAGCTTGCCACTATATGGTTAACAACAAACAAGTTGTTAACCATATATTTTAAGGAGCTTCACATGAACATAAAAAAAATAGCTATCGGATTTTTAATGGCTACTGGTTTAATTGCATCAACTAACGCTGCCAATGTAGTTGCAAAAGATAACTCTGGCTTGACTCAATTATGTGTTACTGCCGCCGCTGGTAATATAGCAGCTATGCATAATAAAATTAGATCCTCGGGATATTCACACCCTTTTATTGCTAAAAACATACAATGCAATGGTGAAAATATCATTAGCTTTATCAAAAATAATGGCAAAAATGCAGAGGCTATGATTCTTAGCTTAGAGCGGTTAAGGGCTAAAGTAATTTCCACAGCACATGCAAAAAACAGTTCAGAAGTAAAATAAAGGCCAGAGATGATATATTATTGATGTCGTAATGATTGTAGGAATATTGAGCGGTTACCACTTGTTAGTGTTATCAAATAATAGCTTTGAAAATAATGGTTTTCAAAGCTATTAATGTTGTTACTTGATTTAATAAGAGCGTTATAAAAATTAAACAAACAAACGTGCCAATATCGCCTATAAATTAAAAAAATGTTGCTGATACACTTTTAATTCACTAATAGACTCTCGAATATCATCAAGCGCTAAGTGCGCCCCAGTTTTTTCTACCTTGTTTAATACTTCTGGTTTCCAGCGGCGGGCTAATTCTTTGACTGTGCTAACATCGAGATTACGATAATGAAAATAATCTTCATATTCAGGCATATATTTATTGATAAAACGACGGTCTTGGCCAATGCTATTACCGCACATCGGTGATTTACCTTTGGGCACATACTGTTCAACAAACTTAATAGTTTCTTTCATCGCCGTAGTTATATCAGTTTGACTGTTCTGACAGCGCTTCGTTAGGCCAGACTTACCATGGTGTTCAATACACCAGTCACTCATATGATCAAGTACGTCATCCGTTTGATAAATCGCAAAAACCGGGCCTTCCGCCAAAATATTTAATTGACTGTCGGTTATAATGGTCGCCATTTCCAAAATCACATCAATCTTGGGTTCAAGGCCTGTCATTTCTAAATCCAGCCAGATGAGATTACTATCACTACAAGTCATAAATTCCCTTAAAAGTGTACTTTTTTTACAAGCATTAGATGAATGTTCAATTAACTAGTATAATACGTGACAACTAGACACCAATGCAAATACAGCGGAAAGACCAATTAAATGATAAATTCTCGTGGCTAAGGCGAAAAAACTGACTAAAGGTCAGCAGCGTCGTATTAAAGAGAACCAGGCCAACAAACTTAAGAACCTTAAAAGTAAGGTTAAAGGTGATAACGTTCAATGGCAAGACAGACAACTAGGCGACGCCATAAATGGCGTGGTTATTAGTCGTTTTGGACAACACGCCGATATAGAAGCTGAAGGTGAGGATAATATAATTTATCGTTGTAATATTCGCCGTTCAATTGCTTCACTTGTTTGTGGTGATAAAGTTATCTGGCGACTTGGTAGAGAAGAACAAGATAAAATCAGTGGTATTGTTGAAGCCGTTGAAGACCGACATTCAGTACTTAGTCGACCCGATGTTTATGATGGTATTAAGCCCATTGCCGCTAATATTAGTCAAATATTGATCGTTTCCTCTGTATTACCTGCTTTCAATCCTGATATTATTGATCGCTACTTAGTTGCCGCAGAACAAACGGGTATCACCCCTGTTATTGTCCTTAATAAAATTGATTTACTTAGTAGCGAAAATACTGAAAAGATTGAAGTACAATTAAACATTTACCGAGCTATTGGTTATCAAATCATTTATACCAGCAATGAAACAAAAGAAGGTATTGAAGCCATTAAGAAGCAGCTTAGTGATCATACCAGCATTTTTGTTGGTCAATCAGGGGTCGGTAAATCTACCTTGGTCAATAGCTTGATGCCTGAACTTGGCTTAATAACTAATAATGTTTCTGAAAATTCTGGTTTAGGCCAACATACAACGACTGTAGCTCGTCTTTTTCACTTTAATGAGGGTGGCGATCTTATTGATTCACCCGGTATTCGTGAATTTGGCTTATGGCATTTATCACCCGAGCAAGTGTGTAATGGTTTCATTGAATTTGAAGATTATTTAGGCTATTGCAAGTTTCGTGATTGTAAACATCAAACAGATCCCGGTTGCGCGTTAATAGCCGCAGGAGCAGAAAATAAAATACCCCCTAAGCGATTAGCCAGTTTTCAACGCATATTAGCGAGCTTAGGGGATAATACGCTGACTTCTCGCTTTAACGATTAACAACAAACATTGTAATTTTTACATGCAATAACATATATTAAATTAACTAAATAAATAAGGAATAATGAGTGTCTCTCGATAAAATTAAAATTACTCTACAATATCTGATGCCAAAGCATGCCATTTCTCGATTAGTGGGAAAACTTGCCGCCGCGAAAGCTGGTTGGCTAACCACTCAACTAATTGCAATGTTCATAAAGACCTACAATATTAATATGGCCGAAGCAAAGCTCAAAAATGCCACTGACTTTACAACTTTTAATGACTTTTTTACTCGTGCATTAGACGATGAAGCTCGCCCCATCAATAACAATGACCAAGCACTTTGTTACCCTGTGGACGGAAAAATCAGCCAACAGGGTGAGATTGTCAATGGTCAACTTATTCAAGCCAAAGGATTTGATTACAGCTTAACAACATTACTAGGTGGTGATGAGCATACCTCTGCACCATTTCAAGGAGGGTGTTTTTCCTGTATTTATTTAGCGCCCAAAGATTATCACCGTATTCATATGCCAATGGCAGGTACATTACGCGAAATGATCTATGTCCCTGGTGACTTATTCTCAGTTAACCCGTTAACCGCTAATAATGTTCCTAATCTTTTTGCAAGAAATGAGCGCGTAGTCACAATCTTTGATACAACGCATGGCCCGATGGCGATGGTATTGGTAGGCGCCACCATAGTGGCCAGTATAGAAACCGTTTGGGCTGGTACTATTACTCCTCCAGCTGGGAAAGATATTTTTAGATGGCAATATCCCGCTAGTGGCATTGATGCCATACATCTAGCTAAAGGCGACGAAATGGGCCGATTTAAACTTGGCTCAACTGTCGTCTCAACTTTTGCACCACAAATGATTGAATTCAATAAAGAAGCGGGGGCTAATACCGTGACTCGTTTAGGTGAACATTATGCTGATCTAATTATGCCTATCTAATTATGCAATCAAGTAAGCCAACCGCAAGCGAATCAATTTAATAATGAAAGTCATCGCCCATAGAGGCGCTAGTGGGGAGTATCCTGAAAATACCTTGTTAGCATTTGCTGAGGCAATAAAACAAAAAGCTGATGGTATTGAGTTAGATATTCAATATCATCACGCTAATAGCTTTGTAGTGTTACATGATAATTATTTAGAAAAAACCACTAATGGCCAAGGGCTTATTAATGATTATACGTTAATGGACTTACAAAAGCTTGATGCTGGACAAGGTCAATTTATTCCCACATTGGCCCAAGCATTAAAATTAATTAACGGTGATTGTTTAGTTAATATTGAAATAAAGACATCTTTTACTGATAAGCACTATTTATTGAAAATCATTAACCTGTTACAGAGAAATATAGAGCACGCCATTGAGTTTCATAATTTTTCATTGTCTCAATTTATAGTTTCCTCTTTTAACCACACCTTACTTGCTGAATTAAAAATCTTATTTCCTACCCTAGCTACAGCAGCTTTAGTCGCATCTTGCCCTGTAAACTATGCTCAATGTGCTCAACAATTAAAAGCGATAGGTTTTAACCCTTCTATTGCAATATTAAACCAACAACTTGTTGATGATGCTCATCGACGTGGATTGAAGGTTTGGGTATATACAGTTGATAAAGAAGAAGCTCTTGCTAAATGTTTTTTTTATGGTGTTGACGGCGTTTTTACTAACTACCCTAAAAAAACAAAATTTTATCTGCAGCAGTTACAAAATATAGAATAAATAACACATTTTTATGTTGCTCATTTATTCGTCAAGAGATACGATAAAATTCGTATTCACTATTTCGTTCACTTTTAAACAAATATAAACAGTAAGCGCTGAAGGAAAAATAGATGGCTCGCGATATAAAAAATATTAAACCAACAGAAGCTGAATTAATGCTGTTAAACGTGCTTTGGCAAATGGGCCCGGCAACCGTAAGGCAGATCCATGATGTCGTGAGTAACACTCAAAAAACAGGCTATACAACCGTATTAAAGATACTACAGATTATGCATGAAAAAAACTTAGTTATCCGTGATGAAAGTAATCGTGCTCATGTTTATGCTGCCGCCAATAGTGAAGTTCAAACGCAATCTTCATTGTTAAAAGATCTAGTGAATAAAGCCTTTGGTGGCTCAACGTCTAAATTAGTCATGCGCGCACTCGATAAATCAACAAGCCAAGAAGAAATTGCCGATATTCGTCAATTGCTTAATGAATTAGAAGCTTAAACCAGTTTATTTGACCTAGGAAATCCCTTGGAAAATATTATGCAGGAGTCCTTAATAAGTCATCCTTATTTTAGTAGTTTAGCGTTAACTTTAATCCATTTTATGTGGCAAGGTTGCCTTATTGCGCTTGCTCTTAAATTAGCCTTGATATTAACATCACAAAAAAATCCTCAATTACGTTACACCTATGCTTCTTTAGCAATGTTAAGTTGCTTGATCTTACCTTTCATTACCTTTGCTCTCATTTTTCAACGAGCTAGCATAACATTAGCGGATTCAATCCATCGCCTACCCTTATCTGATTTTGCAGTACCTGGTATACAAAATAACAGTTTTTATTGGTCAAAATATATCATTGAGTTACTGCCTTACCTTTCAGTGAGTTGGCTAACCATTGTCATGCTATTAACCATTAAACTGTTGGTTGAAGTCTTTATGGTTAATCAATTACCTAGGCAGTCTTTAATTCCTACAGACGATAAACTTGCTGCCCGATTTATTCAACTTGTTGAAAAAATGCAATTATCAACAACACCTAGTTTGTTGATTTCATTAAAAACAGAGGTACCCATGACGATTGGGTGGTTAAAGCCGGTGATACTCTTACCTGCTAGTATGTTAAGTGGGCTAACCACCTCCCAACTTGAAATGTTGATTTTACATGAACTAGCTCATATACGCCGTCTAGATTATTTGGTGAATTTTGTGCAAACCTTGGTCGCCTTATTATTATTTTTCCATCCTGCGGTACAATGGATTTCAAAACAAATGCGTAATGAACGTGAATATTGTAGTGATGATATTGCTGTTCAATATTGTGGTGATGCTATTGCCTATGCCCACACTTTAGCCGACACAGCAGCGATATGCAGTAAACATAGACACCATACAATTCCAAATATGGCGATGGCAGCCTCCGGTGGTGATTTGAAACAGCGTGTTGTTCGTTTAGTCGATCACCACTGCACACCAAGTAATGACCTCGGCAAATGGATGGCAGCAACAGCGCTAATTTTGTCACTTTTAACGTTTAGCACACAGCAACTGTTCACGCTCGGGATATTTGACATAGGAGTGAATCATCAAAAAATAATTCCCGCG
The DNA here is from genome assembly GCA_034111045.1 of Colwellia sp. Lineage (GTDB taxonomy): Bacteria > Pseudomonadota > Gammaproteobacteria > Enterobacterales > Alteromonadaceae > JALJPB01. The sequence goes on along the minus strand of JAWUYA010000004.1, from coordinate 26,436 downwards.
TTTATGAGCTCTATAAACTCTAAACAATCATCCATGACTAAAATGACAGTTGCCAGTCAAGTATTAACAAGTAGAGCAAGTTACCCTCACCCTCTTATACCGGTTAAGCGTCCAACGATAAATCAGAGTCTCTTAGTAACGGCTACTTGGGTAAACAATATTGACCTTGAAAATCAAGCGCCTGCATTAAAACTCGATATGAGTAAGCAACTGACTGCATCAGCTCATAATATTTTGAATACTTTATCAACAATAAACTCATCTATCACTCAAGAGCAAATAGAGACTCATCGGAGAGAAAAAAAATCAATAGCGATGGTTACTCACTCAAACAATGTAATGGCACTAATTACAGAATACTCTGAAACTAAAATATTGATTGAAAATGCTGCCACTGAACAGCTGCCTATATCAACCTTTAGTTTTCGAAACACTCACTTAAGTCGTTATTTGTCTGCGCCGAATAACGACTATTCAGCTCCACTTACGCAATTAAATAACCCTACAGTGGCTAACGTCGATATATTGGATAAAAACACGCTTGAATCTCAGTTAAGTCTTATCGATGAATTTCAACCAAATTCATCGATGGATGAACAGTTTAGTCCTACAAATAGCATGATGAATTTATCACTTCTTGCACAAAAAACCCAAAAAACAGGTATAGATGAAAGTAATATTGATTTATCGCCCTTACAAGAAAAAGCAAAAATCATTAGTGCGATAGACCCTGAGTACCCTTCTAGTGCAAAACGTAAAGGCCTAGAACTTGAGGTACATGTTCATTTTACTATAGATGAGTCAGGGCAGATTAAGAATATTGAATTTGAACAGCAAAATAAAATAGGTTATTTCCGCAATGCAATTAAAACAGCCATGAGAAAATGGGCTTTTCATCCAGCAAAGATAGATGGTCAGCCAGTGGAAAGTAAAATGACGAAAATATTTTCATTCATCATTAGCTAAGCCTACTATCCTTTCATAACGTGTATTTTTTTAATCTTTCATTGATAACCATCGTTTTGCTCTGACTAGCGCTATTTCTGACAGCGAGAGCTACTCTTCATGATGCGTTAATACAAAAAAATTGATTAAATGATTTTCAAATATTAGGCTTTGTTTCTCTCTTTCAACGACTACATTACTTTGTGAAATCACTACTCTGTGTTAATGCTTAGTGGCTGCGTGTCATTCTCATCAATTAATCCCAATAATGCCTTAACGTAACTTGATTTACATTCCTTGTTTAGATGCCCTTTGCCAAACGCTTACTTTGCTGCGGATTATACCGGCCAATGCTTAATATGCGGTTAGGGTCTATTGCCGATTTAATTTTATTTGTCGTTTGCCAAAATGGTGAATTAGCATCGAGTAACCACTGCTGTTGATCTACATTTAAGCGATAAGGAACAAAACCTAGTTTTAATCCATTAAGCACTAAATCTTTTAAGCAATTATGCGCATCTTCAACTGCTTGAGGATTAGATAGATCAAAAATTATGGGAATGGTGCTATCAACACAATCATACGTTAAATTGGTAAATGTAATTAAAGGCTCAATATTGTATTTAGGGCATGTTTTTCTTATAAACTCTACGTATGCTCTCATGATGGCAGGATTCATAGTAATTAAGGGTGCATACCATAATAAACCGCAGCCATCTTTTGCTGGAGAAAAGTCTGCTTGTTTTATGACCTTGGCATCTTTATGACGCCAGTATGCTAACTTTAATGCCATTTTATTAGGGCGGCCAAGCATTATTTCTTTACCGCGCTCAAAGGATGCTAATTGTTTTTTTGCGATAGACAACTGAGAGATGTGCTTGAATAAAAATTTAGGTACCCATTTAATGGCAATATTTGCCATAGTAAAAATGAGACTATCAGAGTATATTTGATGACAATTTAATTGATTGAAAATTTGTTTGATTTCTTTTTTAACTATTTTAGCGACCCCCATAGTTCCATAAATACTCCCCATAATCGTCCAACTATGAATTTCGAGTGAATCACTGAGTGAGGTGACTAAGTCATCCGACATAACTCTATGTTCGCCGGGTGATGGATTATCAGCAAGCATTGAGAGTAGCCGCCTTTTATCCATTAGATTGATTGAGCCAACAATTCCTTGGTAATCGGATAACACTTTTTGGATCAAATAAATGGCATCTTCCATAACACTATCTTTGGGAACTTGAATGATAAAAGAAACAAATTTTTTAGGTTTTTTTGCGAGCCTTATAGTCATTTTGGTTACCACACCAAAATTTGATTGAGTAAATAAACCATCAAGGTATGGTCCTAATCCCCACTTATAGGTTTTGTCGACAGTTTTCACTTGTGATTGATCTAACTCGTTAATAGCTGATGTATATTTTAAGCCATTAGCCCAGTATCCTTCAATTGCAGTTACCGCACCAAAATGGTCTGTGTTTGGTGTTATACCGTAACCTCTTTCAATAGCATTGCCTATAATTGAGCAGCTGGGTCCAGCACCCGTTACTGGGACCATAAACTCATCGCCTTGGCTGATTAAAAATTCACTCAGATGTTTTTGTGTGACTCCTGGTTCAACCGTTATTAGCCCTAGATCCGAAGTGAATTCAACAATGCTAGTTAAAGAAGATAAATCAAGAATAATAACGCTAGAATTACACACTGGTGGTTGACTAGTGCCATATCCCCAATTTAACCCTGTGCTTATAGGATTAATAGTAAAGCGCAATTTGGGTGTTGAAGAGAGTTCATTAGCAAGTTTCAATAATGACTCTACATCCTCACTATTGTAGGGTTTTACTACGGCGACTATACCTTCAGAACCCTTATTAATAAAGCCCTCTGTACCTCTAATGTATGGCACTAGTTCCTCTTTTTTTGAAAGTAATAAAGCTTGCTTATTGAGTACTTGTGCCACGCGAGATATGCAATCTGTCATCTAGATGCCGCCTTTTATGATAATAAGTGTCACCGTTATAAATGAACTTACCTGTCTGAAGAGTTAGAAAATGGTATTAATGAAATTTGACTAAGTAAGTCTTGATATATGGCGTCATACAGTTTTTTTAATTCGCTGTTGAGCAATGCAGAAAATCCTCTACGAGGTAAATGAAACATCGCTCTTTGGCCGTGATATTCCATGATTTCACCTACTTGTTCAAAAGGTAAACCAAATCGAATTAGACGCTTATTTAACCTGGGTTCCATCATTACAAAAGCACCTGAATGATTGCAAATATCGGCTAATGACACAGCTGCAATGTAAAGCCCTATAGCTATATTGGGGAAGTTTCGGCGCTCATCTTCAGTGTAAATTGTTTCAGGATTTATTCTATTTATGATAAAAGGTGCCTTTTTTTCTTTTTCACGTCGACGAAATGAAGCTAAGACAGCAAGACGCGATATTTCGCCAAAACTTCCTCTTGCTAACTTGGTCGAATCTATTATTTCTGCCTTGGCGGTATGCAAGCAGTTTTGTTCAAAGGGAAGTGGCTGCTCTGGTTGTTGCACTGGAGGAATAAGCAGACGAACACATCCTATATAACCACCTGTGCGTTTGTGCTCTATTAAGCAATGATAAGCGTAGTCATCACATTCATCAGTTTCCATCTTTAATGGGTTTTCAGGCTCCCAGCCGAGCTCTTGACTGTAAACACCATATCGAATCTTAAAAGCTTCTCGCCTTAACTGCTTTGTACTAGCAAACTTAATCTGAAAGTACTGGCAAAAATTTTTGGCAATGGAATATTCTGTCATTTTTTGAGTCCAGAACAGCGAATTTGACTACTGATGACAATTATAGACGCCAATAGAAAATAACCGTAATTAACTTATTTATAAATCAACAGTATAATTTTCTGCATGGCCTTAAAGTATATGTCTCTCACTGTTTGCTGGCTCAAATAGTCTTTTAGGCTTGCAGAGGCTCCATACGCACAGAGTTGATAAACAACAACATAATTACCAATTATAACTTTAGGTAAAGTAACTTTGTCCGCTAACACCAAGTGGGAGATAAAGTCGCCAACGATAGTGGTTTTCCATTTCAGTGACTCATTAAGTATCGGCTGACAAGATTATATTACCAATGGCTACCGGATAATTCATGCTAATAACTTGACCAAAATCACCCAAATTAGAAAGGTGGTGATGTAATCCACCATCACAAATTTAATAAGTTGTTTGTCTGGACGTTTTTTATCAATAATTTTACTCACATAAGTACTACGCCTTTTGGCTTTCCCTGACCACCAGAAGTATAACTTATGGCGGCCACATCATCGGTTCATCGGCCGTGTTCTTCTTAGATAAATCATTTTCACCCTCTGGAATGAAAGCTTTCAATGAAATTATATTAATCTTCTTAATGCCTTTATTGATGCCTTCATTGATGGTTTTATTGATGCCATCATCCCCATCTGCGAGTATTATATAAGTCAAACTAGGGGGTTGGGTTGTGGCAATATTGGATGAAAGCCTCCGGTATCGGTGACTAGTCATTTAATTTCACACTCATTTATATATGTTGAACTTGGGGTAAATTTAGTACGGGGGTTGATTGGAACATAAACAGAATTTGTGATGCTGTTGCAAAAAACAGCCAACTTTCTTAAGAGATTTATCTAAATAAATCGCTCTGCCATGATCTCAAGCAAGTACTAAGTTATCAAAGCCGTTAGCGATAACGTTAACGAACATTGATGGAAGTCACTTTTTGCCTCTATTTTTTTATTTACTGGTCAGTAATTACTCAGTTTTTTATCTTTAACGGAATAATGTCCATAGCGGTATCATAACCAATTTCATAAAGCCTCTGCTTCTTCTTACTGTCCATTGTAAAGTCAACCGCTGAACACTCTCCCGTATTAATGATAATCGTATTATGCCAAAAAGATTCGTTAATATATTCGCGAGAAATTGTTGTCATGAAGGTTCTGATAAGCAATGTCACATAATTGAAAATAGGAAATAAGCCTTTAACACTTAACTCATCATTTTGATGCTCACCTCGCAATCTAAAACATAATATTGGCGTACCTTCATGATCCCAATCTTGATGCAGAGCTTCCTCGGCAAGAATACTGCCATCAACAATGATGCAATTTTCAAAGGTTTTAAAACTAAATACCAGCGGGATTGACATCGAAAAACGTACCGCTTGAGATACTTTCATATTGGGGTTTTTTTCACGGTTAAAAATGACAGGTTTGCCTTTGGTGACATCGGTTGCAACAATATGGAGATTTTTATCTAATTCACAAAATGTTTTCCCTTCAAGATGATTGTCTACCCATTGTTCAAAAACATCACCAGAGCTTAAACCGCCATGTCGGATTAACTTCAACAGTGAAAACTCCCTAAATTGATTATAATTAGTATTTAGTGCTATTTCTCTCATTTCGCTATGGGTTAAGCCTGATGCATATAAACTGGCAATGATGCTACCCCCAGATACACCGACTAAATGATCAAAAGCTATATCAAGCTCGCTAAGGGCTTTTAACACACCAAGATGTGCAGGTAATCGAGTACCGCCACCAGCAAATATAGGAATTATTTTTATTGTCATTCAGTCTCCAGTGACTCGCTTATATTGAATAAAAGGGCGGAGAGTAAATAACTCAACACGGGTTAATATTATTGATAAGTATGGACAATAAAAGCATTATTTGCGAAATAGATATTTGCTTAAATTAAGGTAAACTTAACGATAGTTTATTTAAACGATCTTCACTAAACATAAAAGGTAAAGGCGATGACAATTTTACAGGGATTTTTATTAATTCTATTAACGGTATCGATAAGTGAAGCAAAAGCGGAGCTTGGCGATGTAATAGCAAAAGTTAAAACATCTGTCGTTGGTGTTGGCCTTCATACACCTACAGGAAGGCCAAAAAACAGTCTAAACGGCACAGGATTTGTTATTGCTGATGGTCTTCATATAGTCACTAACAATCACGTGTTACCTCAATATTTAGAGCCGGAATTATTGGAAAAAATGGCTGTTTTTATTGGCACGGGTAAAAATGCGGTTGTGAGAAAAGCGACTATTGTTGCCCGTGATAATTATCATGACTTGGCTATACTTAAAATTTCTGGTGCGCCGTTACCCGCTTTTATATTGGCAAGCAGCGATTATCATCGAGAGGGAAGTTATATCGCCTTTACAGGCTTTCCTATTGGTAGTATTTTAGGGTTATACCCTGTGACTCATCGCGGTATCATCGCCAGTATCACTCCTGTGATTATCCCTGTGGTTAGCTCTGAACAGATTAGCCCTCAAATGTTAAAAAAAATGCGTAACCCTTATATGGTCTATCAACTTGATGCGACAGCCTATCCAGGGAATAGTGGCAGTGCAATGTATGATATGAATACCGGTGAAGTATTAGGCATTATCAATAAAGTATTTGTTCAAGAAAGCAAAGAGGCTGTGATTAGTCATCCTAGTGGTATTACTTATGCTATACCAGTAAAATATCTACATGAATTAATGGCTAAAAATAATATCTAGCATTGCTCATATCGTTATTCAGTAGTGTTGAGAGCAACAGTCTTGAGGCTTTTATCAATATAAAAATCAGATAACGGCACTAACACAATGTTTTGTGCTTTTAACAATGGAATAAGCCGGGTTAAATTTTTAACCGTTGCTGGGTGAGGGTGAGCAATCGCGATCGCAAAATCATTACTGTGAGCTTTAGCAATGAGTAAATTAAACTGTTGTTCAATGTATTGATCACTTAGTTCGTTATCCAAAAACACATGCCTGTTAAGTACTGGCACGCCAGAGTCTATTGCCGCTTGTTCGGCTTGAGAGTCTCTACTGGTTTTACTGTCTAAAAAGAAGAGGTGATTCTCTTTGAGAAAACTCATTGTCCAAGCCATAGGTTGATACAGGGTAGTTAATCGACTACCCATATGATTATTAATACCTATCGCAAAAGGAATCTCTTCAAATGAAGCGGCTAAGCTCTGATAAATACCCTGTTTCGACATGTTTGATGTTAAAGCGCCTGGGCCTAAAGATTTGCCATTTAATGACTCCATTGGAATATGTAAAAGCACATCATCGTTTTGTTTGTTAGCCCTTAATGCCAATGTTTTTCCATAAGGGGTATGAGGTAAAATTGAATAGGTTACACTGCCAGGCAACTCAAGGGCTTTAGCGTCACTGAAGCGGTAACCAATATCGTCAATAACAATGGCGACGCGATCTTGTTTTGCTATAGATAAAGGCGAAAATGATAGAATAAAAGTAAGACAAAAGAATTTAAAAGTATTGATCACAAAAACCACTATTTATTATTGTTTATATTAAGAACATTATCAGTTCATTGACAAAAAATCGATGTTAATATGCCATTGATTTATTGACATCACGCTTATCTTTTACACCATAATTTGGGATTGACGGCTTTACCGCGGTAACGAATTTCAAAATAAAGACTGGGACGGCTTTGACCACCACTTTGACCAATTAATGCGATAGGCTCGCCACTTTCTACCCTGTCACCCACATTTTTTAATAACGTTTGATTATGACCGTATAAACTCATGTAACCATCGCCATGGTCAATGACTGTCACTAATCCATAACCTTTTAACCAGTCGGCAAACAATACGGTTCCGTTATAAATAGATTGTACTTGACGCCCCTGAGGGGCAGTCATTAAAATACCTTTCCACTTAAGGTAACCTTGTTTTTTGTTACCAAAACTATGGACTAGATTACCTTTAACTGGCCATTTTAACTTTTTCTTTAGCTTGCTTAAGCCTGTTAAGTAAATTTTTGATTTTACTAATGATTCGAGTTGTTTGAGGGCTTTAACGAGATTGACTTCTTCAGACTCAAGTTGGGTTAATCGTTGCTGAGAACTTAATAACTCTTTACTTAAAGCGATTAATGTTTTTGCCCGCTTTACTTTGCTTACTTGTAGCGTTACTTTTTGTTGATTTTGTTGCTCTTTTAATAGCTTTAAATGGATTACTTTATCTTGGTGTTCAGTGGTGACTTCAAGTAATTGACTCAAGGTAAGTTGAAATTGATCAATCTCTTTAATTCTTGCCACATTTAAATAATTATAATAGGTGAGCGTTCTTTGTACTTTTGCAGGATTTTCTTGATTTAATATCAACTTAATATAATCATGATGACCACTACTATGGGCGGTTCTTAGTTGTTGGGCTAATAATTTTTCTTGGTGCTGCTTTTTAGTGATTAATGCAATTTTTTCTTTTTCTAATTCAGTGATTTTTTTATTTGTTTGTGTCAACTCTCCGCTAGTCTTATTAATAGCCTTAGCCGCATTACCAATAGCTATATCATCAGTTTTTAATTTTTTTTCTAACGCTCTATGCTCTTTATTAAACTGCGTTATTGTTGTTTTTTGTTTTTTTATCGCTTGCTGAATCGAAGATAAATTTTTATCGGTTGCCTTTTCATTTGCTGGTTGAGCAGTGGCGAAAGTTGCATATGACAAAATAGCAATAATGCCAAATGCCATGCAGAATAAACGGCCTAGTTGTGATCGGATAAAATACAGCGTATTAATGGACAATTAATCCGTTAACTGCATCAATACTGAACCAGTCATCTCTGGGGGTTGCTCTAGACCCATCAACTTTAATAATGTTGGCGATATATCACTTAACGTTCCCTGCGCCGCAGCGTTAGCTTTTCTACCAACATAAATTAAAGGTACAGGCTCACAGGTATGTGCAGTATGGGCTTGACCGGATTCATTATTCACCATTTGTTCGGCGTTACCATGATCGGCAGTAATTAAACATTCTCCGCCCGTTTTTTCTAATGCAGCAACGACTCTTCCTATCGCTTTATCTACAGCTTGGCACGCCTTAACTGCCGCATCAAAATTACCCGTATGGCCTACCATATCTCCATTTGGATAGTTACAAACAATAAAGTCATAAATACCACTTTCAATAGCGGCAACTAATTTATCGGTTAATATTTTTGAATTCATTTCAGGTTGCAAATCATACGTCGCCACTTTGGGTGACGGCACTAAAATACGTTCTTCACCGATGAATTTGTCTTCTTTGCCTCCACTGAAGAAAAAAGTCACGTGTGCATATTTTTCTGTTTCAGAAATACGAAGTTGTGTTTTATTGTTTTTTTCTAACCATTGACCGAGTACGTTTTCTAATTTGTTGGACGAGAATGCACAATTTGCTTCAATGTCAGCAGCATATTCCGTCAACATCACAAAGTCACTTAATAAAGGGACTTTATTCCGTTTAAAATCGTTAAAGTTTTTATCGGTGAAACAGCGAGTAAATTGGCGCGCGCGGTCTGCTCTGAAATTCATAAAGATCATTGCATCGCCGTCGTTAACTTCAATAGTATTACCTTGGGGATCTAAGATAGCAGAGGCATTAACAAACTCGTCATTTTCACCTCTTTGGTAGGCGCTTGCTAGTGCTTCAACTACATTCATGTATTGATGATCAGCTTGTCCAGAAACCATTAAGTTGTAAGCGGTTTCAACTCTATCCCAACGTTGATCTCTATCCATTGCATAATAACGACCAATGATTGAGGCTATTTGCCCTGAGTCTTCTTGCTCGGTAAAAAGTGCGTTAAAGGCATCGTTAACTTTGATAAGTGAAGCTTCTGCGCTACGAGGGGGAGTATCTCTACCATCTAAAAATGCATGCAAGTAAACTTTTTTAGCGCCACGAGCTTTGGCTAACTCAATCATCGCAATAAGATGATTTTCATGACTATGAACACCACCGGGCGATAATAAGCCAAAAATGTGTATGGCGTTGTTATTAACCGAGGCTTTGTCTACCGCATTACAAAGTGCAGGATTAGTTTTAAACTCACCGTCGTCAATAGCCTTGGTAATGCGTGTAAAGTCTTGATAGACGACACGGCCAGCACCTAAGTTAACATGGCCAACTTCTGAATTACCCATTTGTCCTTCGGGCAAGCCTACTGCCATACCTGAAGTGCCGATGAGCATATTAGGATAATGTGCTTTTAAATTGTCGAGCACTGGAGTTTTAGCATGAAAAATAGCGTTCGACTCACTATCCTCTCTATATCCCCAACCATCCAATATGACCAGAACCATCGACTTCTTGTTTGGCATTATCCTTTCCTTTACTTTTTTGAAATGTTTCAGAGGCATTGTACACTGAGATTTATTACAATCACAATGCTCTACCAGGCTAAATTTACTGTTTGAACAATGTTATATTACAAAGCAAACTCCAAATTATATCCTATAGTTGCCAACCTATATTTATGCACAACTAGCATGTATACTGTGCCAGTTTTGAATTAACCTTATTAGAGAACCTCTTATCCTATGGAACAATTAATTACCCTTGCGAATAATCATCCAATGCTAAGTGCTGCATGGGCTGCCATTGTCTTGATGATTATAATTATTAGCATTAAAATAAAATTATCACCTATCAAACAAATAACCCCACAAGAATTGACTTTTTTAGTGAATAAAAGTGATGGTTTAGTGGTAGATATTCGAGCTGAAAAAGACTATAAAACCAGTCACATTCTTGACTCAATCTACTTTTCTCCTGAGAAAGCAAATAATAATGACTTTGTAAGTCTTGAAAAACATAAAGACAAACCCATTATTGTTGTATGTACAGCAGGAATGACTGCATCGAAAGTAGCGAATCAATTATTAAAAGCAGGCTTTAGTCAGGTTAATTTGCTTAAAGGTGGCATGAATGCTTGGTTAGCCGCTGGTTTACCAACTACACAAAAGTAACAAAGTGAGTATTAAATGCCAGTAGTAGAAATATACAGTAAAACTTATTGTCCTTATTGTGTGAGAGCAAAAGCATTATTGGAACAAAAGTCAGTCACTTATCGAGAGATTAAAATTGATGAAAATCCAGAACTACGCCCTCAAATGATTGTACGCAGCAATGGTAGCACTACCGTTCCACAAATTTTTATTAATGATAAACACGTGGGTGGCTGTGATGAGTTATATGCGCTTAACTACCAAAAGCAACTCGACCTCCTACTTGTGCCAAACAATTAAAGCGTATTATTAGCTAACTAATTATTAAAATTCTAAACAGGAATTATCCAAATGTCTGATGAAAACCAAACCAACGAAGCAACAAACGAAAAGACAAATGAAGAGCAAGCAGGGCCACAATTTGCCATTCAACGAATTTATACCAAAGATGTCTCTTTTGAAACACCCAATTCTCCAGCCATTTTTCAACAAGACTGGCAGCCTGAAATTAAATTAGATTTAGATACCCGCTCTAATAAACTTGCTGATAACACTTATGAAGTTATATTAGCAGTAACAGTTACAGCAATTATTGAAGGTCAAACAGCTTTTTTAGCAGAAGTACAGCAAGCGGGTATATTCACTATTGGTAACTTACCAGAAGCTGCACTGGCTCATACTATAGGCGCATTTTGCCCAACGACATTATTTCCCTATGCTCGTGAATCTGTCGCTAATTTAGTGAACCGTGGCTCATTCCCACAATTGAACCTAGCACCAGTAAACTTTGAAGCTCTATTTGCTTCTTATGTTAAGCAACGCGCTTTAGAAGCTAAAGGTGCCCCTGAAGGTGCTGAAACTCATTAAATTTGAGTCAATCTATGAGTAGTATTGATAAAAATATAGTGGTACTCGGCGCAGGATCTTACGGTACTGCTTTAGCTATTTGTTTGGCAAGAAATGGCCATAAAACAGTGCTCTGGGGACGAGATAGCCAACATATTGCTGAAATGGTTGCCTCTGGCGGCAATGAAAAGTATTTACCAGGTAGTCATTTCCCCGAAAGTTTAGTGCTTGAAGTCGATCTAAAGACAGCGGTACAAGCGAGTAAAAATATTCTGGTGGTTGTCCCTAGTTATGCCTTTGGCGACATGCTTAATCAAATGAAGCCTTACCTATTGGCGGATGCCAAAGTTGCTTGGGCGACTAAAGGACTAGATCCAGATTCAGGTGATTTACTCCACACAGTTGCACGTAAAATCTTAGGTGATGAAATTTCATTAGCGGTTTTATCAGGACCTACATTTGCCAAAGAAATGGCGGCAGGTTTACCTACAGCAATTTCCCTCTCTTCTACTGATGATGATTTTGTCCAAGAAATCTCAGACCTATTACACTGTAAAAACTTTAGGGTATACAGTAATAACGATTTTATCGGTATTCAACTTGGCGGTGCTGTTAAAAATGTTATTGCTATAGCCGCAGGGATGGCAGACGGTATTGGCTTTGGTGCAAATGCACGTACGGCCTTAATTACTCGAGGCCTTGCAGAAATGACTCGTCTTGGTTTAACTCTCAAAGCAGAGCCTGCGACATTTATGGGCATGGCAGGGTTGGGTGATCTGGTATTAACATGTACAGATAATCAATCACGCAACCGTCGATTTGGTCTGGCCTTAGGTCACGGTGTAACTGTTGAAAAAGCTATGGCCGATATTGGCCAAGTTGTTGAGGGTTATCGCAATACCAAAGAGGTTTATATGTTAGCTAAGCGCATGGGTGTTGAAATGCCTATTGTTGAACAGGTTTATCAAGTACTTTATTGTGATAAAGAGGCAAGATTAGCGGCTGGCGATTTACTTTCACGTGAACGAAAAGTGGAATAAGATAAAGTTTTTTCCGCAAATTAACGCTGATTTTTGCGCATAAATAACACTATAAAAAGAACACAATGTGTTTAGCTTTTCTCTCTTTTCCTGTTCTCTTATTTTTTAATCTCCTAAGGTAAACGTTTAAACCGCATTAGGAAAACCTAATTGACGCCATGCTTCATATACTATTACTGATACCGCGTTAGATAAGTTCATGCTTCTGCTGTCTTTGAGCATGGGTATTCTAATTTTATCTTCATCAGGAATTTGCTGACGAACCTCCTCTGGCAATCCTTTGGTTTCAGAGCCAAATAATAAATAATCCCCTTTAGTGAAGCTAACATTACCATAGAAATTTGAGGTCTTAGTGGTAATGGCTAAAATACGCTTCGGCTGCTGGCTTTTGACAAACGCGGTAAAATTTTCGTGTCGAATAACAGCGGTAAATTCATGATAATCAAGCCCCGCACGGCGTAATTTTTTATCATCAAAATCAAACCCTAAAGGCTCAATTAAATGTAATCTAAAACCTGAGTTTGCACATAAACGAATAATATTGCCAGTATTGGGTGGGATTTGTGGTTGAAAAAGCACGACGTCTAACATAACAAAATCACAAGATAATAAAGAGTAGTGGTATTATACCCGTAATAGCACTAACAAATAATAAAAATTCAACCTGACAAGGATTCTCAGTGGCTCCATCTACTAACCAAACTGAACATTATGCTTATTGGGTTCGTTTTGCCGCGTTTGCCTCAACAAGTGTAGCATTGTTATTAGTCATCATTAAGCTCTATGCCTGGTTGGTTACCGACTCTAGTGCAATGCTGGCTTCAACCACCGACTCTATGCTTGATTTATTTGCCTCGTTAATGAATGTGATTATTTTAAGATTCGCTTTAGCACCCGCTGATGAGGAACATAAATTTGGCCATGGTAAGGCAGAGAGTTTAGCTGGTTTAATACAAGCTGCTTTTGTTTTAGGCTCAGCATCCTTGTTGTTATTCCATGGTGTTGATCGAATAATAAAACCACACCCTATCGTGCAATCTGAAGTGGGTATTTGGATAACCGTTTTAGCCATAATATTTACTTTAGCTTTAGTGATATTTCAGCGTGTTGTGATTAATAAAACAGGGTCAGTTGTCATCAGTGCCGATGCCTTACATTATCAGTCAGATTTATTGCTCAATCTTGGTGTTTTGGCAGCGATCATTTTAAGCCAAGGCTATTGGTTACAAGCAGACGGTGTATTTACTATGCTAGTCGGTTTGTTTTTGATGTTTGGTGCTGGAAAAATTGTTTGGGTCAGTGTTTATCATTTAATGGACCATGAATTATCAGCTCAAGAGTTACTGCAAATTAAAGAAATAATACTAAAACATGATCAAGCCCTAGGCTTGCACGAACTGCGAACTCGGCAAGCTGGGCCGCATCGTTTTATCCAATTTCATTTAGAGCTTGATGAAAATTTATCCTTGCTAGAAGCGCATAGTATCGGTGAGAGTATAGAAGAAGAAATCACTCAAGCATTAGCCCCTTGTGAGGTATTTATTCATCATGACCCTACATCTGTTGTGCCAAACCAAGGAGTGCATAATAAAGCTGCGTTCTAATTTTCATCAAACCAAGTGAGCATGTGTTGAATGGCTTGGGCTCGGTATTGATCCGCTTCAAAAAATAATTCATGTCGCGCATGTTCAATAACAATAGGCCGACCATTGGGGCATGATTTAGGATGATGTTTATTAAGTTGTAGACAAAATTTATCTTGAGCAAAATTATCCACAATGCTATCAGCACTTGCTTGTAATACTAACGTGGGTGTGACTAATGCTTTAAGATGGTCAAACACCTCATTTTCGGCTTTTAAAGCTTGTGCTAACCAATGCACGGTTACCCCGCCGAGTTGTATTTCGGGTATTGATTGGTAGAGTTGAGTAAATTTTTGATAGCGTACTTGCGATTGCATTAATGGGTTATTACTAAAGTTTTTGACCTGATAGACCTCTTCTTTGATATCGCTTTGCCCTAAAAAGTACCAAGCCTCATTAGACAACCACTGATTTAATTGTTCTGCGCTATTAATTAACACTTTTGTTAGCCACTTAGGAAATCCTCCACCATTAATGGCTATCATCGGAGACGATAATACTGCGGCTTTAATGGCTTCAGGATGTTTTTGTAAGTAACGAGCCGCAATAATACCGCCCATAGAATGTGCCAGTAAATAAGGTTTATCAGGGCAGTGTTGACTGACAATTTGCTCAATAAACACATGTAAATCTGCACTATAATCATCAAATGAGTCAACATAACCTTTATGGCGATTAGGTAATAGTCGCTCTGATAATCCTTGACCACGATGATCAATAATAAATATGTCATAACCTTGTTGATATAAATCGAAAGTCAGTTCTTGGTATTTTAAATAACCTTCTGATCTTCCTGGCACAATGACTACACACCTTCTATTGTCATTGTTTATCTCAGCGTTTTTCTCGAATGAATTTTTAACAAACGCAGCATAGTTAATACGAGTATCATTAACACCTGCAAAGTAGTCAAATGTACCTTTATGCCATAAAGCTTTTATTTCATTATTAAAACGTTGAGTTAGCTGCTGTTCAGTGGTGAATGGGGTTGAGTTAAAAAGAGTACTAGCCACAGCTAAGTTCCTGTTGTTTATATGATGAAAAGTAAATACTGTAAAATAAAATGTCTTTATTACTATGCATTGTCAATAGCTTAAATCAATTATTTATTGGTCTTGTACAAGTAGGATTAGAGTAACAGTTACCCCTGTCATTCATTATTATAGGGAAAAATATAGGAAAGGGTATAAGAAATAGTATAGGGGGAAATACTCTGTGCCATTGAAGAAATTGATACAGGTGAATTTTCTCAACAGTTTTTAACTAGTCCCAACATGCACTTGGTCAAACGTTTGAGAGCTTACACCATGATTAATGCCATGCCTTTGGTAAAATAAGAGAAAAAGTCAATGTTGTTGACGAGATCTACTTTAGCTGCATCCTATGTGCTATATCTTTATGCTTGAGAAAAAAGGTATGAACACCCTTATTAACAAGGTGTCGATCACTGGCTCTGCTTTCGACTGACTAACTAACTAACTAACTAGTCAACACAATTACATAAAAACATCATTAAAATCAATTGAATATTAAGTTAAAGGGCCATCAGTGCTGCATTAAAAGTGGATCTATGATTACAACTAATATTACACAATCATATTGATTTAAGGTCGGGATTTTTATAAAAAAACACCTCTAAGAAGAGGTGTTTTATCACTTAATTTAAAATCCGTATTAAGCTTTTTTACGACGAGTACTGCCCGCCAATCCTAATAAACCTAACCCTAAAATAGCTAATGAAGTAGGCTCTGGCACAGCATTGGCAAATTGACCATTACCGTCATTGGTATAAAGGCTATTAAGGAAGGTTGCGCCAGCAGTGAAACCAAGATCAGCCAGTGCCGTATTGTAATCTAAAGCACTTTGAACGTCTGCTAATCCTAAACCTGCATTCGTACGGATTTCTAGAGTAGCCTCTGATTCGCCACCTAAAATAGTTCCATCTAAATCAAAAGAAGCGAAATCGAATGCTCCCCATAAGGTACCATTTTGCGCTTCAGCAAATTTTGTGTGAGCCGTAGAAGATAAGGTAGTATCTGTAACCCCTATTCCATCAAAATCAGGAGTTTGATGAATGTAAACATTAAACCAAGCCGCACTGATATCAAAAGTAGGCACCCCTCCCCCCGTCAAACCATTCACCACTAAACCACCAAAGGCAAAAGTCAGTTCACATCCTGCTGTCACACAAAAAGAGGGTGGACCTGCGGGTGCTCTGCCATCAGCAAAACTATAGAATTCACCAAGACCGACTAATTCTTTACCAAAAGCACCAGCTACCGCAGTATCAGAAACAACGCGTTGATAGTCATCAGTCAAATCAGCGGTACCGTTATTATCTGTCGATGTTGCTGTTTCCGTGAACCACTGTTGAAAATTGGCTTGCATTGCAATACCACCTGGACCTGTTGTGTTATCATCCCAAGTTATTCCACCAGCAGATAACGTTGCCGCAGAAGCACCAACGCTAGATAAGACTAAAGCGCCGGCTATTAATAATTTTTTCATCTGTATTTCCTTATTTTAAATAAAATCATCTAATGTCTTTGGAATAGAGCAATCGACATGCCAACAAATATAACAAATTGAATTCAAAGAAAAAAATGAAAATACAGACCTTTTATTTGTTTTTACAATAGATGTCTGTAAAAAGACCTGACAGCATGGGCGTTAATCATTTACTTCCTATAACATTCAAAAACCCAACTTATTATCAAGTGAAATTTCCTTTATAAACAGCATATCCTTGTCTTATCTAACAATACTAATGTTCACTTATTATTGAAAAAATCACGACTCATTTGTTACAGTAACGCCTCTATTTTAGAATATAAGGTTTTATCTTTAATAGAGCTTAACAATACTTTAACTTTACCATTATTGCCTGTAGCTAAGTATGCTTTAGCTAAATTGACATAGGTGCTCCCCTCTTTACTACCTTGTTTAATAGCATTTTCTAATACCGTCATCGCGGTATCGAAATCTTTAACCATGACTAGTATAGAGCCATAGGTATCCGATATTTGATGAATATTTGATTTTAACTCAAAGGCTTTTTCAGCATACTGTAATGCTTGTTGTGGCCTTGCACGTCGCATCTCTAACATAGCTAAATTGTTTAACACCACCACATTATTTTTTTCACTTTGATTAATTATTTCTAAATGCTTGATCGCCTTTTCATCATTAAACTGCATATATAACTCAGCTAATAACATCCTTACTTGATGATCTTTTATTGACCTGGCAAGATAAGTCTCCAATGTCTGTGTGGCTTCGTCTTTTTGACCATTAAATTTCAATGCCCTGGCTAATAACATCACATTGAGTGCGGTTGGTTTTTTTTCATAAAGTTCATTGAAATTATCTATGGCGGTTACATAATCTTTTTCGGTTAAAGCTAATTCTGCCACATATTTATTAATAAGATGGTGATTAATCCCCTTAACTTGAAGATACTCCACCGTTTGCTTAGCGGCGTTGATTTTACCCGTTAACAATTCAAAATTAGCTTTAAGGATTAATAATTGTGTATTATCAGTAAATTTTTCTAATAATTTGAGCGTATAATCGAGGGCTAGCTGATATTGACGTTCATACTCGTAGATGCCGATTATTCGTAGATGAGCCACATAGTTATTTTCATTGATATCAAGTACTTTATCAAAGCTGGTCTTAGCTTTAATCGTATTTTTTTCTTGAAGATAACTATCCCCTAAAATAGTCCAATACGTTTGTGAGAAATGAGATTTATCCTTCACTTTTTCCAAAAGACTGATCGCTTTTTTTAGCTCGTTATTTAAACGTAAATTTTGCGCCAACCCTAACATCAAGGTGATATTATCTGGATGTTTGTCAACCAAATCATTTAAAAACGCCACGTTACTCGATATATCATGTTGTTTGACTTGTAGTCGACTTAGCCTCTGGATTGCCCCTTTATGACCCGGCAATATCCTTAATACTTGTTGGTAATAATCTACTGCGTCTGAAGACCTTGCAGCATCATCGGCAATAATTGCTAAATTAAATAATGCGGTGTGATTGGCTGGCTCTACTTCTAACACCTTGAGAAAATTAGCTGCGGCCTTAACATTACGATTTTTATTCAAATGAATAATACCCAACAATAAATACCCTGATGCTTTATCATTTTGAGAATCTATCCACTTTTGGGCAATTAATTGCGCCTTTTCTTCTGCCCCATTGTCCAGGTATTGAATCGCTAAAGACAGCTCTATCTCTGCAAGTTTTGGATCAAGTTTTAAAGCATACTCAAGAGAGTCTATCCCTGTTTTATCGTTTTGATAGAGCTTTAGCATACCTTTTTGTGCTTCTACATAGGCATTTTTAGGGGCGACTTTCGACGCTTTATCAAGTAATGCTTTGGCTGTATCAAAATCCCCCGCTTTCATCAATAACATACTTGAAGATTGAAATAACTCAGCATCTGCTTCGGTTAATCCTTCCAGTTCTTTTAAGGTATTGACAGCATCCATGTTATAGCCAAGTTTGATTTTTATCGCCACAAGTATTTTTTTCACCGGATGTGAGGCTGGAATATATTTCTCTAGTCCAATGAGGTTACTGTAAGCCTGTTCAATATCGCCAAGTTGATAGGCACTTATTCCCGCTATCATTTTTGCCACAAGAAATTCATCTCCTTGTTGAATAACCATATCGGCATACTTTTTCGCTTGATTATAATTTTTCTGTTGATATTCTATCTGCGCTTTATATTGAAGTGCGAGTGGCGCATCTTTAAATAGCGTCAATAACTCGATCACTTTTTCATCCGCTGCCTGATATTCACCGGCTAAGATCAAACTATTTACTTCAAAGAAACGAACGTGATTAGCCAGACTATGTCGTTTTCTGTACTTGGTATACACCTCATTGGCTTCGATAAATTTTTCTGAAGAAAACAACAAGTGACCTTTGAGTAAAAGTGCCTCTGTAAATTCTGGAGATACCTCCAACACACTATCAATTATTTCAATACCTTTGGAAAAGTTGTTTTGCGCATGGTATAAATAAGCCGAGCCCATTTGACTATAAAGGGAAGCTTCACTAATGGTATTTGCTTGCGCTATAAAATCTTGAGCTTTTTCTAGCTCTTTATTTTTCAGTGCGGTGATACCGGCATAAGTGAGAACAAGAGTGTATTGCTCATCATTTAAAGCCGCTGCATTTTCCACTAAAGCGTACACTTCTTCGACTTTATTTAACTTTGATTTTATAAACACCAAATCGGGTAGCAACAGCGCCATGTCAAAACCAAACTGGTCTGCTTTCTCTAACTCTTTTTCGGCGTTGACATAACTGCCTTGCTCAATATGAGCTTTACTTAAATAATAACGCGCTTCAGCATCTTTTGGCGCTTGGCGAACCGCATTTTTCAATTCAATTATAGCGGCACCATACTCTATATTATGAATGTAAACTTTCGAGGCCAAAATATACTCTTGAGTTGTTTTTTGTTCTGAACAAGCAAAGAGTACTGTAGTGATACATAATATGGTTATGAGCTTGCTATTATTAATCTTGGAGTAGTTCATGTTAATCCCTTGTGATTTTTTTAAATTCCATATCGAGTAATGTCTTCGCTTTTTCTTTTTGAGCATCACTTTGAGGTTGAACTTGTGTTAACAATTTTCTCGCTTCATTTTTACGTCCATTAGCAATAAGCACTTCAATGTAATGCAGCGTTATATCTACACTCTTACCTGCTGAGAGTTTATAAGCTTTATCCGCTTGTTCTAATGCATGACGCTTTTTACCTGACTTAAAAAGCGTTTGTGCATAGGTATCTACTACGTCTGCCATCTCAGGTGTTAGCGAGTAGGCTTTTTTGGCATAAAATAAAGCGTTATCAATATCGCCTTTGTCCATGTAAAGCCAAGCCAAGTTATTATTGACTAAAGCGTTTTGTGGTTGTGTTTTCACTAACATTTGATAATTTTTTAATGCGCTATCAGATTCATTTTTAAGATATAAATCAGCCAAAAAAGCCCTAACGCGATCATCTGTTTTGTTAGTTAACAAATGGTGTTCTAGCGTTGATGTTGCAATGCTTACTTGGTTGTTTCCTCGGTATGCCATAGCAAGATAAATAGCATGTCGACCACTTGGGTAAGTGTTATAAAAATAAATAAGTTTTTCAATGGCTGCAGGGTAGGACTCTTCCAATAAGAATATACGCCCTTGTATACCTCGCTTTAAATTTTCATTAATTGATTGCTTTGATAGGTCGTTGTAAAGAGTTTTAGCGGCTTTAACCTGTTTACTATTGAGTAAGATCTCCATTTCAACCATTTTTAAGATTAAATTATCACTATGATTTTCAAAACCTTGTTTAACTACAGCTAAAGCACGAATCATCTCGCGCTTTTGTGCAAAAAAATCGGCGAGTAAAACGATAGGATCAAGATGATAAGGATTAATTTTACGCCATTTTTCTAGCGTCTGTTGCTCATTATTTGGCTCATTAAGTTGTTTATAGGCAATAATCAATATCTGCCAATATTTTTTTGGCGTTTTTATGCTAGCTTCAAAATCAGTTAAAATATTAACGCCTTGATCAATTTTTGATAACGTCATCAAAGCCTCAGCATATAACACCACTAAATTTACATTATTTTTATCTTGCTGATAAATTGCCTTTATTTTTGCTAACGAGGCGTCACTTCTATATATGTCAAAATATAATTTTAACACCCGTGTGTTATGAGGATAGGTTTTGAGGGTAGATGTAACTAGTGCTTTAGCCCGCTTCAGATCACCTTGTTTTCTATAAATTTTAACCAGTTCAGTTAAGGCAAAGATATTATCTGGCGCTAGAGCTAAACTCTCCTCTAATGTTTTTTTTGCTTTCTCTAGTTCACCTTCTTTGAGTTGAATGCTAGCCATTAAATAATAACCACCGGGGTTATTGGGATACTTATTTTTCCACTGAGTTGATATAGCTGACGCTTGTGCTATATCTCCGGTTTGCAGTGCAGCAAATGCTAAGGCTAATTCAGCCTCAACTAATTTGGGATTAAACTTCACCGCATTTTTTAATTCTTCCATCCCTGAGGGATCGTTCATCATCAGTTTTAAAATGCCCTTTCTAGCACTTTGCTTGGCATCTTGAGGTTTATTACCTCGTGATGACTTTTTAACTAATACTTTTGCTTGATTAACTGCGCCTAATTCAAAAAGTTGTATACTTAACAATGAGATAAATTCAGCATCTTGGATCGAATCTGATTCAAACCCAGCTAACGTTTCAGAGATTTCATCCACTAAACCCAGTTGTAATTGGCTTACAGCCAACATTCGCCTGGCGACATGATCTTGAGGTAAATAAATCATAACAGCAGTTAAATAATGATAAGCACGCTCATAATTCTTTAGCTGAAATGCGCTAGCACCAGCAATCAGTTTTAGCTGCTGCTGTTTAAAATTTCCTTGTAAAGCTACTTCAGCATGATCAATGGCTTGTTGATAATCACCTTTTAAAGATCTCACCCTAGCTTTAATATAATTAGCAAAGGGTTGATTCTGAATTTTTGCTATGATTTTATCAGCATGCTGTTCCGCCTTATCTATTTCGCCGTTTTTCAATAATGCATCAGCTAATAATAGTTGCACTAAACCTGAATAGGGTTGAGCTGTTAAATATTGTTCAAAACTGGTAATTGCTTGTTTAAAGTTACTTTTAGCAAGGGCTATCTGTCCTTGAAGCATAAGTGCATCAGGTTGAAGTGGAGATAGAGATAAAACTCGACTGGTCATGGCTTCTGCTTGATCAAATTTTTGCTGAGAAAAGGTTAAGTAGCCTTCCGCTAAAAAACCGTAGACAGAAGTCCAAGTAAGTGACTTAAGTAAAGCAACACTAGATACTGCCAATTCAGGTTTGTCCATTCTCAGCGCAGCAAGTGTTTTGTAAGCAAGATAATGACTCCTTCGCTCTGCAGATAAATTATCAGCCTCCTTACTCAGTGCTAATACATCATCATCAGCATTGGTAAGAATATAAGCACGCGCAAGCAAGGGGATAACTTGTTCTTGCGAATATTTAAATGTACTGGCTCGCTCTAATTCTTTAACCGCATCGGCGCCACGGCCTTGTGATAAATAAAGCTGACCTAGTAGAAATCTTACTTCGGCATTTTTAGGCGCTAACTTAAGTGCATTTTTAAGTTCAATTAGGCTTTCATTAACGTTATTTTGACTCATATGACTTTTAGCTTTAACCAGATAAGACTCTCCACTGTCTTTATCACCACAGGCGTTTAACGCTAATGCGATGATTGCGACAATAGCTAGTTTCATTATTTTCATGGTCATTTCCTAACATCCTTTTAGAAAGGTATTGCCCGTGCTTAACTTAGATCTAATATCAAACTATAGACATAATAGCGCCAATAGAAAAACCCCTGAAAATAGCGGGATTTTAAATCTAACTCCGTGTATTTAATAAAGGGGTGGTTATTTCGGCTTCTCTATAACAATCATGGTCTGTGACTAAAATCAGTACATCTGCCCACGCTTGTATTTCATTTAATGAGGCAATTCGAGCACAATTCCAAGTGGGGACAAAGGGATCATGATAACAAACTTCAATTCCAGCTTGTTCGAAATGCTCTAGCATAGCTGCTGCTGGGGATTCTCGACAATCATCGACATCGGCTTTATAGGCTACCCCTAAAATCCCAATTTTTTGGCCTTTTACTGAAGCCAATAAATCCAATGTTTTTTGAGCAACAATATGAGGGCGTTCATCATTAATGGCTCGAGCAAGGCGAACAAACGCTCCGGCCTTGGTATGCTCAACCAAAAACCAGGGATCGATGGGAATACAGTGACCACCAACGCCAGGGCCCGGAGTGAGTATATTGACTCGTGGATGGCGATTAGCAAGACGAATAACCTCAAAAACATCTACGCCCAGCTCTTCGCATACTTGTGACAGTTCGTTGGCGAAGGCAATGCCTACATCACGAGATGTATTTTCAACTAATTTAATGCACTCTGCCGTGGTTAGGTCTGTTAAAAATATCTCACCTTTAACAAAACTTTGATAAATAGTTTTCACTTTTTGTTGAGCAAATTTGCTTGAAGCACCGATAATACGGTCATTATTGACTAACTCATGCAACGTTGCGCCAGGAATAGCGCGCTCTGGGCAATGGACCACATCAAGGGTCAACCCGGCTTGTTTAAAACGTTCAGTCACAGCGAGACTAGTTTGTGGAGAAATGGTTGATTCTACAATAACGGTTTGACCATCTTTAGCTACTTTAGCAATAGCATCGACAGCACTGAAAACGTAACTGCGATCACAGCGCTTACCTTGAGAAACGTCTTTATGGGGCGTAGGCACCGCCACTAAGTAGATATCGCTTGAAGGAATTTCAGTACGGGCGGTTAAATATCCTTGAGAGACAACTTTAGTGATTAATGCCGGCAATCCCAATTCATTAAAGGGGCATTGAGCGCGATTAATTGCCTCCACTTTGTCTTTATTTAAATCTATGCCTGTGACCTTATATCCGGCTTGGGCTAATAAGCTAGCTATAGGTAACCCCATATAACCCAAACCAACTACAGCAATGGTTTCATTTTTCGCGATAATAGGCTGTTCAATGAGTTCAACGTTATCGGCCACAATAATATCTAAAATAGCTTCGGCAACATGGCCATCACCAAAAGGATTTTCCCAATTAAATACTTCACCTATGTCCCTAGCCAATAACCATTTATCTGCTGCTGCTAATGCTTTTTTAGCGTCCCTACCTACTAAAATATTTGCACCCACTTCAATTGACTCAGGTCGCTCGGTATTTTCACGTAAAGTGATACATGGTACGCCTAACAAACACGCTTCCTCTTGAATCCCCCCTGAGTCAGTTAAAATCAGCTGTGCTTTTTTCTGGAGTTGAATAAAATCTAAATAACCAATGGGGGCCAATAATTTAAGGTAACTAGGCACTTCAATATTAAATTTTTGTAATTTAGCTTCAGTACGAGGGTGAATTGGCCAAACGATGGTTTGGCTATATCTAGCATGTAACTGGTCAAATAAATCCAATAGTTCGACTAAATTAGCCTTGTTGTCGACGTTTGAAGCTCGATGCGCGGTAACTAAAAAGTACTGACCGGCTTCAATACCAAGACTTTGTAAAATCGTACTTTTATCTTCAGATAACGTTAAATGTTGAAATAACGAGTCTGAAACAGTATTGCCCACAGTATATATTTTTCTGTCACTAATACCTTCTCTGGCGAGAATAGCTTGTTGATTAGGCCCTACCGCAAATAAATATTCACTGATATGGTCGGTGATAATACGGTTGGTTTCTTCAGGCATGGTGCGGTCATAACTGCGAAGACCAGCTTCAATATGCCCTATTTTAATATCAAGTTTCGACGCTGAAAGTGCGCCAGCTAATACGGTATTGGTATCACCTTGAACTAAAACAACATCAGGTTTTTCTTCGATAAGAATGGGTTCCATTTTAATTAAAATGTTACCGGTTTGATTACTATGTAAACCTGAACCAACACCTAAATTATAATTTGGAGTGGGGAGGGCTAACTCACTAAAAAAGATACTATCCATTTCTTTAGAGTAATGCTGATTGGAGTGAATAATAAAATAAGAAATTCCACGTTTTTGGCACTCACGTATCACTGGCGCCATTTTAATTATTTCAGGACGTGTACCAACGATAATCCCAATTTTCATTATTATTCCCTATAATGTTTTTACAGCAAAATTTTTCATCCTTAATAATCATATTAGTCGAAATATAAATATCGATGGATATAAATGCAATAAAAAAACTATCGACAAAGTATCTCAAGTACCTCTTTAGTTTTCTCTGCCATTAATGCCTTGTTTTTTTTCGACTCAACATTTAAACGAACCACCGGTTCAGTATTACTACTGCGTAAATTAAAGCGCCACGCTGAAAATTCTAAACTGATGCCGTCGGTTTTATCTATCACCAGTGCATCATTCTTGTAATACTGATAAACACGCTCAATCGCTTCCGCTGGGTTGGCAATTTTATGATTAATTTCGCCTGACGATGGAAATAAAGCAATGCGCTCTTTAACTAATGACGATAAAGTCTGTTGGCGCATGCACACCAATTCAGCAATAAGTAACCAGGGGATCATGCCACTATCACAATAAAAGAAATCACGAAAATAATGGTGAGCACTCATTTCTCCGCCATAAACAGCATCTTCAATACGCATACGCTCTTTAATAAATGCATGGCCTGTTTTACTTTGAATAGCTTGGCCACCCGTCTGTTCGACAATATCAAGAGTATTCCAAGTTAAACGGGGATCATGAATCACTTTAGCGCCTCGATGTTTGTTTAAAAAGTTTTCGGCCAGTAAACCCACAATATAATACCCTTCAATAAACTGCCCTTGTTCATCAAACAAAAAACAACGATCAAAATCGCCATCCCATGCAATGCCTATATCCGCATGATGCTTAATAACAGCGTCACGAGTCGCTGAGCGATTTTCAATTAATAAAGGATTAGGGATACCGTTCGGGAAATTCCCATCCGCTTGATGGTGTATTTTTATAAATTCGATAGGCACATTAAGCTGGTTTAAAGCAGCTTCAATCGCGTCTAATGCTGGCCCTGCAGTGCCATTACCGGCATTAACAACTAATTTTAAAGGCCGTCGCTTTCTCACATCAAAACTTTTAACATCTACATAACTCAGCATGTGTTCAGTATATGCATCACTAATATCATGAGTCGTTAACCTGCCACGGGTGTTTACCTCAAAAAATTCATTTTTTTCTGCTAACGCCTGAATGTCATGCAATCCCGTATCACCACTGATAGGTTTAGAGTCTTCACGAACAAGCTTCATGCCATTATAATCGATAGGGTTATGGCTAGCAGTAACTACAATACCTCCATCACAATGTAAATGACTAGTGGCAAAATAAATGTGCTCAGTGCCAGATAGCCCTAAATCAATTACGTTAGTGCCTCCATCTAACAACCCGTTAGTGAGTGCCAACTTTAATGATTCACTGGTTAAACGTATATCACTCCCTACTACTACTTTTTTAGCCTGAGTATACTGGGTAAATGCCCGACCGATACGGTAGGCGATATCGGTATTTAGCTCTTC
>JAWUYA010000003.1:0-68012 GCA_034111045.1 Colwellia sp. | reverse complement strand
GTATACAAAATATCTAAGATGCACAACAACTTAGCTGATGCTCTTTGAATATAGGTAAATAATTAACTTGTTTTCACTGTAGCTTATATATTTAAGATTTCATATGTTTTTTATCATCTTATTAACTATATTTTAACATTCAAAAATAAAGCACGTAGAAAAAGTACATTAAAAAGTACATTAAAAAGTACGTTGCAACGTACGTTGAAAGTATAACATTCCCCTATGAGTCTCTTATGAGCAGCAAAAAATTGCAATAAACAAATATTCAGACATGAGTGAAAAGCAGCGTGGGGAGTTCATACAAGCAGTTTTAAAATTAGGGGAGTTCATAGCACCGGTTTTAGAATGATGGAACTTAAAAGAAATATAATTGGGGTGCCAATATCACTTAAAAATAGCAATTAAAATCGGTGTCTTATTAATAATTCTTTTAAAAGATTACGATACAATTAAACCATTTCGGTTAAGAAACCATTAGGTAATCAGGTGTTTCTTCGCCACGGTAATATTGCTGTGTGATTAACCTGCCTTTAAATAATTGAGGCCAGCGTTGAAGTATGTCGGTGATTGACCACGCTTTCGTAGTTGCTTCATCAACATAAAGTACAATATGTGTGTGCTTACTCATAATAGCGTATGCACAGACTTAGTTGGCAAAGACCTGACTTAAAGCCAGTAACTTATCTTCTACTCACTCTCGCCTGTGGTCAAAGTTTTGTTCTGTATTTATATCTTTCCCACAAGGTAAGCGCGGCGCACACAACGTGAAATTAAGTGATAATAACGGGTATTTTGTAAAGACACTTGGTGACGGCTTGATTGAGTATTAATGAAACTTATCCCTTGGCTGTTATTTAACCAGAGTAAAGAGGTGTTATATATTCAACAAAGCTTGGGGTCCCAATTTTTCAATTTTTTTAAAACTTTCTGAATTTTTCTAGTATTTCTTGTTAATGTTATTCATGGCTAAATATGCTTTTAAAACAAGGTAAAGTCTGAACAAATTAATATAAACTTAGATAAAAAATGTCAGGCGTCTATTAACACACGCCTGACATTAAAAGATATTAATATCAGGATCATAAAATACAGCGTTTACCTATAAAGTTTTCATATATTCAACCACTTGCCACTTTTCTGTATCGGTAAGGCTGGTGCCATAAATATGTCCACTATTTGAATTACCCGGCATTACTTTATTATTAATTCCATTTACCTTAAACTCTGACAACCCTTCGTTAGTTACATAGCCAACATTAATCGGGTCAAATTCTCGACTGCCAACCCAAAAGCTGTTGCTGCGATCTTTAGGTTTTTGCATTATCTCCCAAAGATTAGCAACGGAACCATTGTGCAAATACGGCGCAGTTGCCCAAATACCATTAAGTGGGCGAGCGTTATACACTAACCCTTCCAAATCCATTTTATCCTTTGCTTTTATTCCAGAGCGTCGTTTGTTTTTACGCAGATCGTGGCGCGCTTTAATATGCTCTTTAACCAATTCTTCCAGAGAATTTTCAGACCAAGATTTAGCGCCCTGCATTGACGTGCGCATGGGCATCAATCCTGCTTTAAGTGCCTTAGCCGGATTTTCTAATAAAAGCCCAATCACACCATTTACAGGTACAGAGATCGCCGCCGCTTCAGCTTCAAAAACATCACCCAATAAAATATCTTGCTTAGTGCTTTCCAAAATTAAACTTTTGGCCATTAGACGAGAAGCATTCCATGTCGTTACCGGGTCAGTACCAATATCTGTTACTTCAATTTTCTTAGCTATATAATGCTTAGCTTCATCTTCTCTTTTAATAACTTGATGGCACTTTGCACATTTATCAGCGTAAATAATAAAACCCGCTGCGGCTTTTTGCATATTGATGGCAGGTAAATGCTTACTAGGCCACTGAGGTGATTTTAAGGTTTTCACCCAAGACTCAAGCTTACCTAGACCTTCCATATCTAATGACGAGCGATACTGAACATCCAAGCCGAATAATCTGGCATACCAAGGCGATTCTTCCATAGAAAGCTCGCCAAATACGCCAACAACTTCACCTGCATTTCTGGCAAGTGGACCTATAACGGGTGTATTAGGCGCAGAGGCGGTCCATTGCACAACATCAGATTGATGAGTTCCCCACAAAAACGGATAAGAAACCGGTCCCGTTGGCGAATTTTTATTGGATAAATCATTAAGCGCAAAAGCTGTTCCTGCATTCTGAATATTACCAAAAGCATCTAATCGGCCATAACTAGTAAAATCTTTTGGAAAACCTTTAGGTAGGCTATTTACTGCTTGTCTGTCAGCCGTTTGCTTGGCAAGGGTTTTTAACTGCGCACGCAAAGCAACTGCTTGTTCTGAAGAGTGCGTAGCGCCAAGTACTTTATCAGCAAACCGTCCAAACTTTGCCTTATCACTGTATGTTTGCTCAATAGCATCAACTAATCGATTAAAAAAGAGAACAAAGTTCGCAATGGTTGGTGCTCCTTCCACCAGCATCTTAGTATTCTTATAATCAATTTGAGTGGTATGGCATGCTGCACAAGTCATACCTACAAAGCTTTGATTCGATTTATTATCTACATCTTTCACAAAACCAATTGGCAATCCAGCAGGGTTTGACAAAGAAGAATCAACCGGCAAATAACGTAACATCTCCATATGCTCAGTATTTCGAAACAAATCCTCACTGTTAGGCTGCTCTAACCAAGCAAACCAATTATAAGGCATAATTCGAGAGCCTTGGCTGGTAAACCAAAAACCATTTCGAATATCAGGGCTCCAACCTTGGGCCAATTCAACCCTTAACGGTACATCACCAACAACTGTCAACTGATCGTAAGTGTTAGCAGCGCCTGCAAATGGTGGGTTTTTAACGTGGCTATTGCAACTAATCAGCACAGCCGCAATAGCGACCGCAGCCAATATTATCCTTTTTTTCATTTTCATCATCCTATTTATTATAATATCAATCAAGTCATCAAAAAAACACCGAGTGTGCATACCGTTAGTTATCAAAGTAGTTGTCGTGTGCACCTATAAATCTGCTTAATTTCGACACGCTTTTCTCTCGATTAAGTTGCACTTCTTGAGGTAATGCGCAATTTCGGGTTTGACCTATACAGCGCTCCAGAGGCTTTTATTTGCCGCTTAATATATCGCGGTCATTTCGGTCAAAGCTCGCTCTTTTTGTCGAAGCTCAACCTCTAGCTGCTTTATCCGCTTGTTATGTTTTTACTTTACCCTCTGTGAATTTTTTCTTGCTCCAACACATTAGTATTAGCCCTCATGCAGGATACATGTCTACTTACATAGCTCAATTTTTATGACCAGTAAGCCTTTTTTGCGGCAGTATTATGCCAACTCAGCACCATTTAGCAATTAACAGACACCTATGTTAACTAGCAGCCAAAAAAATATTTTGTGACTTTTGACAATGGGGCTATTGACTCATCAATAAATTTTTAATGAATTTTTGCCATCCACTTTACATACGTAAAACACTTTAACTAAAAAATATCCCGACTACCTTCCGGTAACCTTCTGATTTTTAAGCTGATGATTTTAATATATTTATTTTAGTTTTATGCTCTACAATTAAACCTACATATGTAAACACAAAATCTAGGGGGTGTTAGGTGCTACTTACTCGATTAATAAAGTCTTTCAGAGAATTAAACTGGGGTGTTTTAGCCATTGAAATGGTGATACTGATAGTTGGGATCTCAATAAGCTTGCAAGTCAATGAATGGCAAAATCAAGCTGAAGAACGTCACTTGGAACAGGAATATTTACAACGATTAAATTTTGATTTTAAGGAAAGTGAAAAAATACTTCTAAATGATATTGCCCAATTAAGGCGCAGCGTTGATACATTATCAATGGGAATAAAACCATTAAGTAAATCTTCACTAACCAAAGAAGATCAGCAGAGATTATTTGAAGCAGTTGGTCAGTCAGCTATAGTGGGCAGATTTGCTGTTATTTTTGGTACCATTGATGAGTTGAAAGATACTGGTAATATGCGCCTCTTAATTTCAAAAAAACTTCGAATTTCATTGGCAAACCTATATCAAACCTATCAACACATAATTCGTCTGTCGGAGTTAAGAAATATTATGCGAGGACAATCTTTTCCCGTTTTGGTACGGCAACTCAAACCCCATAATAACAGCACAATAATTTGGGATGAGGAATTAGCCGAGCAAAACAAAAGAGAAATATTTGGCGCATTAACCGTAATTCTTCAGAACCTAAAGCTTGATTTATCAGATACCGAAAAACTCATTAAGCTTGTTGCCAACCTAAAAAACATCCTTAAACAAGAATTAAAAAATAACAGCTAATAATAAATAAAGGTCAAAAGGTATCAGATCAAGATTAACTGCGCTGCGTCATTTCCAACCAAGTGGCATAGGCTTGCATGTCACCCGCACTAGCAAAGAATACCTGCTTTTTATTCCTTTTATTCCTTTTGTTTACTCTTTTGTTTACTCAGTTGGGCTTTATAAAAACGCCAATATAACAAGCCAATAACCATACTAAGGGCCGCAGAGAAATAGCATTTTGGGATCCCTATTTCACTGGGAGGGCAATGTAATGTTGAAGTTAGCTCGCCAAACACACCAACCAGCGCTAGGGTTATAACTGGAACCCATCCAATAAGAAACAGCGCTAAAGATTTCTTTAAGTTGGGGGACATTGACAATAAAATAAGCCCATAACCAACAAAAATAATATAGCAGGCTGGAATTAAACCTATTGTTGGGCATGGCGTCTGGTCAGCCCAATGAGTAAAGGAAATGCCACCTACTCCCCAAAGACCAAGGGCTCCCAGAGTAATAATGGTTATACGTATCAGCGTTACCTGCTTTAGAATTTTATAAGCTCATTTTTAAAGTCACCATTGTGCACTTTATGGCTACCGTCAAGATAAGCAACTTTAACATGAGTAACTGAGGTATCAGCCAATCCGAAAATAATTATCCGTGAACTATCAGAGCATAGTCCTTCACCCGATACGTAGGGGCGGCTCAATTTTCTCCCATCTGAAAGCTCAACAGTAATGGTGGCACCAATTGAAGCAACGTCACTGCCTAATTCTACCTTAAGATAATTACCCTGACCTGGCTTGCTAAGAAACAATTTTGAATTACCATTAAGATTTGCATGAACGATATCAGGACGACCATCTTTATTAAAATCAGCAGTAAGCGGCGCAATTGAATAAGCGCGATTAATAACACCGGCTTCTTTCTCTGCCGGTGCAAAATCACCATTAGGTTTTTGTAGCAATACACGGCCATTGAGACGCAAAAAAGGAATTTTATGTGGAGGGAGTCCAATATAGTTTTCTGAAACGATCAAATCCTCAGCACCATCAAGGTTGAGATCTTCAAACACTCCGCCCCACGAAAATTCGTAATCAGCAATTTTGACTTCGTCAGCAACATCCTCAAATGTAAAGTCACCCTTATTTTTAAATAACATCCATTTCCAGTTACTAATTTGCTCATCAGTTAAATCGCCGCGGATCATAAAATTTGGTGGTGTTGACCCAACATTGGAAAAAAAGAAGTCTACCAAACCATCGTTGCCCAGATCAGTAATACCTAACCCCATAGGATAACTGAACTCCGTTGTATTAGGATTATTAACACGCTCAAATTTTAAATCACCTTGGTTGCGCCAAGTAACCACATGGCCTGTATCGTGAGCCACAATCAAGTCTTCTTTGCCATCAAGGTCAATATCTATGAACGCCGACTGAAAGGTATTATGTTTATAGGTCAGTCCTGCTGCTTCGGTCATATCTGTAAAGGTATTATCGCCATTATTTATGAACAAACGACTTGAGCCGCCATAACCTTCACGAAAAATATTTTGACCTTCAACCAAGTCAAGTCGAATATAACCAGCAACATACATATCAAAAGCACCATCACGGTTTAAATCAGCGATAGCAATAGAAAGCGGTAGCGTGTCGTCCGGCATATTTGCATTAAGCTTTTGAGCGGTAAATGATTTGCCATTATTGTGGTGTAACCAAATACCATCTTCTCGAGCAACGAGTAGATCCT
The DNA here is from genome assembly GCA_034111045.1 of Colwellia sp. GTDB lineage: Bacteria > Pseudomonadota > Gammaproteobacteria > Enterobacterales > Alteromonadaceae > JALJPB01. Next base: position 61,928 of record JAWUYA010000003.1, on the reverse strand, counting down.
GTTTTCCATCGTTGTCAACATCTATAACGACACTGCCCAAGCTGGCAACATTGCCATTGCTAATACCTCTTGCGCCTTCAATCATTGTCATTTTGTTATCTTTAAATTGAAAAAGGCCATCAGGGGTATTCTTACTACCACCAAGGAATAATTCTTCGACGCCATCACCATCAACATCAATAATCGCTGAGGCAAGAAACGGCATACTCACTGAAAAATCATTACCTTGATTGAAAACAATTTCCGACGCTTCAAAGGTAGGAACTTCAACATCAGAAAGACCAACATCATAATCATCTTGTCGGTCCAAAATAAACATCCCTGCCACCATCACCACCATTAAAACTAGCATCGAAGGGACGACAAACTTAATCACTCTAAATACGCGCATCTATTAATTCCTTTATTTATTATTTATATTAAATGTGAAAATGATTGATATGAGAAATAACAACCCAAAAGCAATATTCAAAGCGATAGGCATTAAATAAATACCTACAGTTGGAATAAAAAACCAAACAGCAAAACTAGAGAGTAATAACAATATTGGATTAAATATGGCCATCCACTTTGGATAATGGCTACGTCCAGTAATTGTTAACCAGATAAAAAGTATCGAAAACATCAGTACCGATAATCGCGTAACTTGTAACAGGCTTTCATAGCGAAAATCATATAATGAAATTAATTGTATAAGGTCTCTGGTGTGTTCTATGTTAACAATAGCGCTGATATTTGCACGTGATCCAATCCAAGGGGCTCCAAGAATAATCCCGTAGGACATAATGAAAAATGCCACTCTAGCAACCGCTCGATTTGCCGGTTCAAGCATTTTCATCAAATGCCAAAATCCAACGATGTAAAGAGGCGCCCCCAACACAGCAATAAAATGCCCTATAGTGGTTCTATTGGTGCTAATTCCCTTCATGAATTCATAGCCGCCAGCCTCACCAAATCGCCCGAGACTATCAAAATGCAAAAGAAATTCACCTGCACCAACCATTATCGAAGCTAATAGGCCTATGATTCCGGTTATTATCATTTGACGCTTATTTTTTTGCATGTTTTTCCTAGATTGAACTTAATGGTGGTTCACGTTTATTATGGAGACTTATCAGTAAACCCTATCATATTTACATTTAATCAACATTAAAATCTCATAAAATTATCACTTTATGAAGGGCAAATTCTAGATTATTGTTTGCACTTCAATAGAAAATGTATGGGAAAGTTTTGCCGTTAATGTTTTAAATACGCGTTGAATTAAAATGGTAAATTGAAATAGCAATTGAAATGTTGAGTGCAAATGTGATCATAGGGCTTATCTACTAAATTAATTTGTTACGAACGGGGTTTTGGCATAACAATTACCAAGCGTAATAAATGTTATTTAAACCTAGTGCATTACCTGAAATTTATACAAGTTATTATGCGTGGCAGAATAAGATTACAGAATAAGTATTTTCAACAAGCACTGATCTATATTGTAAAAAAATAGAGCCGTTATTTATCATGCTGGCTAAGCTTGAACAAAGCTAAATAGCCAACGGTTAAAACTAAAAAACGCAGCTTTACTGCGTTTTATCATGCTTGAAATTTTATATATTACTGATAAATTTTCACTTCAAGCTGACAACTAATAAATTTTCGCTGGCGCAATCGCTACTGAAAATACTAATAAAAAACTTTGATCACACCGCTTTTATTATAAAAGTAGGTTATTTAATTATCTCGTTTTCAAAGGTTTTTTTAAACCAATCATCAAGCATTTTTTTTTCATAACTTAACGATTTATTACGATATCTAAAACTGTGATGCATTAAAAAACTCATATCTTTTAATGAAACCTCTGCGCTTTTAACCACAGTATTATCGGCATTTAATAATTGGTAACTAAACTCCATACGCGGAAAAAAGATATCTTTTATAATACGAATACGTTTCATACCACCAAAATTAATATCGCCAGCTAAATCTAGGTTTTTGATATCAAAAACTAATTTTTGTTGTTCTGGTAGCGTGTTAGCCATTTTAGCAAAATGCTCTTCAAAGGCTTTAAAGGTTCGGTCTTTAAAATGTTGACGATGTTCTTGGCCCGCATCAATATCAGAATACTTGTCTGGGTTTGTCCACTTAACTTCAACTTGCGCCGCTTGTGCTGTTGCCGCTGATATTAAAACGACAACAAGGCTTAATAAACCTGTCATAAATTTATTCATCATTTCATCCTCTTTATTGCTTTTAGTATAGTAGACCGTATAACCTAAGAAAGCGTTGATCTAATTGTTAACTATTGTGTTATACAATTTTAAGTGGGTTCATAACCTTGTATCCGAAAAATAGAAAATAGGGTGTCCGGTCTTGCCTTTTGCCCTCGCTTGAGCAGAATCATTATAATGGCAAAAGACAAGTGACATGGTTTTTGATGATGTCTTTCGCGCTTGTCTGCCCTGTATTTTTTAATCCCAGAGGATTAATTATTACTTCTGCAACCAATTCTTGGTAAGACTTACCCGTCTTATGGTAAATGATTAAAATCGTTCATTAGATGAAGCAAGTAACTAAAAGGTTTAAGACAGTAAAGTATTTTATTTGGTCTTTTTTAAGTATTACACATACGAAATATAATCTGAATCAACTTTGAATCTTCGATGATTAATACCCGTAAAAATTCAATAGTATCAATATTACAGAGCAGTTTTGATCGGCAAGTATGAGCTTATAACCGACTTTAGGTAGAGAGAGTCTAAGACTTCCGCTTAGCGCAAAAACCACCATTTTCTATTGATAAACCTAACGATATTTCTTAAGATGCTTATCGATAACAATAATAAATAGGACCAATAATGAACAAAAGTGAATTAGTAGAAAAAATCGCAGAAGGCGCAGACATCACTAAAGCATCAGCTGGTCGTGTGCTAGATAGCTTAATCGAAACCGTAACAACTGAATTATCTAGTGGTGGTGAAGTTGCCATTGTTGGCTTTGGTACTTATAAAGTTAATGATCGTGCTGCTCGTACTGGTCGAAATCCTCAAACGGGTGCTGAGCTTCAAATAGCTGCAGCGAAAGCTCCAGTTTTTAAAGCGGGTAAAGCGTTGAAAGACGCTGTGAACTGTTAATTTTGGCTAGATGTTCACCAGCTTAATACATCATGTTCTTTGAAAGCCCTAAGTAACTAAGGGCTTTCAATCTTTTCGTTGTCTTTATCATCTTCTTTTGCTTGTTCATCATCGCCATCAATAATATCTGGAGTGACTGCGTCAACAACGTCGATAGCTCCACCAACAACGGTTGTAGTGGCAGCTATCGTTGCAGATATAACAGTAGCCGCAACACAGCCAGATAAGCTAACAAGCAAATACATCAAAAAAACACGTTGCGCAATTTTTTTCAATATGACGTTTCCGAATGAATAAGTATAGAACTATTTAAAATACGCTAATTTACTGGCGAATCAACCGTTTTTTTAATGCATTATTAGGCAACAACGCAATTAAAAAAAAACAAGGCGTAGGTTATTGGTGCCGATTTTAATACTTGTTGCTTCAAGTTGCTATTACGGGTATTTAACCTAATGTCAGCTTAGTAGCTGTCAGTTGACATTACGAACAACCATTACACCATGTCTATATTGCGCACAAAGTGATCGTTAATCATTCAAAAGTAACTGCCAGCAATATTGGCAGAGCGGACTATTGATGGTGATAAATACGAGTCTAGATTAGGTCTTAAAGTTTAGTTTGTGTAGGTTTGTAGATCATCCATATCATGGTCTACAAACCTGCACTAAGTGATCTTACGCTAATTTATTTAAAGACCGCTGCACGCTCTGAGTCAGTCAACAATAATATAAATCAACAAGATAGCGACATAGCAATTAACTCAATAAACAGATAAGATTAATCCTCTAATAAAGTGTAAACACTCAAAATACTACGGTGATTCGTTGGCCAACCATCGCCGTTGATACCCCTATATTTTGTGTGAGTAACCGAACTAAACTGGCCATGGATGACAATGTTAACTGAGTAGAACAAAAATCACTAAAATTCGTGCCAAAATCCTTTAAAGTTGATGTTCATCGATGGCTAATTTCACATGGCCGCTATACCTGTGTTGCTAGAAAACCTAAAGGTGGTTCATGCATCATTGAAGATTTATGCGAATTTAAAAATAAACTGGATTAAATAATAAGGGAATAAAATGAAATTTTTACACACCATGATAAGAGTAATAGATATTGAAAAGTCTTTGGCTTTTTTTATCGATGGTTTAGGCTTAATTGAAACCAAAAGGGTAGAGGTGCCAGAAGGAAAATTCACCCTTGTTTTTTTAGCCACAGAACAAGGTGCACCCGAAATAGAATTAACCCATAATTGGGATACAACAGAACAGTATGATGCGGGTAGAAACTTCGGTCACTTAGCCTTTGAAGTTGATAACATTTATCAGCTTTGCCAAAAGTTAATGAACCTAGGAATAATGATCAACCGCCCTCCTCGCTGTGGTCATATGGCTTTTGTTAAATCACCCGAGGGTATATCAATAGAGCTTTTACAAAAAGGCAGCCGTTTATCTCCTCAAGAGCCTTGGCTAAGTATGGAAAATACAGGAACTTGGTAGGCGCGATCAGTGGCTGATTTTATAGAGATAGGTTATTTAAGTACCGATAATATATTACTGTAATCATCAGTCCAAATAACGTTTTTGTTCGACCCTTGTGGCCAATGGCTACTGAGCTTTTTTACCACTGAATTAGTTAAAAACTTCTGGTTGTTGGTCAACAATACCCACTCGGCCTTATTTTTGCTTGAAGGCCCTTGATTGGTATTAAAATATAAGGCTTGTTTATTAAAGACTGTGGCTAAGCTTTTTGTTAAGGGTGTTAAATTTAAATGACTATTTGAAATATGAATAGCCAATACTCCCTCAAGTTTTAGCTGTTGAAAATATATAACGAATGCCTCTTCGGTCAGTAAATGTGTTGGGATTGAGTCACCAGAAAAAGCATCAACCACTAGCACATCAAACTCATTGATCTTGCCTGTATTTAACTCATCAACAAGAGAGACTCTACCATCACCAATAATAACCTCTATAGTTGCCTTTGATTGGTCTAAATAGCTAAAATATTTATTCGCCATGAGAAACACGTCAGGATTTAGCTCATAAAAGCGATACTCATCGCCTAATTGCCCATACGCCGCTAAGGTACCGGCACCAAGGCCTATAATACCGACATTCATCGCCTCACCCTGCTGCCTATATTGCTCTAATGCTACAGCAACGCCGGTATTAGCTCGATAATAACTTTTGGGAGTAATATCATCACTGCCATCAACCTTTTTAGCTAAATTTTGTGTGCCATGTGAAGTACTTCCATCAATCAATCTACGTTCCATAGCATGATTGATTTGAACATCTTTCACACTCAAAATCCCATAAAAGTTTCGACTAGTGTCAATATTACTTTCAGCAAATAATAGATTGAGGTAACTAAAAAACACAAACAAGGTAATAAAAAAAATAATAGCAAATTTTGCCAGCCATTTATTACTCCCAAACCCAGAGCGCTCAGCGGTTTGAGTAATCAGCCCCTCTTTTATCTCAGAAGATTTTATGCCAAGGCAGCAATAAAACAGTAAATACACAGTTAACACACTAATAGGAAATTCTAAAAACTGGCTAAATAGGTTTTGTGCAATAAAAGCAACAAAGGCACTCCCTAGAAAACCACCTAAAGCCATATTCATATAAAACAATGTGAGGTTTTCTATTGAGGGTTTAAGTCTTTCGAGCTCACCATGACAGATCATACAAGAGGAAAGCAAAATAACACTGTAGATAATGACTTGAGAAATAATGTCAAATTGCGAACCAATAAAAAACATTAAAACAGCGGCAAAAGAGCTAATAACAAATAATACAAACCAATACCAACGAACGTACCAACGAGGGTTATGAAAACAAATAATAAAAGTAAGTAAATAAATACAAAGCGGTAATATCCATAAGAAAGGCATGGGTGGGATATTTTGAGTCATCGCATTAGTGGTTGACACTAACAACACCACCCCTGTAGTTGCCAGTAATAACCACAATATAATAGTAACGCGACTCACTGCCGGTTTACTTGCTTTTTGCTCTATATTAATTGGTAAATCGTTACCTTGCTTAACTATTTTCATCCCTAAACGAGCAAAAGAAACAGCAAAAATAATGTAACCTGCTGACCAAAATAAAATTTGATGACTTAACGTCAATTGTGGTTCAAAAATAAAAGGATAACTAAATAGGGCTAACAAGGAGGCGGTATTTGACAAGGCATAAAGTTTATAAGGACGGTCAGACCTGTCTTGATAACTCAACCAACGCTGTATAAGAGGCCCCGTAGATGAGAGTAATAAGTAAGGCAAGCCAATTGATAAGACCAAAAGCACTACGATGGCCATTAATGGTGAACCACTAACAAAAGGTATACTCGAGATATCATCATTAACATTTAGCGTTAATGGTAAAAATATTAAACTGCTTGCTAACAGAGCAAGGTGAATGAGCACTTGCCGTTTAATGGAATTTATTTTTGTTAAATAATGAGAGTAAGCATAACCTAATAATAAAAAAGCCTGAAAAAACAATAAGCAAGCAGTCCAAATCGCAGCACCGCCACCAAAAAAAGGTAACAGTAACTTGGCGATTAAAGGTTGTACTTGAAATAATAAAAATGCGCCGATAAAAATAAGAAACAAATACAGCATTTAAAAATATCTTCTTTATATTATGAATTTTTTTGACGGGCAAATAATAACTGATAGCGTATTTTTTTGATAGTCATCAACAACTTTGATTAACAGATAACAACTCATTACCACCATGGCAATCTATATAAGTATAAATGTAAATAACACGCCCTGAGATTGATAGGTTAAAGGCATTAGGTAGGGATAACTAATTTTGATTGTCAATGCCATTTCATCGCGTTTTAGTGTAACCTTGCTAGCAAATATTTGGAGGTTATGTGGCGTTACTAAAATCAATTTTTTGTCTTCAAGGTGCCGATACTCGTAGTCGCTTTTTAGTGATTAATTTTATCTGTTACATTGCTTTTCTTATCAGTGATACCCTCTTCGCTAACCAAATATACCTCAATACTTTTATATTATTGTCTTTAGTTACCGTTATTGCTTTAACCAGTTTAAGACGCCTTAATGACGTACAATTCAAAAAAAATTGGTGTGGTGCTCCAAGTATTAGTTTCTTAATTGCGGGTGTCATTATTATTTCTACTGCTGACAATAGTGCTCAGTGGTTATTACTTGTTCCTTTTATTCTTTCTTTGCCGTTCATGGCTTATCCAAGTCAAACTGAAAATACTTATATTCTGGGTTATTGTGGCCCGGTAAATTTATCTGAGTTTGATGCTGCTAATGTAAATAAACAACGACATAACCAACGGATAGAGCCCGTCATTATTACTGATTTACAAAATCAGGGGACGCCGATAACAAATAATGATGCCGGCCAGCGACAAGCACATAATACTTATACAAGCTTATCTAGCAATAGAATAACGCCACCAACCCTTGTAAAACAAAGCAATGAATCAGACATTGGCGTATTCATTAGCCTAAATTCATTCTGTCATAAAAATTCAACACGCATTTTAATTGTCATTTCACTACTTTTTATTTTGACAATAACGAGCTCATTTATACTCTCTAGCTTTCAGCGCAACGAGCAACCACGAGAAAACAAAACAAAGCCTGACGTAACACTCGTAAGAACAGCTCGTGTTGCTTTTCCTGATAACTTTTCATTACTGCTGTCCAGGCACCGTGGGTTGATAATTAACTGGCAAGCCGACAGTGATGATGATAAAAAAATTTGGGATCTAGAGACTGCACAGGGAAATAAAAACTGTCAAGATATCGTTTTTAATAATGGCATAAAGATCAGAACAACTTCTGTGCTAGTTGAGGATACTGAACAATATTTTGCCAATTTTTCCCCTTTAGATACTCACAACCTTCTACAAGAAATAGCGTTTAGAGATGACTTTATGCTGTGTGGCTATAAATTTTCATTAAAAGGTAGCCAAGCAATATTAGGTAAACATATTGAATACGCAAAAATGGTTACTTATTAATTATTTTATTGATGAAATACCAAGCCCTCGATTAAATAGATATTAGGAACTTCATGAACTGGCAAATAAAAAAATTTAATGAATTAACCACTGACGAACTTTACGATGCATTAAAACTGCGTATTGATGTTTTCGTTGTTGAGCAAACTTGTTTTTACCCTGACTTAGATGGTTTAGACCGACACCATCAAACGCTACATTTGTATTGTTATCAAGGAGATAAGATGACAGCTTATTTAAGAATTTTAGCTAAGGGTCAAAGTTATGATGACTTTCCGAGCATCGGCAGAGTGATTATCGCTCCTCATGCGAGAGGCTGCGGTTTAGGTCATGAGTTAATGAAAGAGGCTATTTCAGCCTGCTCTCAATACTTTCCTTTGCAAGCGATTAAAATTTCAGCGCAAGAGCATTTAGAGCAATATTATAATAAACACGGTTTTATTAGAGTCTCTGATATGTATTTAGAGGATGATATTCCACATATTGCCATGATACATAAACAAATTAATCACTCTATTTAAACGTTCACAGCTAAAGCTAACTTAAAAAATCTCATCTTCTTAATTGAGAGTATGAGTATGAGTATGACGACCAAGGTTGATAGCGCTCTATTTGACGCTGTATCAATATACCAATATATTGACTAAAACCAGCAGCATGTCATATCTACTGACACCCCCGCCCTACTAGTTTTTTAATTAACGCCAATAGTATAAAATTAATAGATAGGAACAATAATAATCTGGCTAATAAACTAACCCATACTCGTTGTTACTCATAGGCATTGATATTTATACCTTGTCAATTTTGTAAAATTGCTGATGTCATTCTTGACGTTACTATTTAAGGCAAAAAAAAAGCTCGCAAAACGAGCTTTTAATCAATAGATAATTCAGGTCAACTCTTCGAGCAATAAACGGCTTACTTGTTCAACAGGTTGCGTACCGTCAATCGTTAAATATTTACAATTACCAAGCTGAGCTTCAACTTGATAATAATCAACTAAAGGTTTTGTTTGTTGATGATAAATAGCTAAACGTTTACGAACTGTTGCTTCCTCATCGTCAGGGCGAATCGATAAATCGTCACCCGTGTCATCATCCTTGCCTTCAACTGTGGGTGGGTTATAAACAAGGTGGTAAACACGACCTGAGCCTGAATGTACGCGACGACCCGCCATACGTTCAACAATCACTTCGTCAGAAACATCAAATTCAATAACACTATCAACATCAACTCTATTTTCTTTCATGGCATCAGCTTGAGGGATAGTACGAGGAAAACCATCTAATAAAAAGCCATCTCTGCAGTCGTCTTGGACAATACGCTCTTTAACTAGGCCGATGATTAGGTCATCAGAAACGAGTTGACCAGCATCCATAACAGCTTTTGCTTGCTTACCTAATTCAGTACCCGCTTTGATTGCAGCACGAAGCATGTCGCCGGTAGATATTTGTGGAATTTTAAATTTAGCCATTAAAAACTGTGCTTGAGTACCCTTGCCTGCACCAGGAGCACCTAATAAAATAATGCGCATATAAATATAACCCTAAAAAGTGTGTAAAAACATTATTACATTAAGAATATATATCGTTAACTATCTACTTATTTTCTTAATGTAATAATGCTGTAATCAAAGTTTGCTCTTTCGCCAGCCACTATACAAGCTCAGTTGTATGCAAACAAGTATCAATACTAGATAGCTTACAAAAAAGGCCTGTCCTTTGGAAGAGAATAGGCCTTTGTTATACTAAGTCGATAGCATCTTACTGCTGTCTTTAAACAATCGATATTATTTGGTTAAGCTGAGCATAAGTGAATTAAGACGAGCCACAAAACCTGAGGCATCTTTCAAGCTACCGCGTTCAGCTAACATTGCCTGTTCAAATAAAATATCACTCCATTGTTTAAACTTTTCATCGTCTTGTTCATTGGCGATATGTGTTATTAATTGATGCTCTCCATTGATTTCAAAAATAGGTAAAGTGTCAGGAACTTCTTGACCAACAGACTGCATAAGTTTCATCATTTGACTGCTCATATCTTGCTCATCAGTAACAATACAAGCAGGTGAGTCTGTTAAACGTTGCGATAACTTAACATCCTTAACTTTGCCTTCAAGTACTGATTTAATGCGAGTAATAACAGAATCGAATTCTTCTTCAAGCTTTTCTTGAGCTTGCTTAGTTTCTTCATCATCCATATCACCCAGATCAAGACCGCCGCGAGTCACTGACTGTAATTGTTTACCGTCAAGCTCTGTTAAGTGACTGACTAACCATTCATCAATGCGATCAGACATCAATAAAACTTCGATACCTTTCTTACGGAACACTTCTAAATGAGGACTGTTTTTAGCTGCTTCAAAGCTATCAGCAACCACATAATAAATTTTATCTTGGCCTTCTTTCATGCGTTCAATGTATTGAGTTAAAGATACATTTTGCACTTTCGTGTCATTGTTTGTAGAAGCAAATCGTAATAATTTAGCAATTTGTTCTTTATTGCCCATATCTTCGGCAGGGCCTTCTTTTAATACTTGGCCAAATTCATCCCAGAAAGACTGGTATTTTTCTTGATCATTTCCCCCTAGTTTTTCTAACATGCCTAATACACGTTTAGTACAACCCTTACGAATAGCTTGAGTGACCTTGTTGTCTTGTAAAATTTCACGAGAAACATTCAATGGTAAATCATTTGAGTCGAGTAAACCTTTAACAAAGCGCAGGTAAGTTGGCATGAATTGTTCAGCATCATCCATAACAAACACCCGTTGTATGTAAAGTTTTAAACCATGCTGTTTCTCACGATTATACATATCAAACGGCGCTTTAGAAGGGATATAAAGCAAGCTGGTATATTCAGTTTTACCTTCTACTCGGTTATGTGCCCATAAAAGTGGATCAGTAAACTCATGTGATACATGTTTATAAAACTCATTGTATTCATCATCTGAAATATCTGCTTTTTCACGTGTCCAAAGAGCGGTTGCTTTATTTACCGCATTCCATTGTGCAGGAATAGCTGGTTGCGCTGGAATTTTCTTTTCGTCAGCCCCTTCACTTTCAGGAACTTCAGCCACTTCTGGTGTGAGCATTTCAACTGACACTGAAATATGATCAGAGTATTTTGTGACAATAGATTTTAAACGCCATTCATCTGCAAATTCTGACTCTTCTTCTTTTAAGTGAAGGATAATGTCAGTACCGCGGCTTGATTTTTCAATAGCTGCCGTAGTAAATTCGCCTTCGCCTTCTGAAATCCACTCAACACCTTCGCTTGCTTTAGCTCCTGCTGCACGTGAACGCACAGTAACTTTATCAGCAACAATAAATGCAGAATAAAAGCCCACACCAAATTGACCAATTAATTGTGAGTCTGTCGCTTGATCACCTGATAAATTACTAAAAAATTCAGCCGTGCCTGATTTAGCAATAGTACCTAAATGAGAAACCACATCATCATGATTCATACCAATACCATTATCAGAAATAGTAACGGTATTAGTTTCTTTATCCGCACTTACCCGTACGCGTAACTCACCGTCATTTTCATAAAGGTCGGCATTTGATAATGCTTTGAAACGTAATTTATCAGCTGCATCAGCGGCATTAGAAACCAATTCACGAAGGAAAATCTCTTTATTGGAATAAAGTGAATTGATCATTAATTTAAGTAGTTGTTTTACTTCGGTTTGAAAACCGTGAACTTCTGGTTGGTCAGTTTCAGACATCTGAATACTTCCTATTTAAAAGGGTGATTGTTTCGATAGTTAAATTGTGGGGGTCAAGATTTTTTTTTCAAGGGGAAAGTAAAATTCAATGTTAACTTTATGTTGTTATCAGCCATATAATACCTTGTAGCTTCAACAGTAGGGTTACTGGCTAGAATAATCGCTGAACATTATATTTTGGCTACTGTTTTATTTTCTTACTGATCTTTTTCCTGATTCATTATCTATAAATGTCCTTGGTCATTAACTGACCGTGCATATAAAGTATACTTTATATCTTATCCAGCTTGAAGTTGGCTTTATTTCGTGACACATTATCGATGGCATCAGTACTTAACGACGTTTACATATACTATGAAAATTAGGCCATTGGTATTTGTAAGTAAGGCATTGTTACTCTGAGTAAGTGTGAACATACTTATATAAATATAATTATAAATTTGGTTACTATGAAACAATTTGGACTGAAAAAGCTATTAATCTTGTCGGTAACATTGTTGGTTGGCGTCTCGGTTTCAATCTCTAGTTTTGTCTTTTATCTGCAGGGCAAAGACAATTTAACAAAAAATCTTATTAGCGATAATCAAAAATATGTTGCTGCAAAAGCCGCCGTTATCGAAACCTTGATTAACGAAAAAGTGGGTGGTATTAATAAGCTTGCGGATCTGTATCGAGATAAACCTATCGAGGGTACAGAAGAAGAATTGATTGAAATAACGCATTTTCTGGCAAGTGCGATGAATTTAAATAGTGCAGTATTGGCGTTTGAAAATGGCGATGCCTATTGGAATCAAACTGGGGGTACTTGGTTAAACCATAAGCTTAAATCAGATGTCCGCGAAAAATCTTGGTATCAAGCCGGTCGTCAAGCTCCTGACACGACAGTAACCGAACCTTATGTAGGCGCAGGACAAAAGTATTGGGTGACAATTGCCGAGAAGATCAAAGATGGAGCAATCATGACTGACATTTCGCTGGAGTTTCTCAATGATATTGTTAAACAATCGAATGCGATCCCTGGCTCTGTTGCTGTTATTTTAAATCAAGATACTACCTTTTTAGCATCATCTTCGCCTGCCATTAAAGCCGGTGAAAAAGGTACCGACCTTGCTTGGTTTAAAGAAGTTGCCCTTAAAGCCGTTAGTTCGCAAACCACTTTTAATAATTATGTCTTCAATGAGCAAGATAAAATCTTATTTAGTCATCAAATTAAAGCCGGAGACAAAAATTGGTATTTTGCTATTAGTCGAGATAAATCAGTCGCGTTTGCTAAATTAGCAGCCTCTAGAAACAGTGCTATTTTAGTAACGGTTCTGGCTACATTGATCAGTGTAGCCATTGCATTTATTTTCATTCAGGTGTTATATCGTCCGGTATTAGCACTAAAGGACACTATTATTGGCCTTTCCAATGGTGATGGCGATTTGACGCAAAGGCTAAAGGTTGACAGTAACGATGATCTGGGGCAGATAGCTCAGGGCGTTAATCGATTTATCGAAAGCTTACAGACGATGATGATTGAGATAAAATCGGCGACCACTTCCTTGCAATCTAATGTGGTGCGGATGCAAGAGCAATCTGATCGAAATAGTACAATTTTACATAATCATGTAACTGAAACCGAGCAAGTGGTTTCTGCTATTGCAGAGATGAATGCCTCTGCCGATGCAATGGCATCAGACGCTGCTCATACCGCCAGCCTTACCGAACAAGCAAATACCACTAGCATTGACTCTCGTCGTATCGTTGAAAAATCTCAACAGACAGTATCAGCATTGACAGACGAAGTTGAAAAGGCTGCATCAGATGTTAATCAGATGAGCGATGAAACAAAAAATATCAACAGTATTTTGCAAGTCATCGATACTATTTCAGAACAAACTAACCTACTAGCACTCAATGCGGCTATTGAAGCAGCTCGCGCAGGCGAACAAGGAAGGGGCTTTGCCGTGGTGGCTGATGAAGTTCGTAATCTTTCTAACAGAACCAAAAAAAGTACTGAGGAGGTTGAATTCTCACTAGGCAGCCTGTTGAGCAGAACTAAGGTGGTGGTAGAAGCGATGAATAATACTAAAATAAAATGTAATGAAACCGCAGATGGCTCTGGTGAAGTGGCGACTAGCTTGAAAACAATGACAAGCTTTATTGATAAAATTAATGACCTGAGTAATCAAATTGCGGCTTCTGCTGAAGAGCAAAGTAGCGTAACTCAGGAACTTAACCGTAATATGACAGCTATTAATGATATTGTTGGTGAACTAGACGCTAATGGTCAGCAAGTATTACTCGATGCAGCAGAGATTACCAAAGTGAACAGTAAGCTGGTTTCTATAGTGGAACGATTTAAGCTGTAATTATATTATTTATGAAGTTGCTAACCACTAATCACTAACCTTAAGTTGTATAGCAAGGTCTGATATGGTTACTGAGGAATAATTGAGGTGAAGTAGATATCAGGTTAGATAATTGACGGTGTTAACAATACACATTTTACTTTGCTATCGGCAGTAATAATTTTAGATGAAATAATTTATGGTTGATAACTTTTACGGCCAATAAGCGCATGAGACAAGGTATTCCCATCAACATACTCTAATTCTCCGCCCATAGGAACGCCATGAGCGATACGAGAAATGTTAACATTGTACTGCTGCGCAAGTTCGGCAATATAATGAGCTGTTGCCTCACCCTCAACAGTGGGATTAGTCGCTAAAATAATTTCTTTAAATTCCCCTTTGGCTAACTGCTTTGCTAACACATCAAAACCTAAATCATCAGGCCCAATACCATCGATAGGTGAAAGATGTCCCATTAAAACAAAATACAAACCTTTAAATTCAGCTGTTTGCTCAATAGCGATAACATCGGCGGGGCCTTCAACGATACATAAAGTTTGAGCAAAATAACGTTTAGGACTTTGACAAATGTTACACAAGTTTTCTTCAGTAAAATTACGACACTGCTGACAATGCCCTACTTTCTCGGTAGCTAATGCCAATGTACTTGCCAATTTTTGACCGCCATGGCGGTTACGCTCAAGGATATGAAAAGCCATACGCTGAGCTGTTTTTGCACCAACACCAGGTAAGCAACGCAAATCGTCTATTAAATCTTGTACTAACGGGCTAAATTTCATGGCTACTTTTTAAGTCAATGATCAATATTCTTTTATAAACTAAATACGCTATTAGAAGTCTATCACCTCGGTTAGAGGTGATAAATAATAACAGCTAGAAAGGCATCTTCATCCCAGGTGGTAATTGCATACCACCAGTTAATGCGCCCATTTTTTCTTTATTTTGCTCTTCAATACGTCTTACTGCATCATTAAAGGCCGCTGCCACCAAGTCTTCTATCATGTCTTTATCATCTTCATATAAACTTTGATCTAT
This sequence comes from Colwellia sp., assembly GCA_034111045.1. Taxonomy (GTDB): domain Bacteria; phylum Pseudomonadota; class Gammaproteobacteria; order Enterobacterales; family Alteromonadaceae; genus JALJPB01. The sequence continues at coordinate 46,654 of JAWUYA010000003.1, read as the reverse complement.
ATCAACACGTCTAACACTATGGCTGCCTGTCATCGTTACTTTTACTAAGCCCGCACCAGACTCACCTGTAACTTCCATTTTAGCTAACTCTTCTTGCGCTTTAGCCATTTTTTCTTGCATTTGTTGGGCTTGTTTCATTAAATTACCCATGCCACCTTTCATCATAATACTCTCCAAGATTTAACTTTACAGTTATCAAAATAATTTAATAAATACATTTACTATAATTGCCGCCACCATAGAAGTAATTTAAGATAAATTCAAGTAGGACTGCCTACCGATAAATAACTAAGATTTTATTCTATCTAGCAACAATAGTACTGCTATCAACGGTGGCTTGAAAGTCTTTTTGAAACTTAACGACTATTTCATCTTCTAACAATAACGCTTTAGCATAATCATATCGTTTATCATTAATGTGAGATTGAATTTGAAAAGGGTCCGCCACTGTTTTTTCAACATTAATAATCTCAACAGTTACATTTTTTTTCAAGAAATCTGAAATAAAGCTTGCTAGCTGTTGCTGAGCATTATCTGTTTTTAAATGTTTAGTAGCTTGGTCCAGTTTCAACACCAAATGATTATCAGAAGAATTTTCATCTATCGTTGCATGAATAGCCAATTGTCTTAACCGACCACTTAATGCCATAGCATCGATCATGTTCGCCCATTTATCGACCTGATTAGCTAACTTCACCTTTGATGGGTCGATAACCTCAAGGGTAAAAGGTTTTTCAGGTAAGGTTTCTATCGCCGGTACCTTAGCTTTTTTTAACGTCTGCTCATCTAAAAGTGCTTGTTTATTTTCTGTGGTTTGGCGCTTAGCAGCGCCATCAGACTTTTTTGATGATTGTTCCAGCTGTTTCTTGCGGCTCCTGAGCATATTCCTAGTAGCTAAAATAGAGTCAACGGGATTGAGTTCACCACTTTCTTCTTGAGTATAATGGCTAGATAATGAGCTTTCTGGTTCATTATCCAGCATACTTGGTGTTATCGATAGCTCTTGAGCTGGTGCTGGCAGCCTTTCAACGGTAATATTATCATCAATTTTTTCATCACTATTAACGGTATGGGAAACGTCAGACTCAGCAGAGGCAACCTCACTAACAGCAAGATTATTTTCATCAGAAGAAAAATCTACTGACAACCTTTCGCTAGTATTATCATTAACCACCAAGGTATCACCGGCCTGCATAGGTTTAAAAGCTAACAATCTCAACAAGGTCATATCAAATGCAGCTTGCTCATCTGTAGCGTAAGGCAAATCTTTTCTGCCGTTCAGACAAATTTGATAATAAAGTTGAATATCTTCGGCTGACATCGCTTGGCTGAATTTTTTTAATAAACTGGCATGTTCTACAGACAGATCAAGATGTTTATTAACCACTTGATACATAGCAATTTGATGAAGTAGTTGGATAAGCTCAGCAAATAGTCGATTATAATTAGGTGCATAAGAAGCAATATCTAATGAGAGTAACATTAAACCTTTACTGTCTTGCTTGATTAAGGCTATTAATATTTTATAAATCCAGTGTTGATCTATCCCACCTAACATTTGCTGTAGGTTAGCAAATAAAATATGTCCTTGTCCTTGTGCAATCGCTTGATCGGTTAAACTCAATGAGTCTCTCATACTCCCTCTAGCCGCTTTCGCTAGAAGTGTGAGTGCACCACTGTCGTGACTGACATTCTCAGCAGCTAATATTTCATTTAATTTACGTTCAATTTGATTAACAGTTAAGGCTTTGAGATGGAACTGTAAACAACGGGATAACACCGTTATCGGTAGTTTTTGCGGATCAGTAGTGGCTAAAATAAATTTCACATGTTGAGGTGGCTCTTCTAGTGTTTTTAATAACGCATTAAAACTACTACGAGATAACATATGTACTTCATCAATAAGGTAGACTTTATATCGACCACGAGTTGGCGCATATTGCACATTATCTAAAATTTCACGAGTATCATCTACTTTTGTTCGTGAAGCCGCATCAATTTCTAACAAATCAACAAATCGACCTTGATCAATATCCATACAAATATCACAAACACCACAAGGTGTTGATGTGATACCAGTTTCACAATTAAGACTTTTAGCAAAAACACGGGCTATGGTCGTTTTACCCACCCCTCTGGTGCCTGTAAACAAATAGGCATGATGCAATCTTTTTTGCGCCAACGCATTAACCAATACGGTGACTACATGCTCTTGTCCCATCAGTTGCTCAAAGTTTTTTGGGCGCCACTTTCTTGCTAAAACTTGATAGCTCATGCTAATCCTTATTCTCCGGCATATTGTAATAATGAAATAACTGATAGCCCCACTGAGGCTAAACGTTTTTCGCCGCCCAAGTCAGGTAATGAGATAATAAAACCCGCGGCGCTTGTTGTTGCGCCGAGTCGTCTAATTAACTTGGTTGTTGCTTCAATCGTACCACCTGTTGCTAATAAATCATCGATAATCAATACATTATCGTTACAAGTTAACGCATCTGTATGAATTTCCAACGTATCGTGACCATATTCAAGTTGATATTGCTCAGAAATTGTTTCTCGTGGCAACTTACCTGGTTTTCTCACGGGTACAAAAGCAATACCTAAAGCAAGGGCAAGTGGCGCACCAAATAAAAAGCCTCTTGCTTCAGTACCAACAACTTTAGTAAAACCTTGTCCTTGGTATTGTTGAGTTAATAATTGAATGGTTAAAGAAAATGCCTCAGCATTATCTAAAATACCGGTAACATCTCTAAACATAACCCCTTCACAAGGATAATTTTCAATGGTGTGAATTGCATTTTTTAAGAAGGCAGTTTGTTGCTCGGTCATAATTTTTAGTCATAAAATAGAATCACTAAAGAATAAAGCAATTTGGCAACATTTTACAGTGAATGAAGTTGGATATTTTTATTATTTAATTTACTTACCTGACTAAGTAAGTAATCTTCATTGATAGGTTTAGCTATAATAGCAATAAAAACAGGACCTTGGTGTAAATTATTTATCTTGTCAACATTTTGAGTTGTCATAAACAGCATTGGTATATGCATCATTTCTGAGTGCATAGATAAGTTTTTAGCTAACTGTAAACCATTCATAATAGGCATTAAATGATCAATAAGAAATAAATCGTAACTAAAATTTTGTGCTTTTTCAAAAGCATCAAGACCATTACAAGCAGTATGAGTTCTATAACCATGATCCCTTAACAGCTTAGTCAGAGTATCGCGGACTACTTGGTTATCATCAACCACTAAAATATCCATTAAAGAGCCCTATAGCTAAAATTAAACAAGAAGGGTATACCAGCCCATTAACATCGGCAGTAATGGCATAGCTAACATCACCGTAATAGCGATAAATAGATGAGTTATTGAGACTGGATCTTTGAATTCTTTATTATGCGGCAACAGTTAACTTCCCTACTTCACCCAAATGGAAAGCGCGCATTCTACACTAACTGAGAGTAATTAAATAATCATTTACTCTCTCGCCAATGCTTATTTGTGGTTACTTATGCGAAAACCATCGTTTAAACTTACCAAATCGAAAGCGAAGCAAGAACAGCGTTATAACCCAATAGATTAATGGCTCGGTAATATCTGATTTTACCGACCAATAAAAATGTATCGCAACTAACAAAATTATAAGATAATTAAAATTATGTAATGTTTGCCAACCCTTACCCATTTTTCGTTTTATCGCCTTTATTGACGTTACAGCAAGTGCTAGTAAAAGCATAAAAGCAACTAAACCGATGGTAATATATGGCCGTTCAATAATCTCTTCAAAAAACAAACTCATATCAAACTGCACTTCAAAAGCTAAAAAATTAACTAAATGAAAAAATGCATAAGTAAAGACGTACAAACCTAATAGTCTGCGAGTTTGCAATAAGTAAGCCCATTTAAATTGTTTGGAAATAGGAGATACGGCTAAGGTAATCAATAATATATTTAAAGCTCCAATCCCTGTAAAATGAATAACAGCTTCAACGGGATCAGCACCGAGTTGGTCATTAAAAGCAGCGATATAAAGATTTATTAAAGGCAGTATGGCTAATAAATGAATAACTATCTTGAGAAAAAACACTTTATTTTTAGTTGTTAATTTCAAGTTTAACGACATTAAAAACTTTTCCGTAAGTTCATGTTTTTATATAATGAGGCAACTTCTTCCCCATAACCATTAAAAGGTAATGTTTCAATACGGTTACGGGCAAATAAGCCACCCGTAGTTATTCTTCGCTCGCTCGCTTGGCTCCATCTAGGGTGAGAGACTTCGGGATTAACATTCGCGTAAAAGCCATATTCTTTAGGTGCTAAAATATTCCAAGTTGTTGGTGGCTCATGGGTGAGAAATTTAATGCCAACGATAGATTTTATGCTTTTAAAACCGTATTTCCATGGCACCACTAATCTAATGGGGGCGCCATTTTGTGGTGGTAAAGTTTTCCCATATAGACCGACACTCATTAGAGTAAGAGGGTTCATAGCTTCGTCTAGCCTGAGCCCTTCTACATATGGATACTTAACACCTCCACCTATCCTTCTACTCGTCTGTCCTGGCATTTGATTTGGATCATAAAGCGTTTCAAAAGCAACATATTTAGCTTTTGAATTTGGTGCTGCTTTTTTTATTAAATCAGCCAGAGAAAAACCAATCCAGGGAATAACCATTGACCATGCTTCAACGCACCTCATTCGATAAATACGCTCTTCTAATGAAAAGCTTTTAGTTAGATCGTCATGATCAAGCGTTATTGGGTTATCACATTCCCCGGAAATCGTTAATTGCCAAGGATTAACCTTGAATTGTTGAGCGTTTTTTTGAGGGTCCGTTTTATTGGTGCCAAATTCATAAAAATTATTATGGCTAATCACTTTTTTTTCTGGAGTTTTGATTAATGTTTGATTTTTATTATCAGGCTGGAAGTCAAGCTTATATGTATTGAAAGTTGCTATTTTTTCATCAAAAAAACCCGCTTTAGCCTTACTTGCAAAGGTATTACCTAATAAAGCTCCGGCTCCAAGAAACCCCATTGTTTTTAATACGTTTCTTCGGCCATTATAAATATTTTCGTCGGTAACATCATTGTCTTTAAGTTGATAAGCTTTGGGTCTTTGGATAAGCATGAGAAATCTCTAACATTAATTATATAAGAATAGATAGAGTTAGAGTCAAAATAATTTCATCTGTGATACTTTTGCTCACTTTATAATAATAAAGCCGATATGTTTACTAACTATAGGCTTTATTAAATTCACTTGAGATTAACGGACAAACTTTTGTAAATAGGAAATAATCTCACTTGATTCATACAACCATTCAAACTGATCGTTATCGCCAGCAATTTTTAGACATGGTACGGTGCGCTTTCCACCTTCACGAATTAACTCATCTCGGTAATCATTTTTACCATTGATGTTACGTAATTCGACATTTAAACCTTTACGTTTTATATCACGGCGCACTTTTACACAAAAAGGACAGCCCGGAAGTTGATACAAACTCAACATTTGAGTTTGTAAGTCAATTTCATCTTGGACACCTTGCTCTCTTTTTGGTGACCTAGGTGAAAAAATAAAATTAAAAAATAAAATGATACGACCAAGTACCCAACGGATAATAAACATAGACTTAACTTCTCATGTAAATAAAATAATTAACAGCGCGCTACTGTAACACAAATTCCAATGGGTACTTCATTACCACATTAAATCATCCGGAATTTGATAATCAGCATAGGGGTCCGACTCATCAACATAGTCACTTTCGATCTTGTCGTTTTGGACCAAAATAATGTCAGGATCAAGGTCTGCTAATTTTTCTGCGGTTTCACTAGTAACTATATAAGTCACCTCATCTAAACCACACAAAGCTAAACGACCTTTTACCAAGGCATTATGAGTATCATGGTCTAAAGTAAGCTTTTTTATTTTTTTATCAAACCTGTAGTTATATTCAGCGTCACCAAAAACATTTTTAATCTGATGATGTTCAAGAATCTGTTTAATACGTAAAAGCTGTTCTTTGGCGATTAATTGCTGTTTTCTTTCATCATTAAGCCCGCTATCTTTAGCAAGTTTGTCTGACTTGGCTATCGCTAAATCTTGCTGTACCTGTTCTTGCATAGTGGCACCATGTTCTACACCACTGCGTTTTTGTTTGTTCTTTTTACGTTTAGTAGAGTTCGCCTGACGTGTTTTTTGCTTAGTGGTTAACCCAGCTTTGAGTAATTGTTCTTGTAGTGATGCCATATATACAACTTACTTTAAGTTAAATGCTAATATTACCTAATATTCTACCAGTAATTTATTTATGATTTATATATCTCCTAACAAAAAAACCATTTTAAAATAAATTTAGGTAGAGCGTAAACGAGTTAATTGATGAGCAGGACATATAATCTAACATATCTAACATATGAACGATTAAATCAACTAATCACTTCAGTTAATTAACATTTATATGGGTTGAAGTGATGACTTATTCGTATCTACAACTGAAGCATTAAAAAGGCTATCACCATTAGGCACAAACATCATTTTAACAAAGCAAAGATTTAATCAGTTTATCGATATAACGTAATACAATCAATATTTTAGGGTGACTGTATAATGACCAAACAAAAGATTACCAAAAACATTTTTGCTGAAAAATATTGACATAGTTATTCATTTAGTTAATTGAATTATTTTAGCCTCCATAAAAAATTGATAACTAACTGAATAAATAGAGTTGGCTGTTAATTTAATGAAAACACCTACCTGTCAGTGTTAATCTTTGTTTCTTTAGTCACAGACTCTTGATTTTGATATCTGTGGTAGGATAAATTTTCAATACCCAACTGATGACCAAATTGGTGAAATGTCATAAAATCTTCTTTAGTGAAGTTTTGAGAAGACTTGGTTAATAAACCATCAATGTACATAGAGTTACCATTAATATTGCAATTAGCAATGGCAACATATGGCAGGCCATATTCCGACACTTTAAGTGCACGCACCATTTTCACTTCAAAATACCAATCGCCAATTTTTATATGCCTAGGAAAAGTTTTCGCCATGTAATTTACTCAAATGCAATAAGGATAGGGACAATAATAATAATAGGATAAATTAGCTTGTGTCGTTGTAAATAAAAATGATCTAAATCAGTAAACTCCATATCTACAGTACCTGTTATGCCAAATTCATAGTGATAGGGTATAAGGGATTGCCTTATCAATTTTATCAGGAAAAATTGAATACAGACTCACACTTAAGTTTATTTTCCGGAGAAACGTTCAGAATTTATTGATATAATATTTATGCAACATTTAGAAAACAATATAGCGTTGAACAATTAAGAGTGTTTGGCTTTACAAGCAACTCAGTAATAATTGATTTTTTAATTTTTAATGGAAGTAGACTAATGACAGTATTAATTTGGTGTTTATTTATTGCCACAATTTTACCTTTTTTAGCTAAAGGTCCCGTTGCTTATGCAATGAAAAAGCTTAATGGCTATGATAATAACCACCCGCGTGACCAGCAAAGTAAACTCACAGGTTTTGGCGCAAGAGCACTTGCCGCCCATCAAAATGCGTTTGAGTCTTTGATCATATTTGCTGTGGCTGTACTTTGCACTCTGGTAACAAATAACATAACGGAGTCAATTCAAATACTGGCTATTGTTCATATTGGTGCGCGAGTCATCTACAACATCCTTTATTTAATGGATATTGCCATTTTAAGGTCTGCTGTTTGGGCTGTTGGAATAGGCTGCTCTTTTACTATTCTTTGGCAATGTATCCCATAATGACTATTACCTATTAAATCATTATAAAGAAACCATTGACGGACCTACTCAGCAGAGCTAGAGTAAAGAAATGAATAACACTGTGCTAATGAAATTTGTTTTATTTGTTGCGTACAATGGCTAGAGGCATTGTTATTGTGTGCAACTTAAAATGATGAAAAAACCTCCCTAAGGAGGTTTTTTTATGTCATGGATCAAAGAGCCGTTATGTCATATCATTTACTCAATAGGATCACATTGTGAACGAAGATTTAGATTTAGATACCATAAGAGAAAAAATCACCACTCTTGATAATCAGTTACTTAAGCTATTTTCTCAACGTCGTTCACTTACCTTAAATGTTGCAAAAAGCAAAGCCCTCCTCGTTCGTCCTGTAAGGGATCAACAACGCGAACAAACCCTATTAATTCGCTTGATCAACAAGGGTAAAGAACTTGGCTTAGATGCACATTATGTGACTAATATTTTTCAAAGTATTATTGAAGACTCGGTTCTCAATCAACAAGCTTATTTGCAAACACTTGCCAACCCTGAAATTCAAAATCCAACCGTTAGCGTCGCATTTTTAGGCTATAAAGGCTCATATAGCTATCTTGCCAGTCACCGTTATTTTTCACGTCGTGCAGAAAAGATTATTGAGCATGGTTGTCAAAATTTTCGTGATATTATGCAAGAGGTAGAATCTGGCAATGCTGACTACGGCATGTTACCTATTGAAAATACGAGTTCAGGCAGTATTAATGAAGTGTATGATGTATTGCAACATACTAACCTCTCCATAGTTGGCGAAATTACCCAGCCCATCGAGCATTGTTTATTAACAGCAGTTAATACCCGCTTAGAAGATATTAAAACGATTTATGCTCATGGCCAACCATTTACTCAATGCAGTAACTTCTTAGACAGACAAAATGGTATTCGTATTGAATATTGTGATAGTACGGCAGATGCGATGGCTACGGCTTATCAACTTCAAGACCCGAGTGTTGCAGTAATTGGTAGTGAAGAAGGTGGGCAACTATACAACCTCCACGCATTAGAAAAGTCAATTGCTAATCAATTAGAAAATCACAGTCGTTTTATTCTTGTTGCACGTAAACCTATCGATGTTGCTGAACAAATTCCGGCTAAAACGGCTTTAGTTATAGCCACAGGCCAAAAAGCGGGGGCTTTAGTGGAATGTTTAGTGGTCTTAAAAAATAAAGGGATTAATATGTGTAAACTTGAGTCTCGCCCTATTCAAGGTAGACCTTGGGAAGAAATGTTTTATATTGACGTTGAATCAAATTTAAAATCTTTAGCCCTTCAAGAAGCCATTAATGAAATAACGAGCCTTACTAATTATATTAAAGTATTAGGCTGTTACCCTATTGAACACATCAGCCCAACGAATGTACCAAGCAGTGCTATTGATTAAACAGATAATCCTAGACGCCGTTAGTGTAACTTTACTCACAGTGTTTATCAGCAAATGCCAGCGGTATGCCCAAGCATTAAACATTGAAGCCGTTAGACCTAGCTCCTTAAAACAACAATAAACAATTAGTGGAGCTAAACTTGCTTCTTAATGCAGGTGAGTCACGCCGCAGCCAGATAGACTAAATTTGCCACCTAGAATTTAAAGGGACAGTGCAACAATTTATACTTTATTAAATTAATGTTGTCATGTCTAACTTATCAAGCGCAGTTTATGACCTATTGAAGACTAAAAGTCTGGTATTTACGCCGATATGGCCCAACTCTTAAAGCCAGTAATTTTAGTGTTCTAGACATGCCGGTTAGATATTCGGTACACTCATACTTATATAAAACAGGCATTACCACACGCTTTATCTGCAGTGTAATTTAATAATGGCCAATCAATTATCTAATGGAATATCAATGAATAAATTAGCCCCTATTGCCCTTACTTTATTCTTGTTTTTCGGTGGTGCCCTTTGGTATTTAGCCAGCAGTGAATTAAATGCAAATATAGAAGCTCGTATCATTGAAGTTGCTCAGTATTACACCGGGCAAAAAGTGCAGATTGATAGAATTGACCTTGATTTAAATCAAGGTCTTGGTAATATTTACGGCATTAAATTGTATAACCCTGTTAATTATCGAACAAAGTATATGTTAACAATTGAGCAATTGAGCTTTACCTTTGAAACTCAAAGCTTGAACAACAAGGCTATTAATATTGATGAAATAAAACTTGATGGTAATAAACTTTTCATAGAATTCAATAGACGTGATGACAACATAAAAAATAATAACCTTGAAATTTTATATCAGCTTATTAATGATAAGATAGCCTTAATTGAAGACCGAAGAAGACAAAAATCAGAGCCATTTATCCAAAGTAAAAAAATAACCTTAATAAACAATCAAATTTATACAGGGAAAAATAATCATTCAAGCACAGAAGACATTGAGAGAAGAGCTGAAATATTACTAAAGCCCATTGGTGGTGAATCAGGCTTACCTGCCAGTTTATTTGGTATTGAAGTGTTAAGAAAATCGCTTGCAGCACTTTCTGAGATAAAATTAAAAAACAAATAAAACAAATAAAACATTGAATTTAAAACAAAATCATACAGTAATTATACAAAAAACAACCAGCAACTATACTAGGTTACTTTGAGTAACGAGTAACGCTCATTTAGAACAACCGGTAAAAATATTGCAAAGTTTTCAGACGACTTATTGGAAAAAACCGAATCAATTAACCGTCCATAAACCTACAACTATTAACCTCAGATAAACAGGGTAATAGAACAGTTAAAGAACGCCTCTAAATAAAAGATGACTTGAAACCAAGTGATAGCATTTTATTAAATGCCGATAACGGTTTACACGGTAACGTCATATAGGCCTTATGGCGTGTTGCTTTCATTTAGCGAGGCTTGGATATAAATGTAAAAGACAGCCTTTACCTGCGAAGGTTAAACAGTAAGTGGGTTCATTAGTTACTGGGTTGTTATTATCTCTTTGCTCTAACAAACCCTTTTCAATTAAAAATTCCAGCATTGCCGTAGACAATTCACCTAATTTAGCTTTAGTCGTTATTTCTACTTTTGTCGCAACACCTTTAAATGAGTACATTGCTTTTATTACTGCAGCTTCTGCGTCTGTAACTTTAGGTATTGGACCGCTATACAATGGAAATTGCTTTTGAATAAATTTACCACGGACACTGTTATAAGAGGCTTGAATCGCCTTCATATCATTTTCTTTATCATCCGTCAGATCAAAAGAATGAAAAACGCCCGACTCTTTTTTAAGGTAATCCACTTTGGCTAAAAAGATAGGAATACCACAACCTTGTGCAACATGATAAAAGCCAGTTTTCCATTTAGTTACTTTCCCCCGAGTTCCTTCAGGGGTGAACAAAAAGTAAACTTTCGCTGTTTTCTGGCTAATAATAAAGGTTTTAATTAGATTGACTTGTCCCATCCCCTTAGATGAACGATCAATGGGAATAGCGCCCAACCACATTATCCAACGCCCGATAATTGGTGTTCTGCACCAGCTGTCTTTTATCGAAAAATATATTTTTACATCCTGTAATATAGCGGCACCTAGTGCATATATAAAATCCCAATTAGACGTATGAGGCGCTGCAATAGCAACGCCAGCACCTTCAGGACTTGATGGGGTAACTTTCCAACCGGCGAGTTTGAACCAGATATAAAAAATAGATTTCAAGAAGTACTTAGTAAAAATACCATCAAATATTGTTTTTTCGCGAATGCTAAGTAATTCGCTATTTTTATTAGTCATAACAAGTTAAATGTCAAAAGTCATAAGGGGGAGTAATTTCAAAAAACTATAGCACATAGATACTATTGAGACTACACATACGAGATTGAATTAGTTCATATATTAGTAGTCGATCTAAAGTTATAGCCGCCTAATATAATAGGCGACTTTAAAATACGATGACTAATTTATTATAGTGCTTTAAAGATCTGTTCAACAGAGTCCTTGGCATCACCAAAAAACATTTGACTATTTTCTTTAAAAAACAGTGGGTTTTGAACACCCGCATAACCTGTGTTCATTGACCGTTTAAAAACCACGACTTCTTTTGCATGCCATACTTCCAATACTGGCATACCCGCTATAGGACTATTGGGATCGTCATTAGCCGCAGGATTGACGGTATCATTGGCACCTATGACTAATACAACATCTGTTTGAGCAAAGTCACCGTTAATTTCATCCATGCTATAGACAATATCGTAAGGTACTTTGGCTTCTGCTAGCAATACATTCATATGCCCAGGTAATCTTCCTGCAACTGGATGAATAGCAAACTTTACATCTATTCCCTTATCTTTTAATGCGCGCGTCATCTCATAAACTGGATATTGTGCTTGTGCTACCGCCATACCATAACCAGGAGTGATAATGACTGATTTAGCATTACGTAATAGATCAGCAACAGCGTCAGCTTTAATTTCAATATGCTCGCCATAATCTCTATCTTCATCAATAATAACATCCGTACCAAAACCACCGGCAATAACACTAATAAAAGAACGATTCATCGCCTTGCACATAATATATGAAAGAATAGCCCCTGAAGAGCCAACCAATGCTCCAGTAATAATTAATAAATCATTGTTTAACATAAATCCTGCTGCTGCTGCTGCCCAACCAGAATAAGAGTTAAGCATAGAAACAACTACCGGCATATCAGCACCACCAATTGACGCAACTAAGTGCCAACCAAAGATAAGTGCAATAGATGTCATTAAAAATAACGGCAAGTTTATCCCACCATTTTGTACAAAAATTATCATTAGTACAAAAGAGATAATCCCTGCGGTTAGATTCATTTTATGACGATGTGGCAACATTAGAGCGCTTGAACTAACTAGCCCTCTTAGCTTTGCAAAAGCTACAATAGAGCCGGTGAAGGTTACCGCACCAATAAATACACCGAGAAAAACTTCTGTTAAATGAATATTGGCTGCGACTTCAGTTAACACATGATTACCCATATCAAAGTAACTATTGAATCCAACCAATACAGCCGCTAAGCCAACAAAGCTATGCAATATAGCCACTAACTCTGGCATTTGTGTCATTTCTACTTTATTTGCGAGCCGTAAACCAATAACAGTCCCGATTGCCATAGTAATAAAAATAACTAGAAAATTAGAGACTCTAGGGTCAGCTAGTGTGGCAACAAGTGCAATAGACATACCTATAATGCCGTATAAATTACCCGTTTCCGCAGTAGCTTGTTTACTTAGACCTGACAAACTAAAAATAAATAATAATGCGGCTAAAAGATAAGCAGCGGTAATTAATCCTGATGAAAATTCCATAGTGAGTCCTTATCTTCTAAACATTTTTAACATACGACTAGTGACTTTAAAACCACCGACGATATTAATGGTAGCTATTAACACAGCTATCACAGCCAGCACCTGCACCAATAGATTATCTTGCCCAATTTGTAACAGGGCGCCAACAACTATAATACCGGAGATAGCATTAGTGACACTCATTAATGGTGTATGCAGTGAATGGCTGACGTTCCAAACCACGTTATAGCCAATGATACAAGCCAGAGTAAAAACGGTAAAATGGGTTAGGAAGTCGGCTGGTGCTACACTAGCAATCCAAGCAAATAAAGTTAGTCCAATCCCTATTGCTAAATATTTTTTACTGTTATTCACTGGTTTATCTTCGATGTTTACCGTGACTGATTCGATTGCTTTAACAGGTTTAGGTGGTGCTGCGCTGACTTGAATAGGTGGTGGTGGAAAGGTGATTTGATAATCTTTAACAACCGTCATATTGCGAACAATCTGATCGTCAAAATCAATGACAAAACTCCCCTCTTTTTTTTTGCTTAATAATTTAGCCAAATTAGCCAGATTGTTGGCATAAAGTTGGGATGCCTGATTAGGTAAACGGGAAACAAGGTCGGTATAACCAATAATTTTCACGCCATTAATATCTGCTATTTTTCCAACAACCGTTAACTCACAGTTGCCTCCACCTGCCGCCGCAAGGTCTACAATGATAGAGCCCGTTTTCATGGAATTTACCATGGCTTCTGTGATCAATTTAGGTGCTGGTTTACCTGGGATCATGGCAGTGGTAATAATAATATCAACATCTTTCGCCTGGTCAGCAAAAAGTGCCATTTCAGCATCAATGAAAGCTTTACTCATTACCTTTGCATAGCCATCACCAGAACCGGTGTCTTCGGGTTCATCATAATTAAGCTCCAAAAATTCAGCACCCATGCTCTCAATTTGCTCTTTTACCTCAGGACGAGTATCAAAGGCCCGAACAATAGCGCCTAAACTACCCGCAGTACCAATAGCAGCAAGGCCGGCGACACCGGCACCAATAATCATAACTTTAGCGGGTGGCATTTTACCTGCTGCAGTTATTTGTCCTGTTAAAAAACGACCAAAGTGATGCACGGCCTCAATAACAGCTCGGTATCCAGCAATATTCCCCATAGAGCTCAGTGCATCAATAGACTGAGACCGTGTCATCCTTGGAACCATTTCCATCGCTAAGGTGGTAATGGATTTAGCACGAAGCGCTTCAAGGATATCAGGGTTTTGGGCAGGAGCAATGAAACTCACCAAGTAGGCACCTTCTTTCATTAAAGTAATTTCGTCTTGCGTAGGCGCATTAACTTTATAAATGATGTCAGCTTGCCAGCATTTATTTTTAGCAACGATTACAGCATCAGCTTGGGTGTAGTCTAGATCAGTAAAGCTGGCTTTAACACCTGCGTTTTTTTGGATTTGAACATTAAACCCGAGTTTAAGTAATGCATTAACAGAAGTTGGAGAGCCCGCAACACGATTTTCACCAGCAAGGGACTCCTTGGGTATACCAATAATCATAAGATACCTTCAAAATAGATGATCGTTCAGAATTTTCTCAATAGATTAATGTTTTACCACTATTTGAATGGTTTTCACACAGCGGATCATAAATTATTTAATAATATTATAATTTTATCTGTTTTGTGACTGACCAAGTTTCAAAAAAGGCGGCACTAACCACCAAGGCACCACCTAAAATAGTCGCTAGTGAAGGTCGTTCTGCTAATATTACAAAAGCAAAAAAACTACCATATAATACCTGTAGACAGGAGATTAAACCTACAGTTGTAGCTGAAAGGTTACGTAAGCTAGCAGCAAAAAGGGAATGTGGTAATGCAGTAAAACAAACACCCACTAATAATATTAACCACCAATCAGTTACCTTTACTTGCATTATCGGTATTTCTACAAAAAAACATAACATCAAAGCAGCAATAATGGTTTGATACATCATAGTTTGACGGCCAGAATACTGGGTGAAACTTTTTTTATGAATGATATTTCGAAAGGAAAATAAAAAGGCTGAAACAATGCCAGTTAACACACCAAGAGTCACCTGGTTACCCAAATCAGCTTCAGGAACTAATAAATAAATCCCAAGAACAACGACTAAACCACTAATAACATCTTTTAATTTAGGTCGAGATTGGTAAAATAAGGGCTCTAAAAACACAGTGATCACTGGATAACTAAACAGCGCTATCATACCTATGGTAATCCCTGCTAACTGCATACTGCTAAAATAAGTAACCCAATGCAAACCTACTAAAACACCTAGTAAAATCGCGATCTTATAATCTTTAACGTTATTTAATTGTAACGGTTTTTTACTAAAAACAAGTAATATACATATCACTATTGCCGCGATAAAACTACGATAAACAGTAATATCAAGAGCAGGTAAACCTATCAGCTTGGCAAATAAAGCCGTACCTCCAAACAATAAAACAGCCGCATGTAATTGCAATAAACTTTGTTGATGAGTTTCCATATTATTATCAGTTTATTAAAAATACATAAATAAAAAATTTAATCCAGATCATGCAATGGCCAAGACACTATGTAATCTTCAAATTTCTCAATACTGACTTGATTATCTTTGACTATTTTACCACGAACTGACATGCCAGCTTTGTGCATAGCTGATTTTTTACCTTTATGTAATAACGGATGCCAAGAAGGAATACCCCTGCCTTCTTGTAATCGTCGATAAGTACAGCTTGGCGGCATAAAAAACACCGCATCTAGATTATCTTGTGTCAGCTGCACACAATCGGGGACTAGCTTTGTACGTTCTTGATATTTAGTGCATTGACAAGATTTATCATTGAGTAAAAAACAAGCAATGCTCGAATACACGACCTGCTCACCTTCTTTAATATAGTTGGTTGGTAACAACTCAGCTGCTGCATCAGTACTTTCATCATCGATGAATTTATTCAAGCAACATTTTGCGCAGCCATCACATAAAGATTCCCACTCATCACGAGTCATCTCTGTTAATGCTTTTGTTTGCCAAAAAGGTTTTACTACGTTGTTATCATTCATCTACTATTTATCAACTCTATTGAATAAATTAATAATTATTGTATGGGTGGAAATTTAATGCGATCAGATAAATGGCCCACAGAGCTAACAAAATAGTATGACAAGTTCCAGTGCATCAAGCTTTTGTAATTATCGTAAGCAAGATAAACACGTCCATTTTCATCATCAGGAAAAATTAACGCGGCATTAATATCAACGTTAGGCAAGTTAGTACCATCACTACGGCGAATACCTAAGGCTTGCCATTGTGCGAGTGTTTTCTCTCTCTCTTTCCAAGCTTGCAACCATTTTTTTCTACTACCGGTATTTCTAGGAATAGCTAATGAAATATCAAAATTGGTTGGTAATTTCACCTGACGACCCCAAGTAATTTTATCATTCCAACCTTCTTTTTTCAAATAATTAGCCATAGAAGAAAAGACATCCGAATGATTATTCCAAATATCTTTTTTACCATCACCGTCACCATCTACGGCATACGCATTGAAAGATGTGGGCATAAATTGGTTTTGCCCCATGGCGCCAGCCCATGATCCCTTCATCTGTTCAACCTCTATATGTCCTTGTTTTAAAATAGTTAAAGCGGCCCATAACTGTTTTTTAAAAAAGGCCTCACGCCGGCCTTCATAAGCCATGGTAGAGAGTGCAGAGATAACATTATAATTACCCATAATGCGTCCAAAATTTGTTTCCAATCCCCATAGTGCAACAATAAACCTGGGTTGTACTTTGTAATCGTTACCGATTTTAGTTAATAGTGCTTGATGTTTTTTATACATCACCCGCGCTTTACTTACCTTCCAGTCAGGTACGCGTTTAGGAAGGTACGTGTCTAGGGTTTCAACTTTTTCCGGTTGACTTCGATCCGCTTTAACAGCTCGTTGATGAAATTTAACATTAACAAAACTTGAATCAATTAATGATTGTTCAAAACCTTGTGCTAGCGCGTCGATTTTAATCGTTTTGATATAATCCTCAAAACCTATTTGAGTCAATTGTTCAGCACTACTAGATAAAGACACACTAAGTAGTGCAACAAATGCAGCTATAGTAACAATTATATTTTTCAGTTTGTTTTTTAACATAATTTCTCTAACATCAATGTCCGTATTGTTGTGATTTGATGAGACAGTTGACCTAAGTGAAGTGTTAATTACTGTCTCGTGGTGAATTTTCGCGTTGAGATTTGAGCCTATTTTTATGTTCGGTCAGTAAATTTTCTTGCGGTGGTGGTAATTGCAAATAATAACCTTTGTCGATTAAATTATTTGTCACTTTCTTCAAGTCGGCAAAACCTAATTTTTGTTTAGTTGCCAAGTTCACTAATGTTACCAAGATTGGCTTACCAAAAGTGGTCATTAACGCCGCTGGTGCATCAGAAAAATCATCTCGCGTTTTAACAAAAAGATATGTATTCGCCTTTTTAGGGCTTTTGTAAATTGCACACAGCATAGCAATACCTAGAGCGTTATAAAGTTAACAGTAACTAACATTAATTAAATATATTTAAAATCATTCGCTGCAAATTGTTGTAATTTCGCACCAAACAGGTTCATTCTCCAACCCTGCAACACATCAATATTTACGCTTAATAAATTATCACCATTTAGCTTAAAGTACCAAGTTAAAAACTGATTGATTTGCTTTTTAGACGCTAAATTTTCGACAGAAACGCCATTGCTTTCTGCTTCTTGATTGACAAAGGCTTTCACACTTTTAAAGATTTGTTTATAATCAGGGTATTCATCTAAGCGCTCTATTTTATCTGGGTAATCAACAATCTCAACTTCATTGGCTGTCTTTAATACTGACAACATTGCTTTACCTTGGTGTCTAATATCTAAGACTTCAGCGCCTTCTAAGCCATTCATCATATCGATATTAGTCGGGTTATATTTAGCTATTGCCATTAAGGTATTATCTTTTACAACAAAACCTAAAGGTATATCACGATCTCTTGCTTTATGATAACGCCAAACAGCAAGATATTTTAATGAGTTCAACTGCTTAGAGTCAAGCTTCCAATTCATCTTTACATTTTTGTATAACGTATTTACATCAATCGGGGTAAATTTACGGTCAATCATCAGCTGCGTTTCTTGTTGCGCGGCTATTACCCAGTCAGATTGTTCAAGTTGTGCCAGAATTTCAGGGTAAACTTGAAATAAATAGTCAACATCCGCTTGTGCGTAAGTTAATTGACGCTCGCTTAATGGTCGTTTTGTCCAATCAGTTCGAGACTCTGATTTATCAAGTTCAATAGAAGTAAAATGCTTAATCATGGCCGCATATCCCATTGATAAACCATGACCTAAAAATGACATCATGATTTGGCTATCGATAAGATTAACTGGTTTACAGTTTCCTGCTGTCAAAAAAACTTCTAAATCTTCTGAACAGGCGTGTAACACTTTGCAAATATTACCATCACTGAGCAATTGCCAAAATGGTGATAAGTCATCAATAGCGATAGGGTCAATTAATGCTAAATTTTTGCCGTCATTAACCTGTAACAGGCCCAATTTAGGGTAAAGTGTTCGGGTGCGCACAAATTCAGTATCAATGGCGATCACTTTTGATTGAGCTAACTGCTGACAAATGTTAACTAACGAGTGATAATCTTGTATATAACTTTTAATCAATGTTTTTCCAATGCCTTAATATTGAAATGAGGAAGGTTAATTCTAGATTAACGGCGTCTGCGAGTGGCTTGAGTATTACGTTGCTGATGTTTTTTAACTGAGCGACGAATACGACGAGCTTTAGCATTATCCATTATTTTTTCGTCGACCTTAACCTTACTTTTTTCTTCTAGTGGCAAGCCAACAAGTTTTCGATAATAATTCACATCTTTTAAGTTCAGCTCCGTCCAGCCACCTAGCGGTAATTGACGTTTCATTTCTAAATCGCCATAGCGCACTCGAATTAAACGACTAACTTGTACATCTTGACTTTCCCATAAACGCCGTACTTCACGATTTCGTCCCTCAGAAAGTACGACATGAAACCAATGATTACGGCCTTCACCACCACGATAGGTGATATTTTCAAATTTAGCAGGTCCGTCTTCAAGTTTAACGCCGGCTCTTAGTGTTTGTAACATAGCTTCGTTAACATCACCAAAAACCCGTACCGCGTATTCACGTTCGACACTTTGTGAAGGATGCATTAATCTACTGGCAAGTTCACCGTCTGTAGTAAATAATAGCATGCCTGAGGTATTAATATCTAAGCGTCCTACAGCAACCCAACGCTCACTTTCTAGTACTGGTAAGCGATCAAATACCGTTGCTCGTCCTTCAGGATCTTTGCGAGTACACATTTCGCCTTCAGGTTTATTGTAAATTAACACTCGGCAAACTTCTTCAGCTCTATCTTTTAAGCTAACTTGATGCCCATCAATGCGAATTTGCTCGGTTCCTTCAACACGGTCACCTAAATAGGCGACTTTACCATCAACGCTTACTCTGCCAGCACTGATCACAGTTTCCATTTCTCTACGTGATCCCTTACCCGCACGGGCTAATACTTTCTGTAATTTTTCAGACATTTGTCTAAGCTCTCGTTCGTCAGTAGCTGGGTATTGCTATCATTGGTATTAAACTTAACTTAATAACAACAATACGACACTTCTGTCTCTTTGGTTTAATCACCGACATTTTATCATGATAATGCAGATGATGATTGAATGTTTTATCTTTGCAATGAGCGATTAAGTCGTTAGTTTTTCATTGCTGGTTAAAGGCCTTAATTGAGGTAAATCAGATAATACACTCAATGAGAAATAATCTAAAAACTCATTTGTCGTGATATAAATCGCCGGTTTTCCAGGCACTTCTTTATGACCGACAATTTTTATCCAATCTTTTTCACTTAATGTTTTCATGATACTACTACTCACCGCAACACCTCTAATTTGTTCGATTTCACCACGAGTGATTGGCTGCTTATAAGCAATAAGTGACAAGGTTTCTAGTAAAGCACGAGAATACCGAGGTGCGCGTTCTTTAAACAGCGCAGCCAAGTCTTCACTTAATTCACTTACCGCTTGAAAACGATACCCCGAAGCAACTTTAATCAGTTGTATGCCCCGGTTCTGATAATCACATTGTAGTGATTCGATGGCGGTAATTATACGTATTTTTGTCACTTTGTAATCAGCTAATAAGGTTTGTTTTATATTTTCTTGAGATAAGGGCTTTTCGCTAACAAAAATCGCCGCCTCGATCAGACGCTTTAATTGTTGCTCGGTAATATCTCTCATTGACAAGCCTCTTTTAATTTAACGTGTAACTGCCCATAAACGTTGGCTTGAATGCACTCAATCAGTGACGCTTTAATAAGTTCTAATATAGCTAAAAAGGTCACCACCACGCCTGATTTTCCTTCATTGGCATTAAACAATCGGCTAAATTCAATAAAAGGCTGATATTTGGAGGCTTCTGTTAACTTAGTTAAAACCATAGCCATGCGTTCTCTTGTTGATAAAACTTCCCTTTGAATATGATGATGTTCAAAGGCGGCGGTACGTTTCATCACCTCATTAAATGCACGCATCAGATCAGTTATATCAATGTCGGTTATTGCTGTTCTAGGTATAAAATTGTTGGCTAATGCTACTTCAGTTAAATGACTATCTCGTTCAATTCTGGGTATTTTGTCAAGCTCAATCGCCGCATACTTTATCACTTCATATTCTTGCAAGCGTCTAATCAATTCAGCACGAGGGTCTTGCTCACTTTCTTCCAACACTTGTTTGGGTAAAAGTAATCGTGATTTTATTTCAGCTAAAATTGCGGCCATCACCAAGTACTCGGCGGCTAATTCAAGTTTGACATTTTTCATTAGCTCCACATACACCATGTATTGTTCTGTGATGGGCGCAATTGGTAAGTCAATAATATCAAATTTTTGTTTACGAATTAAGTACAGTAGTAAATCGAGAGGACCTTCAAATTGCTCAAGGATTATCGCTAATGCATAGGGAGGAATAAACAAATCTTTAGGTTGCTCAATTAACGCCTCACCACGGATCATCGCTAAAGGTAAAACCTGCTGCACCATTTCTTTTGGTTGATCTTTATTTAACATTTCTTCATTCATTAGTTTTAATTACAGGGTTAACCAAACATTGAAAAACGCTATACAAAAGGATGGGGATCACCTTCACCAACACGAATAATATCGACACTATTTTCAGAAAAATCAATAACCGTAGTAGGTTTTTCTCCTAAATAACCACCATTAATAATGAGATCAACACTGTGCTCTAAAATATCTCGGATATGTTCGGGATCAAATTCTGCGTTTTTTTCACCTGGAAGAATCAAGCTCGTCGACATTAATGGTTCTTTAAGCTCGGTTAATAATGATTGAGCAATGACATTGTCAGGTATACGAATCCCTATAGTTTTCTTTTTAGGATTTAATAATCGTTTCGGTACCTCTTTTGAACCTTTAAAAATAAAGGTGTAAGCACCTGGCGTATTATTTTTTAATAAACGATAAGCAACATTATCGATGCGAGTATATTCTGACAGCTGAGACAAATCAGAACAAAGCAGAGTAAAGTTATGATTTTTATCAATATTACGTATTTTGCAAATACGCTCCAATGCCTTTTTATCACCCATATGGCAACCCAAGGCATATCCAGAATCCGTTGGGTAAACAATAACAGCGCCGTCATGAATCATAGCAACTGCTTGCTTGATCAAACGTCCTTGAGGGTTATCAGGATGAACATAGAAAAATTGACTCATTTTCAGGCCTTTATTTAGTAGACTCTCGCGTTGTTGCGTATATAAAAGTTAAAATGCCTCAGGCTTCTTTACCAGTTTTGCCAAATAGGAATGACTTGCTCTGGCATAGTTAAGTTTCGACCTAAATCACTCCATTTACTCGGATAATGAAAGTCTGATCCCATTGATGCTTTTAAATTATATTCCAAACAAAAGCTTATCATTAGTTTACGCTGTTCTTTACCCATTTGCGGTAAAACAATCTCTAAGCCATCCCCCCCATTTTCTTTAAAATCGACAACCAGACGTCTGAGCCATTTAGTTGATAAGCCATAACGAACTGGATGTGCCATCACTGCACTACCACCTGCTGCATGAATTGCCGTGACCGCTTCTTCAATTGAGCACCAATTAGGTTTAACAAAAGCGCGTTGTCCCTTACCAATATATTTATCAAACGCTTTTTGCATTGCACCGACATGACCTTCTCGTACCAGTACTTTAGCAAAATGAGCTCTGGTAATAGAGCCATCGCCAGAAATTTTCTTTGCTTGATTGTAAATATCATTAAAACCACATTTTTGCAGTTTTTCACCCATGGCCGTCGCTCTATCTTCTCTGGCTTGTTGTTGATGCACAATTAATTGTGACAACTCAGGTGAGTTTTTATCAATATTTAAACCTACAATATGAATTTCAAAGCCCTGCCATGCTGTTGATATTTCGATACCATTAACTAATGTTAGAGGAACATTTTGTTCTACAATATAATCATTAGCAATATCAAGTGCAGCCACCGTATCATGATCAGTTATGGCTAAAATATCTAATTGAAAATTAACCGCCCTATCCACCAACTCTTGAGGTAATAACCCCCCATCAGAGCATTTAGTGTGGCTATGTAAATCAAGTCGTGTACCTTGAGGTAAATTTGACCATCGCAGTAAATCATTGGTTGACACAAGGTTCATAATCAGGTCTTCTATAGGGGTTAAAATTTACAGCAATATAACTAATACGTAATTTTACGTGGGTGACCGCAATAATGATACAAACAAAACAAACTATTTCTCAAGTTCGGTGGTGGCATAACTCAACATAAGTGGGTTGTGATGTTTGTTTGTATGTCAATTTTGTACAAAAAAAATCTCAGAAGCCTGCTTAATTAAGTGGGTTTTTTTTGTTATAAAATTTACCTAATAGATTGGCAGTAACATCTGTTGACATTGATATAAATTGGAAAAAAAAATGAAAAAAGTCAAAACATGGTTTATTTGGTGGCTCTTGCCTAAATACGCAGGATGACGAGATTACAAATTAAATCATTAAGGTAAAACCATGAAAAAAACATCGAAAAACTTAGGTTCAGTAAAGACTATTACTGAACCTGCAGCTTACCAAAGTGATCCATTAAACGTTTATCGTTTATTGTGTAAAGATAAAGATCACAACATATTATTAGAATCTGCTGAAATAGATAAAAAGCACTTATTAAAAAGCCTACTACTGACTAATGCTGCAGTAAAAATAGTCTGTAATGATGATACCGTCACTTTTAGTCCATTATCAAAAAATGGCATTGCAGCAATTGCCTTTGCCGCAAAACAATTGTCAACACTGGCAGAGCTCAGTTTTAAAAGATGTCAGTGTGAAAATACTACGGCTCAAGCACTCATCGCCAAATTTCCTGTGGTGGCTAATGAGCTTGATGAAAAATCTCGATTACTGGCAATCAACCCTTTTGAAAGCTTACGTCTTTATAACCGACTTGAAAATCAGACCAACCACCCTTTTGCTGTTTTTCTAGGTGGTGTCTTTGCATTTGATATGATTGCAGTTAGTGAGCGATTACCTCAAGTAGTTGAGGGTGAAAACACTTGCCCTGATTTTGTTTATTATTTAGCCGAAACTTTAGTCATTATTGACCATGAACGTCAGTCAACAGAGATCATTGCTAATATCTTTAGTTATGAAGAACACACTAACTATAGTGCAGAGATCACTCAACGTGTTGCCGATTATAAAATGCTATTATCCGAAGATATCACCCCCAAAACTGAGACTGACTTCCGTCAAGCAAAAATACCGTCTTCAGATTTATCGGTAATGATAACTACCGATAAAAATGATGAAGAGTTTTGTGAAATTGTTGATAACTTAAAAGAAAACATTCGCGCTGGTGACATTTTTCAAGTAGTACCTTCACGTACCTTCAGTTTACCTTGCCTCGACTGCGAGTTAGCCTACCAAGAGCTTAAAATCAGTAACCCTAGTCCTTATATGTTCTATTTAAAGGACAGTGAATTTTGTATTTTTGGCGCTTCTCCAGAATCAGCAATAAAATATCAACAACATAACCGACAAGTCGAAATTTACCCCATAGCAGGTACACGTCCTAGAGGATTAAAAAGTGATGGTAGCATCTGCCTAGACCTAGATAGCCGAATAGAACTTGAATTGCGTCTGGATAAAAAAGAATTAGCTGAACACGTTATGTTAGTTGACCTAGCAAGGAATGATATTGCTCGAGTAAGTCAGGCAGGGACTCGCCATGTTGCTGATTTATTAAAGGTTGACCGTTACTCTCATGTTATGCACCTGGTATCGAGAGTTTGTGGCACCCTATCTCTTGAACTCGATGCCTTACACGCTTATCAAGCTTGTATGAATATGGGCACCCTCTCTGGCGCACCTAAAATAAAAGCGACCGAGCTTATTCGCCGAGTTGAAGGCAAACGTCGCGGCAGTTATGGCGGTGCGGTTGGTTATATTACTGGTATGGGTGAAATGGATACCTGCATTGTCATTAGATCAGCTTTTGTCAAAGATGGAATTGCTCAAATTCAAGCAGGTGCCGGTGTGGTTTACGACTCAATTCCACAAGCTGAAACCAATGAAACTCGCCAAAAAGCACAAGCGGTATTAAATGCCATAGCCTTGGCAAATGACCGAACTCAAAGAGGAGTATGGTCATGAGTCATTCTGCCACATTAACCAAAATAAACACTAAGATAGTGATGTTAGACAATCTAGATTCATTCACCTACAACTTAGTGGATGAATTTCAAACGTTAGGATTTGAACCTGTTGTTTATCGCAATACCTTAAGTGCTACTTTTATTCTGGCTGAAATTGACAAGATTCAACAAGTGCCTAACCAACAAGTCTTGTTAGTATTATCACCTGGCCCTGGTAACCCTAGCCATGCAGGTTGTTTAATGGATCTGATTGAAAAGTCAGTCGGTAAAACTCCCATCCTAGGTATCTGTTTAGGTCATCAAGCCTTAATACAATACTTTGGTGGTATTATTGACCGTGCTCCAGAAATTGTTCACGGTAAATCTTCCTCTATTGAACATAATCAACAAGGGGTATTTAACCATGTTGTCAATCCTTTACCTGTTGCTCGGTATCACTCATTAGTGGCAACAAAAGTGCCCTCGGCGCTCGATATAACGGCACATTTCACTACCGTTCAAGGTGACCATCTACCGATGGCAATTGAACATCAACAGGCAGCGATTATCGGTTTTCAATTTCACCCTGAGTCAATATTAACCACTTATGGCAGTAATTTATTAGCCCAAAGTATTGAACATTTACTGTCTTTAAAAGCACAAGGAAATAATTATGTCTAAGGTGTTAGCGCAACTTATTGAAAGACATGCATTAACGAAAAATCAAGCCGATGAATTTTTTAACCTAATGATCAAGGGTGAAATTGAACCTGCTTTGCTTGCTTCGGTATTAACGGCATTAAAAATAAAAGGAGAAACCCCTGAAGAAATTGCAGGGGCTGCTATTGCCATTAGACGTTCAGCTAGAGCATTCCCAGTACAAGAATTTCCTGTCGCCGATTGTGTTGGCACAGGTGGTGACGGGGCCAACACCATCAACATTTCAACTACGGCAGCAATATTAGCGGCGGCTTGCGGCTTAAAAATGGCAAAACATGGTAACCGCAGCGTCTCTAGCATGTCTGGCTCTGCAGATTTACTTGAAGCGCTAGGAGTTAATTTAATAATGTCGCCGCAAACAGCAAGTGACTGTTTAGCGCAAGCAAATTTATGTTTTTTATATGCTCCCGCTTATCATTCTGGTTTTAAACATGCAGCGCCCGTAAGAAAAACAATGGGCATACGCACCATGTTCAATATTATAGGACCACTGGTAAATCCCGCACAGCCAAGTGTTATGTTACTCGGTGTTTACACTCCTGAGTTGATCGAAACCCTTGCCAAAACCCTAATGCTTACAGGTGTGAAACGAGCTTGGGTGGTTCACGGTAGCGGCTTAGATGAAATTGCTTTGCACGGCACAACTGACCTAACTGAAATTAACAACGATCAATTAGTCAAAAAACAAATTAGCCCTGAAGATTTTGGTTTACAGCGTTATCCTCTTTCGGCAATTAAAGGTGGCACCCCAAGAGAAAATGCCGACATTATTACATCTATACTCTCTGGTAATGGTGAGGATGCCCATAACGCTGCGGTAATTATCAACTGCGCAGCTTTACTTTATTTACACGATAAAACCGACAGCTTAAAAGAAGCAGCCCAGCTGGCCAGCAAAGTATTAGCGTCAGGAAAAGCAGCGGCAACCTTAGCAACCTTAGTCAGTGTATCAAATCAAGAAGAACAACCGTCATGAATAACAAAACTCACCAGAAAACTCAAAACAACCAAGTAGAGAATCAACCACATAAAAATCTAGCAAGCGATTTAGCAACAAACTTACCTAATGTCTTAGAAAAAATAGTTATCGATAAACTCGCTGCTGTCGCTGAGCTCAAAGAAAAATTACCACTGGGGAGTTTTATTAACCAGTTAGTACCAAGTACAAAGGATATGTATGCTGCACTTCGCCGTACTAAAGATAATCCTAACGCCGGCTTTATATTAGAATGTAAAAAAGCGTCGCCATCAAAAGGGTTAATCCGTCCAGATTTTGATATTAAAAGCATTTGCCAAATTTATGATAAATACGCAGCAGCAATCTCAGTATTAACTGATGAAAAATATTTTCAAGGTCATTATGATTATTTAAAAGTAGTCACTGACACTGTTAGCTGCCCGGTACTTAATAAGGACTTTTTCATTGATACTTACCAAGTCTATTTAGCCCGTTATTATGGTGCTGATGCTATTCTATTAATGTTAAGCGTGCTTAATGATGAGCAATACCTTGAGCTAGCGAATGTTGCTGAACAATACAATTTAGCAATATTAACAGAAATATCAACAGAAGAAGAACGAGATAGAGCCATCACATTAGGTGCAAAACTCATAGGTATTAATAACCGTAACCTACGTGATTTATCAACCGATATTGCTCGTACCTTTGATTTTGCACCAAGCTTACCAGATGATCGTATACTAATATCAGAGTCTGGTATTTATACCAATAACCAAGTACGAGAACTTGCTCCGGCAGTGGATGGATTTTTAGTGGGTAGCTCAGTGATGGCAGCAGCAGATATTGATTTGGCTTGTCGGCAACTTATTTTCGGCCATAACAAGGTTTGTGGTCTAACAACACCAGCACAGGCCATAGCAGCCAGTGATGCAGGCGCGGAATTTGGTGGTTTGATTTTTGCTGAAAAATCGCCAAGGTACATAACAAAATCACAAGCACTAGAGATTTGCCAACAAGTGCCATCACTCAATTACGTCGGCGTATTTGTTAATCATGCTATTGATGGTGTCGCTGAACTTGCTAACGCACTTAACCTTAGTGCAGTGCAATTACACGGTAATGAAGATTCAGATTATATTGGCCAATTAAGTAGCAAATTAGCGGCTAATTGCCAAATATGGAAAGCGGTTGCCGTTGATGAACAAGTACCAACATTAACAGCAACAGCAAAACACTTTGTCCTTGATGGCAAAAAGGCAGGCAGTGGTCGTGTTTTTTCTTGGCGAGTGTTAGGCGAGAGCCAACAGGATTTTTCCACCTGCTTTCTAGCGGGAGGGCTCAATCAAGAAAACATCGAAGAAGCCATAGAAACCATGGCTGCTCAAGATTTATATGGTTTGGACATCAACTCAGGTGTTGAAACTAGCCCAGGTATAAAATGTAGCGACAAACTCAATAAGCTTTTCGCAACTATCAGACATTATTAAATATGGAACAATTAGTCATGACAACTACTAATACAAAAAACAAAACAACCTTACCAGCCTATTTTGGAGAGTTTGGCGGCATGTTTGTTGGTGAACTATTAGTCCCTGCTTTAGAACAGTTAGAGCAAGCTTTTATTGAGTCTCAAACTGATGAAGCTTTTTTAACAGAGTTTAATAACCTGTTAACTAATTATGCAGGTCGACCAACCCCTCTAACACTTTGTCGAAACATTGTTAAAAACCCTTTAGCAAAAATTTACCTTAAACGTGAAGATTTATTGCACGGTGGTGCTCATAAAACCAATCAAGTCTTAGGCCAAGCTTTATTAGCTAAGCGCATGGGGAAAACTGAGATTATTGCTGAAACAGGTGCTGGACAACATGGAGTAGCTACGGCAATCGCTTGTTCATTATTAGGACTCAAATGTAGAGTTTATATGGGTGCTGTAGATTGCGAACGTCAACAGCCCAATGTATTTAGAATGAAATTAATGGGGGCAACAGTCATTCCAGTTACTGCTGGCTCTGGCACATTAAAGGATGCGGTAAATGAAGCATTACGCGACTGGTCAGCCAATTATGAAGACACCCATTATTTATTAGGCACTGCAGCGGGACCACATCCTTTCCCAACAATTGTTCGTGAATTTCAAAAAATGATTGGCGAAGAAGCTAAAGCGCAAATACTTAAAGAAGAAGGCCGACTTCCTGATTACGTCATCGCTTGTGTCGGTGGCGGTTCAAATGCTATCGGTATGTTTAATGATTTTATTAAAGAAGATAGCGTTAAACTTATTGGTGTTGAAGCCGGTGGTAAAGGCATAGGTACCAACGAACATGGCGCAACCTTAGTTGCGGGAACAAAGGGAATGTTACACGGTAATTATACCTACATCATGCAAGATAAACATGGCCAAATTGAAGAGTCATACTCAGTATCGGCAGGTCTTGACTACCCTGCTGTAGGCCCACAACATGCACATCTAAAAGATTTAGGACGAGCTCAATACGTGCCTATTAATGATGATGAAGCACTAGAGGCTTTTCAGGCATTAGCCTTAAATGAAGGTATTATTCCCGCATTAGAGCCCTCTCATGCACTAGCTCACGCTTTAAAAATGGCCGCTGCAGTCACTGAAGAAACAATATTTTTAGTGAATCTTTCAGGACGAGGTGATAAAGATTTAGCCCAGGTACATACAATTTTAGCGCCTTCATATAACGGAGATAAATAATGTCAAACTTCAACAACCAAACCCATGCAGGGTTTAGATATGATCAAGTATTTTCATCATTAGCTAAAAAAAATGAAGGCGCATTTATTCCTTTTGTCACTATCGGTGATCCCAATGCTGAACAGTCATTGGCATTAATCAAAACATTAATTGATGCAGGCGCTGATGCGCTTGAATTAGGTATTCCATTTTCAGACCCTAGCGCTGACGGCATCACTATTCAAAAGGCAGCATTACGGGCAATAAAATCAGGTACAGACACTGATGTTTGCATCGATATACTGGCGAAGGTTCGCGAATATGCACCTAACATACCGATAGGTTTATTACTTTATGGCAATTTAGTATTCGCTCGCGGCCTTGATAATTTTTATCATGACATGGCTACTGTAGGCGTTGATTCCGTATTAATTGCAGACTTACCCATTCGTGAGAGTAAACCTTTTCAAGAAGCTGCTTTGAAAAATGGCATTGCACCTATATTCATCGCGCCACCAAATGCCAGTGATGACACCCTCCGTGAAGTCGCTTCTTTTAGCAGGGGATATACTTATGTACTGACCCGCTCAGGCGTTACCGGTAGTGAAACACAGGCTAAAATACCAGGAACACATTTAATTGACACACTAAAAGAATATCGTGCGCCGCCAGCGGTTGCAGGTTTTGGTATTTCAAAACCTGAGCAAGTGCGAGAAGCATTATCCGCTGGCGCAAAGGGCGCGATTAGTGGCTCTGCTGTAGTTAAAATTATTGAAGACAACCTCAATGATCATAAAACGATGATAGCCACATTAGGTGAATTTGTTAGCTCAATGAAAGCAGCGACTACCGCTAGCTTGTAGAGATGAAAAAAGAGACTTTTAGGGTAAAGTCTCTTTTTAAATACAGCGGTTATTTCTAAGCAGTATGCTACTCGATGTAAGGCTAGTACTTCCATAATCAGCGCTTAATCAATCAGCCTTTTCAACAGTTACGTCAATCAGCCTTATGGATTCTCGGATATAGCTACAATGCGCCTGATCTTATCTACTCAGTAAATTTATCACTTTGCTCTTTATCTTGCTTATCCTCACTAATAGAAAACGCAATATTACTTTCAATCAATACGCTAGTGATAGCCTTACTTATTTCAACAACACCACGCTTAATTTATTTTCATCAGTCAAAAATAGCCAAAGTAAATAATAGAGGCTAATTTTATGCTTTCATCGCCGTTAAATAACAACTATTATGAACAAAAATCCTTGCTATCGGTATTCCATTTACACCCACGTATTGAGTATTCGAAACGTTAGAATGCTAAGCGCTAGGGTTAATAACAGTAAAAGCCAACCTAAACAATAATAAACACTTCGTTGAACAGCCCTTTTAAGCCGATTAAACATATTATTATTTTGTCCAGACTCCAATGCAAATTGTGTTGTCTTCGTATGTAAAAACACCAAAATCAAATAACATAACAAGCACCAAAGCATAACTAATAAACAAGGTATGACAATAACATTCTGCTTTACAGGGGACAGAAAAATAAAACTACAGACTATGATCACAGCCAATGAAAAACTGGCTATCAGAGCGATTTTTCGATAGGGAAATAATACCTTAATGACAATAGTCAGTTTATCTTTCAATATGTTGCACCTAAAAAATTGTAATGCGGATGAATTAACATTTTTTTATTAACACAGAAATTATCGGAGCAATCCCTCAGTGTTTAGTTTATTGACGGTAATAAACCATAATCTTCAGAGTATTCCAACATTTGTTGCTGGAAGTCATTAGGATAGCTGATGGTAACGTCGATAATTTTCCCCGCCTCTTGACCATCTTCATAAACCGCTTCAAGCTTAGGATTTATAAAACCAGAGTAAGGGGCTAAATTTAATTTCTGATAACGGTTAAGTACTTCTTGATGTAATGTCACATCAACTTTCACCGCATAACCTTCAATTAATGCTTTACCCGCTGCAAAATCACCTTCTGATTTGATTCGTTGCAGTTCACGTAACAACTCACCAAATAAATGCCGTAGTTTGTCATAATCTTTAATGACAAAATAAGTTTTACCATCACGAATGCGTTTTTCAATCACATTATCTTTAGCGCCTTTTTCAAAAGCCCAGCTCGCAATTAATTGACGGTTACGCATATGCGCTTCTTCAATCTCTTCACCCATTTTCAACCGACGTAATTGCAGCATCATGCCGTTACGAATATAACTGTCATAACTTGCTTTACCGACTTCAATACTCGGCATGATACCCATATCAAGGAGTTTACTATCCATAAGATAATAAAGTGCCATGAGATCAAGCACGACCTTCTTCAAGGGCCGATGAATACTGCTTTAACGTTTCTTTTGGTGTGCCCACGCCTTCATTAATTTGTCCTGAGGCGTGGCCTATAACTTCATGTAAGTCGGTATGTAAGTGTGCCCCTAACGGGCCAAATTCTTTAGCGCGCTTAAGCTCTGTGTCATTCCAAACAAACTCAGCTAACGATTCACCTTTAACATTATCATAAGCATTAACAATATTAATTAAACTTACCGACTTAGAACCATGCTCAGCTCTGATCCAGTTAGCGTTAGGTAAATTTATACCAATAGGGGTTGATGGTGATGCATCACCCGACTCAATAACAACGGTAATAGCTTTACCGGTAATACCTTTAACTTCTTTCTTTTTATGTGAGTCAATTAATGGAGAGTTATCTTCAAACCACTGAGCTTGTTGAGAAATTGCCGAAATCACTTTGCTCGCCTGATGATCTTTAACCGCAACAACCGACTCGAATGAACCACGATAAGATAAGGGATCGTTATATACTTCGATAAAGCCATTAATAACGTCTACATCAGAGTTAATATCTTTAAGCCATGCAATTGAATAATCATCAAAGTCTTTTAAATCACCCGAGCGGTAATATTTAACTAACAACGTCAGTGCTTTTTGTTGTTGCTTATTCTCTGCCACCATCGCCGCTTTATCTAACCAACGTACAATTTCGCTAATTGATTCGTCGTACATACCGCCAACTTTCCATACTTGCTCAACTACCTGTCCCTTTATTTTAACTAACTTTGAATTTAATCCCCGAGACATGGGACGTTTATCCGCTACAATCTTTTTGTCTTTATAAAAATCGATAACTTCTTGTTCGGTTATATTCTCATAATAATTAACTGATGAGGCGACAACATTATCTATATCAGGGGACTGATCAACCATTTTACGCGCAATATTACTATCAAAAATAATAGGGATTAATTCGTTTATTAATTGAGGGGCGGTTTGATGCTCATCTAAAGGTAACAGACCGCTACTTGCTACATTTAATAGATAATCATTAAAACTTTTCACTGAAAATTCAGGCATAATTTTGCTCGACAGATAATGATGATGAATACCATTTGAGAACCAAACACGCTTTGTGTAGATATTAAATCGTTGAAATTCTTCGGTCGTTCTATCGCCAGAGTATTTGCGAATAACCGCTTCAAGTGATTGACGAATAATTAAATTGAATTTGTAATTTTGATCCCACGTTATATCACGACCTGAAAGGGCCGCTTTATATAAGTAAAACAACAAGTGTTTAGTCGCTAACGGAAGCTCTTTAAAGCCGGGAACTTGATAGCGTAATACTCGAATATCTGCAAAGCGTTCTGTTTGCCATTTAAAGGGGGGATCACTCTTACTGATACTTATATAAGTTTTGCCCCTTTGATTGTTTAACTTCGTGCAAAACTTTTTTTTGTTGTGGTGACAAAGGCGTTGTTTTAGTTGTTTGTTCAGAGCAAGCAACAAAAAATATCAAGCCAATGAATGCCACTGCAATTTTTGTCAATTTCATTTGATCAGTCAAATTTTAGTCTTTATATACGCTAAACCGAATTAAAAGCTAGACTAATCTCTTGCCAATACTGATTCACTAATACTCGGTCTTTTGGTGTTAACTCTGCTCGTGCGTCATGCAATTTTTCACTCACAGTTGCCGCTAAAGCTAGGCTTAATATTTGCTGTTCATCACCAAACTGACCCGCAGCTAATCCAAGGAAGCCTCTAATGTAACTACTGGCAAATAACGTATCACTACTTGCTTGTTGGTCGGCTAAATCATCAAAGTATTGATAAAGTTTGGCTAATGTTTCAAATTCCATTATGACTTCCTAAATTATGTTCAAAAAACTAAACGGGACTAGCAACAGGATATAAAACTTGATCTTTATATCCTGTAGTTACTGGCATAAAACCTGACAAAAGTTTATCGAGTTCAACGTCGCCGGTATCACTGATGAGCGGGCGAGCATTTAGCGCCGCCAATTTACTTTTTGTGGCGATAATGATGATATTTTCTTTGCCAATGGTACGCAGCACTCTTGGACTCAGTTGCTGATTACCTCTGCCAAAAATATGTCCTTGGCCACCAATAAGAGTAATAACTAATTTAATGGCCTGTTTATCAACATTTTTCTGGTTATTTTCGATATAAGCCCATAAGTCAGGCTCTGTTACATCATTAGCAATAATCGTTTGATTTTTTATCAAATCAACGCCTAGTAAAGTATTTTCTAACGACAATTCTTCCATCACGAATGCGGTTGTTGAGCCTGAACCAATAATGAATAACTCATCATTCATATGCTCAATAACATCAGCGGCTATATCTTGTAATACTAATTCGTCTGACTCTTTACCGCCTGACTTGACTGCTTGCACATAACGTAATTCACTGGGAACTTGCATCTCACCATATCGCTTAGCTTTAACCACACCTTGACGAAATAAGTTTTCATCAATATCCATAACATCAGCTGCTGTTAACGTCACTAACTGCCCTGTGAGCATTAATTCAATAACCCTACCCGCCGCTTTTGGTGTAATAGCATAAACCCCTGAATGAATTTTGCAACCGGCAGGAATGCCTAGTACTGGAAAGTGCTCACCGACTTGATCACTAATATTGCGCGCCGTTCCATCCCCGCCAGCAAAAAGTAAAATATCAATTTGTTGTTCATTCGTTAAAGTAAGTAAGGCATTAAGGGTTTTATAGGTGTCTTCTGCACTCGTTTTAGTGCTTTTACTGGTATAGACCACTTCAACGTTGAAACCTAGCGCTTTAGCACACTGCTCGCCCATTAATCCACTGGCAGTATAAATAATGATTTGATCTTTAAAAGGTAATAAAATTTCAAGTGCTAAACTAGCGCGATCATTAGCTTTTGCAATGGCTCCTAAGGCCAATGCTTTTTCAGTAATTCCGTCCCCATCACTTCCCTTCAACGCAACACTTCCGCCAATACCAGCAATAGGGTTAATAATAAAACCAAGTTTAAATAGGCTATGCATGACAAAGGTTCTCAATGGTAAAGCGTTCAATTATTAAGGGGAACGGTGTTTGGTAAAATTCACTTAATGCCTTAATAAAGACTTGTGCTTGTGAGGGAAATCCTTTGTCAATATAAAGAATTACCTGCGTATATACCGCTTGTTTGAAAGCCCTAGTATCCGCTTGGCAACCCTTTAAATTATCAGTTGAGACATTAAATTTTTTATTTGCTGCAACGCACAATGCCCACTCTAACGCTTGCGGTTTTACTTCGACTTCCTCAAATTTATGTTGGTCAAACTCATTTCTTCCATCGGGTTGATACCAGTAACCAAAATCTTCTAACAAACGGCGCTCTTTACCCGCAATGCACCAATGGGATATTTCATGTAACGCACTAGCGTAATAGTCATAAGCAAAAATCAGTTGATGGTAATCACAAATTTCATTCGCAGGTAAATAAAGCGGTTCATCACCTCCTTTCACTAAACGGGTATTAAGCGCCTTAGCAAAATGTTGATTGAACAGGATTATCAAGTCTTGATAACTGTGTGTTTGTTCGATGTGTGACATAACAGTATAAATAAAAAAAGGTAATAAAATTTAATATCGCTATTTTAACGAAAAACAGCGCTTATGTTCAACCATAAGCGCTGTTTTATTCATTATATTGTTTTAACCATTAATTGTTATCCGGTATTTTTTTCACCGCATTTTTGATCACCAAGTAACCTAAAACACCCGAAATCAAAGAACCAATAACAATACCTAACCTGTCTTTGTAAAGTGGTATATCTGAGCCTTGCTCAAAAGCCAGTGAGCCAATAAATAAACTCATCGTAAACCCTACACCACAGAGTAAAGCTACCCCATATAATAATTGCCAATTCACTTGTTCTGGCAACTTAGCAAAACCCATTTTTATAGCGGCAAAGCAAAAGACAAAAACACCTAGCTGTTTACCTACCACTAGACCAAAAATAATACCTAGAGGTACGGGGGACAATACTTGATCAATACCAACATTGACAAAACTAATACCGGCATTGGCAAAAGCAAAAATAGGCAACACAATAAAAGCAACTGTTGAATGCAGATTATGCTCTAAGGCTTTCAACGGTGAAGGTTCGTT
Source organism: Colwellia sp. (assembly GCA_034111045.1). Lineage (GTDB taxonomy): Bacteria > Pseudomonadota > Gammaproteobacteria > Enterobacterales > Alteromonadaceae > JALJPB01. Next base: position 10,887 of record JAWUYA010000003.1, on the reverse strand, counting down.
ATCTTCCCCCTTTATTGGAATGAAAAAGGCTAAGACTACCCCCGCTAGGGTTGCATGAACACCTGACTTTAACACCGCTACCCATAAAATAAGTCCGAAGAATATATAAGGCGAGGTACTGGTGACATTTTGTTTATTTAGAACAAATAGAATGGTTAATACCGTTGCTGAAACAATTAAAGATAGCATGGATAATTGATCAGTATAAAAGATGGCTATAATAATGATCGCACCTAAATCATCAAAAATAGCTAAAGAGGTTAAAAATACTTTAAGCTGTAAAGGGACTTTTGAGCCAATTATTGCCAAAATACCTAAAGCAAAGGCAATATCAGTTGCTGTAGGTATTGCCCAACCATTAAGAGCGCTGGGGTTATCGTAATTCATTACGACATAACACAGCGCAGGTATTGCCATACCACCTATTGCGCCAATAGCGGGTAAAGTAACCTGGCCAGGCTGTGATAAATTACCTTCTAAAAATTCTCGTTTTAATTCCAAACCAATCAGAAAGAAAAATAAGGCCATTAAACCATCGTTAACCCAAAGTAGTAAGGGTTTGGCAATTTCAAAACTACCAATAGCAACCACCACAGGCACATCGAGTAGTAGGTCATACCAAGAAGACCAAGGTGAGTTTGCTAGCACCATTGCACACACAGCAGCGAACATCAATATAATGCCACTGGCAGATTCTTTTTTTAAAAATGTTTGGATAACAGTAATTGCCATAATTTTCTTTAGTTCCCTTAACTTAACCTAATTTAATTTGATATCACAACGGACAATTAGGCATAATATGTCAAAACTACTCATTTAATCAAACACTATAGTTATTACAATTTTCTAATGATACAGCCACTGCTCTTTTATTGACATTTAATGAGCATATTTTTGTAAAATATTCGGTAATTGTTAAATAAAGCGAAAATAATTCAATAAAATTTGATTTTTATCGTAAAAAAAAAATATTATGTGTACTATTGATATAATGGATTAATATAAAGAATAAGAGAAAATTAGTTGATGAAAAAGCTTGATACAATAGATTTACGAATATTAACGATTTTATATAAAGATGCAGATATCACTAACAAAGAGCTAGCCGCTCAAATAGGCATTGCACCCTCTACCTGTTTAGAAAGAGTTAAGCGTTTAAAAAATAATGGTGTGATCAAAAACGCTTTTATTGACGTTAACTTCAAAACTATTGGTGGTAACATTGAAGCAATTGCGGCCATACGCTTACAGCCTTATTCGGAAGAAATTGTTAATAAACTACGTGATGATTTACTTCAACTCCCTGAGATTATCAATCTGTATCATATGGGAGGTAATTTTGATTACTTTATTCATATGTCGGTAAGAGATAGTGAGCATTTACGTCAATTTGTTTTTAATGCTATTACATCGCGCGATGAAGTCACTAATGTTGAAACTTCATTGATTTTTGAACACAGCCGCAGTGGCGTTTTACCCAATTTTGATCAGTAGCAGCTACTTTTTTTAATAAAATGTTAACCAATACAAAAAAGGGGAAGAACATGTAATGTTCTTCCCCTTTTAAATTAAATTATTGAGATAAACTTAACTTTTCAAGTCATCAAAGAAATTTTTCACACCATCAAAAAAACCGGTTTCTTTTGGACGATGTTTTGAGCTGCTTTTACCCATTTTTTCTTCGAATTGACGTAAAAGATCGGCTTGATCGCCGGATAAACTGACCGGTGTTTCAAGCACAACTTTACACATTAAATCTCCCGTAAAGCTACTGCGAACTGATTTAACACCTTTAGCACGTAATCTGAAAACCTTACCTGTTTGTGTCTCTTTAGGTATTTTAAGTTTAACTTTTCCCGCTAACGTTGGTACTTCAATATCACCACCAAGCGCTGCAGTCGTAAAACTAATGGGCACATCACAATACAAATTATTTTCATCACGAACAAAAATAGCATGATCTTTTACATTGGCTTGAACATATAAATCACCGGCAGGGGCCCCATGTTCGCCTGCTTCGCCTTCACCCGATAAGCGAATGCGGTCACCCGTATCTACACCTGGTGGAATTTTCACTGATAATGTTTTAGTTTTCTCAACACGCCCATGCCCACGACAACTTGAACAGGGATTAGTAATAACCTTACCTTTACCGCTACAGGTAGGACATGTTTGCTGAACAGCAAATAGACCTTGACGCATCTGCACTTGACCATGCCCATGACAAGTTGAACATGTGTTTGCACTGGTGCCTTTTTTAGCACCTGAGCCATCACAAGGGTCACAACTAACATAAGTAGGCACTTTAATTTCTAAGGTTTTACCTTTAACAGCCTCTTCAAGTGTTAAGTCTAAGTTATAGCGTAAATCTGACCCGCGTCTTGCGCGCGACTGACTTTGCGCTCTGCCACGACCACCGCCACCAAAAATATCACCAAAAATATCATCGAAAGAGCCGCCACCAAAACCGCCGCCTTGACCGCCGCCACCTTGACCATTTTCAAAAGCCGCATGCCCATATTGATCATAAGTACCACGTTTTTGCTCATCATTTAGCACTTCGTACGCTTCTTTCACTTCTTTAAATTTTACTTCTTTGTCTTTATCACCTTGGGTACGATCCGGGTGATACTTCATAGCTAAGCGTTTATAAGCTTTTTTTATTTCTTTTTCAGTGGCACTTTTACTCACCCCTAAAACTTCATAATAATCACGTTTTGACATAAATTGGCTTCTTTTTTACGGTAAAAATCATCGTTTTTTATAACGAAAAGCGCCGGAATAAGTCCGGCGTTTTTCTAACTTATTGAAAATCAATTCAAAATAAAGCTTAAGTTGACTATTTGTCTTCTTTAACTTCTTCAAACTCAGCATCAACAACATCATCGGCTGGATCAGCTGCATTTTCTGTCGGAGCTTCACCACCTTCAGGAGCTGCCTGAGCTTGTTGCTTAGCTTGAGCAATTTCCATTAACTTAGCTGACGCCTCGATAACGGCTTGAGATTTAGCATCAAGCGCTTCTTTATCGTCGCCTTTAATCACTTCTTCAAGTTCAGTTAATGTCGTTTCAATTTTTTCTTTATCTTCGGCGGGTAAATCATCACCTGCTTCTTCTATTTGCTTGCGAGTTCCATGAACCAAACCATCCGCTTGATTACGTGCTTGAACTAATGCTTCAAATTTTATATCTTCATCAGCATTTAATTCAGCATCACGTACCATTTGCTCTACTTCATCATCTGATAAGCCAGAAGAAGCTTTGATCGTGATTTTTTGCTCTTTACCTGTGTTTTTATCTTTAGCTGTTACATGCAAAATACCGTCAGCATCAATATCAAAAGTTACTTCAATCTGAGGCGTACCACGTGGTGCGGGGTCAATACCTTCAAGATTAAATTGCCCCAGTGATTTATTAGCACTGGCTTGCTTACGCTCGCCTTGTACTACATGCACGGTTACCGCCGCTTGATTATCGTCAGCTGTTGAGAAAGTTTGTGACTGCTTAGTAGGTATGGTGGTATTTTTATCGATAACGTTAGTCATCACGCCACCCATAGTTTCGATGCCTAAAGAAAGCGGAGTAACATCAAGTAATAATACGTCAGTTACGTCACCAGAAAGAACACCCGCTTGAATAGCTGCACCAGCAGCTACTGCTTCATCAGGGTTAACATCTTTACGTGGCTCTTTACCAAAAAATTCAGTAACCATTTTTTGAACTAATGGCATACGTGTTTGACCACCGACTAAAATCACATCATCGATACCACTGGTTGATAAGTCAGCATCTTTAAGTGCCTGTTTAAGAGGCTCTAATGTTGCTTTAACCATATCTTCAACTAAAGATTCAAGCTTGGCGCGAGTCACTTTAATATTCATGTGTTTAGGACCCGCTGCATCGGCGGTGATGTAAGGTAAGTTAACATCTGTTTGTTGTGCCGAAGAAAGCTCACATTTTGCTTTTTCAGCTGCTTCTTTTAAGCGTTGCATAGCAAGGGGGTCAGTAGTTAAGTCCATACCTTGATCTTTCTTAAACTCTGCAACCAAGTAGTTAATCAGACGGTTATCAAAATCTTCACCACCTAAGTGAGTATCACCGTTAGTCGCTAGTACTTCGAAAGTATGCTCACCATCCATTTCATCAATTTCGATGATTGAGATATCAAAAGTACCACCACCTAAATCGTAAACAGCAATAGTCTTGTCACCTTCTTGCTTGTCCATGCCATAAGCAAGCGCTGCAGCAGTCGGCTCGTTGATAATACGCTTAACATCAAGACCAGCAATACGACCCGCATCTTTAGTTGCTTGACGTTGTGAATCGTTAAAATAAGCAGGTACTGTAATTACCGCTTCAGAAACCGATTCACCTAGGAAATCTTCTGCTGTTTTTTTCATTTTAGCTAAGACTTCAGCTGAAACTTGCGGTGGTGCAACGTTTTTATCACGCGCTGTAACCCAAGCATCACCATTGTCAGCTTTAGCAATACCAAAAGGCATTATCTTAATATCACGTTGCACTTCTTCGTCTTCAAAACGACGACCAATCAAACGCTTGATAGCAAATAATGTGTTGGTTGGGTTGGTGACTGATTGTCGCTTAGCCGGTTGGCCAACTAACGTTTCGCCTTCTGCCGTATATGCGATGATTGAAGGCGTTGTACGATCGCCTTCAGCATTTTCAATTACACGTGCTTTACCGCCTTCTAATACAGCAACACATGAGTTAGTTGTTCCTAGGTCAATACCAATAATTTTGCCCATCTTGGGAGCTCCTATTTCTAATAATCGGCGACTTACCAATGAATAAGTCGCGTTTAAATAATGAATGATTTGTCGTTGAATAAATAATGGGGGCTGTAATAAGCTTTTCAACTCTTTGTGAATAAAAAAATAAAAAAATGTATGTTTTGTGTATTCCCAACAACACCCTGATTTTAGTTACACTCAAAAAAAAGCTAAACAGTAAAGTTTAGCTTTTACAGCACAAAGATAGCTTGTATTTAAACGGTAGTATCAATACTAGGTGCAGCTTTAGAAACCATCACCATTGCCGGGCGAACTAAGCGACCATTAAGCTCATAACCCTTTTGCATTACCGCTATAACAGTATTAGGTGCAACACCCTCAATTTCTTGCATTGACATTGCTTGGTGTAATTCAGGATTGAATGGCTGATCTTGTGGGTCAACGACTTTAATACCAAATTTATCTAAAGCAGACATCATACTTTGCAAAGTCAATTCTACCCCTTCGGCAAGGCCTTTCTGGCCTTCGTCTTCTTTATCAACACTGCTAATTGCTCGTTCAAGGTTATCAACAACGGGCAATAATTCAGCGGCAAATTTATCTAGGGCAAATTTACGTGCTTTATCTACATCTTGTGCACTGCGACGGCGAACATTATCAACTTCAGCTTTTGCACGAACAACAGAATCTTTTTGATCGTTTACCGTTGATTGTGCCGCTACAAGCGCTAATTCAAGGCCATTGATTTTTTCTTGTTCCGCACTGATAGCCTGATGACCATGTTCATGTGGTGCTTCAACCTGCTCTTGCTTAATGATATCTTCAGCGATTTGTTCTGATGTTAACTCTGCACCCTGCTCATTTTTTGACTCGTTTGTCATGAAAAGCTCCAAACATTTTAGTAATAAAGTAATAAATTAATTTCAATGAGGATAATTGTGGGGGCTTTGTTTCCATGATTCAAGCTTGAAAAGTAAATCATTTAATAAAAGTGAACTTTACAAGCGAGTTAAATACAGCGAAACTGCCAATATCACCGTCTGTTATTAACTTTTAGAAAAATGAGCAATGAAACAACTTTACAACACTATCGGCTTAATTGGTAAACCCAATCATGAAGGTGCTAAGGCAACGATTGAAGCTTTACATCAGCATTTACACAATAACAACTATCAAGTACTTGTTGAAAGTTCAGTGGCACAAACCATCGATGTTGAAAAAATCAACCTTGCCTCGTTAACTGCAATAGGCGCTCAAGCCGATTTAGCGATAGTGGTTGGTGGCGATGGTTATATGTTGGGCGCGGCGCGTGTACTAGCTGGCTACAATATTGGCGTTATCGGTGTTAACCGAGGAAATTTAGGTTTTTTAACCGATCTTTCACCCGATACATTGATAGAGCCCCTAGAAGCTATTTTATCAGGAGAGTCTCGTTCTGAGCAACGATTCATCATTGAAGCAGAAGTGTATCGCCACGGTAAATTAAAGAGTTCAAACAGCGCGGTAAACGAAGCCGTGCTGCATGCCGGTAAAGTCGCTAATATGATTGAATTTGAAGTTTATATTGATGGCTGCTTTATGTTTAGTCAGCGCTCAGATGGCTTGATTATTTCAACCCCTACAGGATCAACTGCCTATTCAATGTCGGCGGGTGGGCCTATTTTAACCCCTAATCTTAATGCGTTATCCTTGGTCCCTATGTTTCCTCATACCTTGACGAGTCGCCCCATAGTGGTTGATGGTAATAGTGAAATAAAGCTCATTCTCGCTAATGAGAATTATGAAAACTTACAAGTGAGTTGTGACGGTCATGTTATTTTATCTGTGATGCCTGGCGACGAAGTAATTATTAAAAAAAGTGAATATGCTTTAAGGCTAATACACCCTTTAGATCATGATTATTTTAATGTCTTAAGAAGTAAATTAAATTGGGGTAACAAACTCTATTAGCTATCACTTGAACGTTCAATTTAAGAAACCCAAGTATATTTAATCAATAAATGATGAAATAACTTGCACAAAAACCAGTTACTGTATAAATTGACAGTAACTGGTTTTTTGTTCAGGGTGACTTATATTTATCGACAATAAGTGACTCATTCTACTTTGGGGTTACCATGCTTTTACAATTAAACATTCAAGACTTTGCTATTGTTCGCTCTCTCGATATCGATTGGCAAAAGGGTATGACAACTATCACGGGCGAAACCGGTGCTGGAAAGTCTATTGCTATTGGTGCACTTGGTCTATGTTTAGGGCAAAGAACCTTAACTAACGTTGTGCGCCCAAATTGTAAAAAAGCAGACCTAGCAGCGACCTTTGATATCAAAAACAACAAATTAGCTAAAAAGTGGTTATCAAACCATGATTTACTTAATGACGATGAGTGTATTTTACGGCGAGTCATATCGGCAGAAGGCCGCTCTAAAGCTTATATCAATGGCGGGCAAGTTCCCTTAGCGCAGTTAAAAGACATAGCCCGATTTTTAATCAATATTCACGGCCAGCATGATCACCAACTGCTAGTAAAACCATCGGAACAACGCCACTTACTTGATAATTATGCCAATCATCAAGATCTCATCGCTGAAGTAAAATACCACCATCAAAAATGGCAACAATTAAATGCTGAATACAAGCAACTATTAAGTGAAAAAATTTCAAGAGACGCTAAGCACCAGCTTCTACAATATCAAGTCATAGAACTTGATGAATTTGCCTTGCAACAAGGTGAGTTTGAAACCTTAGAAAGTGATTTTAAACGCTATTCCAATGCACAAGATTTACTCAACCAAACCTTAAGTTCGATACACAACTTAACTGAAAATGAGCAGTTCAACATAACAGATAGTTTAAGCCGAACATGTGACGACTTAAACGCCTTAAGCCAAGTGGATAATAGCTTAAGCAACATAGCCGCGGTGCTAAACGAAGCACTTTTACAAATTCAAGATGCCAGTACCGACTTAAAAAACTATTATGAAATGCTTGATTTAGACCCCCAAGCCTATGCCGAAATAGAAAGCCGTTATTCCCAAGCACTTAAGTTAGCAAAAAAACACCATACGTCGCCAGAAAACATGGTGACACTTCACAATCAACTCACAGCGGATCTCACTTCAATAACCTCTGATGAAAGCCGTTTAGTTAATGTCAATGATGAAATAGAACAGGCTAAACAGAATTATCTTACTGCAGGGCAAATACTGTCGACATCAAGAAATGACGCAGCTAAAAAATTAAGTAAATTAATCAGCAAAAGTATGAATGAATTAAATATGCCTGATGGCCAATTTTTTATTGAGGTTCAACAGGCACTTAGTGATAACTCAGCACAACAAGAAGCGCTCTCTGCCAACGGGCTAGATACTGTCAACTTTTTAGTCAGTATTAACAAAGGGCAACCGCTTGAGGCCATGAACAAAGTTGCCTCAGGCGGCGAATTATCGCGTATTAGTTTAGCTATGCAGGTTATATTAGCCAATAACCTTGTTACGCCAACATTAATATTTGATGAAGTTGATGTCGGTATCAGCGGACCAACGGCAGCTATGGTAGGTTCTAAACTCCAAGAGCTCGCGAAAAACACGCAAGTGATCTGCGTCACTCATTTACCTCAAGTGGCCAGTAAAGGTCATCAGCAATTATTTGTCGCAAAATTATCTGATGGGAAACAAACAGAAACAACAATGACTGAACTAAATCCAAAAAATCGCGTCAAAGAAATTGCGCGCTTGTTAGCCGGTGATAAAATCACTGAATTTAGCATGGCAAATGCTCAAGAATTGCTTGCCAGTTAGTTTTTTATCAAATAGAGGCCTATTTAGTAAAAAAGTCTTGGCGTCTTCTAACGCTCAACGTTACTATTACTGCCTAATTTTTAGAGGATGAATGTAAACATGTTGTTTCGAGTTTTAATTATTGTATTAACCTTGTCAATTACAGGGTGTTCAAGTTGGATTTACCGTATAGATATCCCACAAGGTAATTACCTTGAGCAAAAAGATATCGACAAATTGGAAATTGGCATGACCAAAGAGCAAGTTAAGTTTATCTTGGGTAGCCCTTTAGTAAATGATGCTTTTGATGAGGATACTTGGTATTACGTTTATCGCTTTAGATCTGGCCGTAATGAAGATTTAAATATCCAAAAAGATTTCATTGTTACCTTTGCCGATGACAAAGTAACTACTGTAGATTTGCAGATAATAAAGTAATATTTACTGATGCTGGCATTACGCTCTGTGATGATGTCAACACTGCAGTCTCAGTTCTCCCCTCTAATTTGTGTATCAAAAGTGGCTGAAGCCATTTTGATACAGCTTGTTAAAACTATAGGTACTTAAGCTATACCGAAGGTTTTAAACGCCCTCCAGTAATTTTATTGGCACGCCCTTCTTCCTTAGCTTTGTCTGCTCTTTGTTTTCTTACCTCTTTGGGGTCAGCAATTAATGGCCGATAAATTTCAATACGATCTAAATCTTGTACCACATCAGACAATTTTGCCACTCGGTTCCATATCCCGACTTTATGAATTGACAAGTCAATTTCAGAAAACACCCCGGCAATTGCGGACTCAGTTACTGCTTGCTCGATAGTAGTACCCTCGTCAACCCAAAGCGCAAGTAACGCCTGTTTATTAGGTAGCCCGTAGACCACTTCCACTTTAATTTTCTTAGCCTTTGCTTGTATAATATCGGCTTGTTCAGACATTTCCATACACCTCTTTAGCTCTTTGAGTAAAGGCTTGAACCATACTATTTGTTAAGTGATTGAAGACACGACCAAAAGCTAAATCAAAAATTTTATTCGAAAATTCATAATCTAAATCTAAACTAATTTTACAAGCTTCATCTGATAGAGATTTTAGGGTCCAACTTCCGGTAAGTTTGTTGAAAGGGCCATCGACTAAATTCAAAATAACTTGTTGATTATTGACTAACGTATTTTGTGTGGTGAACCACTTCTTCACCCCACCTTTGGAAACTAATAAAGCAGCAGTAATGGTATTACCATTTTTCGAGATAATTTTACTGTCGCCACAATCTGGAATAAAGCTTGGGTAAGCTAAAATATCATTAATAAGTTGATACATTTCTTCAACACTATGCATTACTAAGGCACTACGACTAATTACTGGCATTGATCCTCCGAAAATATTAGGGTTATCATAACAAAGCTATCACCAAAGCTCACTAGTAAGATTAAAGTCAACAGGATTAAAAGCAGTTTACCAAAATTAAACCAACAAATATTTACAATGAATTGAGAAATAGTTGTAAATCGAGATATAAAAGCATCTATTTATCCGTATAATAGCCGCCATTATGGCAAAATCTAAAAAATCAAATAGCAATACCATAGCGCTCAACAAAAAAGCTCGCCACGAATATACTCTTGGCGAAAAATTTGAAGCGGGTATGAGCTTACAGGGCTGGGAAGTTAAAAGTATTCGCAGCGGCAAAGTTAACATTTCTGACTGTTACGTATTTATCAAAGATGGTGAAGCGTATTTACTGGGTGCTGAAATTCAATCATTACACGAAGCCTCTTCCCATGTGCTTTGTGACCCTGTGCGTGATAGAAAATTATTATTAAGTCGTAAACAGCTCGATAAATTAGCAATGCTGGTACAACGTGATGGCTTATCACTAATTGCCACTGCCATGTATTGGAAGCAGTGCTGGGTTAAACTTGAATTTTGCGTTGGCCGGGGTAAAAAACTTCATGACAAGCGTGCTGATATCAAAGATAGAGATTGGGCAAGAAGTAAAGAGCGCATGATGAAACAGGAAAAACGCTAATTGCGCGATATATTGATATAAAAACAAACACAAAATGAACATTATTCACTCACGTTGTGTAATTATAAAATTCGAGTTAAAATAGTAAATGTTGGGGGGTTAAAATTCCCAACAAGTAAAAACTTTGGGGCGGATCTAGGATTCGACAAGATTCATTAACCCCAAGGTGCATGTCGAGGGGCGGTTGGCCTCGTAAAAAGCCGCAAAACTATAATTGCTAACGACGATACGTTCGCACTAGCCGCTTAGGCTAGCCATCACCTTGAAATCTCACCTATTGGTTAGAGGATTGATGGTCACCCCAAATAGGTTAGCGAGGGAAGCATGCTTGAG
>JAWUYA010000002.1:0-29648 GCA_034111045.1 Colwellia sp. | reverse complement strand
GATGTGTTTTATCAGGTTAACCTAGGTTACCAACTAAATGAGAAGGTGCAGCTAACGCTAAAAGCGACACGTTATCAGTTATCACTTAATGACGTTAATAATGTCGCTGTTGGCGTACAATATGCCTTTTAACGCCTTTTGCAAAAAACGGTCAAACATAGTCAAACATAGTCAAACATAGTCAAACATAGTCAAACATAGTCAAACATAGTCAAAAGTTGTTGATGCGCTTCTTTTAGCCATCAACCTGAACTTAGCCTACAGCTCTCTCTATGGTTAATAGAGAGGGTCACCCCTCCCGTTTCAAACTAGTCAGCCACACTAACTGTTTATAATTTTCATTATTGCCAATTTAATGACCATGATGTGGTTACCTTTTATCTGACCGTTCTTCAGCTATTTTATTGGGCAACGCCCAATAAATAGAGGCGACTCATAGCAATATGAAGCTAGTTGTTAATTAGTCATCTTTTTTATTAATAAGCTTAAGGTAATTGTAATAAGTAGGGTGGTTGCCTATCGTTAAAATGAGTTCATCAGCCCAGAGCTTGTTGAGAAAACACTGACGTTTGCTCTATTATTTAAGCGATTATTTATTAATGCTTTAAAAAGTATAGACATAACTTGTAACCTTTTACTAAGTGTTCTACCGTATTGTTTAAGCCTTGTAAAAAATTGAGTTTTTCGTGTCATACCAAGATATTAAAGATAAAGTATTTAAGCGATACAATTATGCTGTTGCACTTGTTTTTATTGTCATTACATTACTGGTATTAGCGATAAGTTTTGTTCATTATCAAAGTGAACTGGAATACGTCCAAGTAAAATCGTTCAATGCCTTAAAAAAACAAGCCAATGCTTTAAACACCATTCTTGAACAAAGTGTGCAGGCTATTACTGCAATGCAAGAATTTGCCAACAATTCATTAGCCTATCCAGAAGAACTCGCTGCCAAATTACCTAAGTTATCGCAAGATAAGCGTTTATTTTACTTAGATAACCCTCGCCGTGATGTGACCTTGTTAGACGAAGTGCTCAGTAATAACATCACAGGATTAGGTGATATTAACGACTTTAGTCAGGACAAAACTAATGAAATTATAATGGCTAATGCGCTAACGCCAGCATTTATGTCTGCGAAACTCACTTTGCCAGTAACAACATGGTTTTATTATCTATCGTTACATCAATTTATCAATATTTACCCATGGATACATCGTCAAACCTGGCAATATAGAGATACACTGCTAGAGATGAAATATATCCAAACTATTATTAATTCAACAACAAGTGAGGCAAGCCATTTCTGGTCTCTCCCTTATCTCGATACTGCAGGGACAGGATTAAATTTGTCATTGGGTACTAGGGTTTTTCAGCAAGGCAAAATGGCAGGTGCTGTCATTATTGATATAAGTTTAGCTAAATTACAAGATACCTTGCCATTATTTTCATCCGCTGAAGATGGGGTGATATTATTGAACAAAGACAACCGCATTTTAGTTTATAAAGGTGTAGCAAGTACGACCTTATCACCTGAAACTTTATGGCAAGATTTGCTTCCTGTTCAACTGAGTAAATACAAGATGCAAGAGTTATTAACTGCGAGTGACTCGCAACAGCTTGATGGCTGGTTATTGCAGTATTATAAATTACCTATTAATGGTTGGACGCTGATCAAATACCAAAATAACGATGATTTTTTTGCACCGGTTAATCGCCGTTTTTATTTGACGTTGACTTTATATTTTTCTGGACTAGTGGCCTTTTTGCTATTGGTTTATTTACTCACCCGTCGCACGTTTATTGGACCTGCGACTGATTTTATGAGTCATATTGAAAACTGTGCTCAAGGTAACCCTGGTAAAGTAAAACCTAGCCCTGACTGGTTACCTTGGTTTAATATTGTTGAAAATATCTTTGGCCAAAATAGAAGTTTATTACAGCAATTAAAAGATAAAAATAAAGAGCTAGATAAAAGGGTCACCGAAAAAACTGAAGCGCTGTTAAAACGCTCACAGCAACATCGTCGGGATTATGCCTTATTACGGTCAGTGATGAACGCTATGCCAGAGTTAATTATTTTTAATGACGATAAAGACCAGTTGATCGGTTGTAATCGAGCTTTTGAAGACCTAGTTAATAGAACTGAAGCGGTTATGTTAGGTACAAAGGTAAATATGCTGATGCCTAAGTCATTAGGTAACGCCCTAACTGAATTGTCCGCCTTGTCGATGAAATCGGCGGGTTTATCCCCTGAACAAACTCAAGATATCCCACTGAATCAAGACTCACAAGCGATCTCACATCAAATAGTTGTTGCAACCCCAACACAAACTTATGAAGTTGTCAGTAGGGAGTTTTATAATGAGACGGGGACTTCTCTAGGCACCATTAATATATTTCGTGATGTGACCAAACAATATGATAGTCAATCGGCTTTGGAGAAGGCTAAAAACCAAGCTGAATGTGCCAATGAAGCAAAGATTGAGTTTTTAGCTAATATGAGTCATGAAATTCGCACACCAATTAACGCCATCAGAGGGATGATGATTTTATTAGAGCAAACCGCTCTTAACACTCGTCAGTTACATTATCTTGCTAATGCAACGGATGCTTCAACCTCCTTATTATATCTTGTCAATGAGTTACTCGATCTGTCAAAAATTGAAGCGGGTAAAATGTTTATTACTCAATATGAGGCCAATCTAGATGTTATTATTGATAAAGCCTTGAAATTTAATCTCGGCATGGTAGCGAATGGAAATTTGACCCTGGTTGTTGATATTGCCCCCGATGTACCTGAAGTGGTTATCACCGATGAATTACGCTTAGTACAAGTATTGACTAATTTATTGAACAACGCCGTTAAATTTACTGTTCAAGGTGAAATTAAACTGACGGTTGAGGTTACCGCTAAAAGTGCCACTAGTGCAATGGTCAGTTTTTCAGTCAAAGACAAGGGTATTGGTGTTGCCAAAGAAAAACAGCAGCATTTATTTGATACTTTTAGTCAAGCGGATGAGTCAATCACTCGAGAGTATGGTGGCTCAGGATTAGGCTTATCAATATGTCAGCAAATTGTTAACTTGTTAGGGGGTGAAATTACCTTAGTAAGTGAGTTGGGTGAAGGTAGTACCTTTAGTTTTGCCCTGCCCTTTACTTTGCCAACTATCAACACTGACACAACTAAAACCCATCCTACTATTTTTAAAGACATCATGTTATGCACTTTAGGTTTTGAATTATCGAGTAACTTGGTAAGTAGTCTTAAACAATTTCAATGGCAATATTGTCAGCTGACCTGTGTGTCTGAATCTGTTGAATTCACTCAAAATAAGCAAGTTATCTTACTGATTCAAGAAACATTGATATCATCAAAAGATATTAGTTATTTAAAGCAATTAACAACTCAAACCCGACATGGGGTTATTTTGTTAGGTCTTTGCCAAGTGACAGGTAATAGTGTTTCCCCCAAGATGGGGGCGTTACTCAATGAACTTGCAATGCCGTATGTTTTATTAGATATGCCATTATATCGTTTCTCAATTGGTGCGCTGAGTAAGGCGTTATTAAATAAAAAGAAATCTGCGCCATACGTCAATATTACTAGAGACAGTGCAGATCTTGCTTTAAATTCAGCTTCAGAAAAAATGCCATTAATGTCACCGACCACTGTTCAGATCAATCAAGGTAACAATTTATCGGGTTATACTATTTTACTTGTTGAAGACAACTTATTGAATCAGCTAGTGGCAAAAGAGTTATTGGTGAATCTCAAAGCAGAGGTTATTATCGCTGAAAATGGTCAAATAGCATTGGATATATTAGCAGCGCAGGCTAGTGGGCTCGATGGAAGTCAGTCAATTGATGTTGTCTTGATGGATATTCAAATGCCAGTGATGGATGGTTTAACGGCTACGCGATTAATCAGACAACAACCAAGATATTCGACGCTACCAATTATTGCCATGACGGCTCATACTAGAGAGGAAGATAAAGATAGGTGTTATGCTGCTGGGATGAACTTGCATATAGCCAAACCGATAAGTGTTAATGATTTACTGAATAATATTCAATCTGTTTTGGTCAAAGTCGTTGATCCCTAAGGGGGTTGCCTTACATCCGTAATTTCTCTGCTATCCTAGCAACACCCTAATATTTTTCAGTGATGTAATGCCCACTTAATATCGCTTGTTCAGAGCGACCAGATATATGCCCCAGTGAAAATAATGCAGGCCCTGTTGGCTCAGCTAACACATAGGTGAGTTCATCCTTTACAATAGTAAGCTCTCCTTCTTTTGCTGGAACAGCAAGACCAATAAGAGCATGTTTGTCTACAAAAACTAATACCATTGGAATTTTTGGCATTAACAGCCGCAATAAACTAGCGGTTAGTGTGACTTTAGAGTCACAATCACCTTGGTTTTCCCAGAGTACTTTTAGCGGCGGATTAAAACCTGAGCCAGAAGAACTTACCCGTGATTCAAGATCTGAATATGGGATGCTTTGGATAAATGATAATACATAATCGGTCACTGTGCGGATATTTTTATTAGACACGTTTTTTAGAATCAAAGGTTTAATAGCAATTATATCAGCAACTGCTGCATTGGCTATTTGTACATGATTGGGTTTTATTGCTGATATTTGCTGATGTGTAGTAAATTTGTGATAAAAATTAGCGGCTAAATAATTGGCTGTGCTCTGTTGTTCTAATTCAGTCAGCTTTTGATAGGCTTTGGTGACATTTTGCGGATTAACGCCGTTAACGCTAATATTATTTTGTCCTTTGGTGTTTGGAAACGTAACTTGAACACCGTCAATAGCTGAGCTTTGCCAAGCTATATTCATTGCTTGAAAAATCGCTTTTTTGGCAAATTCAGCTTTATAAGTCCTAAAGCTTCTAAAGCGTTCAAATAAAGCTGCTTTAGATAATGTGAAGCTCATACTCTGTTGACTATTATTATGATCTCGCCATTGATAATTAAATTGATAACCATTGTTTTGTTCGATTTTGGAAAAATGTAGTTGCTCTGCGGCGGTATTTAAAGCAAAGATGCCTAATAGATAGATTATAATCTTTTGATAAAACACGTTTTTTTTCATTGTTTTCTATACTTATCGGGTGAGTAAGTCGACATATGACTAACACTAGCTCAATTTTAATGACAAGAACAAGTTGTTTAGCTGAAATACCTTTACATTTAAGATAATATTGTTATATTCAAACAACCGTTTTAATTGTATGTTTTACTTTACTTTGTATTTATTTTATTTATAAGCATGAGTACCTTAAGTTTGGAGAAAAAAATTGGCTGATTATCAAGTTCCTTTGCAGGACATGAGTTTTTTATTATATGACGTGTTTAATAATGATACTTTGTGGCAACACTTACCAAAACTTGCAGCACATGTCGATAAAGAGACAGTAGATGCGGTATTACAAGAGTGCGCCAAAATAGCTGAACAGAAAATAGCGCCACTTTCGCGCCAAGGTGATGAAACCGGTGTGCATTTTGAACAGGGCAAGGTCACTACTGCTCCTGGCTATAAAGAAGCTTTTGATACTTATACGGAAGGCGGTTGGAGCGCGTTAGGTGGGGATCTAGACTACGGTGGCATGGGCATGCCAAAAGTGGTGACGGCATTTCATGAAGAAATGTTGTGCTCAGCTGACATTTCATTTTCACTTTATGCCGGTTTATCTGCCGGCGCTGGTTTATCATTAGCCAAACATGGCAGCGAGCAATTAAAACAACGTTATTTAACTCGTATGTATACCGGTGAATGGGCGGCGACAATGTGCTTAACAGAAGCGCATGCAGGTACTGATTTAGGGATGATTCGCACCAAAGCCATTGCCCAAGCAGACGGTAGTTATAAAGTCACCGGTAGTAAAATGTTTATCACTGCCGGTGAACACGACTTAACCGAGAATATTATTCATTTAGTTTTAGCCAAATTGCCAGATGCGCCTGCAGGCCCTCGGGGTATTTCATTATTTCTGGTGCCTAAAATTAACGTCAATGAAGATGAAACACTCGGCGATGCTAACCATGTCAGTTGTGGCTCTATTGAACATAAAATGGGTATTCATGCCTCTGCTACATGTGTGATGAATTTTGATGGCTCACAAGGATTTCTTGTTGGTGAGTTAAATAAAGGCTTAGCTTGTATGTTCACTATGATGAACTTTGAGCGTATTGGTGTTGGCATTCAAGGCATAGGTACGGCAGTTAAGTCATATCAAAATGCGTTAGCATATGCCAAAGACCGCTTGCAAGGACGTTCATTGACAGGGATAAAGAGCCCAGAGAAGTCAGCAGACTCAATTATGGTGCACGGTGATGTTCGTCGTATGTTGCTCAACATGAAATCGATGAATGAAGGTTCTCGTGGTTTATCTACATATATTGCCATGCAACTTGATTTAGCCACCTATGGTGAAGGTGAGCAACAAGTCAAAGGTGAAACATTAGCCGCATTGATGACACCATTAGCGAAAGCCTTTTTTACCGATATGGGTTTTGAAAGTACAGTGACCGGCCAGCAGGTACTTGGTGGCCATGGTTATGTGCGCGAATGGGGGCAGGAGCAATTAGTGCGTGACACCCGTATATCTCAAATTTATGAAGGCACTAATGGCGTACAAGCCATGGACTTGTTAGCGCGAAAAGTGGTTGGTAGTCAAGGCGTGATGATGCAGGTTTTTATTGATGAAGTGAATGCTTACATTGATGAAACTTCAGCAGAAAATATGCAGGAATTCATTTTACCTTTAACAAAAGTGATGGCGGATCTGTCAATACTGACGCAAAATATAATCACCAGATCGGCTGCTAATCCTAACGAACTTGGCTCAGCAGCTAACGACTATTTACATGTGTTTGGCTATACGGCTATGGCTTATGTTTGGGCTAAAATGGTTGAGGTTGCACTTCAAAAACAAGACTCAGGTGATCATTTCTATTTAAGTAAAGTACAGACAGCGCGTTACTATTTTGCCCGTATGCTACCAAGAACACAGTCGTTAATTAGTGCTATTAACGCCGGTAGTGATACTTTATTTGCTATTGATGATCAGTTATTTTAAATAAAGAACGATATATGGAGTTTCTCTATCGCCTGTGATCCTTGTTACAGGCAGTTAGGGCTGTTGTTTATTGTCAGATAACACTCAGGTTTAAAATGAATAGGTAGTGCCAATGATCGCGACATTGTCACTCGCTTTTTTATTATGGCGGTTTGCTTTGAATGCACCATTAAGACTGCGCTTCATTACCAGCCCAGTAACCGCCCAATTTTCACTTAAGAGATAACTACTAACCATAGAGAAAGATTTAGTCAACTTAGTTTCATCTCTTAGTATTAGTGAGCTTTTGCTGAAATTATCATTACCAATACGGGTCTGTGATGCTTCAATTCGTCCTTGAATAGAAAGGCTGAAATGGTTGACTGTCCAAACCGTTAATGCGCCTTGAATAACGATTTTTTGTTGAGGAATTATTAAGGTGTTATTGGGTGACTGTGGCACATTAAACTGCAGATTATCTGTGTAGTAGCTGCCATTGCCCTCTGCAAAAAGCGTATCCTTATACCTTGCTAATTGATTAGCTCTTACTACAGTGATTGCAGTGAATTGAAGGTGATGATTGTTTGATTGCCAAAATGCAGGCAAGAGTTTTTCAACGTTAATACTGCCTTGTTGAACAGTCATATTGATAGAGGGGGGTAATAAATGCGCTTCTACTTTTATTAGCTCAGCCGTTGCCACTATCGGTACACTGTTCAATATCGTTAAAGTAGCTAAAGCTCTACTACTTAAGATAAGGAGTAGTAGGGTAATTAAGTGTTTCATAACCATCATCCTTGATATGAGAGAGTGCAATACGGCGTTGATTTTTTATATTGAAGCTCAATTTTGACTGCCACCTAACTATAGACAATAAATGTGATCTCGTACCCTGTTGACTTGCCAAAGGCTAAGTTAGTGCCGCTTTTTATGAGTAACACTATAATTTATTTGCTATTTTACTTGTGAAATTGACAAGAGCTTTTATTTTAATTGTGATTTGCTCAAGGTTCTACTTTATATGATCTCTGTGCAGCTCACTAACGGTATACTGTTAAAAAATCTAAAATGGTATTCAAGGTGTTGATTATTCGATTGTGCTCTGAGCGATAACGCAATGCGATGGGTGTTATTTGGATAAAACAACCAACTACGCCAAACCGTTGGCTCATCTTCTCTATGGTCAGCAAACGTGAGGTTAATATTGTTATTCATGGGCATTTTATTAATAGCGGTGTCGTTAGCCTTATTATTGACATGAGTGCTATTGCACGGAGCAATAGTAAAACTGAAATCCTTTAATGGAATGGCTAATCCTAATCCCCACGCTTTAATGTAAGACTCTTTTAATGTCCAATAATCAAAAAAGCGCTGTCGTTGCTGCTCTTTTGGTAGTGAAAACAACGCCTGAGTTTCACTCGATGAAAAGAAACGTTCGGCGATAGATAACACCTGATTAGTACGGGTGGTATTTTCAACATCACAGCCAATATCATCGGTGAGGGTAACGGCACAAATAATCAGATCTTTGGTGTGGCTAAGGTTGAATCTTAGCGGTAAAGGCGGGTTAACAAGCTCAGGCTTATCTTTTTCACCTTTGTCAAAACGCCAGTCACTTGGAGCAACATCAGCATAATAAGAAAGTAGGTCACGAACAAAGGCTCGGGTGATTAACGCATCATGGCGGTCTTTTTCAAACTGATACCTTTGTTGTTTGATGGTTTCATCATCAGTGAGCAAGGCCTGATACTTTTGCCTCAATAAGTCACCACCTCTGTTTTTTAATACATCTTGAGGTTTGGTTGTCCACAAGTGAATTTCATTTGCTGATAATGATAACTGGGTGCTAATTGTATGTTTTTGTTCTGTCATGGTCGCATCAACCAACTACTTAATGTAAATAAGAAATAAGAAATAATAACTATCACTCAGTTGTGTGCAGTACTTTGTTGTATGCAGTACTTTATTGAGTCAAAATAAAAATTTTATCATAGAAAAACAGTTGTATTTAAAGTTTTTATTACTGAGTGTAAAAAAACTTGATTTAAAATCAATTAACAGTGGCTTTTTAAAGCGTACTCTATGCCAGTTTAATTTTGTTTTACATAAAGTTAAGCTGATGAAACTGATTTTATCCAAATCTTAGTCTCGGGTGATTGTATCGGTTATGAAACCTGTGTATATTAGCCAACCTTGAGGGAAATTCCTTACTGATGCGGTTCCATTGATGTTTAACAAAAGTAGCTAATTGAAGACGGACTTTACATGAGAAAACAACATGCAAATGCAACAACAACACCGGAAATGCGTGCCTTTATTCATGAGTCCGACTTACCCACAGCGGTGCTAGCTCGACTGTTAAAAATATCTGAGTCAACCGTTAGAAAATGGCGTCAGCGTGAATCGTTAATCGATGCCTCTCATAAACCTAAGCAATTAAATACCACATTAACTCAAGCACAAGAATATGTTGTTGTTGAACTGCGTACCCGGCTTCTGCTTTCTCTTGATGAGCTGCTTGGTGTTTGTAAACAATTTATCAACCCTCATGTTTCTCGTGCTGGTTTACAACGCTGTTTAAAGCGCCATGGTGTGTCACGTTTAGCGGATATGGAAGGTACTGGCGAGTTTGGTGATATCAAGGACCAGTGGCTTACTAGCCAAGGTCCTCCTGTACAAGTGACCTTAGAAGATAGGTTAGACAATCAAGTGTTACAGTCAGATATCTCCCCTAAAGCGATGCGAGAAGTGCTCAATCGCAGCAATAATTTATCAGTAAATGAAGTGGTTCAAGTCAACGTCACTCAATTGCCAGACTTTATTAATCAAGCGTCGAATAATACTCTTGAAACAGCGCAACAACCAAGCAAAAAATGCAGACTATTAGTTGCCAATGACCCTACTTCAGGCTGGGTATATGTTGATATTTATCAAGGTAACGAAGCGGAAGCCGCCAGTCGTTACATGAGCTACGTGCTTACCAAAGCCCCCTTCCATATTCGCCGAATTTTGGCGGGTAATTACACCGAGTTTTTAAGTCGTTTCCGTCTACTCAATAATGCCGTTAATAGTACAGCCGATAATGAAAATCAGCCGAATGCTATTGATAAAGGTGACGACGAAAATGCAAAAAATCTTAAATTGGAGAAACGTTAATGGTTAAAAAATCCATGGCTAAAAAGTACACTTCATCAAATACTAAAGTTGATAAAAACTTAACAGATGAGCAGCAATTTAATTCGCGTTTGCAAGAGTGTCCTATCGCTATTATTGGTATGGCATCAATTTTTGCTGAGGCAAAAAATCTAGCCGACTACTGGGATAATATTTTTGACTCAGTAGACGCCATTAAAGAGGTGCCAAGTGATCGTTGGGCTATTGATGATTATTACCATAGCGACCCCAAAGCTGAGGATAAAACCTATTGTAAACGTGGGGGGTTTTTACCCGAGATTGACTTTGACCCTATGGAGTTTGGTTTACCCCCCAATATTGTAGAATTAACCGATATCGCCCAACTCTTATCGTTAGTTGTTGCTCGTGAGGTATTAAACGATGCAGGTATCGGTGATGGCTCTGGTTATGATCGCGATAAAGTGGGCATCACTTTAGGTGTAGGCGGTGGACAAAAACAAATATCCCCACTAACAGCTCGTCTCCAAGGCCCGGTATTAGAAAAAGTGCTAAAAGCTTCTGGAGTTGATGCAGAAGATCGGGCAATGATCATCGAAAAATTCAAAAAAGCCTATATAGGTTGGCAAGAAAATTCATTCCCAGGGATGTTAGGCAACGTTATCTCTGGTCGTATTGCCAATCGTTTTGATTTTGGCGGCACTAACTGTGTTGTTGATGCGGCTTGTGCAGGCTCATTAGCGGCGATTAAATTAGCCATTTCAGACCTACTTGAACATAGATCAGAAGTGATGATCTCTGGGGGAGTCTGTTGTGATAACTCGCCCTTTATGTATATGTCGTTCTCTAAAACCCCTGCTTTTACCACCAATGAAGACATTCGTCCGTTTGATAATGACTCAAAAGGAATGATGATAGGTGAAGGTATTGGCATGATGGCTTTTAAACGCCTCGAAGATGCCGAGCGTGATGGCGACAAAATTTATGCGGTACTTAAAGGCATAGGTACTTCTTCAGATGGCCGTTTTAAATCAATTTATGCCCCTCGACCAGATGGACAAGCCAAAGCCTTAAAACGTGCTTATGATGACGCCGGTTTTGCCCCCAAAAGCTGTGGATTAATTGAAGCCCACGGTACCGGCACTAAAGCCGGTGATGCTGCAGAGTTTAGTGGTTTACTCAAGCATTTTTCCGATGATAACGATCAAAAACAACATATTGCTTTGGGGTCAGTTAAATCTCAAATTGGTCACACTAAAGCAGCTGCCGGCGCAGCAGGTATGATCAAAGCGGTATTAGCCTTACACCACAAGGTATTGCCCGCTACTATTCATATTGATCAACCTAATAGCGCCCTAGACATTGAGAATAGCCCAATGTATTTGAACAATGAAACCCGTCCGTGGATGGCACGTGAAGATGGCCAACCTCGCCGAGCTGGTATTAGTTCCTTTGGTTTTGGCGGCACTAATTACCATATGGTATTAGAAGAGTATCGGCCAACAGCGACAGGACACTATCGTTTGAACACTGTGCCACAAACCATTTTAGTTACCGCGAGTAATGAACAAAAGTTAGTCAGCGCATTACATGACTGGCAAATTAAACTCAGTGTTGATGCTGATGCACAACCCTATGCTTTTAATGCGTTAGTCACAGCAAATACCTTACAAACACCTGCAGCCAAATTAGCACGCTGCGGCTTTGTTGCTAAAAATGCGACTGAAGCGCTCAGCATGATTGACGCGGCATTGAAACAGTTTACGGCTAACGCCGGCAATGAGATGACTAGTCAAGCATGGTCATTACCTAGCGGTATTTATTACCGTAAAACGGGTTTAGCTGCTAAGGGGAAAGTGGTTGCCTTATTCTCAGGCCAAGGCTCACAATATGTCAATATGGGTCGAGAACTCGCTTGTAATTTCCCAAGTGTGATGCAGGTGGCGCAAGACATGGATAATGAGTTTACTGATGCGGGCTTAGGTCAGTTAACCCCGACGACTTATCCTATTCCGGTGTTCAGTGATGATGCGCGAAAAGCCCAAGATCAGGCCTTACGTTTAACGCAACACGCCCAACCTGCCATTGGTACCTTAAGTGTTGGTTTATATCAAACATTTACCAATGCCGGGTTTAAAGCCGACTTTACTGCCGGCCATAGCTTTGGCGAATTAACCGCGCTTTGGGCTGCTGGGGTATTAAATGATAGCGATTACATGATGTTAGCTCGTAGTCGTGGTCAAGCAATGGCGGCACCCCAGTCAGAAGAGGATGATAGTGTTGTTGATACCGGTACTATGATCGCCGTGATTGGCTCGCCAACAAAAGTTGCCGAAGATATCAAAGACATTAACGATATCTCTATTGCAAATTACAACGCTAATAATCAAGTGGTGGTTGCTGGCGTGACGAGTCAAATTGCCATAGCTAGTAAAGTGTTAAAAGCAAAAGGTTACAAAGTGGTTGCCCTACCGGTATCGGCAGCCTTTCATACCCCGTTAGTCGGTCATGCACAAAAGCCTTTTGCTGCCGCCATTGATAAGGCTACATTTAATAAACCTGTTATTCCGGTATATTCAAATGGCACGGCTAAAGCGTATGCAAATAAACCGGTTGATATTAAAAAAAGTTTAAAAAATCATATAGTAGAGACTGTTCATTTTAATGCTGAAATTGACAATATTTATGCCGACGGCGGTCGTATATTTGTTGAGTTTGGTCCTAAAAATATACTGACCAAACTGGTAGAGAATATCTTAAAAGATAAAGACGATGTGGTGGCTATTGCCGTTAATGCGAATCCGAAAAAATCGGCTGATAGGCAAATGCGTCAAGTTGCTGTGCAAATGGCCGTATTAGGACTAGAGCTGAATGAAATTGACCCTTATTCTGCGGTTAACCGTCCGCTAGTTGCCGCTAAAATGTCACCGCTGGCAATGAAGTTAACGGGGACCTCTTATGTTAGCCCTAAAACAAAAAAAGCGTTTGATGATGCGTTAAATGATGGCCGCACAGTCAAACAAGCGCATGCAGCGCCAACAGCGCTACCTGAGCCACAAATCAAAGTGGTTGAGAAAATTGTTGAAGTAGAACGTATTGTTGAAGTTGAAAAAATTGTTTACTTAAACACCGATGGCAGTGTTGCTGATGCAAGTGCTGTCGCCGCTCAATCACCCTCAAATCATAGCAACATAGTGACTAGTATTGAACGCAGTGTTAGCCAGTTTGTTGAACATCAACAACAATTATTAAAGGTCCATGAACAATACCTGCAAGGACCAAAAGATTATGCCGCTACCTTTGATAAAGTGTTAGCGGTACAAAAAGAAGGTCAACTCTCTGACAGTTTAGATCGCACGTTAGGCATGTATCATGACTTCCAATCAGAAACACTGCGTGTTCATGAGCAATATTTGAAAAATCAAGCAGAGAGTCTGGCCGCTATGTTGCCATCTGCCGATATACCTTTAGTTGCGCCATCGGTTGTCACTAAAACAGTCGTCGCTAAAGCAAGGGTATCAACACCAGAGACAGGGGTTCCCACGGCAGCTCATTTTTCCGTGCCAACCTCGGCAACAGCAGTTGCTAGCGGGTCTATGATTAACACTGATATTGCTGTTGCCGCATCCGATGCATCAATGTTTTTACAGACTATTGAATCAGTGATGATGACAGTGGTCGCCGAGAAAACCGGTTACCCGGTTGAGATGCTAGAGCTTGGCATGGACATGGAGGCGGATTTAGGTATTGACTCGATCAAACGGGTTGAAATTCTAGGCGCTGTGCAAGAAACCCTGCCGAGCTTACCTGAATTGAACCCTGAAGATTTAGCTGAGCTGCGCACCTTAGGTGACATAGTCTGCTACATGCAGAGTAAATTGCAAAGTACAGTGCAAAGTAAAGTGGAGAGTACAGTGCCAGTCACTGATAACGCTAATAAGGCCAGCGCGGCGATTGACTCAGCGGCGATTGACTCAGCGACCATTGACTTAGCAGATATTGAATCAGTGATGATGACAGTGGTCGCCGAGAAAACCGGTTACCCGGTTGAGATGCTAGAGCTTGGCATGGACATGGAGGCGGATTTAGGTATTGACTCGATCAAACGGGTTGAAATTCTAGGCGCGGTGCAAGAAACCCTGCCGAGCTTACCTGAACTGAACCCTGAAGATTTAGCTGAGCTGCGCACCTTAGGTGACATTGTCTGCTACATGCAGAGTAAATTGCCACCTACTGAGCCTTCACCCCCTGGCGCTGAATCAGCTATACCTTTAGCGGGTAAAAAGAGTGAGGTTGAGACAAGCTTTGCAGGTGCCCCTAGTGCTACTGTGCAATTAACGGCATTATCATCAGTCAATAAAATTGTTCAAGACCTGAGCCAAAGTGGAGCGAACGCTTTAATAGTAGACGATGGCAGTGGTACGGCAGTGGCTTTAAGTCACCAACTGCTCGAAGCGGGTTGGAAGGTCACGGCATTAAAACCTAACTGGGTGGTTGCCGTTACTAAAAAAACCTTTGCTAAAGCGGTTAATGTGATTGCAGTCGGCAGTACCGACAACACCATTGATGAAGCACAGATCAAAAATATTATCGATCAGGCTGAACAGTTTGATGCGGTGCTTTATTTGCAAGCAGCCAATACTATCGAGGGTATTACCTACCCAGAAGCGGCAAAGCAAGGTTTACTGTTAGCGTTTGTCTTAGCTAAACACGCTAAGGTCAAACTCGCTACTAAAGCGCGTGCTTCTTTTGTGGTGGTCACACGTCAAGGTGGCGCGTTAGGCTTTGCCAATGATGAGGTTGGCGCCAAGGTCAAAGCTGAAGTGCAAACTGATTTGGTTCAAGCTGGCTTAGCGGGTTTGGTTAAAACTTTATCTCACGAGTGGAATGGCGCCTCAAGCCCTGACAATAATAAAGTGTTCTGCCGAGTGATTGATTTATCGAAGACCTTAGCCGCAGATGAAGCGGCTACTATTATCAATGATGAGTTACTTGATATTGACACTGTAACGATTGAGGTGGCTCATGATACCGATAACTTAAGTAACCACCTTGGTCCTCGTTTAACACTGACAGGGCTTGCTACCAACAGTTACACGTTAACCGCAGGTAACACCATAGATCACCACTCAGTATTTTTAGTCAGTGGCGGCGCAAAAGGTGTGACAGCCCATTGTGTTATCGAAATTGCTAAGCAATATCAGTCGAAGTTTATTCTATTAGGCCGTTCATCTTTTGCCGACAATGAGCCGAGTTGGGCACAAGGGATGAGTGATGAAGTCGTCTTGAAAAAAGCGGCGATGCAAGCCCTTATTGCCTCAGGTGAAAAGCCCACGCCGATGAAAATCAGCGGTTTTGTTGGTCCGGTACTGGCTAATCGCGAAATTCAACAAACCCTCAATGCTATTAAAGCCGCGGGTGGTCAAGCGCATTACCTTGCTGTTGATGTTACTAACAGTGCCAGTGTTTCTGCTGCAGTTATCCCGCTAACTAAAGAGCTAGGAGCGGTGACCGGCATTATTCATGGGGCTGGCGTATTGGCTGATCAACTTATTGAGCAAAAAACACTCGCAGAATTTAATGCGGTATATCGTACTAAAATTCAGGGTTTAGCGTCTTTATTAGCGGCAACAACCGCTGACAACATTAACCACCTGGTGTTATTTTCATCAGCGGCGGGCTTTTACGGTAACCCGGGTCAGTCTGATTATGCTATTGCTAACGACATTTTAAATAAAACCGCCTATCGCTTTAAAGCCTTAAATCCGAGTGCCCAAGTGTTAAGTTTTAATTGGGGGCCTTGGGATGGCGGTATGGTAACATCGGCGCTTAAACGTATGTTTAACGAGCGGGGTGTTTACATTATTGGCCTCGATGCTGGCGCTAAATTATTGGTCAGTGAACTCGCCGCTGATAATAACCGTTGTGCCCAAATACTTGTCGGTAATGATCTTGCTAAGGATAAGAGCAAGGACCAAGCTGGGGCACACCCGGTAAAAAAGGCAGTAGTTAATCGCTTAAACGTCAGTGTCAGTAAAACACTAGATGCCGCCGATAATGGCTTTTTAGCCGACCATACAATTGGGGATGACCAAGTGTTACCAACCGTGTGCGCCATAGCATGGATGAAAGATGCGGCACAAGCCGCTTTTGAAGGCTTTACTTACCAAGGTTTAGCTAATTATAAGTTGTTCAAAGGCGTTATCTTTGACAGTCAGCGCGGCGTTAGTGGCGCTACCGACTATCTCATAGAAATGACGGCAGAGCAGGTTGGCAATAACTTAATCGTTGATACTAAAATCTCAAGTGTTAATGACCAAGCTCAGCAAGTATTTCATTACGGTGCACAATTAACTTTAGTCAGCGAGCCTGAACCAATACCAAAGGCGAGCTTGAAGATAAACAGAGCAGTGACTGGAGAAAGTGCTGCCCAGCTTTATACTAATGGCACCTTGTTTCATGGTCCTAGCTTGCAAGGTATTACTGGCATTGTTGAGTGTAACGACCAAGGGCTATTGCTCAGTTGCCAAGTACCTGAAGTGGCGAACATTAAGCAAGGCCAATTTCCTATAGGTGCCAGTAACATCTTCGCTAACGACATCGCTTACCAAGCAATGTTAGTTTGGGTGAAAAAACAACTTGGTTTAGGCAGCTTACCTTCAAGTACACAAAAATGGACGGTTTACCGTGAAGTTGCCGCTGGCGAACGTTTTTATTTACGACTCAAGGTGGTTAAAAGTTCAGGTAAAGGTAAACAACGCGGTTCATTAAACGCTGATATTGAGTTTATCAGTGAAAACGATGAGGTGCTGAGTGAGTTAAGGTCAGCAAAAGTAACTGCCAGCGCCAACTTAAATGAGTTATTCTTGCCTAAAGTTAGGCCACAAGTAACCCCGCAAGCGATACCTAGCATTAAGGTCAGTGGAGCAATGGCTTAATGCTAAGTACAAATCTTAATGGCAGCTACCACAGTGCCATTATCGGCCTAGATGCTCAATGGGCTAGTCAAGGGTGTGTTCAAGGAGATGTTGACCGTGTTGAACGAGCGCTGTACTCAGGCCAATCATCAGGGCAATCATCAGGCCAATCATCAGGGCAATTACTAGGAAAAACATCAGGTGACGGGCAAGGTAATACACCAGCTGAGGATAACTATTTTACCCTTCAAAGTAGTCAACTAGCCATAGAGCGTATGGCAAAAGCTAACCAACTCAGCGTTGCCGATATTAAGCCTATTATTGTCACCGAACAGAGTATTGCGCCGGCTGAAAAAATGGGGTATACCATAGTGGTTGACTCCTTAGTTAAGGCGCTAAGTGCCCTTGACTCATTCATTAAAGACCATCACTTAGTTGCTCTTGTTGGTCTTAGCTCGGTTATTAGCCCAGATTTTAGCCCAGACATTAGCTCACGGGGGTTGATAAACCAGCCCCATCAACACCCTAAGTCAACCATCAGCTTCGATCATACCTTTAATGGCTATCAAAGCTGTAATGGCATGGTCGCCTTGCTATTTTCATCAATCGACTTTGCGCAAAAAAATAGCTGCTATGTATATTCATGGTTAAAAGGTTTTGCCGCTGGCGATAGCTATACGGCGAACCCTATTGCGGTCACCACAAAATTAGCCTTGCAAAATTCAGCGGTAAGGGCTGCCGATATCGGCTTGCTTGAAGTGTCTGCTTTAGCCGATGCGCAACGCGCCAAGGCTGAGTCATCAGCTTTACTTGCAAGTTATCAAGACAAACCATTAACTACGGCTATCTCTTGTGCGCGAAGTGTGAGTGGCGAGGGCGGAGGTTGTTCACAAATATTAGGTTTATTGCGGACAGTGATTGCTTTGCAGCAACGTTATATACCGGCAATCAGTGATTGGCAGCAACCACCAACAGATGAGCTTGCACTATGGCAAGCATCAAACTTCTATTTGGCCGCTGAGTCTCGGCCTTGGTTTCCGCATCAAGATGGCAGTGCTCACCTTGCTGCTTATAGCTGTTTGGCAGCTAATGATGATTATTGTCACTTGGTGCTTGAAGAAGCTTTTCCGGCATTGCCGCAGAAAAGTAAAAGCACGGTTGTTGATCAAAAAAAACCAGCCAACGACATTCGCTGTAACGGCTACCTCGCCTGTAGCGATCTTAAGATGGTGATAATAACTGCCGATTCTGAGCAAGCCTTATTGTCAAAAGTCATTGAACTTGAACAGCTTGTTCAATCGCCTAGTCAATCAGCGACCTCACTGGTCGATATTGCATTAAGTTATTATGTTGAGGCCACAGCTAACTTGGCTAGTTACACTGTTGCCCTGCTAGCTGAGTCAAATGAGGCCTTGAGCAAAGAAATACAATTGGCAAGGTCAGGCATAGTACTAGCCTTTGCCAAGCAAACAGAATGGCGCACGCCCCAAGGCAGCTACTTTACACCAGTACCGGTAAACCTAGCATCAGCTGATGATCACAATATTACATTTTTATACCCAGGTATTGGCGCCACTTATCTTGGTTTAGGACGCGACTTATTCCACTTATTCCCTGAAATACACCAAGACGTGGTCAATTTAGCTGACGATATTGGCGCGAGTTTAAAAGATACCTTGCTCAATCCTCGTTCTATTATTCGACCTGACTTTAACGCACTTAAAGCGCTTGATCTCAACTTGCGTGGCAACTTAGCCGATATTGCCGAAGCCGGGGTTGGTTTTGCCTGTGTTTTTACGCAAGTTTTCGATAAGGTGTTTCAAATAAAAGCTGATTACGCTGCGGGTTACTCCATGGGAGAGGTTAGCATGTATGCGGCACTTGGCGCATGGCAGCAACCTGGGTTAATGAGTGCACGTTTAGCTCAATCGAATACTTTTAACCACCGTTTATCCGGTGACTTACTGACGTTACGAGAGCATTGGGGGTTAGGGGCTAAGGTGACCGATGAGGTTATCTGGGAAACTTACACCATTAAAGCAACGTTAGATGAGGTTATTGCCGCCAGCAAAGGTGAAGAGCGGGTTTATTGCACCATTATCAATACCCCCGACAGCTTATTACTGGCGGGTTACCCCGAAGATTGCCTACGAGTGATTAACAAACTGGGCGTTCGCGCTATGCCCCTTAATATGGCCAACGCTATTCATTGCGCGCCCGCCACTAAAGAATACCCTGATCTGGTTGAGCTTTACACTATGGCGGTAACGCCTCGCATCACAACCAAAATGTATTCTAGTTCTTGCTATTTACCGGTACCACAATTGAGTCAAGCCATGGCGCACAGTGTGGCTAAATGTTTGTGCGAACGGGTCGACTTTCCGCGGTTAATTAATACCTTGCATGATAAAGGTGCGCGAGTATTTATTGAAATGGGCCCTGGACGTTCTTTGTGTAGTTGGGTGGATAAAATTCTTGATGAAGGTAAATATAACAGTGAGACAAGGGTAACGGACAAATCGAGTGTCTCAGTACCGGTTAATGCCAAGGGGACCCGTGACGAAGTAAGCTATTTTAGAGCCCTCGCTAAGCTTATTAGCCATGGGGTGACGCTTGATCTTGACGCCTTATTTTATGGCTCAATTATTGTGCAACACGCATCTGAAAAAGGCGTTAAAAAAACGGCCATAAAAAATAATAACGTTGTCAATCGAGCCAAGGTCTGATCATCACAAATAACAAGGTTCTTTAGAGGAAAGTATGGAAAATATTGCTGTAGTAGGTATTGCTAATTTATTTCCGGGCTCAAGTGCCCCTGACGCGTTTTGGCAACAATTACTCAATAAACAAGATTGCCGAAGCAAAGCCAGCATAGATCAAATGGGTGTTGATCCCGCTAAATATATCGGTAAAAAAGGTGACGCCGATAAATTTTACTGTGTGCATGGCGGCTATATTCGAGGTTTTGACTTTGACGCCAGTGCGTTTGCCCAACAAGAGAATGGCTTAACCGCTGATTATTTAAAGCAATTAGACGAGATGAATCAATGGGCACTTTATGTCACTCAACAAGCACTAACCGATGCTGGTTATTGGGGCAGCGCTAAGCTTGATCAGTGTGGAGTTATTTTAGGTAATTTATCGTTTCCCACCAAAACCTCAAACCACTTATTTATGCCCTTATACCATCAAGTGGTCGATAGCGCGTTAAAGCAATTGCTGGATAAAGACTTCCAATTAAGCCACTTTTCCAACACCAAAATAGCCGACACTAATATCCATGCCGACAACGGCTTAGTGGCAGGTTACCCAGCGGCATTATTGGCTAAAGCGGCCGGTTTAGGAGGGGCACATTTTGCCCTTGATGCGGCATGTGCGTCGAGTTGTTATTCGGTAAAGTTGGCGTGTGATTACCTGCATACCGGCAAAGCTGAGATGATGTTAGCGGGTGCGGTGTCTGGCTCTGATCCGATGTTTGTCAATATGGGTTTTTCAATTTTTCAAGCCTATCCAGCGAATAACATTCACGCCCCCTTTGATAAAAAATCAGAAGGCTTATTTGCCGGTGAAGGCGCCGGTATGATGGTGTTAAAACGCCATAGCGATGCCGTTAGAGATGGTGACCATATTCACGCCATCATTAAGGGCGGGGCATTGTCTAACGACGGTAAAGGTGAATTTGTCTTAAGCCCAAATACTAAAGGGCAAGTACTGGTTTATGAGCGTGCTTATGACAATGCGAATGTTGACCCCCGCGATGTTGATTACATTGAATGCCACGCCACGGGTACGCCAAAAGGTGATAATGTTGAACTTGCCTCTATGGATACTTTCTTTAGTCGTTTCCCTAGAAAAAACAACAACAAACCGTTACTCGGTTCAGTCAAGTCTAACTTGGGCCACTTACTGACTGCGGCGGGGATGCCGGGTATGACCAAAGCCATTTGGGCGCTTAATCATGGGATAATTCCAGCAACCATCAATTTAAATCAACCCCTTAGCTCGAAAAAAGGCTATTTAGGGGGCGAGCAAATGCCCACCGAAACCATCGACTGGCCAACCTCCATGTCTGGCTCAAACCACATTAAACCAAGAACCGCAGGGGTGAGTGTGTTCGGTTTTGGTGGTTCAAATGCCCACCTTGTTTTACAGCAAGCCAGCCAGCAATTACAACACCCTATCGCCTCAGCTAAACCGCGTGAGCCCTTAGCCATTATCGGTATGGATGCCCACTTTGGTAGCGCCGATAATTTACTAAACTTTGATCGTTTAATTGCCGACAATGGCAATACTTTTACCGAGCTCCCGAGCAAGCGTTGGAGAGGTATCGAAACCAATAAAGCGGTAATGGATGCCTTAGCGTTAAACAAAGCCCCTCGCGGTGGTTATATTGACAATTTTGATATTGATTTTTTACGCTTTAAAGTGCCGCCCAATAAGCAAGACCGGTTAATTCCTCAACAATTGATGATGATGAAAGTTGCTGATAATGCCGCCCAAGATGCTGGCCTTAAAGAAGGGAGCAACGTTGCGGTATTAGTGGCTATGGGGATTGAACTAGAGCTTCATCAATACCGTGGTCGCGTTAATTTACAAACACAAATTGAAGAAAGTTTATTACAACAAGGTATAACCTTGAGCGATAAACAACGCTTAACCTTAACCAATATCGCCAAAGATGGTGTGGCTTTTGCGGCACAGCTTAACCAATATACCAGCTTTATTGGTAATATTATGGCATCACGTATTTCGGCGTTATGGGATTTTTCTGGTCCGGCGATCACCTTATCTGCGGAAGAAAACTCGGTGTATCGTTGTGTAGAGCTTGCTGAAAATTTATTCCAAACATCAGACATTGATGCCGTTATTATTGCCGCAGTTGATCTCGCCGGTTCTGTTGAAAACATTAGCTTACGTCAGCATTATGGCAAGGTATCAGTGGATGCCATACCTTCACTCAAGGTACTAGATCAAAAAAACTGGTTAGTAGGTGAGGGTGCTGCAGCTTTTGTTGTTAAGCCTCAATCACAGGTGAGTGAGCAAAGCATTTATGCCACTATAGACGCGGTAAGTTTTGTTAATGGTAAAGATCAACAGGCCATTATCCAAGCGGCTACTCAGTCACTCGCGCTTGCGGGTATTAACGCCGCAGCCATTGCCAGTATTGAAGCCCATGCCAGTGGCTTTGAAAGTGAAAACCTTGCTGAAAGCCAAGCACTACCAGTACTTTATCCCAACAAACCTATTCATTCAGTTAAAAGCAATCTGGGTCATACCTTTAATGCATCAGGGGTGGCGAGTATGGTGAAATCGGCTTTGGTGCTTGATAAAAAAAGTACCATTGAGCGCCGGTATCATATCGCCATTAACGGCTTAGGCAAAGATGAAAGTTGTGCTCATTTGATCCTCTCTTCCAGTCACTTTGCGCATCAAACCGCCCATGTGCCAACAGACAAAAAAAGCCCTGAGCTTATTAAAAATATTACCTTGGGAGGCCATTCCATGGAGGATGCTATTTTGAACCAAGGCTATAGTGCCGAAATGCGTGTTGAAATGGCAACCATCAAAGGAGTGTTTAATGCTCAGGCTTTATCAGCGGTTGCTCAGCCGGTAAGGTTAGATAACCTTCGACCTAAAAAAACACAGGCTGGTAAAGCTCAACCTCAATCGGTTGCGCCAGCTCAAACACCTGCGGTTATTGGAGCACAAGTGAAAAGTAAAGACCTTCCCCTCAAGACCGGTAAAGTTACCTCAAAAGCCAGTAAAACCATTGTTCAAGCAACGGCGACTCATCAGGCATTTTTAACGACTCGTCAACGTGCGCAACAGCAAATAGCTAAGCTTATTGAAATGCAAGCCAATGCTAGTGCCGGGTTACCGGTATACTCGTCAACGGTTACCACCGCTTTTGCCCCTCAAGGCTTGGCTGACCAACCAACCCTTGAAACAGCCAAGCTTACGTCAGCCAACGCCTCAGACCATGGGCAAGCGCTGAATGCAACAGGCTTTGAAATAAAAGGACCTGAAGGATATCACTATCCGCCGTTGCAATTAGTAGAGCGCTTTAATCAACCTGAAAAAATTATTTGGCATACCGCTGACTTAGTTGAGTTTGCCGAAGGTGATATTGCTAAGGTGTTTGGTGAAGCGTTTGCCATTATTGATAGTTACCCGCGCCGCGTTCGACTGCCATCCACCGATTATTTATTAGTGTCTCGTGTGACTGCGCTTGACGCCACCGTCAACGAATATAAAAAATCGTACATGTGCACTGAATACGACATTCCCGTTGATGCCCCGTTTTTAATTGATGGTCAAATTCCATGGTCGGTGTCGGTGGAGTCTGGTCAATGTGACTTATTATTAATTTCATACATAGGAATTGATTTTCAAAGCAAAGGCGAGCGGGTCTATCGGCTACTTGATTGCGAGCTCACCTTCTTAGAAGAAATGGCCTTTGGCGGTGAAACCCTCAGGTATGAAATTCATATCGACGCTTATGCCCGAAATGGCGAACAGTTATTATTCTTCTTTCACTATGACTGTTTTGTTGGCGATAAAAAAGTACTGATCATGCGTAATGGCTGTGCTGGTTTTTTTACTGACGAAGAGCTTGCTGACGGAAAAGGCGTGATTCTTAATGATAAAGACAAAGCGCAATTGGCTAATGCTCAAAAAACCTCATTTATGCCACTCATGCACCGCAGCCGTGATCACTATGATTACCTTGATATGATGAAATTGGTGAACGGCGATGTGGCTGGATGTTTTGGCCCAGCGTACGATCAAAAAGGGCGTAATCCGTCATTAAAATTTTCATCGATAAAATTTTTAATGATTGAGAGAATCACTAAAGTGGATACAGCAGGTGGTCATTGGGGCTTAGGTTTATTGGAAGGCCAAAAAGAGTTAAACCCCAGTCATTGGTATTTTCCTTGTCACTTTAAAGATGACCAAGTAATGGCTGGCTCACTAATGAGTGAAGGCTGTGGCCAAATGGCCATGTTTTTTATGTTGTCATTAGGTATGCATCACCAGGTAAACAACGCCCGTTTTCAACCTATGCCGGGTGAGTCGCAAACGGTGCGCTGTCGTGGCCAAGTGCTCCCGCAACACAATACACTAACGTATCGCATGGAAGTTACGGCAATGGGGATGTTGCCACAACCGTTTTTAAAAGCCAATATTGATATTATTCTTGACGGTAAAGTGGTGGTAGATTTTAAAAATTTATGTGTGATGATCACCGAGCAAGATGAACACTCACCTTACCCAGTAACCTTACCCAGTAATACTAAACTGAGCACCACGAGCTTGGGGCTCACTGTCGATACCGTGCATCAAAATACCGCTGATTTAGATGAACGTGGTATAGCACCCTTTAAACACCCTCATCGGCCATTAATGAAAGTTATGTCTGACTGGATCGCGCCCAAAGAAAAAGGCGTTACCCCCATTCAGCACTTTGAAGCGCCACCCGTCGCCGGACAAAACCGTGTGCCTAACCAAGCCCCTTTCACGCCTTGGCATCTGTTTGAGTTTGCTACCGGGGACATCTCAAAATGCTTTGGCCCTGACTTTGATATTTATTCAGCCAAAGGCGGCAAAGGCCGTATTCCTCCGCGTACACCTTGTGGTGACTTACAAGTAGTGACTCAAGTGATTGAAGTACAAGGTGAACGCTTAGATCTTAAAAAACCATCAAGCTGTATTGCCCAATACGTTGTGCCAGCAGATGCCTGGTATTTCACTAAAAACAGCCATGAAAACTGGATGCCCTATTCACTGATCATGGAAATTGCCCTACAACCGAATGGTTTTATCTCTGGGTACATGGGCACCACGCTTAAATACCCAGACAAAGATTTATTCTTTCGTAACTTAGACGGTAGCGGTGAATTAATTAAACAGATGGATTTACGGGGGGAAACCATAGTCAATCACTCAACCCTGTTAAGCACCACAATGGCTGGCGGTATGATAGTACAGAGCTTTACCTTTGCGCTTTTCGTGAAAAATGAGGCCGGAGGCGAGGACGACTTATTTTATAAAGGCACGGCGGTATTTGGTTATTTTGGCGCGGAGGCGTTGACCAACCAATTAGGTATTGATAATGGCAAATTGACTCATCCTTGGTTTGTTGATAACCCTACACCAACCTCAGACATTAAAGTGATTGATTTGAGTAATTCGTTACTCGGGCTTTATCGGGCACCGCACAATAAACCGCACTATAAATTAGCGGGTGGCCAAATGAACTTTATTGATAGCGTTTCTATTGTAGAAGGTGGCGGTAAAGCTGGCGTTGCTTATGTGTATGGCGAACGTACCATTGATGCCTCTGATTGGTTCTTCCGTTATCATTTCCACCAAGACCCAGTAATGCCAGGCTCTTTAGGTGTAGAAGCGATTATTGAATTAATGCAAACCTACGCCTTGAGTAATGACTTAGGTGCGAAGTTTACCAACCCACGTTTTATTGCGCCAACCACACTGGTTAAATGGAAATACCGTGGGCAAATAACACCACTGAATAAAAAAATGTCGCTAGATGTCCATATTACTGATCTGCAAAAAAACACCTTAGCTGACGGCAGTAGCGAAGTGCGTTTAGTGGGAGATGCAAACTTATCAAAAGATGGTTTACGCATTTATGAAGTCAAAGATATTGTATTATCAATTATTGAAAGCACTAACTAAAATAGCATAATAAAGTGGCTCAATTTAAAGCTGGCCGCAAATAACAGGAAGATGTATGTCACCGTTAAGTTATACCGATACCAATGCCATTGATTGGGCATGGAAAGTTGATAGTCAGATAATTAAAACCGATAATAAGGCCATTAAATCGAGTTTAATGAACTTAAGTCAAGCGGTCTATTTGGCCAAAGCCAACCATGACCTTGGCTTAGCTAATGCGTTATCGTTAACGGGTGAGAGTGACGTTTTAGCCTTTGCTCAAAAGCTCACCCCTGAAGATTTAGGTGACCCAGCTTATAAAAAACAGCATGGTGTTAAATATGCCTATCATGGCGGTGCAATGGCCAATGGAATTGCCTCAGTTGAGTTAGTGGTTGCTCTTGGCAAAGCCGGTTTTTTATGTTCATTTGGGGCCGCCGGTTTAGTACCCGATGCCGTTGAACATGCAATAAAACGTATTCAAGCGCAACTACCCAACGGCCCCTATGCCGTTAACCTCATACATGCACCAGCAGAAGAGGCGTTAGAGCGAGGTGCCGTTGAACGGTTTATTAAGTTAGGGGTGAAAACTGTAGAAGCTTCAGCCTATCTAGCGTTAACTGAGCACATTGTTTGGTATCGCTTGGCTGGTTTGTCGACCAATGCGGATGGCAGTGTGCATATTGGCAACAAAGTCATTGCTAAAGTTTCTCGAACAGAAGTGGGTCGTCGTTTTATGGAGCCAGCGCCACAAAAAATTATTGATAAATTATTAGCTCAAGGAAAAATTACTGAACAGCAAGCAGCGCTTTCAAAACGTGTACCTATGGCAGATGATATTACCGCAGAGGCTGACTCTGGCGGCCATACCGACAACCGCCCTTTTTTAACCTTACTGCCAACCATTATTGCTTTACGTGATGAAGTACAAGCACAATATAACTTCACACCGTCAGTTAGAGTAGGTGCCGGTGGCGGTATTGGTACGCCTGAAGCGGCATTGGCTGCCTTTACTATGGGCGCTGCGTATATTGTTCTGGGCTCAGTTAACCAAGCGTGTGTGGAAGCTGGTGCGTCTGACTATACCCGTAAACTTTTAGCGAGTGTTGAAATGGCAGATGTGACTATGGCTCCCGCCGCTGATATGTTTGAAATGGGCGTAAAACTGCAAGTGGTTAAACGTGGCTCAATGTTTGCCATGCGTGCTAAAAAGCTTTATGCGCTTTATATCGCTTATGACAGTATTGAAGATATTCCTGCGGACGAGCGCTTAAAAATTGAAAAACAAATTTTTCGTTCAAACCTCGATGACGTTTGGGCTGGCACTGAGGCGTTTTTTCAAGACCGTGATCCTCAAATGTTAGCCCGTGCACAACGCAGCCCAAAACGTAAAATGGCGTTAATTTTTCGTTGGTATTTAGGGTTAAGTTCACGTTGGTCAAACACCGGTGAAAAAGGTCGCGAAATGGACTATCAAATTTGGGCCGGGCCAAGTTTAGGTGCCTTTAATACTTGGGTGAAAGGAACGTACTTAGAAGATTACACTCGTCGTGGCGCGGTCGATATTGCGTTACACCTGCTAAAAGGTGCCGCCTATTTACAGCGTGTTAACCAACTAAAATTACAAGGTGTGAGTTTGTCTACCGAGCTAGCTAGTTATCGAACCAGTGATTAATGTTTAATGGCGATGATTGCCAACAAAACTCTCAGGCATTATTTGAGATTTTTGTTTATCTTATTAAAAGTAGCTAGTGGAAAAGAGATGAATTTACTTTCTATTAGCGATAAGGCCATAACCCTTGTTGAATAAGTTTAATGAATTAGCCATTGTGCTAAACCCTGAACACAGTACGAGGGATTATAAAGAACTATTCATCATTTAATAAGAGTAATACGATTGGGAGTAAAAGAATAATCAAATGTCATTTTATAATCTGTGATCGTCTTTTTAGGCATCAACATACACCTGATTTCGCCCCAAATTTTTTGCTTGGTATAAAGCTTTATCGGCACGAATAAATAAGTCATCAAAGTCTTTATCCGTTTCTCTCATCGTCACAACGCCAACACTGACTTGAATTTTTATTTTGTTAATATTAAGCTCATTGACCAAATAATCATTATCAGCATGACAAATACGCTCTGCAACCACCTTTGCATGTTCTAAACTTGTATTTGGTAACATTATCGAGAACTCTTCACCGCCAATTCTGGCTAGAATATCCTCCAGACGCAAAGTGGGAAGAATATTATTACTTAATTCAATCAATACTTTATCGCCAATAGGATGCCCATATTTATCATTGATTTCTTTGAAGTAATCAATATCAATTGAAATAATGGCTAAATTTAGTCCATGACGTTTAGCACGGCTACATTCTATAACGGCATGATTAAAAAAATAGCGACGATTATATAAACTAGTTAACGCATCAGTATTCGCTTGTTTTTTAAACTCTTCTTTTAATTGATATAACTCAGTGAAGTCAGTTGAAAAGCCAATAATCGCTTTTGCTTTATTACTCATTTGATATGGCATCTTCGTACTTAAATAATGCCGTGTATTACCTTCGCCATCTTGAGCAATTTCTTCAATAGTTTGTTTTTGGTTAGTTTCGAAAACAAGTTTATCTGATTGCCAAAAATGGTCAGCCATTTCGTGGCCAATAACATCAGAGTCAAGTTGACCAATAATGTCTTCGCTTGGTTTACCAAACAGTTCGGCGGTTTTATTATTGACATAATGGAAATAACGTTGCTCATCTTTCATATAAATAAAAGCATCAACATTATTTAATATAGCATCTAACAGGTCGTTTTTTTCTTTGGCTAAGTGTTCTAAGTTTTCTAAGTTTTCTAAGTTTTTTTGTTTAGTCATGTCAGTAGCGATATCGCACATATCAACATTATGCGCTAAAACTTCAAATATTTGATCCTTTTTCGTTGGCTCTTTATGTGACATTGTAATTCCTGAAAGAGAGCTCATTGAGCTAACGTTAAGCTGGATTCATTAAATAAGATGTAAAGTTGAATTACTCAATATTGGTATTGTAAGGTGTTGAGCCAAGTATTTTTTATGATTAAGCGGAGACTCTTTGATAAAAACTGATCTTAATAAAAGTCAAACAATTACACCTTGTATGCAACCTACAATACACAACATACAATATCTTATTGTTTAGACGCAAGCCTTATAATGAATTTTCGAAAAAATTGGTTATTTATATTAGAACTGAGAATAGCTTGTAGTATTAATGATACTGGGCGAGGGCGTTTAATAAAGTCTGATTTATTGGTATTAATGTTTCCAATATATTCAGATTTATAGCCTTTTGTCTACATGGCAACGCAGTTGATAATAACTCGACAAAAGTAACGTGAATATTTTTGGATAGAGAATAGAGTAAAATTATTTTTGTTAATAGTTGAAGATGATTTAACTACTCCAGTGGAAAACTCGAAACAACGTTATGATATATCTTCAAGTCTGGTTAAAGTGTTGGCTATTAGTGCCAATACTGAGCATGGTGAGACAATGAAAAAAATAAAAGCATATTATGACTTTATTAATAAATTGGTTTACTGTAAATTCGATTAACATCATTTAAACGTAATAACAGTTAGATGTTTTCACGCCATTCAATACTTTAACTACTAACTACTAACTATTAACTATTAACTATTAACTATTAACTATTAATGAGTAATGGTCTACTGCGAATAATTATGAACCAACTTTGTCATGTCATTTATGTAAGCTCTTCAAAAGGACTTATGAGTGAAGAGGATTTATTTAACCTATTAAAATATTCCCGAGCGGAAAATACTAAGCATAACATAACGGGCAT
>JAWUYA010000001.1:0-98195 GCA_034111045.1 Colwellia sp. | reverse complement strand
ATATTGTGCTTGAAGATGAAATCTTTGGTGTTCAGCAATGTGAGTGTGAAGTTATCTCTACCGATACCCAATCAACTTTTATTAAAGAACTTAAGTTCCAAATTCCAAATGGTGAATCAGTTCCGTTTAAAGCGGGGGGTTATATTCAAATTGAAGCACCAGCTCACCATGTTAAATACAGTGATTTTGATATTGATGAACAGTACCGTGGTGATTGGAAGCATTTTGGTTTCTTTGATGTTGAGTCAAAGGTAGACACGGCTACATTACGTGCATACTCAATGGCTAACTATCCAGAAGAGGAAGGCATTATTATGCTTAACGTGCGTATTGCTACGCCACCTCCTGGACGTTTACATTTACCCGCAGGTAGAATGTCGTCATTTATTTTCAGTCTTAAGCCGGGTGATAAAGTAACTATTTCAGGTCCATTTGGTGAGTTCTTTGCCAAAGAAAGTGATAATGAAATGGTCTTTATTGGTGGTGGCGCTGGTATGGCGCCAATGCGTTCACATATCTTTGACCAACTCAAGCGTTTAAATTCAAAACGAAAAATGTCGTTTTGGTATGGTGCTCGTTCTAAACGTGAAATGTTCTATGAAGATGATTATAACGGTTTAGCCGCTGATAATGATAACTTCCAATGGCATGTCGCGCTTTCAGATCCACAACCCGAAGATAACTGGGATGGCATGACAGGTTTTATTCATAATGTACTTTATGAAAATTACCTTAAGGGTCATGAAGCACCAGAAGATTGTGAGTACTATATGTGTGGTCCTCCAATGATGAACGCCGCTGTTATACATATGCTTAAAGACTTAGGTGTAGAAGATGAAAATATTATGCTCGATGACTTTGGTGGTTAATATTTCGATTTAGACTTGTTCATTGCTACACCTTGCTTTATGGAAGTACTCACCTAGAGTCATAGGTTAAGTATTCAAACCTTGAAAGAGTCGAAACAGTCAGTGCTTAAAGAACAACTATAGAATTGCATGATTGGGTAACAAAGGTGACTTAGGTCACCTTTTTTTAATACACTCAATTTTAAATTGCGGATGAAGAAGCACAACGGAAATCAATCAATTTAAAGCGCTTGAGGCTTACTCACTGATAGCTGCACTCGCTCTTGATTATTTTTTTAAGCATGTTGAAGCAAATATTTAGATAAATAATAACTTGATGAGAAATTTATGAACAAATTAAAGTCAC
Organism: Colwellia sp.; assembly: GCA_034111045.1. GTDB lineage: Bacteria > Pseudomonadota > Gammaproteobacteria > Enterobacterales > Alteromonadaceae > JALJPB01. The sequence continues at coordinate 96,980 of JAWUYA010000001.1, read as the reverse complement.
TAGTAATTATTATCCTAGTAATTGTTTTAACTGCCTGTTTTACAAGTAAAAATCCGAAAAAGGAAGTGATATTTTTGCAAGGTCTTACCATGGGTACGACTTATAATATCAAGCTTGTTGTAAAAAATGATTCGATAAAAATTGAAACGCTCCAAGGTGAGATCGATTCTTTGCTTAAACAGGTTAATCAAGAGATGTCGACTTACATTCCAACATCTGAGTTATCACTTTTTAATAAGAGCCAAAGCACTGAGCCTGTTGAAATATCACCAGGATTGCAGCGTGTCATTAAAGAATCAATCCGCTTAGGTCAAATGAGTGAAGGCAAACTTGATATTACTATTGGTCCTTTGGTTAATCTTTGGGGTTTTGGTCCCCAAAACCGTCCTGAAACAGTGCCTAGTGATAAAATGTTGGCTGCGACTAAAGGACGTATAGGTTTAAAGTTTTTATCACTTGAAGGCAATAAACTGACCAAAGCAATTCCTGAACTTTATGTTGATTTATCAACAACAGCAAAAGGTTATGGTGTTGATGTTGTAGCAGAATTAATTGAAAAGAAGGGTATTCAAAACTACCTTGTAGAAATTGGTGGAGAGATGCGGGTAAAAGGTTTTAAGGCCTCGGGTGAGCTTTGGGTGATTGCGATAGAAAAACCGATGACAGACGTTCGTAGTATCCACCAATTTATTGTACCAAAAGATAATGCGGTAGCGACATCGGGAGATTACCGCAACTACTTTGAAGCAGAGAAAATGCGTTTTTCTCATATTATCGATCCCGACACCGGTAAGCCAATTAATCATAAGTTGGTGTCAGTCACTGTTATTCATCCCTCATCTATGACAGCTGATGGGCTTTCAACCGCTATGATGGTCATGGGTGCAGATAAAGCGTTTGAATTTGCCAATCAACATAATATTGCCGCTTACATTATTTCTAAAACCGATAATGGCTTTAAAGAGCAAATTACGGTAAAATTTATGCCATTCTTAAAGTAGTTTATATATTTAAAAAGTCTTAGGTTTATTCAAATGATGGTTTTTATGCTCACCTTAGTTTTTTTTCTTGTTATTGTTACAGCAATGGCCGTAGGTTATATTTTTCAGAAAAAAACCTTGGCTGGTAGTTGTGGCGGCTTAGCCTCCGTGGGTATTGATAAGTCGTGTAACTGCGATAATCCTTGCGAAAAACGCCAAGAACGTGAACGTAATGCGGCATTAAAAGCACAACAAATTCCAATCATAAATTTATAAGGGCACAGTTTCCTTATAGTGCTTGCGTACATAAAATTTTAAGCTAAGTAGCAAACGCTGGGCCTAATGAAGCGTTTATTGGTCAACTGTTGATTCTCTTATTCTGACTTATTGATGCTAGTCCACTGTGTTAACTTTCTGGGTTAGCTTTCTGTGTTAACTACGCTGTAAGCACTGTTAGCTATAAAAACATTCATGTACTGGGGTTGTGAACCGATGAGGCCCGCCTAGATTTTTACGTACCCACGCTTATTGATTATTCACTCTCACCTATCGCTACAAACGATTATTTTATTCAATAGTTGTTATTAATGACAAGCTGTATAAGTGTAAACCTAATTTTTTGTTGATTTCAGGTTATTAAGAGACTCACCTAGGCACAAATATCAAGTTTCTAGTTAGACCTAGGTGAGTGACGACTTATAGGTGATAACTATTATGTGCAAATAATCGTGGCAACAACTTCTTTACTACCGCCCTTAACTGCAATGTTACAGCCAATTTCAGTACCAGCAGTAGCGGTAGAACATGCACCTGCGGGAGTTGTCAAAGAATAAAAAGTGCCATCATCAATATTTGTTAAAGCTACTACCGCGGCCAAAGTTGTGCCTGGTAATATAGATGTAGTCGTGAAATTACCAACATCTGCGCATGAAGTAGCGCTTTTGACAGTAGTGGCAGAACTATTTCCAGCTAGTTTGGCGGCAAAATTAATGGCTGAGCCTGATGAAATGGCTGCAGCCACGCCCTGTGCAGTTGCATCATGAGCATCAGCGCCAAGATCGATAAACTTAGGGAGTGCCACACCGCCAAGAATACCAAGTACTACCATCACCACCACTAATTCAATCAAGGTAAAACCGTGTTGTAATTTATTCATGTGAACTCCATACTAATTTAATAAAATATATTGAAACGTAATAAACATACTGACCTGTATATATTTTATTGTATGATCTGGTTTTTGTCTACTGTATATATAATTTAATAACGTTATGTTAAATAAAACCTAATGTTATTAACAATTAAGCGACTAAGCTAATATCTCAGATTGTTTGTTAAATGCTTAAATTCAGCCTTATTACATCAGTATTAGATCGGTAATATATGAGTATCAAATTTTCAAATCCCTTTGGAAAACTGACAAAAGTAAGCCCAATCTTTTCCGTTACCTTTACCATCATATTAACCGTGACTTGCTGTTCTGCAATTTATACCCTTTGCTATTAATGGGTGAAAATGCAGTGCTTAGTATCATCGGAGGCAATTAATATTTTTGTTTATCATTATCGAATGCATATACCTACAGCTACTAACTACCTACAGCTAGCGTTTTTTTATGGCATAAGCGCTTAGATATACTTACTGTGGTAATTACTCTATTCTAGCAAGAGTAAAGTATTAATTTACCTCGTCATAATTACTAATTGTTGTTTGGTTCTATTAATGAAAAAAGAAATAATGCATCGCGCCATAAATTTATTATCTAGACGTGAACATTCTCATAAAGAATTACACCAAAAATTACTCAAAAAAAACTTTGGCTCAGATGATATTCTCTCGGTGTTAGATTACCTGCGCACTAAAAATTACTTGAGTGATGAACGCTTTGCTGCGAGTATCTTGAGAATGAGAGTTGATCGAGGTTTTGGTTGGCTTTCGATAAAAAGTGAACTTAATAGCAAAGGGGTTTGTGCGACTATTATCAATGAACTCAGTAAAAATGATGAAATTGATTGGTATCTGCAAGCAGAGCTTGCGTATAATAAACGTTTTAGTACACCGCTAGTCTGGTGTTTTAGCTTTGAAGAGGCTCAAAGTAGTTCTCTACCAGATAAAGCTTACCAACTAGCAATAAAAGAAAAAGCAAAACGTATGCGTTTTTTACAATACCGTGGGTTTACGTCTGATCAAATTATCACGGTATTGCACTTAGGTTAATGTTATTCGTATTGAACACCTTATTTTATTGAATATTTATAGATTATTTGGATAACCCATGATTAAAAGCACCGCTGATATTCGCCAAGCATTTTTAGATTTTTTTACTAGTAAGCAGCATCAAGTTGTTGCTAGCAGCTCTTTAGTTCCGGGCAATGATGCCACCTTATTATTTACCAATTCGGGTATGGTACCCTTTAAGGATGTTTTTTTAGGAGCAGAAAAACGCAGTTATACCCGTGCTACTTCATCACAGCGTTGTGTTCGTGCCGGTGGAAAACATAACGATTTAGAAAATGTTGGTTATACCGCCCGTCACCATACTTTCTTTGAAATGTTAGGTAATTTTAGCTTCGGTGATTATTTTAAAGAAGACGCGATGCGTTTCGCTTGGGAGTTTTTAACGTCAGTTTTAGGTTTGCCCAAAGAAAAGTTATTAGTGACTGTTTATGAAAGTGATGAAGAAGCGTTTGCTTTTTGGAAAAACGAAATTGGCATACCCGTAGATAAAATCATCCGTATCGGTGATAAATCTGCCGATAAAAAATTTGAATCGGATAACTTCTGGTCTATGGGTGATACTGGTCCTTGTGGTCCATGTTCTGAAATATTTTACGATCACGGAGAAGAAATCTGGGGTGGCCCTCCAGGCTCTACTGAAGAAGATGGTGACAGATTTATCGAAATTTGGAATTTAGTTTTTATGCAGTTTAATCGTCAAAGTGATGGTGAAATGCAACAGCTTCCTAAGCCATCGGTTGATACAGGTATGGGGCTTGAGCGAATATCAGCTATTATGCAAAATGTACATAGTAACTATGAAATTGATATTTTTAAGGCATTAATTACAGATACAGCAAATTTACTGAGCTGTGATGATATTGAGCACAAGTCTTTACGAGTGATCAGTGATCATATCCGCAGCTGTAGTTTCTTAATTATCGATGGTGTTGTGCCGTCAAATGAAGGCCGAGGTTATGTCCTTCGCCGTATTATCCGCCGAGCTGTTCGTCATGGTCATAAACTAGAAGCTAAAGGTCATTTTTTCCATAAATTGGTCGCATCACTGGTGACACAAATGGCCGATGCTTACCCTGATCTTTTTAAACAACAAGCCATCATTGAAAAAATGTTACGGGTTGAAGAAGAGCAGTTTGGTCGTACGCTCGACCGTGGGATGTTATTGCTTGAAGATATTTTAGCTAACTTAACTGGTGATACCGTTGCTGGTGAAGATGTATTTAAACTTTACGATACTTATGGCTTTCCTGCCGATTTAACTGCTGATATTGCTCGTGAGCGACAGTTGAAAATTGATCTGGTAGGCTTTGATCTAGCCATGAGCGAACAACGTAAACGTGCACAAAAAGCCAGTCAATTTGGTACCAATTACAATGAGAAATTAACCTCTGCTCATAAAACATCATTTAAAGGTTATACCGAGGATAATTATTCCGCTACAGTTGTTGAATTATTTAATTGTGATGAGTCGGTTAATGAGTTAGCTATTGATGAGCCAGGTATGGTTATTCTTGATTCAACCCCTTTTTATGCAGAATCTGGCGGTCAAGCCGGTGATAGTGGTTTATTGCTAGTCGACGAGGGCGTGTTTGAAGTACATGACACCGTAAAGTTGGGTAATGCATTTGCTCATAAAGGTATAGCAAGAACCACTATTGGTGTTAATAGCCGTGTTAACGCAAGTATTGATAGGGATCGTCGTGACGCTATTGTTAAAAACCATACCGCCACCCACTTATTGCATGCCGCATTACGCAAAGTACTAGGTGAACATGTCACACAAAAAGGCTCACTAAACGAAGCCGATAAACTCCGTTTTGATTTCTCGCATTTTGAAGGAGTAACCGCTGGAGAGTTAAAAGAAGTTGAACAAATGGTCAATGAAGAGATTCGGAATAATGTTGTGCGTCAAACAGAGCTAATGCAAATTGATGATGCTAAGAACAAAGGCGCTATGGCCTTGTTTGGTGAAAAATACGATGATGAAGTGCGAGTAGTGACTTTAGGTGGTTTTTCAACAGAACTTTGTGGAGGGGTTCACGTCGAACGTACTGGCGATATTGGTCTATTTAAAATCACCTCAGAAGCTGGCATTGCCGCAGGAGTACGCCGTATAGAAGCCGTAACCGCTACGGGAGCTTTACGCTACGTTGAACAGCAATCACAATCGTTATTTAATATTGCGGTGTTAGTAAAGTCTGATGTTAATAATGTCACTGATAAAGTCGAACAGTTAATTAACCGTGGTAAGCAACAAGAGAAAGAAATTAGCCAATTAAAGCAGCAATTAGCTACACATGAAGGTGCTGATCTGGTGAGTCAAGCAATTAATATCAATGGTGTTAACGTATTGATTGCGGACTTAGGCGGTATAGAAACTCAAGCATTACGCGGCATGGTTGATGAACTTAAGAATAAAATGGGCTCAGCAATTATTATGTTAGCCACCGCTAGCGAAGGCAAAGTCGGTTTGATTTCAGGTGTCACCAAAGATCTTATCGGCAAAGTAAAAGCAGGCGAATTAGTTAATATGGTTGCTCAACAAGTGGGTGGTAAAGGCGGTGGTAGACCCGATATGGCCCAAGCTGGTGGCAGTCAACCAGAAAACGTCAGTTCAGCGCTAGCAAGCGTTGAGGCCTGGTTAGCTGCAAAACTCTCTTAGACTGCTAACACTTAGATGTTAAACTGCACAAGTAACCATAAGGCTATTACCTAATGGCCGTTATCGTACAAAAATATGGGGGTACTTCAGTTGGAACCCTTGAACGAATTGAAGCTGTGGCCGACAATATTGTTGAAACACGTCGAAAGGGCCACCAAGTTATTGTAGTTTTGTCAGCGATGGCAGGTGAAACAAATCGATTATTAGCGTTAGCTCATGCTATCGATCATCAACCAGCAACCCGTGAACTCGATATGTTGCTGTCTTCTGCAGAACAGGTGAGTATTTCCTTGTTGGCTATTTCCTTAATAAAACGTGGTTTCTCTGCTATTTCTTTACTTGCTCATCAAATTGGTATTTACACCGATAATAGTTTTGGCAGCGCTCGAATAAAATCAGTAAGTGGCAATCGATTATTACAGGCTCTGGAGCAAGAGCAGGTGGCAGTGGTTGCTGGGTTTCAAGGGCAAGATAATGAACATAATGTCACAACATTAGGAAGGGGAGGCTCTGATACCTCTGCTATTGCGGTTGCCGTCGCGCTTAAGGCGGCAGAATGCCAAATTTTTACTGATGTAGATGGAATATATACTGCCGACCCTAGAATTGAACCTTTAGCTCAAAAAATTAGCTTTATTTCATTTGAAGAAATGCTAGTGATGGCAAACTTAGGTGCCAAAGTTTTGCAAAACCGAGCTGTCGAATATGCAATGCGCTATAATATGCCAATAAGAGTGTTAAGTAGTTTTACATCAGGTCAAGGAACCAAGGTAATGAATGAGAAAGCGTTGGTTTCAGAAAGTATCGCTATAAAAGCTGTTTCTAATATTGCTCATCAAGCGTCTCAACTTTTAGTGAGTTTAGAAGAGCTGATCGATCATAAATCAATAGCTAAAGTACTCACTATTTTAGGTGATGCTGGTATTGAAATTGATATGATTTCCTATAGTAAGAATAATAAATGTAAATACAATGTTAAGTTTTCAGCTTCAAGAGAATATTTCTGTCAAATAGATGATGTTTTACAAAAAATGACACAAAAAACTAGCATTAGGGCTATTAAATACAATGATAAGGTTGTTAAACTATCGGCAGTTGGTATTGGGATGAAATCTCATTCGGGTATTGCAGGACAATTTTTTTCTGCTTTAGATGAAAAGGGGATCGAACCCCTGTTAATTTCAACTTCAGAAATTAATATTTCTGTAATTATAGATGAGTCTGCTCTCATTAAAGGCGTGCGTTGTTTACATCGCACTTTTATGTAGAACCTCTAATATAAGTCACTATTTTTACAAAGTGGACTGTTACTTTTCGTGCATTTAGTCACATATTAGACTAAATTTACAATAAGTATTAGCTTGTAATCATTTAGTGCAATTTCATTTTAAAGATAAAGGAACACATAATGTTAATATTGACACGTCGAGTTGGTGAAACTTTAATGATTGGTGATGAAGTTACTGTAACTGTGTTAGGCGTTAAAGGAAATCAAGTGCGAATTGGTGTTAATGCACCGAAAGAAATTTCAGTACATCGAGAAGAAATTTACATGCGTATACAAGCTGAAAAAGAGGATAATGAATCCCCAGGTAATGTATAAATAAATTTAGAAAACGAAATAGCCGGCATTTAGTCGGCTTTTTTGACTTTAAATTTTGAGCGTTTTTTATTATTATCATGTGATTTGCTTAATAATTGTCTGAAAAACACGCTTGTTGTTTGATTTGTCGTCAAACAGTAAAATAAGACAAATAAAAGATAAAAAATTGTTTGACTTATTTTTAAGATCCATTAGTATTCGCACCCATTGGAGAGGTGGCCGAGTGGTCGAAGGCGCTCCCCTGCTAAGGGAGTAACTGGTTTATCCCGGTTCGAGGGTTCGAATCCCTCCCTCTCCGCCATTAATTATACTTGTAATTATTGGTTGTGCATCGATTAGTAACGATATAAAAAATAACTAATTGTGGACGCGTAGCTCAGCTGGATAGAGTACCTGGCTACGAACCAGGCGGTCGCAGGTTCGACTCCTGCCGCGTCCGCCACTTTCTTTTCTTCAGGGGGGAGTGGTTATAAAAGAAGAGCAGCAGCTATTATTAAAGCTGGTTAAAAAAATTAGTAGACCGCGGACGCGTAGCTCAGCTGGATAGAGTACCTGGCTACGAACCAGGCGGTCGCAGGTTCGACTCCTGCCGCGTCCGCCACATTAGTAAAAGCTAGAATGAAGCCAGTCATACGACTGGCTTTTTTTCGTCTGTATTATAGTGATTCTTGCATTTACTATTTAAATTCAAACGGAGAAATTAGATTACTATTGGTTCATATTTGGTTGATATTTATCTAGTCCTAGTTTTAGCTCCACTATCTCTCAATCAATAACAAGGCGAATGAAGCCTACTTGCTAATACGGCTAAGTTACTCCCGTCGTCCTTAAAAATACATCATTGTTTGTCATTAAACCTAAAATTCAACGGTAAGATATAGTAAATTAATAGCTGAATTTACAACTAATATATAATCAAATTTTGAATTTTTATGCAATGAAGATGAATGTAGTTAAATTAAATTATACTGTATATTATAATAGCTTATCTACCTGTGATAACCATTATTCATCAACCTTATTGTGTATATAATATTGAAATATACTATTATATCTTGAGTTTTTATATGAAATAACTGAATAAAGATGCTTTCTCATATTGACATGGATTTATTTATCTGAAATAGGTAAGATTCATTTGCTTTTTAGTTATTGGAGTGTTTATTCTAATTATATAAAATTTTTAAATGAGACAAATAGATGGAACACCTACACCAATTATTTTTAGAGGCAGGGACATTGTTATTTTCTGGTATGGTCTTTGTGTTTGCTTTTTTAGGGGTACTGGTTATTTTTATTAATACAGTATTAGTTAAATTAGCCATTAAATTTCCGGATGCTAAAAAGCAATTAAAAACTCAGCGTTCGGCCAAACAAAATAATAGCGGAGCAGGAGGTATTTCATCAAATGTTGTTGCCGCAATAACAGTAGCGGTAACTCAATACCGCCAACAGCATTCTCAACAAAACGGTCAACACTCAAAGAGTAGGAAATAGGAATAACCATGACAAAACCATTAGGTATTACTGAAGTTGTTTTAAGAGATGGTCATCAATCTTTATTAGCAACGCGTTTACGTTTAGAAGATATGTTACCTATTGCACCTGCGTTAGATGATATAGGTTTTTGGTCAATTGAGTCATGGGGTGGAGCTACTTTTGATGCTTGCATTCGGTATTTGGGTGAAGACCCCTGGGAGCGTTTGAGGGCGTTAAAAAAAGCAATGCCTAAAACCAAACAGCAAATGTTGTTTCGTGGTCAAAATATATTAGGCTACCGTCACTATGCCGATGATGTTGTAGCAAAGTTTGTCGAACGTGCTCACATTAATGGTATCGATGTATTTCGTATTTTCGATGCAATGAATGATGTGCGCAACCTGCAAACGGCTATTAAAACGGCCGTAAAAATAGGTGCTCATGCCCAAGGGACGTTAAGTTACACTGAAAGCCCTGTGCATAAGCTTGAGGGCTGGCTAATAATGGCTAAACAGATTGAAGATATGGGCGCACATTCTTTGTGTATTAAAGATATGTCTGGTTTGTTAAAGCCTTATGATGCTGCTGAGCTTATAGGTCGTTTAAAAGAAACTGTTTCATTACCCATCGCACTGCATTGTCATGCCACTACAGGTTTGAGTATTGCAACTCACATGAAAGCTATCGATGCTGATGTTGATGTTATCGATACCGCCATCTCTTCAATGAGTATGACTTATGGTCATTCCCCAACGGAAACATTAGTTTCTATTGTCGAAGGTACAGCACGTGATACCGGTTTAGATATGGTGAAACTTGCAGAAGTGGCAACGTATTTCCGTGATGTACGTAAAAAATATGCAAAATTTGAAGGTAGCCTTAAGGGAATTGATGCCCGTATATTATTGGCACAAGTACCCGGTGGCATGTTAACTAATATGGAAATGCAACTTAAAGAGCAAGGAGCTGAAGATAAGTTGGATGAGGTGTTAATCGAAATACCTAAAGTGAGAAAAGATCTTGGCTATATCCCTCTTGTTACGCCAACCTCTCAAATTGTAGGTACGCAAGCCGTGTTAAATGTACTAACGGGAGAAAGATATAAGTCTATCACTAAAGAAACAGCAGGTGTGCTTAAAGGCGAATACGGCGCAACGGCTGACAAAGTTGATGCAGAGTTACAATCAAGAGTTTTAAATGGTGCAGAGGCTATCACATGTCGCCCTGCTGACTTGATTGAACCTGAAATAGATAATTTATTAGGTGAATTACAAAATATTGCTAAAGAGAAAAGTATTGCACTGGCTGATGAAGTCATTGATGACGTGTTAACTTATGCACTTTTCCCTCAGGTTGGTTTGAAATTTTTACAGAATCGAAATAACCCATCAGCTTTTGAACCTGTTCCTACTGTTGAAAACACAGCAGAAAACATTATGCCTGTACCAAGTCTGACAGAACCTACTCATTATGCTGTTAGTGTTGATGGCAAGGTGTTTGATGTGGTTGTTGCACCCGGTGGAGATATTAGTCAGATTACTCATCCGGCTGGTGATGAAGCAATAAAGCAATCAGCTTCTTTTTCCGCCTCTGAAGCCTTAAATGCACCGTTAGCGGGTAATATATTTAAAGTATTAGTTAATGAAGGCGATCATGTTGACGCTGACGAAGTGGTTATCATCATGGAGGCGATGAAAATGGAAACTGAAATTCGTGCTGTAAATGCAGGAGAAATAACGTCATTGCACATCAAAGAAGGCGATTCAGTGACTGTTGGCCAAGCTTTAATAAGTTTAGGGTAAGGTTGAGCCATGGACTCTTTAATTAAATTATGGTTCTCAACAGGCTTAGCAAACTTCGAGTCAGGCCAAGTCATTATGATGGTAGTGGGTTTTTTGTTACTTTATCTGGCGATAGCCCGTAACTTTGAACCTTTATTGCTTCTACCTATGGGATTTGGTGCAATATTGACTAACATTCCAGGGGCTGGGTTTTCAGAAGCTGGCGGTTTTTTATATTATATTTATCATGGTGGCATTGAGACTGGCATTTTCCCATTAATTATCTTTATGGGGGTTGGTGCTATGACGGACTTTGGCGCTTTGATTGCTAATCCTAAAACGCTGTTTTTGGGTGCTGCTGCTCAAGCAGGTATCTTTGCTACCTTGTTTGGAGCTATCGCCTTAAATGCAGTTCCCGGTATTGAGTTTACGCTAAAAGATGCTTCTGCTATTGCTATTATTGGTGGTGCAGATGGGCCTACGGCCATATTTTTAGCTACCAAACTTGCCCCTGAGTTACTTGGCGCTATTGCTGTGGCGGCATATTCCTATATGGCATTAGTACCCATTATTCAACCGCCAATTATGAGAGCGTTAACTACAGAAAAAGAACGAAAAATTGAAATGGCGCAGTTAAGACATGTGACTAAGGTTGAAAAAATCGTTTTCCCGTTAGCAGTGTTATTAATGACCATTTTCTTTTTACCTGCGGCAACACCACTTGTTGGTATGTTTTGTTTGGGTAACTTGATGCGTGAGTGTGGTGTGGTTGATCGTTTAAGTTCAACTGCTCAAAATGAATTAATTAACATCACCACTATATTTTTAGGTTTAGGTGTTGGTTCAAAATTAAGTGCGGAGGCTTTTCTAAATATTGAAACCTTAGGGATTTTGGCACTTGGCGCTGTTGCATTTTCTATTGGTACTGCATCAGGAGTACTTATGGCAAAAACCATGAATAAGTTTTCTAAAGTGCCTATTAACCCATTAATTGGTGCTGCTGGTGTGTCTGCTGTGCCAATGGCGGCTCGTGTAGCTAATAAAGTTGGTTTAGAAGCTAATCCTCATAACTTTTTATTAATGCATGCTATGGGGCCTAATGTCGCTGGAGTACTTGGTTCAGCAGTTGCTGCGGGCATATTATTAGCATTGGTTGGCTAGTTTAGTCAATTTAGATTGAAAAAGGGAAGATCAGCTTCCCTTTTGTTAATTATTTGGGACGTTAGTTAGACCAAACACCTTGATTGACAAAACAATCAATTGAATCAAGGGCCATATGAATAAGTAATCCAATTCCTATGTACCTGAGTTTAGGGATAAAACAAAAAAGTAAATATATAAGGATGGCAAAGTGTTGGTGTAATGGATGAAACCCAATGCTACAACGCAGAGGATCATATACGGGGTTCGCTAATAAATGATCAATATCGACAGCCATTGTTAATATCATCAGAAAATAAGACTTGCGCCACATAGGCCTAAAAAATAAGGCAACTATAATTGCGGGTACTAAAAAATGTAAGATAAGATGAAAGATACTTGTTTCCTTTAACCTGTTTAAGTTTATGTGCCTAAACTTTAGGGTTATAGCGTCTTAAATTAAAGAGTAACAATATAAAGACTATTGTTTAAAATATCGATTTTAATAGCGAGAATTTTTTATAATACTATGGGTTTAATTTGTATTGTATCCATTGACCAGAGTCTTGCTTTTCAAAACAAATTCTATCGTGCAATCTACTCGTTCGGCCTTGCCAAAATTCAATGTAATTAGGTTTAATTCGCCAACCACCCCAAAAATTTGGGTGAGGGACTTCTCCTTGAGGGTATTTAGCATTGAAATAATCAACACGTTCTTGTAATTCGTTATTTTGAATTATTTTAGTACTTTGTTTTGACGCCCAAGCTCCCACTTGACTGCCGTGGTCTCTACTATGAAAATATTGTGCGGACTGTTCTGCAGATACTTTCTCTACAGTGCCTTCAATACGAACTTGTCTTTGTAAAACATTCCAATGAAATAACAGGGCTACTTTATTATTTTGTTCTAAATTTTGACTTTTACGGCTGGCGTAATTCGTGTAGAAAACAAAACCATCTTCACTGAATTCTTTTAATAAAACCATACGAGAGCTTGGTTGACCATCTGTACCGCAACTACTAACAGACATAGCTTCAGGCAGCAAAATTCCTGATTTTTTGGCTTCTTTAAACCATTGGCTGAACAATGGAAAAGGTTGTGCGCCCTCGGGAATTTTTGGCAGAGGTAAAGCGACACCTTGGCCAAAGGTTAATAAACAACGGAGTTTTTCAAATAAAGTCATAGCAATAGGCAAAATTATTTTTTGATAAATCGATATTATCAGGTATCAGCATTAAAAGGTTTCAATTTTACTTGTTTTTAACATTTTTAATGAGCCTTGCTGTCAATTAAACGAACCAATCATCAGTATCATCTAATAAATCCTTTAACCTTTTCTTTTCCAATAACTCATCAATACGTTTATGTATTTTTGAGTTATTATTAGCCTTAGCACCTGATGCTAGATCTTTATCGTAATCAGGAGGCTCTGTTACAATTTTAGGGTCGTTGGTAAAACTATTACTCATAACACCAGCCTTAATATTAATTATATTATATTTGAAGATAGGCAAGAGCAGATTTTTTTTCAAATAATTTTTAGCAATAATAATTTATTTTTTAATATCATTAGGTATAAAAAAGCCAAGTTGATTTGGTTGCTTTGTTATGAGTCAAATGAGTACCATACCCATTAAAATTCTGAGGAATTTATCTTTGTTTTAGAACGTGTAGTTTAAATTGAATAAATTGCTTGATAAACTTTACTTTTACTCACTAATTATCGGTTTCTTATACTTATGGTTTCGACTACATTCTATGATTGGTTTAAGCAAACTCAGCAACAAGCTGCCAATAAAAGACATCGTTCTTTAGTCGTATTGGCGGGAAATTATGGGTGGTCACTTACTTTACTTGAGGCAATTAAAAATTCATCTGATTTTTTTGTAAACACCGACCGTGCCAATAAAACATTTCAACACCAAAAATGGTTTACTTATAGTGATATACCGATATTTAATGCCAATGTAACTAAGCAAAACTACCGTCATAAATTAGGCTCTGAAAGTCAAGTAGTCGTCTTTGCCGATAGTGAATTCAATATTGATGCGTTAGCCGCACTATCAGGGACAATAAAAGCTGGTGGCGTATTATTTATTATATTTCCAGAAAAAATATCGTTAATTAAGCTGAATAATCGTAGCTTGTTTTTAAGTCGTTTTTTTGAAAAATTGGAACATTCATTTTCATCTTGTATTATTGAGCAAGGACACGATTTATTTAGTAAACGGTTATCTGAGGACAATACCACTAGTGAGATTTTAGAAATAATTACCGATGATGTTTTACCATTAAGTTGTGCAACACAAGAACAATACCAAGCTGTTCAGTCAATCATAAAAGTAGTCACGGGGCATCGCAATCGCCCTTTAGTATTGACTGCTGATCGAGGACGAGGCAAGTCTTGCGCATTGGCTATTGCTTGTGCAGAAATTATTACATCAGCCTCACTACCACAGTCGATTATTATCACAGCTCCTCACCATAGTGCGTTGGCCACTTTTTTTAAACAACTCAAATACTCTCTGCCAGGTGCTGAACATTCAAGCCATAAGATTGTTCATGCAAAAAGCGTTATTGAATTTATCCCTGTAGACCAACTTTTGAAGCAGCAAGTCAAACCTACTTTGCTAATAGTTGATGAAGCGGCTGGCATCCCTGTGTATTTACTTGCCAGTATGCTTAAAAAATATCACCGAGTGGTTTTTTCTAGCACGGTACATGGTTACGAAGGTGCTGGTAGAGGCTTTACGTTAAAGTTTGAGAATATAGTAAATAAAGAATATAAGACATGGAATAAGCAAACGATTAATCAGCCGATAAGGTGGGGAGCCTATGATCCCGTTGAACAGTTTATTTTTGATGTTTGTTTACTCAATGCCAAGCTTCCCACATTAACTTGCATTGAAGAAGAGATAGATAAAGCTAAAATCAATTTGAGTTTTAAATGTATATCAAGTCAGATTTTATTAGCAAATGAAGATTTATTAGTGCAAGTTTTTGCTGTCTTGGTCACCGCTCATTATCAAACAACACCAAGTGATTTGAAGTTATTGCTGGATAACCCACAGGTAAGTGTGTTGTGTTTTTTTCATCAAAAAAATGTTGTTAGTGTTGCTTTATTGATGCGAGAAGGGAGTCGTAACCAAGATGATATCTTTGGCGTCAAACATGCAAAAAGACGATTGCGGGATCAGTTTTTGCCTCAATCTTTGATGGTTCATTGTGGCGTAGAAAATGCTTTTGATTTTGATTACTTAAGGGTATTGAGAATTGCTGTGCATCCTCAATTCCAAAATAAAGGGATCGGTACTTTATTTTTAGCTAAGATCACTGAGTATGCTAAAAGTTTACCAGTCGATTTTATTGGCGCTAGTTTTGGTTGTAATCAGCAAATACTCAATTTCTGGTTATTATCAAATTATCAGTTGGCACGTATTGGCTTTACTCAAGATGGTGCAAGTGGTGAATACTCGGCTTTGCTATTAAAAGCACTTAGTCAAAAAGCAGAGGCCTTACAATCAACTATAAACAGTAAGTTTTATCAGTCTTTTATCTATTTACTCAGTGATGAATATCGACAATTGTCAGATATTTTGGTTTGGTTAATTTTAAAATATTGTCCTAAAGAAGGTTTACCAAAATTAGCAACCAGTGACTTAGACACCGTGCAAGCATTTGCTGATAAAAATCGTTTATACAGTAACTGCGCTTATAGTTTGCATTTATGGCTATTGCACCAACTTACCCAGCCCTTCGATGAACAGTTACTGCCGATGATAGCTCGCTTATTAAAAAGAACCCCCGTTAGTGAGGTCTGTAATCTTTATCAGCTAAAAGGAAAAAAAGCGTTAAATCAATTAATGTTAGATTATGTGAATAGGCTACTTTAGTTCACTATTGTCATTAAATGTCATTAAATGTCCAAGTCATTAAAATACGTATTGAAATATATTTATGGATATTTATTAAGTGAAGTTCAACATATTCGTCATGGATACCCAGGGTATTATCTGTTCATCGACTCTGGCCTAGAGATAAAATATACTGGGTATTCTTAAATACATTATTTTATCTCGTTGGAGTTTTTATGTCGGTAGTGATAAGCGGAACTGGGTTATATACCCCCCCATTTAGTATCTCAAATGATGAGTTAGTTAATTGTTTTAATCAGTATGTTGAGCGCTTTAATAATAAAAATAGTGAGGCTATTGCCGCTGGTGATTTAGATGCACTTTCCTGCTCAAGTAGTGAATTTATTGAAAAAGCCTCAGGGATAAAAAGTCGATATGTTATGTCAAAAGATGACATCCTTAATATCGACCTAATGAGGCCTACCATTAATCAACGTGATAATGACCTGATATCTCTTCAAGCTGAAATAGGTGTTGCTGCCGCTAAACAAGCAATTAACGCTGCTAATAAGAAACCTGAAGATATTGATTTAATCATTGTTGCTTGTGCTTATACTCAGCGTTCTTACCCAGCCATAGCCATAGAAATTCAACATGCTCTTGGCTGTTCTGGCTGGGGATTTGATATGTTAGTCGCTTGTTCTGCCGCAACATTTGGCATTATTAATGCGGCCAATGCTATACGAAGTGGCACGGCAAAAACTGTTTTGGTTATTAACCCTGAAATACTGTCACCGCAAATTAATTATCGTGATCGTGATAGCCATTTTATTTTTGGAGATGTAGCTACCGCATTAATCATTGAAGATCAGTCTACCGCAACAAGTCAGCACTGTTTTAAAATTATTGCAGAGCAGCCAATCACTCAGTTTTCTAATAACATTCGCAGCAATATTGGCTATATGAATGGTTGTGACCCTGACACTAAAGACGCAGATGATAAATATTTCATACAGCAAGGTCGAAAAGTTTTTAAAGAGGTTCTCCCTATGGTATCCAATCTAATTTCTTCTGAAATGACTAAAGTAGGGTTATCGGCAAAAAATATTAAACGACTTTATTTACACCAAGCCAATATTAATATGAATGGTTTTATTGCGAAAAAGGTACTAGGTAAAGAGCCTAGTTTAATTGAAGCACCTATCATTTTAGATGAGTATGCTAATACTAGTTCAGCCGGCTGTATTATTGCGTTGCACAAACACCACGAAGATTTGGTCTCTGGGGATAAGGTGGTGCTCTGTTCCTTTGGTGCAGGCTATTCGGCATGTTGCCTTATATTAGAGTATATGTAACGACTCTAGATTCCACTGATTAATCACTTTGTTAATCAGTGCTGCAGTTTCCATTGGTTTTTCTAATGGAAACATATGCCCACCTGCAATACTGTGTAACGCTATTTTTTTGTTTTTGCGGGCAAAACGTTTAAAAAATAACGTTAGATTTAAATCACTGCTTTCGCCATAAATTAACGCGGCAGGTATCGTTAATTTGTTTCTAAAACTCGAAAGATTGGTGGGAATATTACGAAATATTTCTGTTTCAGCTTGAGCATTAAAGGTGAGTTCTATTCTCTCATTTCGAAAGGCCATTGCACTGTTAGTGTAGTCATTTAAACAACGGGCATCAAAATCTTTAAATAACCGTTTTTTGTTAAATAAGTGGTTTAAATTAGTATTGACTGGCCAATGCACCCTTCTTGTCTTTGACTTACCCGCAGGGGTTAATTTATCGATATAAGGAGTGTTTTTAACTACTTTAAGTACCCAACTCATCACGCCTGTCATTGCCGGTGGATCTAACATAATTAGACCCTTAAATAGCGAAGGTTGCTTGCATGCCGCTAGAAAAGAAATAACACCACCAAAAGAATGGCCAATACAAATAACCGGCTCATCTTGTTGCCTAAGATAAACAATAAGTTCATCTACTAAATACTGCCAGTTATTATGAATGGGGAATTTAGGGTTATGACCGTATTTTTCCTGAGCGACTATTTGATAGTCTTCTAAAAAGTAGTTTAAGAAAGTCTGATAAGATCCCGCAGGAAAACCATTGGCATGAACAAAATTTATCAGTGGCTTAGTTCGATTAAGTGATGTTTTTAATGATTTAACCATAGAGTAATAAAAATTCAAACAGTTATATTATTTATTATGACTAAAATAATAGTAATTTAAAGAGGTGATTTTTTATAAATTTTGTTGCATAGCAATACTCAGATAAAATATATAACAAAGTATATTTTATCTGAGTAGCTTTACTCTAGTTGATGGCATGTTTAAATATGTCAGTAGACTTAGAAGTAAGCAAATACAAAACCCGATAGCCATAAAAGACTAGGGGGTTAAGCTTACAATTTATGGTGAAGGTTAAAAGTCATCAAGGATATGTTCTAATGAGTTATCTAACCCTTTTAGTTCACGCTCAAGTTGGAATCTATCTCTGAGCTGCTCTATCTCACGCCATTTACTTTTTTTATTACTACTTGCTTTAGACTTAGGTGTATTAGTCATTGTTTCTTGAAGTTTACTCATCAAATGCCCCTTTATTATCTACAACAGTACCTTTTTAATAGCATAAGTTGGTAGTAAACAACATCATTTTATGAATGTATTTTTAACAAAATGCAGGTATATTAAGCTAAACGTTTAAGAAGCAAGGTAATAACTAAGTCTACAACATTGCGGTTAACTGCTTTTCAAGCTTATCTTGGTCTGCAGCAAAGTTTCTAATTCCTTCAGAAAGTTTTTCTGTCGCCATAGCATCTTGATTCATTAACCAACGAAATTGTGATTCAGTCAATGGCGTTTCATTTGTAAAAGATGATGTAAAGGTTGATAATTTTTGAACAACATATTCTTCACTATTGGCTAGTTCTTCCATTAACTGTGGACTAATCGTTAAACGGTCACAACCAGCTAATGCTAAAATTTCACCAATATTTCTAAAACTCGCACCCATCACTACAGTGTTATAACCTTGTTTTTTATAATAGTTATAAATTTCAGTCACTGATATCACGCCTGGATCTTCACTTGCTGGATAATCAGTTCGGCCGGATGATTTTTTGTACCAGTCTAATATTCTGCCAACAAAAGGAGAAATCAGATAGGTTCCAGCTTCAGCACAAGCTCTGGCTTGGGCAAAACTAAACAATAGTGTTAAATTACAATTAATCCCCTCTTGCTCTAATTGCTCTGCTGCTTTTATCCCTTCCCATGTTGATGCTAGTTTGATCAATATACGACCATTTTTAATCCCTGCTTCATTGTACATACCGATAAGCTTATGCGCCTTAGCAATTGAAGTTGTAGTATCAAATGAAAGTTTAGCATCAACTTCTGTTGAAATACGGCCAGGGACTATTTTTAATATCTCTAAACCAATGAGTACTGAAAGCTTGTCAGCAGCATCAATGACTTGTTGCTTGGTGTCAGTTGATTGCTCTTTTGCCCAGGCAACAGCATCTATTAACAATTGATGATACTGGGGCATTTCTGCCGCCTTAAGTAATAAAGAGGGGTTTGTCGTCGCATCTTGCGGTTGAAACCTTGCTATCGCTTCAATGTCACCTGTGTCAGCAACCACTGTGGTCATTTTTTTTAGTTGATCTAATTGGCTAGTCATAATTTCGTCTTAATATTGTTTGCTTGGCTTTGAGGGAGATGAGTATGCAATGATGAAATATTACAACATTTTTGAAGATAGTTGCTATAAATTGACAATATTTGCGTGATTAACTCTTTTATTCGCTCTATTTTTATCAAATTGTCATGATTAAGCAAGTACCAATAAGGGTTTAGTTTAGAGTTTATTCACATTAGGTTAGTTTTAATTGGAATAAACCCTTTAGTTAAGTAATTTATACGCAATTGTACGCGAAGGGATTTTATTGAATTTGGCTTATGCTATAGTATCAATAATCCACTATTGATAAAAAGATTATCTAATGTTACTTGTTGTTTCTCCCGCAAAAAATCTTGATTTTGACTCGCCACTTGTTACCGCCAGTTACAGTCAACCTAACTTGCTTGAACATAGCCAAGCGTTAATCAATCATTGCCTTAAGCTTACACCCGCTCAATTATCTTCTTTGATGGGCATTAGTGATAAATTAGCTGGATTAAATGCGGCTAGATTTGGCCAATGGGCTGTCCCTTTTACGGTTGATAATGCTCGTCCTGCAGTATTAGCTTTTAATGGTGATGTCTACACTGGTCTTAATGCTCAATCTTTCAACGACAATGATTTTGAGTTTGCCCAGCAGCACATGCGGATTTTGTCAGGTTTGTATGGTTTGTTAAAACCATTAGATTTGATGCAAGCTTATCGATTAGAAATGGGAACTAAACTCTTAAATGACCGGGGAGACAACCTTTATCAATTTTGGGGAGATATCATTACCAATGAGCTTAACCAAGCATTAAAAATGCAAGGCGATGATATATTGATTAATCTAGCCTCTAATGAATATTTCAAATCAGTAAAGAAAAAATCATTAAAAGCGACGATAATTACTCCAGCCTTTAAAGATTTGAAAAATGGTCAATATAAAATAATCAGTTTTTTTGCTAAAAAGGCGAGAGGATTAATGGCAAGATATATTATTGAGAAACAGCTTACGGATGTTGAGCAGTTAAAAAACTTTGATCTAGCCGGGTATCAATTTAATAGTGAATTTAGTCAGGGTAATGATTGGGTTTTTACACGAAAAACACCTTAATACCCTTTTTTATTGATGCACTATAGAAATAAATTAACAAGCATATAAGGGAACAAACATGCTGACATTATTGGTAAAATTATTTAATGCATTGAATTCTGAAAGTTCAAGCAGGCAAATTGCCTTGGCAATTGCCATCGGCTTTATTGTTGGTTTATCGCCATTTTTGAGTCTTCACAATATATTTTTATTATTGGTTGTTTTGTTTATAAGGGTGCATTTAGGCAGCTTTATATTATCCGTTGCTTTCTTCTCGGGGCTAAGTTATTTGCTGTCTGCATCGATTGTTCTATTGGGAGAGTTTTTATTAACTCATGAGACACTAAAGGGGATATTTACCACATTATATCAACTAGATGTTTTTAAACTGGCGCATTTACATCATACTTATACCCTAGGCGCTTTAGTTCTTGGGAGCTTATTTGCCCTGCCTCTTTATTTTGTTAGTAATTTATTGATTCAAAAATATCGTATTCATATCAAAGCACTTTTTGAAAAGTTACGTATTATTAAAGCACTAAAGGGCTCTAAATTTTATCGAATATACACTGAGTTAACTGCGCCAAGCATTATTTCTACAGGTGTTAACTCATGAGTCGTTTATTTCGTTGGCAAGGGCTTGTCGCCTTTACCACTATTGTTGCTTTGCTCGCTGTGTTTTTTTATATCTTTGCTGAACACTTAATTAAGACCGGTATAGAACAAAGCGCTGGTTGGTCTTTAGGTGCAGAAGTTAATGTTGAAAATGTCACGTTAACTTACGCGCCGTTATCAATTGCCATAGATAATGTTCAAGCAACTGATGTGCAGCAACCGAGCCAGAACCTATTTAGTTTCTCTAAAGCTGAAGTTGGCTTTGAGTTATGGCAATACTTGTTTGGTAAAATTATTATCAATGAGTTAACTGTTGAAGGATTAACATTTAATCAAAAAAGAGCCGCGGCAGGCGAGGTCTATCTTAAGCCGATTGAAACTAACAATGATTTAGTTGCAGAAGATAATAGCTTATTCCCAGCTTTAGATGTGAGCTTACCTGATGCTAAAACACTATTGGCTGATAGCCATTTATTAACGGTAAAACAGGCTCAAGCACTTAAACACTCTTATCAGGATGAAAGTAACAAACTTAAAGCGTTAAAAAGTAAGTTGCCAAATAAAATTAAATTAAAGTCTTATCAAAAAAGGCTAAAAGCTCTCGCTCAAGTTAAAGTAAATAACATTAATGATATTGCTCAAATAAAAACGCAATACCATCAAATGAAAAAAGAGTTTGAAGCAGATAAAGAGCTAATTAAACAGGCTAAAGTGCAAATAAAAAAGACAAAGGTATTAATGTCCAAGCAAGTTAAATTAATGAAAAATGCGCCGAGTGAAGATTGGCGAAGCATTGAACAAAAATATCAACTTGATCAAATTGATGTGGAAGACTTTGCGCATCTTCTATTTGGCAAACAAGCAAGAGAATATTATCAAACAGCTGAGATGATATATAACAAAGTAAAACCTTATCTAGACAAAAATAAATCAGAAAAAGAGTTAACAAAACTTTCAGAAAAAAGTTCTAAAGGCCGTTTTATTTATTTTGTTGAAGAACAAACGTTACCGTCATTTTTAGTTAAAAACGCTAAGATTTCCATGAGGTTAGCAAAAGGTGATTTCTCATTAATTATTAAAGAGCTTAATTATCAACATTGGCTTCAGGGTAAGCCGACTGAACTAACGTTTAGCTCTCAAAATTTTAATACCAGTGGTTCTTTTTTCGTTAATAGCGAATTTAGCTTAACTAAAATGCAACAACTGTCTGCTGCTGGAAAGTGGTCGCTAGACAAACTCCCGGTTGAAAATATTAAATTTAAAGAGAGTGCTAAACTGAATTTAACCTTGGCAAAAGGTATGGTTGGCGGAGACGGTCAGGTGGTGATAGAAGATAATATCATCAGTGCTCTCAATAATATAAAACTAACACAAGCCAGTTATCAGGGTAAAGCGAGCTCTCAATTAGGTAATATTTTAATTGATACTTTTAAATCAATGGATGACTTGGCCATCAGCATTAACATCTCAGGTGCCCTTGAAAATCCAGATTATGCGATAACATCTGAGTTAGACAAGTTATTGAAAAACGCTTTTGATCAGCAAGTTAAGCAAAAAATCACGCAATTTAAAAGTAAAATTCAAGCAGGTCTTAATGATAAACTTAAATCTGCGCTTAAAATTAATAATGAACAAACCAGTGAATTACTCGATATTGAAGGTTTACTAACAGATACGGATAAAACCATCGATGCGCTGCTGACATCAGATATAGTTAAACAACAGGAAGACAAACTTAAAAATAAACTTCGAAATAAAGTTGAAGATAAACTAAAGGAAAAGTTAGGTCAATTTTGGGGTGGGTAACAAGTCAATAACTTAAAAACTGTAATCAACTATTATATTTTTTGGAGTGTATAGGTAGGTGATGAGCGATACTTGCTGCCGCCAGCTAATTTTTATGGCTAGGTTTTTGATTACTCATCCTATATTTTTATATTCATTATTTGTAAATGTTGAGCATTCTATTAGGCTAAAAAAATGTACGCTGCACCAGCATGAAAATATGCGCCATTAAAACCAAATGGCGCAGACCGACCAAAATATTTGAAGATGCCAGCACGCTCTAAAATATTATTACTATGAGTATCAATTATTGTTCCTTATCTTGAATGACCAATATTATTCCCACCGATATTTAAAGATAAACGTTCATTGAGTTGATAATACACTCGCATATCGGTTAATACATTTCTGCCCACCATATATCACTATATATTCAGCGTAACGATTAAGAGCTAAATTTACTTTTTAATAATTTACTTAATATAAAGCAGCTAGATTAATTCGGTTTTGTGGTTGCCATTCTTCAATAATTTAAATTTTTTAAATATCTTTTGGCGGATAGCAGCTAAATGGCTGTTTGACCGATTAAATAAATCATTGAATTAACGATGACTATAATAATATTGGGCTGTCATTCACCGTTAGAATTGAAATGTCGAATCATTCATCCCACTTTTAAATAAAAAAGTTCAACCTGTCTTTAAGTATTCGGTGAATTGAGCCATTAATATCTGATGAGAGAGAATAACAATGTCATGTAATTTCTTTATCTCTATTTTATTCTTGGCTTTAGCCGCAAGTTCTAATAAATATGTTTGTTCTTGCAGTTGTAAAGCACTTAAGTTGCCGGCAATACCTTTGATTGTGTTGGCATGGTAATGTACTTTTGAGAAGTCATTATTGCAAATTGCTTGGTTTAAATTGTTCATATACTCAGGCATATCTTCGATAAAAAGTGTAATTAATTGATGTAAAAGCAGTTCACTGTTTCGCACTCTTTTCAAACAAGCTTTTTTATCCCAAACCTTGTTCACCTCATTTTGTTGGCGCACTGCATCAGCAACTATTTTTTTATCATTACTTTTATCAATTTTTGATTTCTTTGGTTTTGACGACCCTAATACTGGTTGTTGATATTTTTCAATTAACAAGGTGTTGAGTTTGGCCACTAATAGTTCAGGTTCTAAGGGTTTACTTAAATAGTCATTCATCCCAGTTCTGATGCACTTTTCTTTATCTCCTTGCATAGCATTTGCGGTCATAGCGATAATGGGAATACTTTTGTTTTGTTTACCAGCGGCGCCTAAGCGGATTTTTTTGGTGGCTTGATAGCCATCCATTTCAGGCATTTGGCAGTCCATTAATACCAAAGCATAACAATCGTCTTTTTCTGTCAAAGCCAACATCTGTATTGCCTCTAACCCATTTTTTGCAATATCTGCGGTTAGTTCAAATTTTTCAAGTATACCTAAGGCGACTATTTGATTAACTCGATTATCCTCAACGATTAATAACCGTGTTTTTTTTGGCCAATGATATTTGTTCGTTGAGATAACATGAGATGGTTGAGTCTGATCTTTTATTGATACACTTTTTAAATAGTCATGAGTGACTTCAGGCTTAGATTGTTGTGAAGCATCGTCGTCAACAAGCGCTAATACATAAAAAAGATCAGAGGTGGTTGCCGGTTTTGTAAAGAAGCCATTAAAGCCTAAATCAGCAAAAACCGTAGCTTCGTCATCTTGATATATTGAGGCCATCATCACCATTTTCATCTTATCGAATTGATGATTTTGACGAAAATATTTACCTAGTTCAATTCCATCCATATCTGGCATTGTCATATCGACAAGCGCAAGATCAAAAGAGGGAGATTGTGGTTGTTGCTTTAAACGTTGCTCACAAATAATTATAGCGTCTTTAGCATTTTTAGCTTCCGTAATATTTACGCCCCAATGCTCTAACTGGGCCCGTAATACTTGTCTGCTGGTAGTATTGTCGTCAACGATAATAAGTTCAATAGCGCTAACATTAATACTTGGCATGACTTTTTGTGAGAGTTTACTTGGTTGAATAACGATACTGAATTCAAAGGTACTGCCTTTCCCTTCAATACTGCTGACATTAATATCTCCAGTCATTAATTCACATAATTTTTTACTTATTGATAAACCTAATCCCGTGCCTCCATATTGACGGGTTGTTGAAGCGTCAACTTGTGAGAATGAATCAAATAAGCCTGGCATTTGATTCTCAGGAATACCAATACCGGTATCTTCAATAATGCAATGTAATAACAGCTTGCTCTTTGAGGTAACATTCGTCGCTACCCTAATAATAATTTCACCATGTTTGGTAAATTTAATGGCATTACCGACTAAATTAGTTAAAATTTGTCTGATCCTACCTTTATCTCCTTTCACCATAGATTGTTCAACTTCAGTAATATCTAAAATAACTTCTAACCCTTTATCTTGAGCTTTGAGTGCCATAGATTCTGCAACTTCCGCCAACATGCTGCGTAAGTTGAAATCAAAATATTCTAATGACATTTTTCCAGCTTCAACTTTAGAAACGTCTAATATATCGTTTATCAATGTTAATAAAGACTCTGCACTTGATTTTGCTAAACTTGCTTTGTGAGTTTGCTCGGAATTAAGACCGCTGTTAAGTAACAAGCCCAACATGCCCAAAACGCCATTCATGGGTGTGCGTATTTCGTGACTCATACTTGCTAGAAATTCACTTTTGAGTCGACTATTCTGGTCTGCAGTTCTAGATGCTTCCTTTAACATGCTGCGAGCGTTTTCTTGAATGATACAAGTGCTGAACAATGCACCAATCTCTTTTAACAAAATCAAACAATCTTCACTAGCATCGGGGTTTATATCGGTATACAGAAATAAAGTGCCAAGAACCACAGACATGTTTTCAGCATAATCAATAAGCGGGATTATATAATAGCCATTTGATTTTTTTGGTGAAGTACTACTTGTTTTGCCGTGATCGTAAGCGCGGTCATTCCGAATAATGATTTCAAAAGATTGAGCGGACTCTTCGCATAAACTATTTATATCTTCATTTATCAGAAAATCTTTAATGAATTTTCCCTTAGTTGTACATAAATAAAGTTCTGATGAGTTGAGGGGCAATAAAAACAAACCACCTTTAGATTGCAGCGTTAAGTCATCTAATATAAATAACTCATCAATAGCATCACCTATTTTTTGAGTTAATGACGTTGCTTGTGATAGCGCATTAGAGACTAACAACTTCACTTTAGTGCTTTGATAAAGTTTTTGTTGTTTTTCCCCCTGTTGCTGGCGCAACGTTATATCACGAGAAACTGAGGTAAAGTAAATTTCGTCACCAATATTAACTTGAGACACCGTTAACTCAAGGGGAAAAATAGAACCATCTTTTCTTAAGCCTTCTACTTCTACTGGACGATTAAGAATGTTAGCTTTTTTAGTTGCTATATAATTTTTTAATCCTTTTTTATGTGGTTGATGATAGGCCGGCGGCATGATATTGGTGATGTTTTTGCCTTTGAGTTCTTCCTGACTATAACCATACATTTTTTCAGCCGCAGGGTTAAATGTTTGAATCGCGCCGTGCGTATCAATATTGATAATACCGTCGGCAACAGAATTAAATATGCCTTGAGCAAAAACTTCACTACGTGCTAGATTTGACTCTGTATTTCTTTTTTCGCTTATATCTAAAGCTATACCAAACATTCGTTTAGGCTTACCTTCTTTGGTTCGCTCTATTAATTTCCCACTATCGCGTAGCCATATCCAGTGACCTGATTTATGCTTCATTCGTAACTCAAATGTATAGTGAGTACTCGCGTTAGAAAAGTAATTTTCAATTAAAATTTTTGCTGTAGTCAAATCATCAGGGTGCAATAAATTCGTCCAAGTATCGATAGAAAAAGGTTGTAACTCTGCTTTTTGGTAACCTAACATTGCGAACCAATGCTGATTACATTCAACTTTACCTGTTATTAAGTTCCAATCCCAAATTCCAACACCCGTAGTATCAACGACTAATGTCAGTTGCTTGGCCTTTTCTTTAAGTTCATTCTGTTGCTGTTGCCGAGTTTTTAACATGAAATTAAAGGCATCGGTTAGTTGACCAATTTCATCATTTTTCGTTTTTTTTATTGGTAAGCTATTTTCACCATAAGCAATTTTGACAATTTTGTTGGCCAATATTTTAATAGGCCTAGTAATTATTTTTGCTAAAACTGCGGCAATGCTTATAATAATCAAAGCAGTGACAATGAGTAAAAGCAAGGTTGATTTAGTTAGTCCATCGAGTTCAGAGAATGCATCTTCAGAATTAACTTCACTGATTAATAACCAATAAATATTGCCGGTTTTTATGGTTTGATGAATACCTATGACTTTGTTTTTTTCTATGCCAATGTATTCATTTGCAGTACTTGATATATCGTTTTTTGTTTTTTGTTTTATTTTTTCTTGCTGCCATATGTCTATTTTTTTATAAATGGTTTGATTCAGAGCTTGCTGCCAATTACCACGAATGGGCGTTTGCAATTGAGCGTTTTCGTTGACGACATAATGCATTACAGATGTTAAAGAGACATTGTCCAGTAACCTATAAATACGATCCAGTTTGATTTGAAGGGCAAATACGCCAATAGATTTACCCGCAGCATTGATTAATGGCGTTGTCATAAATCCAAAAGGTGCATTATTTGATGGGGTGTACCTTTCTATATCTGAAAATAATGTTTCGCCTGTGGTTAATGTTTGCTGCACTGTCTTTGCAAAGAGGGTATTGTTATGTTTTTTACTGATAATGTTAGTGCCAAGATCTGATTCTTGTGATAGGTTTAGTAATATATTTCCATATTTATCAATCAAGTAAAAGTCATAAATATAGTCATATCGTTTTGTTTTTTTCAATAGTTCATCACTTAATTTGTTATTAATGTTCGCCCAATCATCACTTTTTACATAATCTGATAATGACTGGTTACTGCGTCTCCAATCTTGAGCTAATTCAAGCATTATTTTGATATTATTTTGGTTTTTAGCTTGAACTTTTATGTCGATAAAACGATAGTCAAACCAACGAGAAATGATTTTTTTATTGATTAAAGCTGCTTTTTTTAATGAAGTGATTTCCGTCTCAATTAAACTTTCTTTATTTTGCTGATAGCTAAACCAAAAAATAAAGGGGAGTGGAATAATAGTGATAACTACAAACCAGCGAAGTAAACGGTTTTGAAACGACGATTTTTTGTCATTGTTGGGGGATGACAAAATGTTGATTTTGTCAGTAAATTCCATATGTAATTCTTAATATTGAAAGACAATTTTTTATATTGTGATAACTAATGGGACAGGTAAATTTCAACGTGAGAAAGTGGCGTTTTTTGACAATGATTTTAGTTTTAAGTAAAAATATTTCTTCACATACTTTCATTCGAATGAATCCATAGCTCAAAACTACACATAATTAATATTGTAGTAGATGATTCGGATTTAATCGGCAATTTACATCTTTATTGTTGTATTTTAATGTACTAGCGTAAGAGAACGGCGCTTGAACAACCCAAGGATAGGAAGTGTGAGTTATCAGTGAATTATCAATATAACGCACTGATGCAAAGGTTTAAATTTAATAGATGAAATGATTTATATGCAATATTTATACTATTGCTTTCATTTTTTTGCTGATTTTTTAGTTTGTTTTTTAGCCTTGGCTTTTTTCTGTGACGTAGTGCGTTTGATTTTGGGCTTTTTCATTGCAACACGAGATTCTTTATTTTTTGGTCGTAAACCTTCAACCACACGTCTTGGAAAACGTTCATCTTGAAAACGTTCTATTTTAGCAATAACTGGCATGTCATGCGCTTCAACTAATGATAGTGCGGTACCTTTATTGCCAGCTCTTCCCGTGCGTCCAATACGATGAATATAAACATCCACTTTACGTGGCATATCAAAGTTAATCACATGGCTAATATCATCAATGTCCAAACCACGAGCGGCCACATCAGTAGCCACTAAAATATTGACCTTCCCATTTTTTAATCGTTCTATGGCGGTATTGCGCTTATCTTGCTGCATTTTACCTTCAAGCCATACACAAGGTAACTCTTGAGCGTATAATTTACCTGAGAGTGTTTGTACGGTTTCTCTTTTATTAGCAAACACCACAGCTCGAGTGACATCCTCTTGCTTGAGAATCTTGTATAAAAGCTCAAGTTTATGGTCAAAATTATCAGCGAGATGTAACCATTGATGGGTTTTTGCTTTTTCTTTACGAGACGGATTTGACTCTAAAAAAACAGGCTCAGTTAATACTTCGCGAGCAAAACGACTAACGCCAGCACTTTCTAGGGTAGCAGAAAACAACATGGTTTGTTTGCGCCATCGAGCCTCTGCGACTATACGATTAATACTTTCACTAAAGCCCATGTCTAACATGCGATCTGCTTCATCAAGTACTAAAATCTCGATTTCACGTGCATCAAATTGTTCATTTTCTATGTATTCTAATAATCGTCCTGGGGTTGCGACTAAAATATCCGTGGTACTGGTAAGAATATCGCTATGACTACCGTAGTTTACGCCGCCAGTAATTACACCCGTTTTAATTTTCGTTAATTGAGTTAATTGTTGGCTGTCTTCACCAATTTGCATGGCAAGTTCACGGGTAGGAGTAAGAATGAGCACTCGTGGAAACCCTGGACTTGTTCTTGGGTAATCAAGTAGATGTTGGGCAATCGGCAGTAAAAATGAGGCGGTTTTACCTGTACCTGTTGGTGCGGACGCTAAAACATCTTTGCCCGCCATTGCCTCAGGAATGACTAATTCTTGAATTGAGGTTGGCTTTTTATAACCAATTTTTTGTACTGCGGCCAATAATTCAGAGTCAAGATCAAACTGCTCAAACATACTTTCGACTATCCTTCACTAATTAGGTGATTTAAATTGGTATCGGCTGATACCGATTTGTAGGCAAATTATACGGTAATCTAAATCAATCATCACTACATATAGTTAAATTATGTGGCTAAAATCTCTTTGATTTCATCATGTATACTTTTAACCCATTGTACTATGCGTTCATCAGTAAGCTGATATTGACTCTCATCATCAAGTGATAAGCCAACAAAATATTGTTGATCTGTTGTTAATGCTTTAGAGCTAATAAACTCATAACCAATATTGGGCCAATATCCGGTGATATAAGCTTCAGTGGGTAACAGTTGCTCATGTAACATACCCAAGGCATCTTGAAACCACTCACTGTAACCGATTTGATCGCCCATGCCATATAAAGCCACCATTTTTCCTGATAATTCAAGCTGTGAAACTTCTTCCCAACTTGACTCCCAATCCTCTTGTAATTCACCGTAATCCCAAGTAGAAATACCAAAGAGTAAAAAATCATATTCTTGGCATAAAGACAAGGCATCACTTTTGATATTGTGAAGCACAACTTCAAAACCATTGTAATGAGCGAATGCTTCTTGAATTTTTTCTGCAACCATTTCTGTGTAACAAGTTGTTGAGCCAAAGAACAAACCAATTTTCATAGGGGGAGAATTTAAACGTTAACAAAATTTGATTAGAGTTTAACAGAAGCATTAAGCTAGGTGCTACTTTCAAAAGTGCTTAAATGTTAAATGTTAGAACAATTTAGTCAGTGTATCTATTATTAAACATGCTAAGCTGCAATGGAGATACATATTACTTGGTCGAGTTAATACTGACCTTTTAACATTTTTATTGATTTATTGCTGGATGTTTTGATGTTTAAATTCAAATTTAAAAAAAATTACACGATTATTTTAACAAGTATAATTAGTTGTTTTTCTCTGTTTTATGTTTTTGCTGATGATTCGGTTTCTACTCATTCCCCAGCGCAGGCTGTCGTTCAATCAAGCGAGTCAACTTTAGATGCTGCACTCTTAAAAAGAAAACTTAAGAGCTCATTAGGATTAACCGTCACAGAGGTTATTGATACGGTTTTACCTGGTATTGCTTTAGTTATTACTGACCAAGGTTTATTTTACGCTAGTCATGATGGCGATTTCTTTATTCAAGGTAAAGTTTATCAAGTGGGGGAAACGGTAACAAATTTAGCTGATGCGAGTTTGTCCAAAATTCGTCTAGGGGGTATAGCCAAATTTGAAAGTGAGATGATTGTCTATCCAGCGAAAAATGAAAAGCATGTTGTCACGGTATTTACCGATATTACTTGTGGCTATTGTCGTAAATTACATCAACAGATGGATGAGTATAATGCCAAGGGTATTACGGTCAGATATTTACCTTATCCTCGTTCAGGAATATATGACAGCAGTGGTGAGCTGTCTCAAGGTTTTCAAGATCTTCGTTCTATTTGGTGTAGTGAAAATCCAAATAAAGCCTTGACTAAAGCCAAAGCCGGTTCAACTGTTGCTCATAGAATTTGTGATAAGAAGCTTGAAGATCAATTTAATTTTGCCCGTCAAATTGGCATTAATTCAACGCCAGCCATTATTTTTGAAAATGGCATGATGATCCCTGGTTATCAAGACCCTGCGAAATTATCTGAAATGTTAGATAATATGTAATATATTCACGGTCGAGTTCAAACTCAATGTCATATTTAGCGGCATTTATCCTAATTCTGAGGAATAGCATTGCAAAAGAATATTGTTCGTCGACAAATGGTTATCGATAGCCATCTCCCCAATGATCTCCATCCGACAATTAAACAAATATATGCCTCTCGAGGTGTTGGCTCAGCTCAAGAGCTAGATCTGAAAGTTGCTCAATTACATGCTATTGATTCATTAATTGGGCTTGATCAAGCGTGTCAGGTTTTATATCAAGCGCTAGTCAATAATGTGAGTACTTTTGTTATTGGAGACTTTGATGCCGATGGGGCAACAAGTACGGCATTAATGATGGAGGCATTGACGGCGTTAGGTAGTACTAATCATCACTTTTTAGTACCTAATCGTTTTGAATATGGTTATGGATTAACACCTGAAATTGTCGAAATTGCTGCGAGCCAAGGAGCCCAATTATTAATTACGGTTGATAATGGTATTAGTTGTTTGGCGGGCGTCAAACGAGCCAAAGCACTAGGTTTACAAGTTATTATTACCGACCATCACTTGCCAGGTAAATCGTTACCTATTGCTGATGCCATTGTCAACCCTAATCAAAATGATTGCTCATTTGCCAGTAAATCACTGGCAGGTGTTGGCGTTGCTTTTTACTTCATGTTGGCGATGCGAAAATATTTGCGTGATATCAATTGGTTTAAAGAAAAACAAATAACAGAACCTAATTTAGCGACATTATTAGACTTAGTTGCATTAGGGACAGTCGCCGATGTTGTTTCTCTTGATACCAATAACCGCATATTAGTAGAGCAAGGGCTGAAACGGATCCGGGCAGGGCAAACACGCCCAGGTATTCAAGCGTTAATTGAAATATCAGGGAGAAATCAGCAGCGTTTAGTGGCCAGCGATTTCGGTTTCTCCCTTGGTCCAAGAATTAACGCCGCAGGGCGTCTTGATGATATGTCTTTGGGCATTAATTGTCTGTTAGCAAAAGATATGATCTCAGCGCGGCTAATGGCAGCAGAGCTTGATGATTTAAATAAATCTCGACGTGACATTGAACAAGGTATGCAATTTGAAGCTGAAAATATTTTAAAAAAACTCGCTTTTGATGATCAAAATCTTCCTAATGCTATTGCCCTTTTTCAGCAAGACTGGCATCAAGGGGTTATTGGTATTGTAGCAGGTAGGCTAAAAGAGAAATTTCATCGACCGAGTATTGTTTTTGCCGCTGCTAAAGACGAAGAAGATGATCATAAGGGGAGAGAAATCAAAGGTTCTGCCCGTTCTATTCCAGGGTTACATATTCGAGACCTACTTGAACATATCTCAACGTTACAACCTGATTTAATTATGAAATTTGGTGGTCATGCCATGGCTGCTGGTTTATCCATTAAGTCGGAAAACTTTCAACGGTTTCAAACCATTTTTAATGAGCTTTCAGCTCAGTGGTTAAAAGAAGAAGATCTCACCGGCGTTATTTTATCTGATGGTGAGTTAACAGTTAATGAGATGACCTTAGACTTTGCTGAGATGGT
Organism: Colwellia sp.; assembly: GCA_034111045.1. Taxonomy (GTDB): domain Bacteria; phylum Pseudomonadota; class Gammaproteobacteria; order Enterobacterales; family Alteromonadaceae; genus JALJPB01. The sequence continues at coordinate 63,934 of JAWUYA010000001.1, read as the reverse complement.
TAGAGACTGTGGTCCCTGGGGACAAAATTTTTCAGAACCTTTGTTTGATGATCAGTTTGTCTTAGTACAGCAGCGTATTGTGGGTGAAAAACACTTGAAAATAGTTGTCCAAAAGCAAGGTCAACTATTTGATGGTATCGCCTTTAATGTTGATATCAAGGCTTGGCCTAATGCTAAAGAAAATAAAGTACATCTAGCATATCGTCTTGATGTTAATGAATTTAGAGGAAAACGGACGGTACAATTAATGGTTGAAAGCATTACAACAGTTTACAACTAAAAAACTTAGGAAAAAGCATGGACCAGACAATAAATACCATTTCCCTGCAAAATCTTGCTTATGCGTTTATTCCTGTCACTGTAGTGCTTTTTATTTTGGCTAAATGGTCTTTAAATAGCCAAAGGGCAATGATTGCAATATCTCGCATGTTAGTGCAACTCTTATTGGTTGGTTATGTATTAGTTTATATTTTTGAATCCGATAGCGCTTGGTTAGTGGGTTTTATATTAGTCGTCATGGTGTTGTTTTCTAGTTGGATTGCGCTGAGTAACTTACCTGTCATCAAAACAAAATTCGTTAAAAGTGCAATGATCTCAATATCGATCAGTGCTGCTTTTACCATTATAGTTATCACCCAAGGTGTTTTAAATCTTAGCCCTTGGTATCAACCCCAAACATTATTACCTCTTGCTGGAATGATTTTTGCCAGTTGTATTAATTCGGTGAGTTTGTCTGGTGAGCGTTTTTATGCTGAATTATCAAAAAAGATTAGTTATCAGGAGGCAAGAAATACCGCATTTCAAACATCGATGATACCCAATATTAATGCTTTATTCGCAGTGGGTATTGTTTCACTTCCCGGTATGATGACAGGACAGATATTATCAGGCGTATCCCCATTTATTGCAGTTCGCTATCAAATTATGGTTATGTGCATGATATTTGCCTCTGCGGGCATCGCTTCTGCTCTTTTCCTTATATTAGTTAAAGATAAAGCTTTTCAATTGAAAAGCCAAAGCAATGCCCCTTAGCCGTTTATTTACCTCGATTTTTAAGCTACAATTCTCGACTGTTTTTATTCCACTTATTTTTGATTAGAAAAAAACACGATAAAATAGCGTGTTTTAAAGGTTATATTTGCATACTTATGTTTGAAATAAATCCAGTATTAAATAAAGTAAAAGAAATTCGCGAACGCAGCTTATTACTTCGGGGGTATCTTTGACTACGATGTTAAAGCAGAACGTTTAGTTGAAGTGAGTCGAGAATTAGAATTGCCGGATGTGTGGAATGAGCCTGAACGGGCGCAAGCATTAGGCAAAGAACGCAGCTCCCTTGAAGAGGTTGTTAATACTATTGTTGAATTAGAGTTCGGTTGTAACGATATAGAAGAATTAGTTGAATTGGCGGTTGAAGAGCAAGACCAAGAAACCTTTGATGAAGCTGAATCTGAAGCAAACGCTTTAGATGTTGTGTTAGAAAAACTCGAATTTCGTCGAATGTTTTCTGGTGAACACGATAGCGCAAGCTGCTATTTAGATATTCAATCTGGCTCTGGAGGCACTGAAGCACAGGATTGGGCCGAAATGCTAATGCGGATGTACTTGAGATGGGGTGAAGCCCATGGTTACCAAACTCAAGCGATTGAAGTCACCGATGGTGATGTTGCAGGTATTAAAGGGTGTACCATTAAATATACTGGTGAATATGCCTATGGTTGGTTACGAACTGAAACAGGCGTTCATCGCTTAGTCAGAAAATCACCCTTTGACTCCAGCGGCCGTCGTCATACCTCTTTTGCCTCAGCGTTTATTTATCCTGAGATTGATGACAATATTGAAATCGATATTAACCCTGCTGATTTACGAATAGATACTTATCGTGCATCAGGTGCAGGTGGACAGCACGTCAATAAAACTGACTCGGCAATTCGTATTACGCATGAACCAACAGGTGCAGTAGTGCAATGTCAAAGTGATCGCTCACAGCATAAAAATCGTGCAACGGCGATGAAGTTATTAAAAGCGAAGCTTTATGAATTAGAAATTCAAAAGCAAAATGCAGATAAACAACAACTCGAAGACGGTAAATCAGATATTGGTTGGGGCAGTCAAATTCGCTCATATGTATTAGATGACAGCCGTATTAAAGATTTAAGAACAGGCGTTGAAAATCGCAATACTCAAGCGGTACTCGACGGTGATTTAGACAAGTTTATTGAAGCCAGTTTAAAATCTGGTTTATAAAAATAAGAAAAAATGACGTTGAAAATCGCGTGTACCAGATAGCAATCCTTACACTATGGTGATTTAGACAAGTTTATTGAAGCAACCCTACCTTCGGGTTTATCACATAAACGCTTTAAAATTAAGTAACGAGAAACAACATGACAGACAAGGTTAAAAATAACACATCTAGCCAACAAGCAGCAAAAGATGAAAACAAACTCATTGCTGAACGCCGTGTGAAATTAGATAAAATTCGTACAAATTGCTCGGCTAATGGTTTTCCAAATGACTTTAATCGCGAGCATTTAGCCGCTGACATTCAAGCTGAACATGGTGAAAAATCAAAAGAAGCACTTGAAGAGCTTCAAGTGACTTATGCCATTGCTGGGCGTGTTATGGCTAAGCGTGGTCCATTCTTAGTTGTTCAAGATATGTCAGGCCGCATACAAGCTTATGCTGAAAAAACGGTACAAAAAGATATCAGAGCACGTTGGGGCTCATTAGATATTGGTGATATTATCGGTGTTAGAGGTGTTTTACATAAATCAGGTAAGGGCGATCTTTACGTTAATATGGCAGAATATTCATTATTAACTAAATCGTTACGCCCATTGCCTGAAAAGTTTCATGGCCTATCAGATCAAGAAACTAAATATCGTCAGCGTTATGTTGATTTAATCATTAATGAAGATACCCGTAATACCTTTAAAATGCGCTCGAAAATTGTTGATGGCATTCGTAAATATCTAGTCAGTCGTGACTTTATGGAAGTTGAAACGCCAATGTTACAAGTTATCCCTGGAGGCGCAACAGCTAAGCCTTTCATGACGCATCATAATGCCCTTGATCTTGACATGTATTTACGTATTGCTCCTGAGCTTTATTTGAAGCGTTTGGTAGTGGGTGGTTTTGAACGGGTCTTTGAAATTAACCGTAACTTCCGTAATGAAGGTTTATCAACTCGTCATAACCCCGAATTTACTATGATTGAGTTCTACCAAGCTTATGCTGATTATAATGATCTAATGAACCTCACAGAAGATATGCTTCGTACAATCGCTGAAGATGTGTTGGGTACCCCCATAATACGAAATACAGTAAAAAACAGTGAAGGTGAAGTACTAGAAGAGAAATTTTACGACTTTGGTCAACCGTTTGTGCGTTTATCTATGGTTGATGCCATTCTCAAGCATGGTAAAGAGCATCATGGCGCGGCTCATATTGATGAGGCAGCACTACGAGATCCTGAAAATAATTTTGATGCCATTAAAGCGATAGCAAAAGCGGTTGGGGTCAAAGAAGGTGAAGCTGCAAAAGTTTGGGGCCCTGGTAAATACATTTGTGAAATTTTTGAAGAGGTTGCTGAGCATTTATTGGATCAACCTACTTTCATCACCGAATATCCATGGGAAGTTTCACCACTTGCTCGTCGCAATGATAAAAATTCATTTATTACCGACAGGTTTGAATTTTTTGTTGGTGGTCGTGAATTAGCTAATGGTTTCTCTGAGTTAAACGATGCCGAAGATCAAGCCGCTCGCTTTAAAAAACAAGTGGAAGAAAAAGATGCAGGTGATGATGAAGCGATGCATTTCGATGATGATTATATTCGCGCATTAGAGCATGGTTTACCACCAACGGCTGGGGAAGGTATTGGTATTGACCGATTAGTGATGTTATTTAGTGATTCCCCAACAATTAAAGACGTTATATTATTTCCTCATATGCGCCCTGAAACTGAATAAATTTAATTCATGTCCTTCATTTTTATCAAGCACCTTCGGGTGTTTTTTTATTTACAAGTTATTAATTAATAATTAATTAATAACTGTGAATACCTTAATTTAATGAAATTTTTAATCTATAGTCATTAAGTTGATCGTAAGTTTTTCGATCTCAATGCTAATCATTAAAGTCAATATGGAGATAAACCATGGCAATAGAAGTTAAATTTACCCTAAATGATGCTGACTTAGAACATTTTCGTAAAGTAATGAAGAAAGCCCAAGGAAATGTTAAAAATTTTGATGAAGACTCTATTTTGGCCAATGCAAAAAGATTAAGTGCTGATGTTAAAGGCTCTGTACCTGAGTTCGTAAGTGAACGTTTACAAAAATTAGAAACTATGGTGGCAATTATAGAAGACGAAGAATGGCAAATTCCTGAAGAAGAGCGTTCTGAAGTGTTAAGTGCATTAGCTTATTTTAGTGAGCCAGAGGATTTAGTGCCTGATCATATTCCGGTGTTAGGCTTTTTAGATGATGCCATTATGATAGAGCTAGTCGCTGCAGAATTTAAAGATGACATTGATGCTTTTGAAGAGTTTTGTGCGTACCGTGAACGTGAGGAAGGCCGAAAAGGTGACAATACTATTACTCGTGAAGAATGGTTAGGCGCTAAGCGCCGTGATCTTCACAATAGAATGAGAGCTCGCCGCTCTTCTCGCAGAGGAGGAGGTTCATCGTTTAAATCTATTTTCTGATGGGGTACTGAACGATAGTTGCCTTCATGATAATTACTAAAACCGATAGTCTTAATGGCTATCGGTTTTTTTATTTATATACAATTGATTTGCTCTTAAAAAATTATAAATAAAATAATTTACATCAAGTATACAGTAGCATAAGGTTTGTGCCTGAAAATAATAATAAAACAAGGGATAATAATGCTAACAATTAAGAACTTATCTAAAACCTACGACAATGGTGTTAAAGCACTTGACGATGTTTCACTGGAAATCCCTAAAGGTATGTTCGGCTTGTTGGGGCCAAATGGTGCAGGTAAGTCATCATTAATGCGGACCATTGCCACTTTACAAAATGCTGACTCTGGCAATATTGATTTTGACGGTATTGATGTTTTTAACGATCCCCAAGCTTTACGTCAACGACTTGGCTACTTGCCACAAGACTTTGGCGTTTACCCTCGCATTAGCGCTTATGAGCTACTTGACCATTTAGCTATTTTAAAAGGTATTAAAAGTAAAGTAGAACGCAAAGAAGCTGTTGATGGCTTGTTAGCACAAACTAACCTTTATCAGCATAAAAAAAAGGCCGTCAGTGGTTTTTCTGGTGGAATGCGCCAACGTTTTGGTATTGCGCAAGCTTTGCTTGGTGACCCTGATTTATTAATTGTTGATGAACCTACCGCAGGACTAGATCCTGAAGAGCGTAATCGTTTTCACAATCTATTGGTTGGTTTAGGCGAAGATAAAGCCATTATTTTATCCACACATATTGTTGAAGATGTTACTGAACTTTGTCCTAATATGGCGGTATTAGCGTCAGGTAAAATTGTGTTAGAAGGCAACCCTATTTTATTAACCGATAAACTGAACGGACAAATTTGGCGTAAGTCAGTATCTCAGCAAGAAGCTATTGAGTTAGAGCAAAACCTTACGGTTATTTCAAAACGACTATTTGCCGGACAAACCATCGTTCATGTAATGGCTGATAATGCTCCTGAAGGTTTTGAAGTCGCACCCGCTAATCTAGAAGATGTCTATTTTTCTACCCTTCATAATCACCGTAATGTTGCTTAAGGAGTAATTATGTTAGCTAAAATGTTTCTTTTTGAGTGGCGTTATTTTACCCGTCAACCTTCTTTTTATGTCACCTCACTTATTTTTTTCTTACTGAGTTTTTTTGCAACAGTCAGTGAGAACGTTCAAATTGGTGGTGGCGGTAATGTCGTTTACAATGGTCCCTTTTCCATTGCCCAGACCTTATTGATTATGGGGATATTTGCGATGTTTTTAGTGGTTAATTTTGTCGCTAGTACTGCAACGAGAAATGAAACCAGTAAAATGTCAGAATTGCTTTATAGTAAACCGATAAACCCGGTGAGTTATCAATTAGGGCGATTTTTAGGTTCATTCGCCATAGTCGCTACTGTCTTTGCCTTTGTCCCCTTAGGTATTATGTTAGGTTGTTTTATCGGTAGTCTAACTGGTTGGGTAGACCCTGAGCGCCTAGGAGTTACAAATTTAAGTCATTACTTTACTTCTTTCTTTTATTTGTCCTTACCAACGTTATTTGTACTGTCTTGTTTTTTCTACGCAGTAGCCATGCGCTTTCGCTCAATGATGGCGGTATATTTATCGGCAGTAGGTCTATTTATTTTATATATTATTGCTGGACGCTTCGCTTCTGAGCCTGAATATCGAACGCTTGCCGCGATACTTGACCCCTTTGCTTCTAATACCTTTACAGAAGTTACCCGCTATTGGACCATGTTTGATAAAAATAACACTGCCATTGAACTCAGTGGCTTGTTGTTACAAAATCGTTTGTTATGGCTAGCGATTGCGGTAGCGATTTTAGCGATATTTGGCGGCTTTCGCTTAAAAATTCGTTTACCTAAAGCAAAAGCCGAGAAAAAAGCGACACAGGGAAAAACCACAGATGTTAGTTCATTATTTAATAATAACATCACTTATAAAAGCGCCGGTATTCAAACTCTATCTCACTTAATCTTGAGAACTCAATTTGAAATTAAACAAGTGGTATTGAGTGCCCCCTTTTTAGTGCTAGGTGTATTAACTATCTTTTTGTTAGTTGCCCCATTACTCGACCCTAGCGGTATGTTTGGTACACCTAACTGGCCATTAACTCAGTCTATGGTAGAGCTAATAACAGGTTCAACAGGCTTGCTAATGATGATTGTTTTAGCCTATTACAGTGCTGAAGTTGTTTGGCGGGAACGTAATTCAGGCATGGGCGACATAGTTGATGCAATGCCAGTAAGCAATATCACTTTTTGGTTATCAAAAATAATTGCCATTAGTTTAGTACTTACCTTGCTGTATGTCTTTGGTATGGTGGTGACCATAGTCAACCAAATGCTGCAAGGTTTTAATGATTATGAGATATCTCAATATATTATTCGTTTAGGGTATATTAATTTATATCCTTTATTTCTAACCGCTGTATTGGCCTTTTTCTTACAAGTGATTAGCCCTAATAAATATGTGGGCATGATGCTCTTTGTGCTTTATATCATCAGTACTATTACGTTAAGCAACTTTGGCTTTAGTCATAACATGTATCAATTTTCAAACGCCCCCCAAGTTTTATACTCAGACATCAATGGTTATGGACATTTCCTTGAAGCACATACTTGGTATATGTTGTATTGGACTGGCCTTGCTATTGTTTTAGCTGGGTTAAGTCATGGGTTATGGCATAGAGGACCAGCACAAACATTAAAAACTCGGATGAAAAATGTTGGTTACTACCTAGGAGTAAAAGGAAGAGTTATTGTTGCCCTTGGTTTTATCGTTTTTATCGGAAGCGGGACTTATATTCATTACAATACTCGGGTTTTAAATGAGTTTGTGATTGAAGATGTTCAAGAAGATAGACAAGCAGGGTACGAGCATAAATACGTACAATATATTAATGCTGAAATACCTATTATTACTAAAACTCACGCAAAAATAGACATTTATGCAAACGAACGCCGCATAAAGGCTTTATCTGAAATTACGGTAACCAATACTTCAAATGAAGCAATTACTCGATTTTTAGTAGCAAAGCCCCGCTTTAGTAAACAATGGGGTGTTGAAATTGAGGGTGGAGAGCTGGGCATATTAGATGAAGAGTTTGATACTGCATGGTTCGAGTTTGATATACCATTGCAGCCAGGTGAGTTTAGAACGGGAAAATTGATTGCTGAACGTGCCCATCAGGGGTTTGCGGATGGCAGTGGCGATGTCACTTTAGTTGAAAACGGCACCTTTATCGATAATAACAGTTTATTCCCTAACTTTGGTTATCAGCAGAGCTGGCAACTCAACGACCGTCACGATAGACGCAAGCACGGTCTTGAACCGTTAAAGCGAGCCAATAAACTTGAAGAGGAGCAATATTATAACGAAAGTGATTTTGGTAAAGGTATTGGCTTTATAGATTTTGAAGCAACGGTGTCAACATCTTTGGATCAATTTGCAATTGCCCCGGGTTATTTGCAAAGTAAAAAACAAGAAAATGGCCGTAATATCTATCACTATAAAATGGATGCACCTATGGTGAACTTTTACTCTGTGATGTCGGCTCGTTTAGCATCTAAAAAACAGATTTATAAGGGGATTGATATAGAAGTGTATTATCATAAAGACCATGCAATGAATGTTGAACGCATGATTGAGTCAGTCCAAGACTCCATTGATTACTTTACTGAAAATTTTGGCCCTTATCAGCACAAACAAATGCGTATTATTGAGTTCCCCGGTTATCGCTCCTTTGCCCAGAGTTTCGCCAATACGGTGCCTTATTCAGAAAAAATTGGCTTTATTACCGATTTACGAGATCCTGAAAATATTGACCCTGTTTATTATGTTACCGCGCATGAGGTAGCACATCAGTGGTGGGGTCATCAAGTAGGCGCGGCAAATGTTCAAGGCAGCGCAATAGTCTCTGAAACGTTATCGCAATACAGTGCACTTATGGTGATGGAGAAAAAATACGGTACTGAGAAAATTCGTAAATTCTTAAAATATGAACTTGACAGTTATCTCCGTGGCCGTAGCGTTGAGACTTTAGAAGAAATGCCAGTATATCGCAGTGAAAATCAGCAATATATCCATTATCGAAAAGGCTCAGTGATTATGATGTCACTCAAAGATCGCATAGGTGAAGAACGTCTAAATAAAGCACTACATGACTTCTTGGTTGAATTTAAATATAACAGTACACCTTATCCAACAACATTAAATTTACTCAGTTACCTAAACCAAGATACTAATGAACAAGAAAGAGCGTTTATTAGTGGTTTATTTGAATACATAAGTTTGTATGATCTAAAAACTACTAAGGTTGAGGTGACAGCTGTTGAAGGTGACGCGGAGCTATTTGATGTGACCTTAACCATTGAAGCGGCATTAATGCATGCAGATGGTCAAGGTAAAGAAACAGAAGTTGAGTTTGTCGACCTTGTCGATATTGGTTTATTTAGTGCAGACCCTGAAGACTTGAGCGCTAAAGATTTTGTGATGTACTTGCAAAAACATCAAATTAAAACGGGTACAAATGAGATAACTATTCAAATTAAGGGCCAGCCTACATTTGTTGGCGTCGACCCTTTTATCAAACTAGTGGATAGAGATAGTGCGGATAATATTTATCGCTTGTAGTACGCTTTGATAAGCAATAAAAAGCCAGTAATTTAAAAACTACTGGCTTTTTAGTTTGTACATTAGTACGTTATTTAATGGTTATGACCGCAGCCGCCTTCAGCATGCACATGACCATGTGCAAGTTCTTCTTCAGTGGCATCACGAATTTCGAGTATGTCAACTTCAAATTTCAAATCAAGACCAGCGAGTGGGTGATTACCATCAACAGTAATATCATCGTCTTGAACATCGATTACAATAACAGTTTGCTCACCATCATCAGTTGATGCACGCAATTGCGAGCCAACAGCTAAATCATCAATACCAGCAAATAAAGATTTAGGCACAGTTTGTACATAATCCTCAAATCGTTCGCCATAGGCTTGCGCTGCGGCTACTTCAACATCGAATTTATCGCCAACTTGATGATCAACTAACGCATCCTCTAAGCCTGGAATTAAATAACCGGTACCGTGGATAACGGCAAGGGGCTTATCATCGTATGAGCTGTCAATTAAAGTATCTTCGGTATCTGAAACAGCATAGTGCAATACAACGACTTTATTTTTACAAATTTTCATAAAATGTTAATCTTCTTGGTTAAGTGAATAGGGCAGTTGGGTTATAGCAAATATAACCTCTGGTTGAGCTTTTAAGCGGAAAACGGTGTTTTTATCAACATCATTAGCTAACACCGCTTGAAGACTTATTTGGTTATCAGCTTTATAGCTTGCTAACACATCGCCCGCTTTTCGCCAATTTTCGCCTAACTGCTTTTCAATAATATCCCCAGCAGCAATTTCGATATTTAGCTCTATGGCGTTATCAGAAGAAAGAGCAAATAACGCGCGTTTGTTTTTTCCTAAATACTGCATACGAGCGACGGTTTCTTGGCCCAAATAACAACCTTTAGTAAAACTAATGCCATTAATTGCATGTAAGTTGAGCATTTGTGGTACATATTGCTCTAAACTACCCAGGGTTAATACAGGAAAGCCTTCTTGGATTTCTGTTAGTTGCCACACTAGTTGATTATAAATAGGTAAGTTGAATTTTTTCAGTAGTTGAGTGATTACCTCGCTTTCATCAATTACTAAATATCGAGCTTGTTTACCTGCAATATAGACGAGTGTAGTGGTATCTGCTTGAATAACAGGGTGTGATATATCAGGTACTTTGCTAAATGTTTGTTGTAATAACGTACTGGCATTATCACCTATTAAGGCAACAAAGTTAAGTTGTGTTGTTGCTGAAATTGTTACTTTGGCAAAGGCCCCGAATTTTTTCAATGCGGCTAAAGAAAGGGGGATACTCGCTTTAGATTGTAATAATAAATGTTTACCTGCCCGGTTAATTAATCGAAAAACTGATAACACCTTACCTTTTGCATCACAATGGGCCCCATGGGTTAAACTGTCATCACTTAGAGAGTTTACATCACAGGTGACTTGCCCTTGTAAGTACTTAGTTTGATCTTCTCCGGACAATGATATTGCATTAAAATCATCTAGTGATATGGCATAATTGGCCGGTAATTTTGAGGGGTCTGGTTGTGAAGTAATAATATTGAGAGGCATAAGGTTAATCATTCTGTCGTCAGATACATATAATAATGAGGTCAATTATTAAAAACTCAAGATTATATCTATTAAAGGTCAATAAAAATATGCGATTTTGATGGCTTAATTGTTATAATAGCGCTAATTTTAATCTTAATGGTGTGTTATGTCAGTTGAAACTCAAAATTCTCAATCATCTTTAGATGCTGTGAAAGTCTCATATGAAGGGGCTTTGAAGGATAATAAACCGCGATTAAGATGGGCGTGTCGTCGGGGCATGCTAGAGTTAGATATACTTTTTATGCCATTTGTAGAAGAAGCTTATGATTTATTAAATGATAAAGATAAGGTTTTATTTGAACGTTTACTTGAAGAGCAAGACCCTGAGTTGTTTGCTTGGTTTATGGGGCATAAGGTTTGTGAAGACAAAGAACTTAACACCATGGTGCAATTTATTCTTAATCGAGTCAAAGTATAAAATAACTGTTACGCCTTCACGCTATAGAATTTTAATTTATAGCGTATTACTATTCTTTCTTATTGCTTTATTAATTATTTCTTTGACGTTGAACTTCTATTGGTTGGCGAGTGTGAGTTTTGTTGTTTTTTTTATTTTAGCGATAATAATGACAAATCAAAATATTTTCTCCTTTCAACTGAGCCAAACAGGTAACTATTCATTTTTTGTTACTAAAGAAGGGCTATGCCAATTCAATAATCATCACGGTAATAGTTTGCTTGAAGAATTTGCTCTGACTGCTTATTCTCGAATCAGTTTTCTAGGGTGTTGGCTGATTTTTACTAGTAAAGGGCATTCCAACAAGTCAAAATCGACTTTCATTTTTAAAGATAGCCTATCAACTAAAGACTATTCTCGGTTAAAACGAGTTATTGTGGCGTTAAAATAGTGATTTTAGGCTCAGACGCTAGATTAGGATAATCTAGCGTATAATGCAGGCCTCTACTCTCTTTACGTGCTAATGCACTATTGATAATTAGCTCTGCTACTTGTACTAAATTACGTAATTCAAGTAAGTTATTACTGACTTTAAAATGCCGATAGTATTCATCTATTTCACTTTGTAACATTTCAACACGATGTAATGCTCTTTCAAGACGTTTAGTGGTGCGGACAATACCAACAAAATCCCACATAAATAACCTTAATTCATGCCAGTTATGTTGAATAACGACTTCTTCATCAGAGTCTGTTACTCGGCTTTCATCCCATTGTGGTAGTTTGTAAAAAGGCGTAGCATGGTCAATGCTAGCTGAAATTTCAAGGGCTGCAGCTCTTGCAAAAACCAAACACTCTAATAAAGAGTTACTTGCTAATCGATTAGCGCCATGTAAACCTGTATAAGCAACCTCTCCAATAGCATAGAGGTTATCAATATCTGTTTTACCATGGTTATTGATCATTACACCACCACAAGTATAGTGCGCCGCAGGAACAACAGGAATGGCTTGTTTTGCCATGTCGATACCTAACGACTTGGTTTTTTCATAAATAGTAGGGAAATGACTCTTGATAAAGTCTTCATCTTTATGACTGATATCTAAATACATACAGTCAGCACCTAAACGCTTCATTTCAAAATCGATGGCACGGGCAACAATATCACGAGGAGCAAGTTCTGCTCGTTCATCAAAATCAGGCATAAAACGACTCCCATTAGGCCGTCTTAATAGTGCGCCTTCTCCACGAAGTGCTTCTGTTAATAAAAAAGTACCTGCTTCAGGATGAAATAAGCAGGTGGGGTGAAACTGGTTGAATTCCATGTTGGCTACACGACAACCTGCTCGCCAAGCCATGGCAATACCATCACCACTAGCAACATCTGGATTTGAAGTGTATTGATAAACTTTACTTGCGCCACCGGTGGCTAATATGGTTTTTGTGGCTTGAATACTTTCAACTTGCTCACTAGTTCTGTTCCAAATATAAGCGCCAATACAGCACTTTTGCGTTGAGTCTTTGGATTGTTGACAAATAAGGTCAATAGCATTAAAACGTTCAAGTAAAGTAATTCGTTTATGCTCTTTAACACGATTAATTAATGTTGTTTGTATTGCTTGGCCTGTGGCGTCAGCCGAGTGCAGGATACGGCGGTGAGAATGACCACCTTCTCTGGTTAAATGGTAACTTGAATCACCTTGCACACTTTTATCACGGTCAAAATCGACACCTTGCTCTATTAGCCATTGTAAACAAGCCTTAGCATTTTCTGCGGTATATCTAACCGCTTCTTCGTCACAAAGACCAGCTCCGGCAACTAAGGTGTCTAACACATGTGATTCAATGCTGTCATTTTCATCAAAAACAGCAGCAATGCCACCTTGGGCATAAAAAGTTGACCCTTCGTTCATTAATCCTTTACTTAAAATGATGACGTTTGATTTTTGTGCTAAATGTAATGCGAGAGTTAAACCTGCAGCACCGCTGCCAATAATTAACACATCACAATTGTATTGTTGATTCATAAATGTTGAATTTTAAGGTATTCTATTACGTCGATATAATGATATTACCGTTTATTGTATTAATCGAACAGCAATTAACGGATGATAATCAAAATATTTCACTTTATTTTAAATTTTTCAAATAAAAATAAAATAATTAGAACTTTTTATTAAATGTACAGTCCTACTTGATGCGTTTACTGTTGCTTGAGCTGAGCAGGATTAGAATTGAATTAAGTAAGTAGTTAGGAGAAATGGCTCTGATGAGCGAACAGAACGTTGACCAGACATTGGTTGAGCGGGTACAACGTGGAGATAAGAACGCTTATAACCTGCTAGTAACGAAATACCAAAACAAAGTGGCAAATTTAGTGTCACGTTATGTAAGAAACCAAAGTGATGTGCCTGACTTAGTTCAGGAAGCTTTTATTAAAGCTTATCGTGCTTTACCTAATTTTCGAGGAGAAAGTGCATTTTATACTTGGTTATACCGAATAGCCGTTAACTGTGCGAAAAATCATTCAGTGGCTTTAGGTCGTAAACCCCCAGGTACTGATGTTGATGTTGATGATGCAGAGTTTTATGACACAGGAGAAGCATTAAGAGAAAATGCTTCTCCAGAAAAGATTTTACTTACAGAAGAAATTAAAAAAGTGATCTTTGATACAATGGACCAACTGCCTGAAGATTTGCGCTTAGCAATAAACTTTAGGGAACTCGAAGGCTTAAGTTATGAAGAAATTGCCGTTATTATGGATTGTCCGGTTGGTACAGTGCGATCAAGAATATTTAGAGCAAGAGATGCAATCGAAAAGAAAATAAGACCTCTTCTTCAAGGTTAACATTTAAATTTTAAAATGAAAAATCACAGATTAATATTTACAATTATTATAAAGGCTAATGTATGAGTGAAAGTAAGTTTGAAAAAGTATCATCACTTGTTGATAATGCTCATGACAACGAACAACAGAGCGTTGAGTTGTTTGAACAGTTAAGCATTGATAGTGTACTTGGTGAGACTTGGAGTCGTTATCACTTAATTGGTGATGTACTTCGTGATGAACTTTTAAGTGATATTTCATTAGACTTGTCGATTCAAATTGCTCAAGCCATTGCTGATGAGCCTACTGTATTAGCGCCTAAAAAAGCAAAATTATTAAATAGTGTTAAAGCAAAAATCGTTCAATTCGCCAAACCTTTTGGCCAAGTTGCTATTGCTGCTTCTGCTGCAGGGTTGATGATTATCGGCGTTCAACAAAATGTTGCTCAACATGATATTGTTATGCCGAGTCAAGTAGTACAAACTACCCCCCTAGCTGGCTTCGCTGCACCAGTAAGCTTTAATACCCAATCAACCAGTCGTCTATCTCAAAAACAGCTGTATATAGAACAGCAAAGACGTTTTCAGGCACTTTTATCTGATCATCACCAACAAGTGAAATTAAGTGCGTCAAAATATAATGGTCAATTATTACCAACACTACAGGTTGAAGACTCACCTAAATGAAAATATTAAGTGTTTTATTATTACTGATAAGTTTTAGCTTTTCAGCAATAGCTGTTGACACCTCATCAGTGAAAACTCCAACTGAAGATTTACCAAGTACCACGCCTATTTCAGCGAAATTGTGGCTGGAACGTCTTTCTCAAGCGCTACAAAACCTTAATTTTAATACCTCTTTTGTTGTTGTTAAAAACAACCAGGCTGAACCTTACCATTGGTTTCATGGGAGGGATGAAGATGATTTAGAGCTGGAAATATTTGCTACACTTAATGGACCACGACGCGATATTCTGAGGAAAGGTGATGTCGTTAGTTATATTGAGCCTGAAATCACGCCATATTCTGTTGAATCTGAAAAAATAAGTGGCCCTATTCCTGCTATTTTAAGTGGTGATATTAGTAATATTGAAAAAAATTATGAGTTTATATCTGTTGGACGCAGCAGAGTCTTAGGTCGTGTAGCACAATTAATTCGCATAGTATCTAAAGAGCAAGACAGATTTGGTTACTGGCTTTGGTTAGACCAAGAGTCTGGGCTGTTGTTGAAACTTGCTATAATTTCGCTTAAAGGTCAATTGCTTGAGCAGATACAGTTTACCCATCTAGACATTACAGATAGTTTAGTTGATAGTTTGAAACAATTAAAAAAAGCAGATTTACCACCTGTTATTGATGTACCTAGTACCAATAAAGATCATAAATTATCTTGGCAGGTTAATTGGTTGCCTGCAGGTTTTAAGCAAATAAAAGCTAATCGACACCGTATGTATTCAACTAAGCAACCCGTAGAATTTATTTTATATAATGATGGTTTAGTTGATGTATCAGTCTATGTGAGTGTAAGCGATGATGAACAAAGAAAAGTTGAATATGTTATGGACGGGGCAACTGTTGTGTTAAACCAAGTAGTAAAGGGGTTTGAAATTAGTGTTGTTGGAAAAATACCTTCAAATACAGCAAAAGCTATCGCAGATTCTATAGGCACTTCAGCCACACCATGATGGAAGAGTTAGCAACTGTAGTTGCCGTAAACTCAATCAATGATCGCTGGCTAACGATAACCGTAGAAAGCCAAATTAAATCAACATGTAGCAGCTGCCAGCAAATTGATTCTTGTGGCAGTGGTCAAGTCTCTAAAGCTCTACCAAAAAAAAGCCTTATTGTTGAACTAACAACCGAGATCCCTGTTAAACTAGGTGATACGATCGTTCTAGGTCTCTGCGAAAAAGGTTTATTACAAACTGCTTGGCAAGTTTATTTATGGCCACTTATTGGCTTGATTGCCTTTTCTGGGGTTGGACAATACTTAGTTCAGCAAGCCATTTTTACCAGTGAAATTTATGGAATAATATTAGGTTGTAGCGGTGGCTATTTAGGTCACAAACTGGCCAGATTTTGGCAAACTTATAGTGAATCCTCGTTAGCACTGATGCCAGAAATACTTCGTGTTCATTCAAATGATTTGAAAATCACCCTCGTTGACTAGAGAAATGCTAATAAAGATAGCCCCAGCGCACTAAATTAGCTAAAATCGCGACATTAATTATTTTATCAGACTTTATTTGACTTTCTATTTATGAAAAATATTCGAAATTTCTCGATCATTGCTCACATTGATCATGGTAAATCTACTCTTTCCGATCGTTTAATACAACATTGCGGTGGTTTGCAAGACCGAGAAATGGAAGCGCAAGTACTCGACTCTATGGATATAGAACGAGAGCGAGGCATTACCATAAAAGCACAAAGTGTGACTTTAGATTATAAAGCGAAAAATGGTGAAATATACCAATTAAACTTTATTGATACTCCGGGTCATGTTGATTTTTCTTATGAAGTGTCTAGCTCATTAGCTTCTTGTGAAGGTGCTTTATTAGTTGTCGATGCCGGGCAAGGTGTTGAAGCACAAACAGTAGCAAATTGTTACACCGCTATTGAAATGGATATGGAAGTAAAACCTATTCTTAATAAAATAGATTTACCGCAAGCAGACCCTGATCGTGTTTGTGAAGAGATCGAACACATTATTGGTATTGATGCTACTGATGCGGTGACCTGTTCTGCAAAAACAGGTCTTGGTATTGAAGATGTTTTAGAAACTATCGTTAAAAATATACCTCCTCCCAAAGGAGAGATAAATCGGCCATTACAAGCGTTGATTGTTGACTCATGGTTTGATAATTATCAAGGTGTTGTGTCACTTATTCGAGTGATGAACGGTGAGATTAAAAAAGGTGATAAAATGTTGGTGATGTCTACAGGACAAGTTCATCAAGTTGATAAAGTGGGTATTTTTACCCCTAAACAAACCGATACTGGTATTTTAAGAACCGGTGAAGTTGGTTTTGTTATTGCTGGCATTAAAGAAATTCATGGCGCCCCAGTGGGTGATACCATCACCATATCTAAAAAAGAGGCAGCCGAACCTTTAAAAGGTTTTGCAAAAGCCCAACCACAAGTCTATGCCGGAATTTTCCCAATAAGCTCTGATGAATATGAAAATTTTAGAGATGCACTAAATAAATTAAGTCTTAATGATGCGTCTTTATTTTTTGAACCAGAAAATTCATCAGCATTAGGCTTTGGCTTTCGTATTGGTTTTCTTGGCATGTTGCACATGGAGATTATCCAAGAGCGGCTTGCTCGTGAATATGATCTTGATTTAATTACCACAGCACCAACAGTAAATTATGAAATCTCTTGTAACAATGGTGATGTTCTATCAATAGATAATCCTTCCGATTTACCTGCTATCAATAACATTGATGAAATACGTGAACCCATAGTGCAAGCAAATATTTTAGTTCCTCAAGAATATTTAGGCAATGTCATTACCTTATGCATTGAAAAGCGTGGCGTGCAAAAAGATATTATTTATCATGGTAATCAAGTTGCTGTTACATATGAACTGCCAATGGCAGAAGTTGTAATGGACTTTTTTGATAAGCTAAAGTCTACTAGCAGAGGGTATGCATCACTTGATTATAATTTTATTCGATTTGAAGCTGCTGATATGGTAAGAGTAGACGTGATGATAAATGGCGATCGTGTTGACGCTCTAGCTATGATCACACATAGAAACAATTCAGTCTCACGTGGACGTTTATTAGTTGATAAGCTAAAAGAGCTTATTCATCGTCAAATGTTTGATATCGCGATTCAAGCCTCAATTGGTAATAACGTTATTGCTCGTACTACAGTTAAACAGCTCCGTAAAAACGTTACTGCAAAATGTTATGGTGGTGATATTAGCCGTAAGAAAAAATTATTACAGAAGCAAAAAGACGGTAAAAAACGGATGAAACAAGTGGGTAATGTAGAAGTACCTCAAGAAGCATTTTTAGCGGTGTTAAAATTAGAAAGCTAATGTTAACTTATTTCATGACATCATTTAGGTAATTAATTCGCAATTGTTTTATTGGTTAACTGTATTTATTAGGTTTTAAGGAAGTTATGGCCGTTTATTTTTCGATTTTTTTAGTCATTATTACCATCGTTACTGGTATCGTTTGGTTAGCTGATAAGTTTTATTTAGTTGAGCGTCGGCAACGTAAAGTTGATGATGCACAACGTCAATGTGCCGCACCACTAACCAAGGAGACCATTGCTACATTGTTAGAACCATCAACAATAGTAGATACATCGGTACAAATATTTCCTGTCATCGCCTTTGTTCTTATTTTACGTTCATTTGTCTATGAACCCTTTCAAATACCGTCAGGTTCAATGATGCCAACGCTTCTTGATGGTGACTTTATTTTAGTGAATAAATTTAACTACGGCTTACGTGACCCTGTAATTCGAAACAAATTTTATCATATAGGTTTACCTGAACGTGGCGATGTAGTGGTGTTTAAATATCCTGACAATCCTAAAATTGACTTTATTAAACGCGTTATTGGTTTGCCAGGTGAACGTATAATCTATCGCAATAAATTACTTTATATTAAACCCATATGTTTACCTACCGATGATAAGTGCCCTGAATTTGAGCAAGTTATACAAAAATTTCAACAAAGTGGAGAGTATAATAATAATAAACGCACTTTAAGTCGTTACACTTCAGAAATGTCCAATAAGACTCATGAGATTTTGATCGATAATATAATGCCTCCCCGTACCGCTGATTATTTTAATCAGGTTGGTACACAACGTGATGAATTTATAGTTCCTGACGGACACTATTTTGTTATGGGCGATAACAGAGATAATTCTCTTGATGGTCGTTATTGGGGCTTTGTACCTGAAGAGAACTTAGTGGGTGAAGCTGTTGCTATTTGGATGAGTTTTGATTTTGAAAGGGACGAAAGTGATTGGTTACCTCACTGGATCCCAACAGGTGTTCGTTTAAGTCGTTTAGGTGCTATTCATTAAATGATAAAAAACAATACTCAAGCCATTGCAAGATTATCTAAACGCTTAGACTATCGTTTTAATAGCCAAGATTTACTTATTCAAGCCTTAACACACCGAAGCGCTAAAGGCTTACATAACGAGCGTTTAGAGTTTTTAGGTGATTCTATTTTAGGTTTTGTTATCGCTGAGGAATTGTTTGCAAGATTTCCATCTCAAGATGAAGGTGAGTTAACTCGCATGCGCTCTAGTTTAGTGAGAGGGGTTACTTTAGCTGAATTAGGCAAAGACTTTTTACTTGGTGAACATTTGATTTTAGGGCAAGGGGAGTTGAAAAGCGGCGGCCATCGGCGCGAGTCTATTTTAGAAGATGCCCTCGAAGCCGTTATCGGTGCTGTTTATTTAGACTCTGATATTGATACTTGCAAAAATTTAATTTTGCGTTGGTTTGCCTCTAGATTAGCAAAAATAACACCAGAGAATATTCATAAAGACCCTAAAACTCGTTTGCAAGAATACCTTCAAGGACGAAAAATTATACTGCCTCATTATGAAGTCATTCACACTAGTGGCCAATCTCATAATCAAGAGTTTACCGTGCGATGTACCACTAATATCGTTAAAAATGTAGTCATTAGTACAGGGACTAGTAGAAGAAAAGCCGAACAAGCAGCAGCTCAACAAGTATTGGAAATAATTGAAAATGCCAAATAATTCAAATACCCCTGATAAACTCAATACGGAAAGTAGTGATAAACGCTGCGGTCTGATTGCCCTTGTTGGCCGGCCCAATGTTGGTAAATCGACGTTACTTAATTGTTTGTTAGGTCAAAAAATTAGTATTACCTCTAAAAAGCCTCAAACAACAAGGCATCGTATTTTAGGCATCTTAACCGAGGGAAATAATCAAGCAGTGTTAGTTGATACTCCTGGCTTGCACTTAGATGAAAAGCGTGCAATTAACCGTTTGATGAACCGAGCGGCTAGTAGCTCTATAGCCGAGGTGGGTCTGGTGGTGTTTTTGGTTGAGGGAACACATTGGACTGAAGATGATGAGTTAGTATTAAAAAAAATTCGACAGACTAATGTACCTTGTATCCTAGCCATTAATAAGGTTGACAATGTTCAAGACAAAGAAGCCTTATTACCTCACTTGCAGATATTAGCTGGAAAGTATGATTTTCAGGAGATTATTCCAATTTCAGCGAGTAAGGGTTACCACGTTGATAAAATTCATGATGCATGTTTTGCAAGTTTACCTGAAGGGCCCTTTTGGTTTCCTGAAGATTATATAACTGATCGTTCCAGTCGTTTCATGGCATCAGAGATCATCAGAGAAAAACTTATACGTTTTACCGGTGATGAGTTACCTTACTCAACTACCGTTGAAATTGAACAGTTTAAAGTGGATGAAAAAGGGATTTTACATATAAATGCGTTAATTCTAATTGAGCGCAGTAGCCAAAAACGTATGGTAATAGGTAAAAATGGTGAACGATTAAAAACTATTGGCGCAGAAGCTCGTAGAGATATGGAAACTTTGTTTGACCAAAAAGTATTTTTAGAGACCTGGGTTAAAGTTAAGTCTGGTTGGGCTGATGATGAAAGAGCATTGCGTAGTTTAGGTTATGGCGACGAGTATTCAGGCTAGTTTTAAAGAGCTATGATGGAACCGATAGAACAACTTGCTTTTGTATTGCACAGTCGGCCTTACCGAGATAAGCAACAAATAGTTGAGCTTCTCACTGAGAATGAAGGAAGAGTATCGGCAATTGTATACTCTGGTAAAACCAATAAATCAAATAAAAAGGGTTTTATACAACTGTTTAGCCCTTTAAATGTTGTATTAAAAGGGCATAGTAGTCTAAAAAATTTAAGTCGTATTGAAGTCTCTGAAAAATCCTATATTCTGAAAGGTGATCATCTCTATAGTGGTTTTTATTTAAATGAATTACTAGTGAGGTTACTAGGAGAATCAATTGCTTGTCCAAGCTTGTTTGATCATTATAGGTTAAGTTTGTCTGCATTATCTAATCAACAACCGATTGAACCCGTTTTAAGACGATTTGAATTAGAGTTGCTTGATGAGCTCGGCTTGGCTATCGATTTTTCACCTGTTTTTGAGCAAAATTCGCCAAGCTTCTATTATATCGCGAAACAAGGCTTTATTACTGTTGAAGAAAAGCATAACCTGCCGCTATATAATAGATATCATTTACAAGCAATTGCAGAGAATAATCTAAATGATATTAACGTACTACATTGTAATAAAATTTTAATAAGGCAAGTTATTAATGATTTGCTTGAGGGTAAGCCATTGCATAGCAGAAAACTTTTTAAAAAAAACAGTATTAAAAGTGAGTTAAAATGATTGAATTGAGCCGAGTACTAAACTGAGAACTAAGTTATGAAAGATATTTTATTAGGCGTGAATATAGATCATATTGCTACGCTACGCCAAGCACGTGGCACAAACTACCCGGATCCTGTTTATGCGGCATCAGTTGCTGAACACGCTGGCGCTGATGGTATTACCGTACATTTGCGTGAAGATAGACGACATATTCAAGACCGTGATATTTATGTATTGAAAGAAACACTTCAGACTAGAATGAATTTAGAAATGGCTGTTACCGATGAAATGTTAGCAATAGCCTGTGATGTTAAACCAGCCTTCTGCTGTTTAGTACCAGAAAAACGCGAAGAGTTAACCACTGAGGGCGGTTTAGATGTTGTTGGTCAACTCGATAAAATAACAAGTGCAGTAGCTCAACTGGCTGAAATTGGTACGCAAACCAGTTTATTCATTGATGCGGATAATAAACAAATTGAAGCTGCTTTAGCGAGTAGAGCAACTTATATTGAGATTCATACCGGTAAATATGCGGATGCTCCAGATGAAGAGACGCAACGAGCTGAATTGAACCGACTAATTGAGGGGATCAAATATGCAAATTCTCTTGGACTTAAAGTTAATGCTGGCCATGGTTTACATTACTTCAATGTTAAACCTATTGCTGCCATTAACGAAATTATTGAATTGAATATTGGCCACGCTATTATTGCAAGAGCAGCGATTGACGGTTTAGACAAAGCGATAAGAGATATGAAGCATTTAATGCTTGACGCTAGAAGTTTATAAAATAATACCGATAAGGCCTTTTCATTTATTTTAAATAGTCACATTTTTATTTTTAGTCTCTTTTAGGCTATAGTTACAATAAATGTGTTTGTATAAAAAACTATGGGACTGAGCAATGTCTCCCAATGAGCGTTATGATGATCATGAGCAAGCAGAGAAAAGATCTGAGCCTCCTGAGCAATCTGTATGGTGGAGAAGACTTTCTCTGGCACAAAAATTTTCTGCAAGTAGTCTCGGCAAGTTTGGTTACGAGCTGAAATTTATCCGTAAAGAAAAGGATTGCAATTTAGCTGTATTGACTTGCCATGATATTGTTGCTGTTGTTAACGAAGATGGTGAAATTAATATCTCGCCAACTATCACTATTCGATAATTATTATCCTTATGTCTTTTATAGATTGTCTAACTTAAACCTTTTCTAAACTTTTTGGTCCTTGTGCTAAAACATTATCTAAGTGTTCAAAAAGTTCAAAAAATTCAGGTTCAAGATCATCCAAAGAGCAATTTAGTTTTAATTGAGTTTCAATATAGTGTGTTATATTCCCTAGGCTAGGAACTCCAGTATAACAACAGGCACCATTAAGTTTGTGAATGAGTGTTTCTATTAGTTCAATATTTTGGCTAGTTAATGCGTCAGAAATATATTGCTTTGTTTCTGGTAAGCTGTTGATTAACCCTTCAAGCATGTATTTTGCTAAATCGATTCTATTGCCCGTTCGTTTTAATGCTAAAGACCAATCTATGATAATATTCGGTAGCGTGTTAATTGTTGCGGAACCATTAATCGGCAACTCTTTATTGTCTATTGTTTGATTATTGTTAGCCGGGGGGATGCTCGGAATAAATAAATTTAAATCACAATATTCATAAATATTATGTCGCAACATAGTTTGATCAATTGGTTTAGTTATGTAACCACTAAATCCTTCCTGTAATAATTTTTCCTTTTCACCGCTTAATGCATGGGCTGTAACAGCGACTATAGGCGTTTTATCATTACCTGTATTAGCCTTAATAGTTTTTAATGCGGTTACACCATCCATTATCGGCATTTGAATGTCCATAAAAACCAAAGCGAAAATTTCATGTTTACAATATTCAACGGCTTCTTTGCCATTACATGCGGTGGTGACCTCTACTACTTGTTCGAGTAAGAGCTCTTTAATCAGTTTTAAATTTGCTTCGTTATCATCAACAGCTAATACTTTAATGGGTACTATAGAATACGGTTTTTGATCAGTATATTGCGCTATCAGGTTTGGCTGGGGTAATAACACCCTGCTAAGCCTTGAGGGGGTTATCGGTTTGCTCAAGCAACTTAGCGCACCACTAGCTAATAATGCTTCTTGTAGGTTAGGGGAGTTTGAATTTATAGCTAGGTGAATTGACGGAATATGAGGTTTGATTGAGCTTATTAATTCTTTTAACTCATTGATTTTAGTTGGTTTGACAGAATGACCTATTAAAGCGAAGTCAATTTTTTTATTCTGAATTAGTACATTACTGAGTTTTTTTAAACTATAAACAGGAATTACTCGCATTTTCCAGCCATCCATTATTTCGCTTGTTGCAATACGAGAATGAATTAAAGGCTCGTAATAAAGGATGCTTTTTCCTACCAGTGTTTTTGTGTCTAATGGTGTTTCAATTGGAATAGGATTTATTTTACACTGAAAGTTGAACCAAAAAGTAGAACCTTTACCCTCTTTAGAGTCAAAGCCAATTTCACCTTGCATTTCATTCGCCAAGCGCTGAGATATGACTAAACCTAAACCTGTACCACCATATAAACGAGTAACACTCTTATCGGCTTGTCCAAAGGCTTCAAAAATAGTTTTTTGCTGTAACACGTTCATACCTATACCAGTATCAGTGACCATAATTTTAAACAAAGCTATATTCTGACCAATATTTCTCCCTTCAATATCAATCGTTACAGAACCTTTCTCAGTGAATTTTATTGCATTATTGGCTAAATTAATAAGTACTTGTTTAATGCGCATGGCATCGCCAATTAATGAATCAGGAACCTGTGGAACAATACGAAGCGATAATTCTATATTTCGTTTTTGCGCGATAGGTGCCAGTAAATTTAATGTTTCTTCTATCGATTCACGAAGGTTGAAAGGTATGCTCTCAATGAACATTTTACCAGCATCAAGTTTAGAGAAATCTAAAATATCATTGATAATTGTGAGTAAATTATTCGCTGAGCGCTCGATGGTCTGTAAATAATCGCGCTGTGTTTCACTTAATGGGGTTTTTAATACTTGCCGTGTGAAACCGATAACACCATTTAATGGTGTTCTCAATTCATGGCTCATATTCGCTAAAAAATCTGATTTTACTCGGTTAGCATCCTGAGCTTTACGCTTTGAAATATCAAGCTCAACGTTTTGAATTTCAAATTGCTCTAAACTCTTTCTTAAATCAATGGTCGTTTGATCGATACTTCGCTGCATTTCATCATGGTAATCACCAAGCGATTGAGCCATGGCGTTAATACCATTTTTTAAAAAATTTAGTTCGCCAATTAATTGGCCACTCACACGACTTCCTAACTTACCCTCTCTAATACGATCTATAGCTTGCACCATAGTGCTTATAGGTCGGGTAACGTTTTTTATTAGTCTTATTGCAAAAAAAGCGCTAATTAAAGCGCTGAGCACAACAATAGAAAAGGCGACAATCATCTGCCTGTGTTGACTATATTTTATTTTATTTCTATCGATTTGCATTGCGACATAACCAACTATTATTTGGTTGTTCTCAAGGGCATAACTATCAGGTGAGGTTATCTTATTGGGCTGATATTCATTAATGATAGGCGTTCTAAAAATAAAATATTGATCTAAAGATTCTGTGGATGTGTGCAGAGGAATATTTTGTCCTACTTTTAAACGCAGAACATCACTATCACTATTGTAGGCACTGGTGACTAATGCTTGGTTATCAGTAGTGAAAATAGTAATACTTTTGACAATGTCTATATGTTTTTTATGAGAAAAACCAATAAGTTGTCTTAATTTTTTTCTGTCTTTCTTTATTAGCGATTCTGCACCAGCTATGGCTATTGGCTCAATAATACTTTGAGAACGTATTGTTAAAAACTCATTTAGCTCCAAATAACGGCTATAAGAAAAGTAACCTGCTATTGTTAAACTGATTAAAGTAGTCGGAACTATGGTCAGTAATATGACCCAATCCTTTAGGCTTATTTTATTCATTCATTACTGAGCTTTAGTTGGAAAATAAGTTTAAATATGTTTGCTAGCCATTTGAATCAGGTTAAAATTATCATTAATGATTTATATAGCCAACGTAAGTAGATTATATAATGTCACACCCCCACAAAACTATCCATATAATCATTGGTAATCATAAAGATGGCGAATATTTTTCAAGCAAATAAAAAAAAGCAAAGCTTAGGTCAAGTTGTCAATGTTAAAATAGAGCGACTAGACCTTAATGGGTGTGGTGTTAGTCGTTTGAAGAATAAACCAGTATTTATTGACCAAACATTACCTAATGAGTCGGTAACAATTAAAATTATTGAACAAAAGAATAAATATTCACGAGCCAAAGTGATTGAAATAATTGAGGCGAGTGAAAATAGAGTTGAACCTGAATGTAGACATTATCGTTTGTGCGGTGGATGTGATTTACAGCATTTAAGTTTTTCTGAGCATTTAGTTTTTAAGCAAAATAAAGTGTCGGATCTCTTTGAACGTAATGATATTCAAAACTTACCTTGGCAAAATTCTATGGTTAGTGAGCCTTGGCATTATCGACGTAAAGCTAGAATTGGAGTGCAATATGACAAACAAGGGCAAGTCACTTTAGGTTTCAGGCAAAAAGCGACTAATCAATTAACCGCCATTAAAAATTGCCCTGTTTTAGATGAACAAATATCGTCAATATTTACCCCATTAAAAAAGGTCATTAGTGAGTTGTCTATTAGTCGATCCGTGGGGCATATTGAAGTCACTGTAACGAATCAAATAACTATTGTCATTAGGCAGCTTAAAAAACTAAATAAAGCGGACATTTTTCATTGGATAAGTGCTGCAGAAATAAATCACTGGCAGCTCTTTATTGATGATGGTGAAAAGGTCATGCCATTAACAGATATAAAACCATTGACCTATACTTTATTAAACAAGCTGGAACTGACTTTTGCGCCTCAAGACTTTATTCAAATTAATCATCAGATCAATCTTGAAATGGTACAGCAGTCACTAGCGTGGTTATCCTTGACTGAAACTGATGTGGTACTTGATTTATTTTGTGGCCTTGGTAATTTTAGTTTGTCTTTAGCTCAACAAGTTAAGCAGGTGGTTGGTATTGAGGGAATTCAAACCATGGTTGATCGCGCAACAATAAATGCTAATAACAATCAAATAACTAATTGCCAGTTTTATCAAGCAGATTTAAATGCTAATTGGTTATCAAAAAACTGGGCAAGCATTAATTTTGATAAAGTATTATTAGACCCTGCTAGAGCCGGTGCATTAGAAGCAGTAGAGCAATTAGTCACACTCTCAATACCCACTATATTATACGTGAGTTGCGATCCCACTTCGCTTGCAAGAGATGCTCAATGTTTAACTAAACACGGATACAAAATAGAAAAAATAGGCTTGATTGATATGTTTTCTCAAACAAAGCATGTTGAAACTATGGTATTGTTTTCGCGTTAAATAACCTAAGGGATAAAAGATGGTTTCGGTACGTAAATCACATCAAATGTCAGTTACTAGCTTTGAACAATGGTTAGCTTCTTTAGATATATCTGAGAGCAAGTGTCAGTCTTTAGAATCTTTGTGGGAGAAAGTCAGTCATTTTTTTGAAGATAAACTTGAATGTGAAGCTAAATCATTAGAAATGGTAGAAATTCTTGCTCCATTAAACCTTGATCGTGATTCATTATGCGCGGCATTTTTAACACCACTGCTTCAATATCAATGCTTAGATATGGTTTACATTGAAACGCATTTTGATAAAAAAATCATGTTGCTTTGTCAAGGTGTTGAAAAAATGGAAGCAATTAAAGCTTTACAGCTTAATCCTTCAACTAAAAATTTAGCTAATACTATTTCTACCAATCAAGTAGATAACATACGTAAAATGCTATTAGCAATGGTAGAAGATGTACGAGCTGTCGTGATTAAATTAGCTGAACGTCTTTGCAATCTCCGCTTAGTTAAAGCTAGTGATGAAGAAACACGTGTTTTACTCGCTAAAGAGAGTGCAAATATATACGCTCCATTAGCAAATCGTTTAGGAATTGGACAGTTAAAATGGGAACTTGAAGACATTTCATTTCGTTACCTTCATCCTCATGTTTATAAAAAAATAGCTAAACAGCTTGATGAGACACGTTTAGATCGTGAGCGTTATATGCTTGATTTTGTTGATAATTTATCTGTTCAACTCAAGGCGTTAAATATTAGCGGAACCGTTTATGGCCGGCCAAAACATATTTATAGTATTTGGATAAAAATGCAGCAAAAGTCGCTCGATTTTGACCAACTGTTTGATGTTAGAGCTGTGCGAATTATTGTTGATGAATTACAAGATT
This sequence comes from Colwellia sp., assembly GCA_034111045.1. Lineage (GTDB taxonomy): Bacteria > Pseudomonadota > Gammaproteobacteria > Enterobacterales > Alteromonadaceae > JALJPB01. Next base: position 35,989 of record JAWUYA010000001.1, on the reverse strand, counting down.
GTTATGGCGCTTTAGGCATAGTTCATACTCGTTGGCAGCACTTGCATAATGAATTTGATGATTACATAGCGACACCTAAACCTAATGGCTATCAATCAATCCACACGGTTGTCATGGGTCCTGAAGGAAAAACGCTAGAAATTCAAATACGTACAAAAAAAATGCATGATGATGCTGAAATGGGGGTTGCTGCACATTGGCGTTATAAAGAGGGCAATACGGGTGCTAAAGGCAGTGATAAAAAATCTGGATTTGATGAAAAAGTTAATTGGCTGAAAAAAATTCTCCAATGGCAAGAAGATGTTAGTGATAGCGGTGAGTTAATTGACGAGTTACGTAGCCAAGTATTTGAAGATAGAATTTATGTTTTTACGCCTAATGGCGATGTTGTCGATTTACCAGTGGGCGCAACGCCTTTAGATTTTGCTTATTACATTCACTCTAATGTTGGACATTGTTGTATTGGCGCCAAAGTTTTTGGCAAAATCATCCCTTTTACTCATCCACTAGAAACTGGCGATCAAGTGGAAGTATTAACCGCTAAAACGCCAAACCCTAGCAGAGACTGGCTAAACCCGAGCCTAAATTATTTACATACATCAAGAGCCAGAGCAAAAGTTCAGCACTTTTTTAAATTGCTCGACCGAGACAAACATATTACCCAAGGTAAACAACTACTAGAGAACGAACTAAGTAAAATAAAATTAGATAAAGTAGATCTTAATTCAACTACCTCACGCTTTAACGTGAAAACGATTGATGATTTATATGCAGCTATAGGGTCTGGCAATGCGCGTTTACAACAAGTTACTAATTTTTTACAACAACAAAGTGATAAATTTAAACCGCCTGAGGAAATTGATCCACAAAGTTTAGTTAAACAAACCTCAACACCAACGTCAGCATCTGACAGTAACGGTATTACCGTTTCAGGTGTTGGTAATTTATTGACCCATATTGCAAAGTGTTGTCATCCAGTGCCCGGTGATGACATTATGGGGTTTATTACCCAAGGACGTGGTATTTCAGTACATCGTCTTGATTGTGAACAGCTATCTAATGCACTAAATCAACAGCCTGAACGGGAAGTTGAAGTGCAATGGGGTCTACAAAATCATAAAAACCAATCATTCTATCAAGTTAAAGTAAAAGTTATTGCCATGGATCGGCAAGGACTGCTTAGAGATGTTTCGACCATCATATCTAATGAAAGGGTCAGTATCGTTGGTATGGAGAGTCATACAGACTCAAGTAAACAAACCATGGTGATGTCAATCACTATGGAAACGCCCAATAGTGATACATTATCAAAAGTCATTGGTAAGCTTCTTCAGCTTGAAGATGTGGGTGAAGTTAGGCGGCTTTAACAAATGTAAACACGAGGAATAACGGTTCAATGACAAAGCATCAATCGTTAAGATTATTACTGAATATAAATCCGAATACAAATCCGAACATAAGTTACGAGGGCAATTATTTAAAATTATAGTTGAAAGCTTATCTCTCCTTGTAGAATAGAAAAATAGTAAGGCTATTAAAAAAGTGGCTAACTAAAATACATAGCCGACACTGAACCATACCCAAATAGCCTAGCCCGCCGCGAAAACGATGAGCGTCATTCTTGGTCGATATTTGATACCCTGCAACCCCAGCATATTGTAAACCAAAGCCTATAGCATGATTAATTTCAGTTGCGGATAACGAATGAGTGAATAATAAAGATAAAACTAGCAGCCTTTTTATCATTTTGATTTCCTATCAAGGATTTTATAAGATGATTATTATCAAGCATAAATTGAGTATAAATTAATTTCTCTATTATGGCTCAAATTCAACCGTTATAACTATCGACCGATACAGTGTTATTTGTATAATGGTGACAAATATGACGAAGGCACTCAAATCAAATTCACAGTATGGAAGGTTAAATACTTGATGTAGTATGGTATGTTTTCTTTGATTAATTATAATAAAAATGGGTAGTGTTAAATGTTAAATGATAAACCGTCAATCAGTAAACTCCGTTGGATAATGTCTCAATTACGTGACCCCGACACTGGCTGTCCTTGGGACATCAAACAAACATTTGCATCAATCATTCCTTGCACCATTGAAGAAGCTTATGAAGTTGCCGATGCTATTGAACAAAATGACTTTATTGAATTAGAAAAAGAACTCGGTGACTTACTTTTTCAGGTGATATTTTATAGTCAGTTAGGGCAAGAGCAAAAACTTTTTAATTTTGACTCGGTTGTTGCTGCCATTAGCGAAAAGCTAGTGCGCCGTCATCCCCATGTTTTTGGTGGTGCCGAGTTTACTTCTGATGCAGAAATCAAAGCGAATTGGGAAAATGAAAAAGGCAAAGAGCGACAACAGAAAAATAAAACTGAGCGCATCAGCATATTAGCAGATATTCCTAAAAATTTACCCGCATTATCACAAGCAATCAAAATTCAAAAGCGCTGTGCTCATGTTGGTTTTGATTGGCATAATATTGACCATGTTCTTGATAAAGTGAAGGAAGAGGTGGAAGAAGTTAGGGTGGAAATTGATCATTTACACCATGGAAAATCACACGCTTTATCAGAAGAGTTGGGCGATTTAATGTTTGCTGTGGTCAACTTATGCCGCCATGCTAAACAAGACCCCGAAACTTTACTCAGACAAGCCAATAAAAAATTCACTACACGTTTTCATGGTGTTGAGCAAAGAGTGGAACAATCAAAGCAAGCATTTGAACAACATGATTTGTTTGCATTAGAAGCGTATTGGCAACAAGTTAAATTAGCTGAAAATAAATAAATTGATTGTTTTTTATACTCAAAAGCATGATAAATTGATATTTTAATGATGTCACTTTATAAGCTGACATATCTTGATTTTCTAGTGATTGCTCATCAGTACTTATACTGATGAGTAAGCAGCTGCCACCATTTCCTTAATGCGATAGTTTGATTAATATTAGGCTAGAGCTTTAGCAACTAAAGCCGCTAAATGGTCAGGTAATATTAAAGTCAAAGCAATATTATGACCTTGATCCGACATTTTACCCCAAGTCTTTTGGAGTACTCGAATAATTTTTTCTTCACTATGTTTAGCTGAGAAATCATCAAAATAAAACTGTAAAAATACTAAGCAGGCAATATCTTCTAATGTTTGACTATCTGCATTTGATTTTAATTTTTCTTTACGGATAATCGCCGCTGTTTGTTGCGCTTCATCTTCGCTGTAACTATTGTCTAGCATTAATTGTGTTGTTAAATTAGCATGAAATTGACCCAGCGCTATGCGCCATTGGAAATAGCCTTTTTTCCCTAAATCAAATTCGGCACGGGTAATGCTCCAACGTTTAATATGTTGTGCCCTTACTGCTATTTTTAATAACTCATTTGCTTGGGGGTAATGTTCATCAAGCATATTTGTCATTTGATGGCCATAAATATACTCTTTAGGGTGAGTTATATTATCAAAAGTTATTTGATTAGGGTCATCATTATTGATCAGATCAATGGCTGATAAAATCACATCAAGGCGAACATTATTCATAGTTATTGCCTAAAAGAAAAATTTAACATGGCTAAGCTTAACAGTTTTAGTCTTATTTTAGTTAGTAAACTATTATTTTTTACCAGTAGATTCACTGTTGATATTGTTGTTAACCCAGCTTTTAAGTATAATGCTACCCCGTCCTGCTAAAAATTTTTCAACAGTAATTATATCAACATTATCTCTTTTAGATTGTCGATATAGATGGTTTATTAAACTTTTAGCAATAACAATAGTAATAGTTTACAGCTATTTGAATATAATCCGTTCATCCTGACTTTTTGGTATAACATGACAACTCGATATATTTTTGTAACTGGTGGCGTTGTATCGTCTCTTGGTAAAGGTATTGCAGCAGCCTCTCTTGCCGCAATTCTTGAAGCGCGGGGCTTAAAAGTCACCATGCTAAAACTTGATCCCTATATTAATGTTGATCCCGGGACCATGAGCCCGATTCAACATGGTGAAGTATTTGTCACCGAAGATGGTGCTGAAACCGATCTTGATTTAGGTCATTACGAACGATTTATTCGTACCAAAATGACCAAGCGTAATAACTTTACCACCGGTCGTATTTATCAAGATATTCTTGCGCGCGAACGTAAAGGTGAGTTTTTAGGCGCAACTATCCAAGTGATTCCTCATATTACTAATGATATTAAACGCCGTGTCATCGAAGGTGCTGAAGGCTACGATGTCGCCATGGTTGAAATTGGTGGTACGGTAGGTGATATAGAGTCTCAACCGTTCTTAGAAGCTATCCGTCAACTGGGTGTTGAATTAGGGCGTGAACGTGCAATGTTCATGCATTTAACACTCGTACCCTATATTGCTGCAGCAGGCGAAATCAAAACCAAACCAACTCAGCATTCAGTCAAAGAATTGCGCTCTATTGGTATTTTTCCTGACATTTTAGTTTGCCGCAGTGAACGTCCTATTCCAGCAAACGAGCGCGCTAAAATTTCATTATTTACTAACGTTGAAGAAAAAGCTGTTATTGCATTGCGAGACGTTGACAGTATTTATAAAGTACCTGCAATATTAAAATCTCAAGGTGCTGATGAATTAGTAGTCAAGCGTTTTGGTTTAGATGTACCTGAAGCTGATTTAAGTGAATGGGAGCAAGTGTTATATCAAGAAGCCAATCCAGTAGGCGAAGTCACTATTGGTATGGTTGGTAAATATACTGAATTACCCGATGCCTATAAGTCGGTTAACGAAGCGTTAAAACATGCAGGTATTAAAAATCAAGTTAAAGTGAAAATTCACCATATAGATTCACAAGATATTGAAGCAAAGGGAACCGACGTTTTAGCTGATTTGGATGCAATACTCGTCCCTGGTGGTTTTGGTGAACGTGGTGTAGAGGGTAAAATTTTAACGGCGCAATATGCGCGTGAAAATAAAGTACCTTATTTAGGTATCTGTCTAGGTATGCAAGTGGCATTAATAGATTTTGCCCGTAACGTTGCCGGTTTAACAGGTGCTCACAGTACAGAATTTAATGCTGAAACACCACATGCTGTCATTGGTTTAATCAATGAATGGTTAGACGAAGAAGGGCAAATTGAATATCGCCATGAAGGTTCTGATTTGGGAGGTACTATGCGTTTAGGCTCTCAATTGTGTCATCTTATGAAAGGTACCAGTGCTTATAACGTCTATGGCAGTGAAACAATTTATGAAAGACACCGTCACCGTTATGAGGTAAATAATAACTACCGTGAACAATTAAGCAAAGCTGGTTTAGTATTCTCGGGATTATCTACGGATAAAACATTAGTTGAGGTGATTGAAATACCAAATCACCCTTGGTTTATTGCAGGGCAGTTCCATCCTGAGTTTAATTCAACTCCACGTGATGGACATCCATTATTTAAAAGTTTTATTGCTGCATCCTTTGAGCATCAAAAACTGCAATTGAGGTAACCAACAACTGAATTAAAACCGTAGCCATGTGCTGCGGTTTTGCTTTATAAGTAGAGACAATTTTAGTTTTTAATTTTTATTGTTCAATTGAAGAACAACACTTATATGAGTAGGAATGAAAATGTCAAATATTAGTAAAATTATTGCCCGTGAAATCATGGACTCGCGTGGTAACCCAACGGTTGAAGCTGACGTTTATCTTGAGTCAGGTGCCTGGGGACGTGCTGCTGCACCATCGGGGGCATCAACAGGTTCTCGTGAAGCGTTAGAATTACGTGACGGTGATCAATCACGTTATTTAGGTAAAGGGGTGTTAAGAGCAGTTGCCGCAATCAATGAACACATTCAAACAGCACTTATAGGCAATAATGCCTTAGAACAAGCAAAAATCGATCAAATTATGATTGATTTAGATGGTACTGAAAATAAAGAAAAGTTTGGCGCCAATGCTATTCTTGCTGTTTCTTTAGCGGTAGCAAAAGCTGCAGCTATGGACAAAAAAGTACAATTGTTTGAACACATAGCTGATTTAAATGGGACTCCGGGTCAATATTCATTACCTTTACCTATGATGAATATTATCAACGGTGGCGAACATGCCGATAATAATGTTGATATTCAAGAGTTTATGGTTCAGCCTGTAGGCGCTAAAAGTTTTCGTGAAGCCTTACGTATGGGTGCTGAAATATTTCATGCATTGAAAAAAGTATTATCTACAAAAGGTATGAACACTGCTGTAGGTGATGAAGGTGGTTTTGCACCTAACCTTGAATCAAATGCTGATGCATTAGCGGTCATTAAAGAAGCGGTAGCTGCTGCAGGTTATGAGTTAGGTAAAGACATAACATTAGCCATGGATTGTGCGGCCTCAGAATTTTATGATGCCGACAAAAATATTTATGATCTCAAAGGTGAAGGCAAGCAATTTACGGCCAATGAATTTTCAGATTTCTTGGCGACACTTTGTGAACAATACCCCATTGTTTCTATTGAAGACGGTTTAGATGAATCAGACTGGGATGGTTTTGCTTATCAAACTAAATTACTTGGTGATAAAGTACAAATTGTTGGTGATGATTTGTTTGTAACTAATACAAAAATATTAGCTCGTGGCATTGAGCAAGGTATTGGTAACTCAATATTGATCAAATTTAACCAGATTGGTACATTAACAGAAACTTTAGCGGCAATTAAAATGGCTAAGAATGCTGGTTTTACTGCGGTTATCTCACACCGTAGTGGTGAGACTGAAGATGCAACCATCGCTGATTTAGCTGTTGGTACGGCAGCGGGTCAAATTAAAACAGGCTCTTTATGCCGCTCTGACCGTGTTGCTAAATACAATCAATTATTACGTATCGAAGAGTATTTAGGCGACAAAGCAATATTTAATGGTTTAAGTGAAGTGAAAGGCCAATAAGATCCCTGTTTTCTAATTAAGCCAAAAGCTAATTTGTTGGTGCTCATGGCTTATAGTCAACAGCGCCCGAACGCATTACGCTATGCTAATTTGCTGCGAGAGAGTCTTTATATAAAAACCGATACCAACGTATCGGTTTTTATAGGGTAAATTTTATCTTTTCGCAACAATCAAGTATGCTTAAACAATAAGCAGTTACCTATTGATTTTTAAAAACCATGACCCAGACGTCACTTTGGCAAGAGAAACCACAGTCGGAAATTTACGCTGAATTGTGCAACGCACTTTATGAGCGTGAATTGCGTTTGCTTGCTAATATTGATTTGGCGACAGTTCATGCTGTTCAAGACCGATTAAAAAGTCTATCTTATTATATCAATCGTACCGCACTGTTAATGACACAAGCGAACTCACCTCTTGAGCTAGACGTTCAAAATGCTGCATGGCAAGCCAAACAAAGTAGTAAAATACCGCTTAATGGTCAAGAAATCGAACAGGTGAATACTTGGTATTTATCAATACCGTTATCTCTTGGTCTCATTGTTCCTGTATTGGCTGAAGGTTATATTTTTCTTGATTGTATTGATAGGATAGATAATGACCAGCAACGCATTAGAACCAATGTTGCCGGTTGGTTTTATTTGTCCGATATTGAAAAACAAAAATATAATAAAGTTAAACTGCTCAAACCTAATAAACAAGTGATGCGTGCTGCATGCACAGGACATTGTTGGCAAGGGCGCAATAAAATTCGTCCTATGATCCTTACGTTAAGGGAATTATTACTGTCATGTTCCATTAATTGGAAAAACTTTAAGCAACCTTTACATATTTAACTACTCAATTGTATTTACAGTGACTATCAACTATTTATAATGGTCTTACTCTTTAATTTTATCGTTACTGGATTTGGTGTTAATTTTTTATGCGTTTGATCACTGCCGGGCTTGTTATTTTTTTTCTGCTTTTACAGTATCGCCTTTGGTTTGGTAAAAATAGTGTGCCAGATTATCTCTCTCTTCAAAGTGAAGTGGTTAGACAACAACTCGATAACGAAAAACTTAAACAACGTAATAAATTGCTTTACGCTGACACCGATGATTTAAAATTAGGTGTAGAGGCAATCGAAGAGCGAGCCCGAAATGAATTGGGGATGATTAAAGAAGGTGAAATTTTTTTTCGCATAGTTCCCGCACATAGCTCTCAAAATAGTCAATCCAATCGCGCTGCAACTCCTGTAAAAAAATCAAGGATAACTGATGGTTAATGTTAATCATTTTGACTCTCTGATTGTTGTCGTTCCTGCTGCTGGTGTTGGTAAGCGTATGAAAGCGAATTGCCCGAAGCAATATCTCAAGATAGACGATTTAACCATTATAGAACATACCGTATTAAATCTTTTATCTCACCCCAATATTGCTCAAGTTATTCTAGCTATAAGTGCAGGAGATGAATATTTTAAAGAGACTTCTTTATACACTCATCCTGATGTTATCAAAGTAGATGGTGGTAATGAACGTGTTGACTCTGTGCTCGCTGGGTTAAAAATTATTGATCAAACAAATAATCCTTGGGTATTGGTTCATGATGCCGCGCGGCCTTGTATTGAACATAAAGATATTGATGCCCTGATAAATAGTTGCCGTACAACTTATCATGGCGGTTTATTAGCGACACCTGTACAAGATACAATGAAACGCTCGGGTTCAAACCGACAAGTAGTCGCTACCGTGGAACGTTCTATCTTATGGCATGCACTGACACCACAAATGTATCAAACCCATTTACTCATTAATGCAATTGAGAAGGCCATGGTTGATCACGCAGTGATAACTGACGAGTCTTCAGCGATTGAGCGTGCAGGATTACCTAGTTTATTAGTACAAGGCAGTAGTCAAAATATAAAAATAACGCACCCTGAGGATTTAACCTTGGCGGTGTATTATCTCGCAAAATTTACCAAGGAGTATGTGTGCGAATAGGTCATGGTTTTGATGTCCATAAATTTGGTGGTGAAGGACCATTAACGTTAGCAGGAATAAAAGTACCTTTCGAATTTGGCTTTATTGCGCATTCTGATGGTGATGTTGCTATTCATGCTCTATGTGATGCAATTCTTGGTGCATTAGCACTTGGTGATATAGGCAATCATTTTCCAGATACTGATGCGAGTTATGAGAATATTTCTAGTCGAGTATTATTAAAACAGGTCGTCAGTCTAATGGCAGCCAAAGACTATGAAATAGGCAATGTGGATATAACGATAGTTGCACAAGCACCAAAAATCGCACCATACTTATTAGCGATGAGGACTTGTTTAGCCGAAGATTTACTTTGCCTGGTGGATCAAGTTAATGTGAAAGCGACTACGACAGAAAAACTAGGCTATACCGGTCGAAAAGAAGGAGTAGCAGTGCATTGTGTTACTTTATTGAAACCGGCTATTATTCCTTGTGAACCGATTTCATTAACACCTGAAGGTTAATTAAAGATGTTACCAGTACTCGCTTATTTGCATGGCAAACCAAAAGCTACCGGGTTATTACGTGCTTGCATTACAGATTTTAAAGTTTTTGAACAACTATCTTTTGAGCCATGTTCAGAAGGTGAGCACCTACTAATACATATAAGAAAAACCGGCCAAAACACATTAGATATTGCCCGTGCTTTAGCGAGGTACTTTAAAGTTAACGATAAGTTTGTCTCCTATGCTGGGTTAAAAGATCGTTTTGCGATAACTGAGCAATGGTTTGGTGTTCATTTACCAGGTAAAGATGAATATGACCTTAGTGATATGAATATTGACGGTGTTGAGGTGCTATCTTATGCTCGGCACAATAAAAAGCTGCGTATTGGTGCACTAACTGGTAATTATTTTGAATTAACGCTGCGTGAAGTATCAGATATCAACGCGTTGCAACAAGCTTGGTTAAAAATAATAGCCAATGGCGTACCCAATTATTTTGGCGAACAACGTTTCGGCATTGATGGTGGTAATATTGATAAAGCGATAAAGTTATTTGCTAATGCAATGAAAGTAAAAGATAAAAAGAAGCGAGGCTTTTATCTATCAGCAGCCCGTTCATACCTATTCAATGATGTGGTCAGTAGGCGTATTGAACATGGTTATTTTAATACCTTATCGGTTGGTGATGTGTGCATGTTAGCAGGCACACAGTCGGTATTTTTAGCTGAGGATGTTGATCAAGTATTACATGAGCGTTTAATCGATAAAAACATAGATATTACTGGGCCAATGTGGGGCGCGGGTGAGTTAATGACCCAAGGTCAATCCAGGGTCTTTGAACAACAAGTTGCTCAGTGCCACGATGCAATATCAAAAGGTTTGCCTAAGTTTGGTTTAAAACAAGAGCGCCGACGGATTCGTTTAAATTTAAAAACTCCCTCTATTATTGTTCATCATGAAAGTGACAATCAAAGTACCGTTATTTTGAAGTTTTTCTTGCCAGCAGGTTGCTATGCAACAACAATTTTAAGAGAGCTAATTGATTATAAAGATGTCAATTTACATAAATAATAACTAACAACTACAAGTTAAATCATAATATGAATATATTACTCAGTAATGATGACGGTGTGAATGCTTTAGGCATAAAAATATTGCATCAAGAATTAATCAAACTAGCTAAAGTAACAGTTGTTGCTCCTGATCGAAATTGCAGTGGTGCTAGTAACTCTCTTACTTTATTAAACCCTCTGCGTGCACAAACGTTGGATAATGGTTATATTTCTGTCAATGGCACACCTACAGATGCTGTTCATTTAGGCATAAGCCAGTTGATGCTCCCTTTGCCCGATTTAGTGGTGGCGGGAATCAATAACGGTGCCAACCTTGGAGACGACACTTTATATTCGGGTACTGTCGCCGCTGCGACTGAAGGTCGACACATGGGGATGCCTGCTGTTGCGGTATCTTTGGTTGGGAAAAATGAACAGCACTATCAAACTGCTGCAGTGGTCGCTGCGAAAATAATATCACGATTAAAAGAACATCCTTTAGGGGCCGATCAAATCTTGAATATAAATGTACCAGATCTTCCTTTATCACAGTTAAAAGGTGTTAAAGTAACGCGTCTGGGGCATCGACATAAAGCAGAAACGATGAAAAAAATGCAAGACCCATGGCATCGTGATATCTATTGGTATGGCTCATTAGGACAAGAGCAAGATGGTGGTGAAGGCACAGATTTTCATGCTGTTGCTAACGGTTACGCCTCTATTACGCCATTAACTGTAGACATGACTGCTCATCAAAGTTTATCGACAATGTCAGATTGGTTAGAAGACCTTTTATTATAAAAATTACCATTAAGTAAAATAACGAATAACTTAAGTAGAAAAGAGCAGTACTATGACTATCAAAATAGCTAAGAATAGTGGTGGAAAGTCTACCCGTAGCGGTGAGATTTTAGCACGAAAACTCCAAGCGGAAGGTATTAAAAATCAGCAAGTATTACAAGCTATTGCCATTACGCCTAGGCACAATTTTGTACCTGAAATACTTGCACACAAGGCTTATGATAATACTGCATTGCCTATTGGACAAGGGCAAACTATTTCTCAGCCCTATATAGTGGCTAAAATGTCTGAATTGTTATTAAAAGAGGCAGTGCCTGATACTATTTTAGAAATAGGTACGGGCTCCGGCTATCAAACAGCTATATTGGCTCAGCTGGTCTCTAAAGTATTTTCTGTTGAGCGTATTAAAGCCCTGCAATGGCAAGCAAAACGTCGATTAAATTCAATGGACTTACACAACGTTTCAATGAAACACGGTGACGGTTGGCAAGGTTGGGCAAGTAAAGCTCCGTTTGATGCTATTATAGTGACTGCTGCACCGACCTCTGTGCCGCAAGCACTATTAGAGCAATTAGCCGAAGGTGGTCGTTTAGTTATTCCTGTTGGTGATGATCATCAAATACTCAAAGTGATTACACGAACAAATAATATTTTTAATGAGCAGCAAGTTGAAGTAGTGCGCTTTGTTCCTTTAGTGCCAGGTGAATTATTATGAAAATAAGCGATGAACAATTTTTTTATCTCCTATGATTTTATGTCGAGTTAACCTCCCGTGAAAATATTTTCAGCACTATACCAATGGACCCTTCGTTGGGCAGAGCATAAATTTGCACCTACCATATTAGCCATATTAACTTTTGCTGAGTCGGTTTTTTTTCCTATCCCTCCTGATGTATTGTTAGCACCTATGGTATTAGCTAAGCCAAAAAACGCATGGAAGCTGGCAAGTTTAACGACAGTAGCGTCTGTGTTGGGTGGTGTTGTTGGTTACTTATTAGGTTATTTAATGTTTGAACCATGGATCCAACCTGTTATTGTTGAGCTGGGTTATCAAGCACAATTTGATAAAATTATGTTATGGTTTGCTGAGTGGGGTATTTGGGTGGTTTTCCTTGCTGGGTTCTCGCCCATACCCTATAAATTATTTACTGTTAGCGCTGGTTTTTTACAAATGGCATTTATACCCTTTTTATTTGTTTCAGCAATAGGGAGAGGCATGAGATTTTTCTTAGTTGCCGGTCTTATTCAATGGGGAGGAGCACCAATGGAAAAAAAGTTGAGACAATACATTGATATTTTAGGCTGGGGCGTAATTGGACTTATCATTATTGTTTACATATTGACTCGTTAAACTCATTTACTCAGTCGATCAGCATATTTAATTGCATTGCTGTCAGGATGACGCTGTAAGTGTTTGTTACCACTTAATATATAAATAACTAATCAACACAAAGGTTTTGCCGCAATTTTAATGAAGGATGTAAGGATAAAAAAAATCAGCTGTTATTGGTTGTCCTTTATTGTGGCGACACTCTTCTTGATGGCTTGTTCAACTCGAGATACTCCTGCTCCGGTGTTAAACTCTTATGGCTATACTGGCCTAAAAGATCGATTTAAAAATAGTATTAAGTCTACTTACTATACTGTGCGCAAAGGAGAAACTCTCTATTCAATAGCTTGGCGTGCAAATTCAGATATCAGAAATATAGCCAAGCTGAATAATCTTTCGTCGCCCTATAAAATCATCCCTGGGCAAAAATTAATTCTACTCAAGAAACAAAGCGGCAACTCCCTCCAAGCTCTTGGTAATAAGAGTTACATTAAAAGTACGAATAGAAACTCAAGTAAAAATAGTCAAAAAACCATTAAAAAAACTGTTGCGCCGAATAAAAAGCAGGAGTATGGTAAAAATGTAAGTGATCATAAAGTAAGCGAAAAAGCCACTTCACAAGGTTTGAACCTCTCTGAAAAGATAAGAGAATGGCAGTGGCCAGCCAGTGGAAAAGTGATTGCAACATTTTCCACAGCACAACAAGGTAATAAAGGTATTGATATTGTAGGTCGTCGTGGCGACAAAGTGAGATCTGCAGCTGATGGCAAAGTGGTTTATGCGGGAAATGCATTAAGAGGTTATGGACAATTAGTGATTGTTAAACACAATGATGATTACCTTAGCGCTTATGCACATAACGATAAAATACTGGTCAAAGAAAAGCAGCAAGTCATCGCTGGCGATGCTATTGCTAAAATGGGAGATACAGACGCGCAAAGAGTTATGCTTCATTTTGAAGTTCGATTTCGTGGTAAATCGGTTAATCCTATGAAGTATTTACCAAAAAAATAAAACTTATAATTATAACTTTGGAGTGAGTCAATATAAAAAAAATTACTAGTTAAACTACTTTATTGGGAGATATAGTATGGGTATAACAATTATAGGAAATAAAGAAAAAACAATTTTTTCACAAGAAGCTAGAAAAGGAGTCAAGGAAGTGACTAAAAATACTAAGGATGGGGTTTCGTCGTCAAGCCTAGATGCAACACAACTGTATTTAGGGGAAATTGGTTTTTCTCCGTTGTTAACCGCAGAGGAAGAAGTTTATTTCTCTCGCCTTTCACTTAAGGGCGATGAGCCCTCTCGCAAACGTATGATTGAAAGTAACTTACGTTTAGTGGTGAAAATTGCACGTCGTTATAATAATCGAGGCTTACCGCTATTAGACTTAATTGAAGAAGGTAACTTAGGTTTAATTCGAGCTGTTGAAAAATTTGACCCTGAACGCGGCTTTAGATTTTCAACGTACGCGACATGGTGGATTCGTCAAACGATTGAACGTGCCATTATGAACCAAACTCGCACTATTCGCCTTCCTATACATGTAGTTAAAGAACTTAATATTTATTTACGCACCTCAAAAGAGTTGATACAAAAATTAGATCATGAACCAACAGCCGAAGATATTGCTGAAGCTTTAGATAAGCCCGTTGCTGATGTAACAAAAATGCTGAAATTGAATGAGCGTATCACTTCAGTGGATACACCATTTGGTGGTGATTCAGATAAAGTATTACTTGATGTTCTCCCCGATGAAAAAAGTAAGGGCCCGGAAGAAGATTTACAATCATTGGATATGAGTAATAACATTATTTATTGGTTAAATGAGCTTAATACTAAACAGCGGGAAGTGTTAGCAAGGCGCTTTGGTTTAATGGGATATGAAGCTGCAACATTAGAAGATGTTGGCAGTGAAATTGGTCTAACGCGGGAACGTGTTCGTCAAATTCAAGTCGAAGCTTTGAAGCGCTTAAGGGATATTTTAAGTCAACAAAACTTGTCGATAGAAGCCATTTTTAACACTAATTAAATGGCATTCACTTTTCTATTAACCACTGATTAATAGTGATAACAACGTAAAAAAACCAGCCTCGCATGCTGGTTTTTTATGTTAAAGAAGATGGTGTTAAGCGACTAAAATAATGAAAAAGAGCGGTTAATTCTTTAAATATTATCTTTGAGCTTAAATAATAACGCCAATGCTTGTCTAGGACTTAAATCGTCGACATCAGTTTCTTGTAAAATATCGACAACAGGATGCTTTTGTTCAATCGGCGATAATTGCTCGAAAGCTTGGCTATTATTAGGTAAAACAGAAGGTGTTTGTTTTTTTTCTAGTTCAGCTAAGCGCTGCTTGGCTCTGTGAATCACAGCCTTAGGCACTCCTGCTAATTGTGCTACTTGTAATCCAAAACTCTTACTTGCCGAGCCATCTTGCACAGCATGCATGAATATAATGTTATCATTATGTTCAACCGCATCTAAATGTATATTGGCCACAATATCAATTTGTTCTGCTAAGGCAGTTAACTCAAAGTAGTGACTGGCAAATAAAGTAAAAGATTTAGTTTGCAGTGCTAACATTTCTGCACATGACCAAGCTAAAGATAAACCGTCATACGTGCTGGTGCCTCGACCTATCTCATCAAGTAAAACCAAACTTTTCTCAGTGGCATTGTGCAGTATATTCGCTGTTTCGCTCATTTCCACCATAAAGGTCGAGCGGCCACTAGCAAGATCATCGGATGCGCCAATACGAGTGAATATTCGGTCTACCATACCTATTTTTGCTGAAGTTGCTGGCACAAAACAGCCAATATGGGCTAATAAAACAATCAAGGCTGTTTGACGCATATAGGTTGATTTACCTCCCATGTTTGGCCCAGTGATGATTAACATTTTTCGTTGATCTGTTAAGGCAACTGGATTTGCAATAAAGGCATCTTTAGTCATTTGTTCAACAACAGGATGACGGCCAGCATCAATATTTATACCCGGCTCAATAAATAATGAGGGTTTAGTATAATTGAGTGTTTCACTGCGTTCAGCAAAGGTATTAAGTACATCTAGTGCTGCAATCGCTTGGGATAGTTGTTGAAGACTTTCTAACTCAGGCAATACTTGATCAAAAATTTCCTCATAGAGATTTTTTTCTAATGCTAAGAATTTACTTTGAGCACTTAATACCGTAATTTCATGCTGCTTTAACTCTTCAGTGATAAAACGTTCGTTATTTTTTAACGTTTGTCGTCGTATATAATCATCAGGAACATCTCTGGCGGCACTACGACTAATTTCAATGAAAAACCCATGAACTCTATTATAACCAACTTTTAATGATTGAATGCCTGTACGCTTTTTTTCCTTTATCTCAAGCTGGGCTAGAAAATCGGTAGCACCATCACTTAAATCTCGAAGCACATCTAATTCTTCATGGTAACCTGGTGCAATCACACCGCCATCGCGGATAAGTACCGGTGGGTTGTCAACAATAGCCTCTTCTAATAATACTTGAATACTTGGAATTGGTTTACTGTGACTTGCTAATACCTGTAAATATCCGGACGCGTATTGCTTTAATAAACCTTGTAATTCGGGTAGTTGTTGAAGCGCATTACGTAATCTAGCAAAATCTCTAGGCCGAGCTGAACGAAGGGCAACACGGGAAACTATACGTTCAATATCACCAATTTTTTTTAACAAAGAGAATAAATCTACGTGCAGGTCTGCCGTTAAAATATCATCAATAGCATTATTTCTGTTGGTTAATACCTCAATATCTCTTAATGGAAAATGAATCCAACGTTTTAATAACCTTGACCCCATAGGTGTAGCTGACTTATCTAATACTGCAGATAAGGTGTTTTCATTGCTGCCATGTAAGTTGACGGTTAACTCTAAATTTCTTCGAGTTGCTGCATCTAAAATGACAGCGGTAGTTGATGATTCACAAAGTATATTTCTAATATGTGGCAGGGAACTTCGTTGACACTCTTTGACATATTGAAATAAACAACCTGCTGCAGCTAGCCCTAACACTTTATCATCGACACCAAATCCTGATAACTCTTTTGTGCCAAATTGTTGATTAAGTAAATTCTTTGCCGTGTCTAAATCAAACTCCCAGTCAGACCTGCGGCGTAATCCTTTATAGCTTTTAATCAAATTAAACGGCTTAAATGACTCAGGATATAATAACTCAGCAGGTGTTAAGCGCTGTAATTCAGCTAAGAGTTGCTCTTCGGTTTGTGGTTCACTCAAAACAAAGCGACCACTAGTCATGTCTAAATAAGCTAGACCAAATCCTTTCATATCGTGATTAGTCGAAGTTGAAAAAATGGCGACAATTAAATTATCTTGTCTATCAACTAATAAGGCCTCATCACTAACGGTACCCGGTGTGACTACACGAACCACTTTTCGTTCAACAGGGCCTTTACTGGTTGCTGGATCGCCAATTTGTTCACATATTGCCACCGACTCACCAAGTTTAACTAACTTAGCCAAATAAGTGTCAGCGGCATGATAAGGCACACCTGCCATAGGAATAGCATTACCTCCTGTTTTACCACGAGCTGTTAATGAAATATCAAGTAAGTCAGCTGCTTTTTTAGCATCATCAAAAAACAACTCATAAAAATCTCCCATTCGATAGAAAATAAGAATGTTAGGAAATTCTGCTTTTATTGTTAGATACTGACGCATCATAGGAGTGTGTTGTGATAAATCTATTTCTTTATTTTTAGTGATATTCATTGGTAAAATAGTTCTCTGACGATCTTGTTTATATTGTTTTTGTAACTGACTTGTCATTTTTAACGATGAATTCTATTGATTTAATATGTTTTTTGCCTTTGATTTACGCGCACTTTAACCATCTGCTCATATAATCTAAGCACTAAGAAAAAGTGAGGCGAGGTAACAATATCACTTAAATCAATTCTACAGTAATAAGTTCTACAGTAATAAGTTCAGTTGCAGTAAAGTGTTTTAAATACCATACAATGATTACCTTAGGTCAAGCGCTAATAGATAGGTTTCATCATAGGTCAAAAGTAATGTAAGTCATTAAAGGAGATATTTTGACATCATAAAAAATACTGTTTCTTGCTTAATAGGCTTGGTCATATAATCGGTCATTCCTGATTTAATCGCTTTTTCAGTATCTTGAATACTTGCGTGTGCAGACATACCGATAATAATCGTATCTTTATCGAATTTTCTAATTTGCTTTGTTGCTTGTAATCCATCTAACTCAGGCATTTGAATATCCATTAACACTAACAAATAAGAGTGATTTTTAGTTTTCTCTATTGCCTCTAAACCATTGGCGGCAATATCAATTGAAATATTTAATGGCTCAAGCATTTTCGTTGCTACAATCTGATTTATTCTATTGTCCTCAACTAACAAGAGCTTTTTTTGATAACAAGTTTCTTTTAATTTTTCCAGATCAAAATTATTTGATGTTTCTCTTATATTCTCTAGCTTTTCACTCGAGTATGTTATGTTGAGAGTGAAGGTAAACGACGTTCCTTTATAATGTTCACTTTCTACTGTAATTTCTCCGCCCATCATTTCCACTAATTGTTTACTTATCACTAATCCCAACCCTGTGCCACCAAACTTTCTAGTGATTGAATTATCTGCTTGAGAGAAGGCTGTAAATAAGTTGTTTTGTTGCTCTGCTGTCATTCCTAAACCGGTATCTTTAACACTTAATTCAATACAAACATTTCTTTCGTTTTGTATCTTTAGACGAGTGGTAATATCAATAGACCCATATTCGGTGAATTTTATAGCGTTACTCACTAAATTAATGATGATTTTTTCGATCTTTAGTGGATCACCAATTAAGTGCTGTGGAATTGACTCATCTTGATAAATATTTAAAATAAGATTTTTATTTTCCATACCAAATTTGCAGATCTGTGTGATCTTTTCAAGAACAGAGCTAAAGCTAAATGAGATATTTTCCAACTCAAGTTGCTTTGACCCTATTTTAGAGAAATCTAATATATCATTGATTATTTTCAGTAAATGCTCACCTGAAAGTTGTATTTGTTCAAGTGAATTGTTTTTTTCAGATATCGATTGGGTGTTTTTTCCTATTTCAGCAAAACCTAACACTGCATTCATTGGGGTTCTTATTTCATGGCTCATGTTAGATAGAAAAATAGATTTTGCTTTATTAGCGGCATTTGCTTTATCAATCGCATTATTTAGCGCTTCATTTTGAGTTTTTATCTTGGATAAATTTTTTGATATTTCTTGGCTCATGGTATTTATGCCCTGAGCTAAAGTACCTAACTCATCTGAGCGGACATCTTTAATTAAGTTTTTATAATGACCTGATGCTATGTTATCAACCGTTTTATTCATCACAATAAGCCGTTTAAAAACTAGCTTATTCAAAAAATAAATAGTGAGTGCAATAAGAGTAAACAGCGCTAGAGCACTAACTAAGAGCAGTGGAATAATATCAATACTGCCTTCCATTGCCTTTTTCGAAAACAGACTCATGGCAAACCAATCTATTTCCTCAATATATACAATAGCAGCAATATAGTTAACTTTATTAATACTCATATCAATGGTTTTTACCCAATTACCGTCAGTATTAGTTTTTAGTTTATCCAGGCTGCTTTTATCTAAACTTTCTCCAATAACTTGATCCCATTTTTTGTTGTATAAATACTTTGACAGAGCAAAATTATAACGACTATTATTTTCATTTAAGCTCGTACGAAACACCCCATGGTTATCAATAAGTACATCTAAAATATCTTGTTTAGATGTACTTAGTATGCTGTTAGCAATAGTGGTAACTTGTGCATAGCTGCCAACCGTGCCAATCACTTGATTATTTTCCCTGACTATATAATCAAAAAAAACATAGGGTTTTCCATCAATAGTATTAATGTCAGCATCTACATAAAACTCATTATTCTCTTTGAGTTTCTTTGGCAGCCAAGCATTTTCTTCTAATTTGAGCTGGACTTTATCTATGGTGTTTTTACCTTTATTCCAATCAATACTCATCAAAGGTGAAGTTGAAAGGATAAACCAGCCATAGCAATCTATAATTTGACAATCTGCTTCAATTGATTGAATTGCGGCCGTTTCAAATTTTAGATTTTGGTTATCTTTCATCCAGTTTTGAAAGGTATTATTGAGTAAGGTCCGTTTAACTAGATTTAAGTTTTGTGTAAAGTGGCTGAGGGCTTTTTCTTTGTTGATAACAGCATGTTGAAGTACTATTTTTTTACCTAAGTCTTGCTCAACGCCAGTAATAAAGTCTTTTAAAAAGTATGAAAAAAGCAACAATAAAAGAGTAAAAATCAAGATAACGAGAAATATTATTCTAATACGAATAGAGTTGATTTTTATGGATTGTTTAATCATCAATTAATGGCATCTAGTAAGCGTCTAAATTTAGTTATAAAGCAAATGCCAAGATTATGCAAAACCAATAGTGTTAATCTCGTTTTTATAACTTGCTTGACTAATATTATCAGTGGCTATTAATTCGTCAACGTTTGACCTGTATTTTCTCATAATATATTGAAATAATGACTGAACTATCGAGTGCTAAATTGAACACCCTTCCATTGATTCGACACCTAAGTTATATTTATGCGCAAATGACGTCACCAATATAAGCGTACTAAGGTTTAGGTGGCCAGACAATAAGCCATGGAAAACCAAATGAAACATTATATCAAACGCTTGCCAGTGCTCATATTTTTGATTTTATCTTGCTTAGTTGAGGCCAAATCTAAAGAAGAGTATCTCCCAAGCACTACAGAACTAACATTTAACTCATATAACAAACGTATGTCAGGCTTTGTTTATATAGCAGAAGGACAAGGGCCACACCCAACCGTGTTACTGCTACATGGTTATCCTGGCAATGAAAAAAACTTAGACGTAGCACAAGTATTACGTCAAAGAGGCTGGAACGTGGTGTTTTTTCATTACCGCGGAGCTTGGGGCAGTGAAGGCGAGTTTTCCTTCCGTAATGCAGAGCAAGATGTTCAAGTTGTTTTACAGTATTTAAGTGATCATGATAATTCGGAAAAATTACGGATTGACCGACATTTAATTTCGACGGTGGGACACAGCATGGGTGGGCATATGGCCATTGCTGGTATTCTTGATAACCCCTTAGTTAAATGTTCGGTTGCCTGGGATGGAGCCAATTTGGGCGCAAATGGTGTAGGTTTTGTCAATGACCCTAATACGGCAATTCCCTGGGAACATTACGGCGATACTTTATTCATGTTGAAAGGGTGGTCTGGTGATAAGGCAAAACAGGAAACCAAAAAATATGCTAGTGAGTTAGATTTAATCAGGCGAGCAAAAAAAATTAATGGCCGTTCAGTTATGCTGGTTGGCGCTAATACTCGGGTTATACCCCATGAGTTACATATTGCACCACTGTTAACTGCATTACAGGCAACAAAAGAGAGTAAAATTATTTATAAGTTACTCGATGATGATCATAGTTTCAGCTCAACACGGCAAGAGTTAACCAATACCACGATTGATTTTTTAAATACTAATTGTAAAAGTTAGCTGATTTATTGGGTGATTGAGTCATTCGTAGAGCATCAGCAATAATAAAAATAAGCAATTAACAACTACCGATGTTGCTGAACTTAACGGCTTGATTTTATGACCTAGGCCTCCGAAAAAATATTAAGCGCGTTAAAATGATTATTTTATAGCACTTATAAATTTATAGAGAAGTATTTTTACTTTGATCAAACAGTTGTTTTTTATATGCTATTGTTCCGACTTTGCATACTACTATATTGATAAAATAACAGGTAACAATAATAACATTATCAGTAAGTTGTTATTATGATTTGAGGCCGTTATGGAATGATTTATTTTTATTCTAGTGATATTAAGCCAGTACAGGTAAGATAACATTAAGTATTATTCTTACTGGTAATGCCAGTTGCTTTTAATTCGGATTTTCTGTGCATAAAAACACAATTTCAATCGCTATTGTATTTTTAATTAATTTTTTAATGATGAACTGTTTTTTGTTACAAACAACATCAGCTCAAATATTGAGCAGTAATGCTAGCCACTTCCTAAAAAGACTCTCTCCAAACGAGGGTTTATCGCAAAGCAAAGTCAATAAAACGCTACAAGATGCTCAAGGATTTATTTGGATAGCAACAGATATGGGCTTAAACCGCTATGACGGTTATCAAGTTAAATTTATTGATGGCCCTAATGGTGTCTTTTCAACAGAAACAATCACCACGTTGTTTATTGATAGGCAGCATAATTTATGGGTGAGTACCTTGTCTTCAGGGCTTTTCAAAATTGATACCAGCACACTCGTTATTGAACACATTTTTGATGGGCGTTTAACGGCGGATAAATCAGTTATCTCTGAAGTCGTTTCGATAGCGCAAGGCGAGTCAGATCTTTTATGGTTAGCGATCTCTAACCAAGTTTATTCTCTAAATACTCAAAATGGAAAATTATTACATTATTTGAGTTTAGACCGTAAAGATAATTTTGTGAGGGCACTTTATAAAGAAGATGATTGGTTATTCTGTGCAACTGCTAATGGGTTATACCGATTAAACACCATAACCAAAGAAAATTTATTTATTCCCCATCAAGCAACGAGTATAAAGCACAGTGAAGCCAGCAATAATACCAAGTTTTTAATAAAAGATGACAAAATGGGTTTATTAATGGGCACCGTTGAAGGGTTATTCCAGCTGCAAAATACCGATCAACAGTCTATTAAACAAGTGAGTGTTAAATTAATTGTCCCCCATTTAAATATTTGGGATGCTGTGCTCCATCAAAATAATTATGTCATTGCTAGTGATAAAGGATTGTTTAGCTTAAATAGAGATACCTTAACTTTAACTCAACTACTAAAGTTTAGTGATTCCCGTTATCAGATCACTGACGATAGCATATTAGATTTATTTGAAGATAATAGCGGTAATTTATGGCTTTCATCAAAATCTCAAGGGGTTATGATTTGGTCACCAAAGACATTACGTTTCAACCATGTCAGCGCATCAACCATACCAACACTAAGTCATGATAATGTGTTATCGGTTTATCAAGACAGTAATGAAATACTGTGGGTGGGAACAGATAATGGCCTAAATAGACTTGATCTAAAAAAAGCAATAAATCAGTCCTTTTTAATGAGTGATGGAAGTAAAAAAGTGACGGGTGCCGAGGTAATCAGCAATATATCTCCTTATGACAATGATGACAGTAAACTTTGGCTAGAAAATGATGATGGATTACACATTTTTGATAAAATAACATTAACGGTTTCGGCTCCCAATTATAGCCGTGCAATGCTTGATATTCTCAACAACCAGCGGCCATTTGGTTACTATATAATGGATAAAACTAAAATTTTATTTGTTACTTCTGCAAGTTATTATCTTTATAATTCAGTAACGGGGGAGGTTGAGCCTTTAAAATGGCTTAATCAAATAAGCCCCCCTGAATTTAGCCTCGGCTTTTTGCCGAGTATTTCTGGGAATGACAATCAATTATTACTTGTTTCTTCCGGTCACCTCCATCAATTTAATATTGAAACTAAAGCGCATCAACTGATTTATAAGGTGAAAAATCATCAAGCACAATCTTATGATTATGTTGATAATTGGGTTGTTGATAAAAATAATACCCTTTGGTTATCTATGTCAGGTGAAGGCTTAATTGGTTTAGACCTGACATCGTTTAAAGAAAAGTATCGTTTTGAAACATCAAACATTTTACCTTCAGCTAGCATTTATGGTTTGCAATTAGATGCATTTAACAACCTGTGGTTTAGTTCTCGATTGGGAATATTTCGATTAGAGTTAACTAGCCTTCACCTTGAACAGTTTGATGCGGATAATGGTTTGTTAGCGAATCAATATAACGGTGGTGCCTTCACCCAATTGAATGATAATCGATTGGTCTATGGCTCGACAAGAGGCCTTTCTTTTTTTGATCCCCAAGCGTTTTTCTCCAATAAAAGTGATGAGCAAGGCACAAAAAACTATAAAGTTACCTTAACGGACTTAGCCTTGTTATCAAACGACAGTAAGGTGTTTACATCATTGTCTCCACAGAAAATCGATCTAGCTTATGATGAGTACGGTTTAATTGTAAACTATTCAACCCTGTCTTTTGTTCGACAAAGTAAAACCCACTATGATATTGAACTCAGCGGCCCAGACTCATTTAATTTTCATCACTACTATAAAAATGAGCTGTTACTGCCAAAACTCTCTTCAGGAAACTACCACTTAAAGATAACAGCAATTGATCCCCTGTCGGGAAAAAAATCAGCTGCCCTGTTAATAGATATTAATTCTTTGCCAGCACCTTGGTTGTCGTTTGTTGCTAAAATATTTTATTTTATTTGTTTTATCCTCATTGCCAGCCTTTACATCATAAACTCAAATAACAGACGCCGTACTCTCAATCTTGCTCACCTCAAAACTAAAGAAAGTGAGCGGCGTATGTTACTCGCATTACAAATCAACAATTGTGGGGTGTGGGACTATCACGTTAATGATGATAAGTTTTATGATAAACGGTTAACAGAAGGATTAGGTTATCACCAGTTAACCTTACCTCATTCTATAAGTGAGCACCTTGGAAAAATTCATTACGATGACTTACTTCGCCTCCAACAAGAGTGGGAAGGTTTTGTCGCTGGAACAAGGGCTACTTGGGATGCTTCCTATCAAATGTTAGCAAAAAATGGGCAATGGTTGTGGTATCAGGATATTGGGCGAATTGTTAGTGTTGATGAGCAAGGTAAACCCTTACTGATTTATGGTATTTATACCAATATTACCCAGCCAAAAGCGGATGAAACTAAAGTCACTTTATTTGGAGAAGCCTTTAGTCAAATTAATGATTGGGTACTTATTGTTGACGCTAAATTAATCCCCCTATCGGCAAACGACACGTTTTTAAAGGCTTTCTCAACAAAAAAATCGGGTAGAATACCCAGTGCCAAAGAAGTGGAAAGTTCACTGGGCGAGCAAAAGTTTCGAAAATTTAAAAAGATAATTGATCAAATTGAACCCGGTGAAAGTTGGCAAGGTGAAGAGCTAATTAAAACGCAACTTCAAGCTAACCATGCTGTGCTGATTAAAATTAATCCTATTATCAAAGTAGACAAAAAAATCAGTCATTATGTGATTGTTATTGCGGACATTACGGTACAAAAAAAAGCGGAAGAAAAGTTAAGGCACATGGCTCATTATGATTATTTAACTAACTTACCCAATCGAAAAATGATACTGGAAAAGATAGAACAGACGATCGAAGAGCACCATATCACTAAAAATAAATCAGCCTTGTTTTTTATTGATCTTGATAAATTTAAACAAGTTAATGACTCTCTTGGTCATGCTGTTGGAGATGATTTATTACGTTATGTCGCGCAAACATTAAATGAAAATGTTAAAATTAGAGATGTAGTTGCTCGTCAAAGTGGTGATGAGTTTATGATCCTCATTAATAGCTTTGATAGCATTGAACATTTGAACAAGTTAGCTCAGCGCATCATCGAGCGCCTTTCATTACCTCTTAAACTTATGGGTACTCATGTTAATGTTTCAGCAAGTATAGGTATTGCTATTTACCCTGATGATGCACAAGACTCAGCTCAGCTTATTCAAAAAGCCGATTTAGCCATGATTCATGCCAAACAAACTGGACGTTCTCGTTTTGAATTTTTTACTAAAGCCATTAATGTAAAAGTGCAAAAGCGCATCGCTTTAGAAGGCGAGTTACAATTAGCCTTTAGCAATGATGATCTAGTTAATTGCTATCAGCCAATCATTGATTGTGCTGAGCAGCGATTAGTCGGCTTTGAGTTACTACTGCGTTGGCCCCACAATAAAAGCATGATATCACCAGCCACTTTTATCCCTATTGCTGAAGATGTAGGTATTATTAATCAAATTACTGAACGTGCTATCGACCGAGCATTAACTGATTACTGCCATTGGCAAACAGTATTTGAAGGCACCTACATCTCAGTTAATTTATCGGCTATTCACATACTTCAAGAAGGGCTAGCTGCCACACTAGAAAGATTACTGCTTAAACATAATTTAACGTCAAATGCTTTACGATTAGAAATTACCGAAGGCACTTTATTAACCGATAAAACTATTGCCTTATTTCGTCTTGAAGAGCTCAAGTCTTTAGGTTTTAAACTGTTACTTGATGACTTTGGTACGGGGTATTCCTCTTTAACCTATTTAAGTATATTTCCGATAGATGTGATTAAAATAGATCAGAGTTTTTTTCAAAACCTAGAGTCTAATCCGATGAACAAACCGATAATTAAATCGATAGTTTCACTAGCGAATAACTTAAACCTCACCTGCATTGCTGAAGGTATTGAAACTCAAGAGCAACTCAATTATATCCGTAGTTTAGGCTGCGATGTTATCCAAGGTTACTTTTTTGCTAAGCCAGAACAAATAGATAAAATTATGAGTGTTGAGTTTAAAAATAAAATGAATGGGTTGTTAGTTAGTTTGCCAAGCGATGGCTAAATGATAGTGTAATGGTGGGTTACATTTTTAGGTAACCCATTCTCATTTATTGATGTTTAATTAGTGAATGGCGATTAATTCAACATCAAAAATCAGTACTGAACCGCCTTCAATTTTACCTGTGTTACGGTTGCCATAGCCAAGTTCACTAGGGATGAAAAACCGAGTTTTTTCCCCTATTACCATTAATGGTAAGCCTTCGGTCCAACCTTTAATCACTTGATTTAATCGAAAAGAAATTGGCTCACCACGATCAACAGAACTATCAAATATAGTGCCATCAATTAAAGTGCCATGATAATGCACTGTTACCTTATCACTTGTCTTTGGATGTTGTGCTTTATCGGATGGGGTTAATACTAAATATTGTAAACCTGACGTTGTAGTTTTTACGCCTTCTTTTGATTTGTTTTCTGCTAAAAATGCCGTACCTAGGGCAATGTTTTGTTCCGCGTTTTTTTCATTATTAGCATTAGATACCAGGTAATAAATAATGCCAGCGGCGACGATTAGCGCAAGTATAGTTTTCATCATATTTTCCTTCAAGAATTTCTGTCATCCTATCATAGCTATCCTATATGCCAACCTTGAATTTGAAATGTTTGTAACCATATTTATTTAATCGAAAGAAAATAGAGTTTAATGTGGAAGATCAAACTAAAGCAGCAATACATACTGCAAAACCGGCGGATACTATTAAAGAAAAGCAAGCGTTTAAAAGCTTATTACCTATTTTTGCTTTTATTAAACCTTATAAATTAATGGTGGCACTGGCATTAGTTGCCTTGTTGATAACAGCGGGTGTTAACTTGTCTTTGGGACAAGGGGTTAAATTTGTTATTGATAATGGTTTTATCGCAGGCTCTGAGCAGCAACTAACGTCTGCTATTATGGCTTTAATAGCGCTGGTGTTTTTGTTAGCTATTGGCACTTTTAGCCGTTTTTATTTAATGTCATGGCTGGGTGAAAGGGTTAGTGCCGATATTAGACGGGCGGTTTTTAACCAAATTGTTACGCTTCATCCAAGCTACTTTGAAGAAAATCGAAGTGGTGAATTAATGTCAAGGTTAACTACAGATACGGCATTATTACAATCTATTATAGGCTCTTCTTTTTCAATGGCGCTTCGCAGCATGCTAATGTTGCTTGGCGGCACAGTTATGCTGCTAGTGACTAACTTAAAATTAACACTTTTTGTGGTTGTTTGCGTACCGCTTATTTTGGTGCCTATGATGGTTTATGGCAAAAAAGTGAGAAGTTTAGCTGCAAGTTCGCAAGAGGCTATTGCCGATATTGGCACTTATGCTGGCGAAATTATTCAAAATATTAAAGTGGTGCAAAGTTATACTCATGAACAGCGAGAACAATCGGCTTTTGGTGAAGAAGTTGAAAAAGCCTTTGCCGTGGCAAAACGTAGAATAAAACAACGGTCATTGTTAATTGCTGCCGTTATATTTTTAACCTTTGGTGCTATTTCCATAATGTTATGGGTGGGTGGCATGGATGTACTCAATGGCAGGATGAGTGGTGGTGAATTAGGTGCTTTTGTTTTTTACGCCATTATGGTCGCTATGAGTGTCGCTACCGTTGCCGAAGTTTATGGTGAGCTGCAACGTGCGGCGGGCTCGGCAACTCGATTATTAGCATTGTTAGAAGTACAAAGTGATATCAACACACCGGATACCGTTTTACCATTCCCAGAACAACCATCAACAGCGATACTGACATTTAACAATGTTGATTTTTACTATCCTTCACGACCAGATAGTGCCGCATTAAAAAATATTAACTTAACCATTCCTGCCGGTAAAGTTGTTGCATTAGTGGGGCCGTCGGGTGCGGGGAAAACAACATTATTTGAATTATTACAACGTTTTTATGATCCCCAACAAGGCCAAATAAACTGTCATGGTATTGATATAAAAGCCTTAAATTTAAAAAGTTTAAGGCAATTAATGGGCATGGTACCTCAACACCCTATTCTTTTTAGTAGCGATGTTTGGCATAACATACGTTACGGTAATCCTAATGCTAGTGATGATGCGGTCATTAATGCTGCCAAAAGAGCACATGCCCATGAATTTATCGAACAATTACCTGGGGGTTATAAAAGCTTTTTGGGCGAGCAGGGCGTTAGATTGTCTGGTGGACAAAAGCAGCGTATTGCCCTTGCTAGAGCGATACTCAAAGACCCTGAGATTTTACTACTCGATGAAGCCACTAGTGCGCTTGATGCTCAAAGTGAGCATCATGTACAAGCCGCACTAAAAGAATTGATGGTTAATAGAACGACTATTATTATTGCGCATCGATTAGCTACAGTGGTACACGCTGATATAATTGTTGTGATGGAGCAAGGTAGGGTGGTTGATGTGGGTAATCACAAGTCGTTACTGACAAGTTCAAAACTCTATCAGCGATTGTGCCAATTGCAGTTTGATATGGTTGAAGACTTAGTTTAAATGAATGTAAATAATGTGAATTGATTGCGGACAATGAATGCAGACTTATCCGTCTTGTTGGCGTTGCTCTTTTACAGTCAATAGCCTCATCATTTTTTACGGTATCAGGTCTGTAGTATTGATCACTCAACAGCGGTTTTCTCCCTATTTATCATTGCTTGATCAATACGAACATCATTAATCACATTTACACCCACTCTTCAATTTTAGGCAAAATAGACCGACTTACAATACAGATAACTTAGGGCCCAATACCCAAAACAACAGACAACAGCTTACTTGAAGCTCCCTTATCGCAAACTTTAGCCAAGAACGTTAGTCTTATAAGGCGATACTAGGGGGGTGATATATCTCTAAAGAAGACGCTTACCAATTTTTTGGACACGTTTTTAATGGGACAGATATACCGTTTGAGGCGACGCCATTAGTTATATCAAGGCCGTCATTTAAGCCATTAATTGAGCCATCCCATGTGTCTGAGCCAATACAATTGGTTGATATCAGCGAACTTATATCTATCGCCGCAATAGAAAATAGGTTGCCGCAACTAACGTTTGAGCCAGCACCACCGGATATCGCTCCATTGGCGAAAGTGGTGCCAATGAAAGATGTTTGGGCCCCTAGCGTTACAGCACCTCCGGTATTCCATATCACACTAGCACCATCACCTGCGTTAGTTATTTCGAACATGGTGCTAGCACCCACCGTCAGAGCCCCACTGAAATTAAAAATCCACAATGGGTTTTCTGCACCCTTACCATCAAGAGTAATGGTTGACGCTGCAGTGATAGTCAGCGCAGAGCCTTCATATACTCCGGGTTCAAAAGTATAAGTACCCAATGTCGTCAGCAGAGAAAAATCACTGTCAAGGCCAAATAAAATCACTTGCGCACTCATTATTTGTTCAATGGCTTTTACAGTGTCTAATGTTTCTTTATAGGCATCTATACTCGATGCCGTATCAGTGTAAGCAGTAGCACTATTTGCCCCTGTCCCCGTGATTATCCCCGCGGCATAAATATCGCCTACAGAAGCACTATCGCCCAAACTGATGGCGGTACCAGAGTATAGATTTGCAGCGTTTCCTGCAGCCCCTATCACAACAGCTGCACCAGCATATATGTTGCCAGCGGTACCATTAGCACCTATACCAGCGGCTTCGCCAGCATATATGTTGCCGGCGCTAGAGCTATCACCTGTAGTCACCGCGGCACCAGCATATAGATTTGCAGTCTCAGCGCCAGCACCGAGATTAACCGCCGCTTGTGAACCGAGATCATCACTGACAAAGCCATCTGCTTCTATCGTTATTGCCGCAGCAGCAATGGCAGAATAGCCTAACAAATCAGGACCAAGTAATGAACCTGCTACCGCCTCTGTTGAGTTGAATAATAATATGCTACATAAAAAAATAGTTGACTGCTTGTTATTCATGTACCTACCCCTAATTGAAATGTAAACGCTATTGATATTGCCCATTATTATGGTTACCACATCTTCGTGACCGTCTTAGTCGCGATAAGGGGTGCCGTATGCCGAAAATTTAGGTCAGCGTAACCACTAGTAGGGCATCAGTCCCCATATTTAGTTCTAAAATTCTCAGGTTACAACTCTATAAAGCGACATTCATGCCAGTTTATTGTTTTTATAACTAATTGATTTATAATGTTATGTTTTTTATTTTTTTTATCTATATTGCTTGCTACAGCCGTTTTCGCAATATGCTATGCAATTTGCTAATGACTGCACTTATTTTAAAAATCTAGCCGACCACATTGGGTTCCGCCCCTCATGCGTCAATAACTAATATCAGTAAGCTGAATACACTATTGGTTATCCACTCATAGACCCGTATTTCCTAGTGTTTTATCATCGATGCTACAACAACAGTAATATAGCTAGGGTGTTACATCTTGGTCCTTGTATTTCTACTCATTGACTCATTAAAAAATACTAATAAGTGAAAAGAGCCGAAAGATGTGTCATTGTGGACAAACCCCTATTTACCGCATGGAATATATATTGCCAATGACCGGACACACTAATGCTAGTATTTTATTTGTTGATGATGAGATAGATATCCTCTTCTCATTAAAGCGTTTGGTTCACGATATGAATTTAGAGGTATATAGCGCAAGTACCGCAGAAGAAGGGCTGAGTATTCTGCAGAATAATTACATCGATATTGTTATTTCAGATAAAAATATGCCGGGCATGAGCGGTAACGAATTCCTGCAAAAAGTGGCAGATCAATGGCCAGACACCGTAAGAATTATGCTTACCGCCTATACAGAGTTGAGTGATGTGATCACCGCAATAAACTCGGGGAAAATATGGGGGTATATAAAAAAACCCTGGAATAATAAAGATTTAAAGATAAGTATACAGCAGGCCTTAATTTTCCGAGAAGTACTTGCAGAGCGAAGCTTACTTCGTCATACCCTCGAACAAGTGCAAGCTAAACGAAAACGTCACTTTCAGCATTTTATTGGTCAATCAATCGCCATGCAATTTGTTTATGATGGCATCGAACGTTGTGCGATAAGTAATGCATCGGTATTTATTACAGGGCCAAGTGGCTCAGGTAAAGAGCTCGCCGCTGATGCTATCCACAATCTCAGCCAACGAAAAGATCAACCCTTGATATGCCTTAATTGCGCCGCTATACCCCACGAACTAATGGAGTCTGAAATATTTGGTCATATAAAAGGCGCCTTTTCTGGGGCGATATCAAACCGTGATGGTGCCGCTACTCTTGCTCACAATGGTACTTTGTTTTTGGATGAATTAGGTGAAATGGATATCGCTTTACAGGCCAAAATTTTGCGTTTTATTCAAACGGGTACCTTTCAAAGAGTGGGCAGCAGTAAAACTGAAAAGGTGGACATTCGATTTATCAGTGCCACCAACAGAGAGCCCTTTGAGGCAATTTCCGACGGACATCTGCGAGAAGACTTGTACTACCGACTCAATGTTATCTCCATTAATCTACCTCCTTTGTGCGAAAGAGAGAAGGATCCCAGTCAAATTGCTCAACATTTTATTAATCACTTTAGTGATCTCGAACAAAAAGTATTTGTTGGCATGACGTCAGATGCAGAAAAGTTAATCAATCATTATCGTTGGCCTGGTAATGTCAGACAGCTTGAAAATACTATCCACAGTGCCATCGTGATGTCAGAAGGCCCCTTGTTGACCGAACAAAACTTGGGTCGACAGCTGCAACTAAACGAATGCGAGATAAGTGAGTTGACCAATCAAAAACCAGCTTCAGATACATATATATCAGCAGAACAATTTTCGGTACTCGACCCTACCTCTTCGCTCAACAACTTTGCAGAGGTGTGCAGTTTAGCGGCAGTTGAAAAAGCGGCCATTGAACATGCTATAGCTGCTTGTAGTGATAATATTGTCAAAGCGGCGAGTTTGCTTAAAGTCAGTCCTTCTACTTTATATCGTAAGATACAACAGTGGCAAGAATAGAAATAACGACACTTCACGCCTCAGTGCCCGTCGATTTTTCCTTTTGCTTTTTTCGCTATTTGCAATTTTTGATTGTGTGCAAATAGCGAAAATCAAATTATTTCGATTGTAAAAAGTAAATACCTATTTAAATTCATCAAGTTAAAATTCACACTTACTTGGAACGATTCTTGAATTATTCTCTATAATTCCATTGATCAGGTAAGCGTTGTGAAATTTATATTACAACAATGTGAAAACAGACGTTTACTCGATAACACCACTTGGTTATTGCTCACTGAAGTCGCAGCCAAAATTTCCAGAATACTGGTGATCCTAGCATTAGCGGCTAAATTGACGGCTATTGAATACGGTACCGTCATGCTCGCATTGGCATGTCATGAGATCTTTAAGCTTATGTTGCGCTCAGGTGCGGGCACACAAATAATCCAGTGTTCAGCAGATAACCTCAAGCAATACGCGAAAAACGGCGCCATATTACAATGGTTAGTGTGTTTGTCTTTAGCAGGAATGCAGAGTGCCTTGGCTATCCCCGTTGGCGATTTTTATCATAATCCTGCAGTGACTCAATTACTCGTCGCAATGGCCGGTGTTTATCTACTTTACCCGCTGGTGAGTATCAAGGTGTTCTTAATTCAGCGAGCCAGTAACATGCGATTTTATAGCGTACGAAATGCCGGCTGTATTTTGGCAGAAAACATGACAATTGCGGTATTTGCACTATTTGATTTTGGCATTATGTCCGTTGTTTATGGAAAATGGGTCTTTGCGCTCATGTGGGTAGGTTTATTTTATTTTGCTCCGGTGCGACGTTTTGGTATTGGTTTTGAGCTCAACACCTTTGTGATTCTTTGTAGAACCTCAGGTCAATTACTGTTAACTGAGTTAGTCAGGGCCCTGCGTATGCAACTTGACATGTTAATTGGGGCTCGATTATTAAGTCCCGAAATGTTTGGCTTGTACAGCTTCGCGAAAAGCGCTGGCGTCGGTTTAAGTCAATCGCTAAATAATGCCTTTAATTCGGCTCTTTATCCTTACCTTTGTGATAAACACAGGCAAGGGCAACTATCGCAAAATATCCGTTGGATCTATCTGATCACTACCGCGGTTGCCCTGTTGTTTATTTGCCAAGCCATCGCTGTGCCCTTTTACGTGCCAATGTTGTTTGACCAGCAATGGCAACAGCAATATATGGTGATCACACTGTTATGTCTGGCTGCATTATCTGGCCTTTACGTAGACACTCATTGTAATTTATTACGCGCACAGGCGGCCTATCAATATGAATTATACGCTCGTTTGTTTTGCTTATGTATTAGTACCTTGAGTTTACTGATCTTCCCAATAGAGACACCAGAGGATCTAGCTTTAGTGTTATTGGCAAGCAGTATAACTTGGCTCTTGGTGCTATTTTCAAAGCCAACCCTCACCCAGAATTTTGCCCGATCAAAATCCCTTTCAATAAGGAGTCAAACTAATGAATAAACAATCTTTACCCATGGTAACAGTGGTTATACCTATGTATAACGTTGAGCACCATATCCAACAGTGTATTAAATCGGTGTTAGCGCAAACGTTTCAAAATTTTGAAGTGATTTGTGTTAACGATGGCAGTACAGATGGCACCGTTGATAAACTCAAGGAGTTTAGTGACCCACGCATCAAGCTTATTCAACAAGCTAACAGAGGATTGTCAGGTGCTCGTAATAGTGGGATCCTTGTTGCTAGAGGGCTTTATGTTGCCTTGCTTGATGCCGATGACTATTGGGCCAATGAAAAGCTGGCCTCCCATGTTAATCATTTGAACAGTCGTCCCACTGTAGGTGTTAGTTATTGCCCTTCTTTATTTGTTAATGAGCAAGGTAAACTGATGGGGATAGGTCAATTCCCTAAATTAAAAAACATCACCTGTAAGGATATTTTTTGCCGCAATCCTGTTGGCAATGGTTCTGCACCGGTGATCCGTCATCGGCTCCTCCGAGAAATGACCTTTGAGTGTCCAAAAACCCGGCATAAATGTGTATTTGATGAAGAATTACGCCAATCTGAAGACATCGGGCTTTGGCTTAGGATCGCCTTACTTAAAAAGTGGAAGTTTGAAGGTATTGACGTCCCACTGACCTATTACCGAGTCAATGATAGCGGTCTCTCCGCCAATGTAAAAAATCAATACGATAATTGGTGTTTAGCCGTTAAAAAAAATATCGTCGGTAACGAAGAATTCTTTAAACGTTACTCAACTTTAGCTAAGGCCTATCAATTTCGTTACCTTGCACGTAGAGCCATTCGCTCAGGCAATAGCTGGAGTGCGATCAAATTAATCCACCAGGCGTTAATCACTCACCCGGGAATAATAGCTGAAGAACCGCTACGTACACTTTCAACGTTCGGATGTGCCTTAATTTCTATTTTACCCCGCTCTATTTATGGTGTTTTGGAGCATATAGCGATGAGTTATGTCAAACATCGTCGCCATAGTCTACGCTAACGGGTTTTAAATAAAGGGGTGTTTTTTGAATTATAAAAAATCGATTAGGCAAGACCCTGACATCATGAATTTCCTGAGCCGACTGCCTAAGGTAACAGCATCCAAATTAACGGATAGCCAACTTCAACATATTAAAGTGGCGATAGGAAGCGGTCAGTATCGTAAACATAAAGTCGATGTGAGGGGCACAGTACCTGTTCCTTTTACTGAATACCGAATATATTATGTGCTGTTAATGGGCCTTAATTTACGCTCGCTGAATCGGCGAGAAAAATCATTAGCCTTGGCAGCATTAGTCATCATATTTTGCTTGTTCGTGTTACTTAGCTCACTATGTGGTTTAGTGATGATATACCTGCTCAAATCAGCCTTGGGTATCGACCTCCTGGAAGGGTTTTCATTAGGCTTATGGGGTTGGTATAATTCAACCTAAAGACCTTTTATTAAGTTAAAGCAAGTGCATTTAAACGATTGAAATACCCCGTACTATTGTAGAAGCTAAATAAACATAGAAACAAAAACCTCAAGCAAGCCTAGTTATGCCGTTGAACAAAAATGGGCTTTTGAGAATAAAGATAAAAACCAATGTGGCGGTAAGTTTTATTTATTAAAAAAGTAGCAAAAACCCTTCAAATAAAGTTGTAACCTGACTTCAACGGGCATAAGTGAACCTTAATAATCATTTAAAACACATGATAAAATGACTGTGTTAAGGTCTTCTATGTGCCTTGAGTCCAATTGGTGAATGCAACGCTATCCTTAATATAAAGGAGCGTTGCTATGAAAAGAAGATCTCGTATAAATTATACTGCTCAGCAGAGAGCATTAATGTGGAGGAGATCTTCTGGCTTACAAGGTTTCAAATGCAAAGAGCCTGAATGCGGCTCAACTTTCAATTCATTAACCGGAACCCCTTTTGCTAGATTACGCTATCACAATAAAGGAATTAAAAAACTTGAAGGGATGTCCTAATCTTCTAATCTTTTTAAAATAAAAAATTTATCGTTAAAGTATTAATCTTAAATAAAAAAATGATAAAAAGAGGTTAATTCTACAGCCTCGTTATGTTTTCAAAGGAATTGGAGTATTAAATGAATTCAGAAGTTAAAATAGATATCTTATTTGCGGGGTTATTATTGATCCCATTATTGATCCTTGCAGTTCCTTATATTAAAAATAAGCTAGTCAGCCTTTCTCAGATAAAGGTTTATCAATTATCTCATTACCCATACCCTCTCTGTCAGACTAGTTGTCGCGCTTAATATTTAATCATTAAAATTAAGTAGAGGGCGTGGAACAACAATGTCAACTTATTCAACGCAGCAAAAAGAGTCGGCTCTTCAGAAAATGATGCCACCCAATAATATATCGATATCAAAATTGTCTATCGAAATGGGTATTGGTGAATCAACCTTGTATAATTGGCGAAAA